>JADFNB010000070.1 GCA_022563595.1 Gemmatimonadota bacterium
GTCTGCGGCCGGCACGGTAGGAGCGCCCCGGGGCTCTGGCGGCTCTCCCTCGAAGGCCTCGTCCATGGGCGTCGCTGGCTCATCAGTCGCGGCCGATGGTGGCCGCTCCGACGCCGACTCGGCCGGCGCCCCCGCCCCCGCCCCCGCCCCCGCCCCTACCCCCGCCCCGGCTCCGGGCAGTTCGACCGCCGCAGGAGCCGGCCTGGCAGCCAGGATACTGGTGAGGTAGGCGCGGGCGGACTCACCCCCGGTCACCGACGCCGCATACTTTGCGCGTGGTTCCTCCACCGCCCCTCCCGCGGATTCACGCTCGAGCTCGGCGAGGCGGGCCTCGAGACGCGCGTCTCCCGGCCGGCCCTCGAGCAGCGTCCGATAGACCTGCTTCGCCTCCGCGAGTAATCCCTGCTTCGCGTAGACCTCCGCCATCGTCTCGGTGACAACAGGCTCGGGCTCCGCGGCGCCTTCCCGTAGTTCCTCCCCACCGGCATCCGGGAGGAACACGGGCAGCCCGGCCAGCGAGTCGCTTGATTCACGCGGACTCTCCGCAGCTGCCTCGTCGCCTCCCGCTTCCGCTGCCTCCGCCACAGGTTCCGGCACTTCCGCAGGCCCAGCCTCACCGGGTTCCGCCACGCCAATCTCCTCGGCCTCCACTATGCTGGTCGGTGCGAGCCCGGCCACCGGCTCCGTCTCGGCCGGCGGTTCCAGCTCGACTGTCTCCAGCGGTTCGACCGGAGCGGCCAGTTCCGCACCACCCGCAGCCAAATCGGGAATCTCGGCTTCCTCGAGACCGGGAAGCTCGTGAGCTGGCGGTTCCACTGCCTCATGCATGCGTTCGGCTTCCGCGATATCGTCGGCCGTGATCTGCCCTGACGTGCGTTCTCCAGTTCCCCATCCCAAGGTGGAGTCGAACGGCTGCAGATCGGCCGGGTCCACTCCCACGTCCAGCGGCTCCTGCTCGGCCTCGCTCGACTCCGGTGTCGTCTCAGCCTCCTCCTCCGCACCGCCCTCGGCGGCCTCGTCGGTAGAGGCCGCCGGGATCTCCACGGTGGGCGGCAGCGCCGCTTCCGCAGACTGTTCGACCTCTATGGCCTCGATGTCCGCCGCCACGACATCGTACTCGGCAGACGCGCGTTCGATCTCGAATTCGTCGCCCAAAGCGGCCGGAGCTTCCCCCACGTCGACGGCCGGAGCCTCTATGACGGTCGGCGTCAGTTCCACGGGCTCCACGCGCTCGATCTCGGCGGTGGGTTCCTCGCCGGCTTCAGCCGCCACTGTTTCTTCCGCGGCGGGAGCCGACTCGATTGCCAGCTCCACCATTGTGGGTTCGAACCCTGCCACCTCACCGGCAGCGGCAGGTTCCGCGGCTGCGAGATCGGGTTCCGACGCGGCGGACTCCGCCTCGGCGACCGCCGGCGCACCGGCCTCCCCGAGCCGACGAAGCGCCTGTTGCGCCGCGTTGTTCATCGGGTCGACTTCGAGCAACCGCTCCAGCCACTTGCGCGCGTCGGCAACCTGACCGCCGCGCTCCGCAATGTCGGCCAGCGATTTCAGCGCGATGATATGCTCGGGATCGACGGCCAGGACGCGCTCGAAGGTCTCGCGCGCCTCGCGGTCATCGAGATTGTCGAGCAGGCATCGGCCGAGGACGATCAGCCCACTGACATACTTCGGACGCTCTTCGAGGTGGGTGCGCAGCAGTTGCAGGGCGTCATCCAGCTTCCCCTCGCGACGATACGCCTCGGCCAACTGGGCGAAGTTCCGCGAGGGATCAGCTTCGTAGCGCTGTTGGAGCTTCTCGATCTCGGGCTGGTATGCCATTACCAGGCTACAACTTAGCGAGCGGCGGGGAACGCTGTCAACCTATGAACGGTATCAGAATCCTTGAGATTCGCCTTTGACGCGCATAGACTTAGCCCCTGTCCCCAAGATTCCCGAGCGGAGTGTTTCCGGACCATGATGAGGGCAATGCGGGCCAGCGCCAAGTGGATCATGGGCGCGGTGGCCTTTACGTTCGTTGGCTATATGGTTTTCGAGGTTGGAATGGATGCCTCCGGGCGCGGCTCGGCCGCCCCTGAGGTGCTGGCCAAGGTCAACGGCTACAAGATCGATGACCGGACCTTCTACGCGGCGCTGCGAAACGAGCAGGAACGCATTCGACAGGAACGCGGTGCGATTCCGGTTTCCCTCGAGGAACAGCGGGCCTTGGAAGACCAAGTGCTGGAGCAGTTGGTTCAGGAGATCGTGCTCCGCCAGGAGTTGCGGCGCCGGGGCATCACGGTCTCCGACCGGGAGGTGATCGACGCGGCGCGCACCTCACCGCCGCCGGAGATTCTCTCCATGCCGCAATTCCAGACCGAGGGGCAGTTCGACCTCCAGAAATACCAGCGCTTCATCTCCTCCAGCGCCGATCCGGCGTTCCTGCTGGCGCTCGAGGCCCGCTACCGCGACGAGATCCCCCGGCTCAAGTTCTTCGACCAGATCACCGCGGGCGTGTACGTGTCCGATTCTGAGCTGTGGCAGATGTTCCGCGACCAGAACGATTCCGTCACGGTCGAGGCGCTCGCGCTGTACCCGCCCACGGTGGTTCCGGATTCCGATGTCACCATCGGGGAGGCCGAAATCGAGGCCTACTACGCCGCGCAGAGCGACGAGTTCGAGCGGCCGGCTACCGCCTACTTGAGCTTCCTCACCATTTCGCGGCGTCCCAACGCCGCCGACTCGGCCGCCGCGCTGGAGCGCGCGCAGAGCGCCAGAGCCGAGATTGTGGACGGCGCGGAGTTTGACGCCGTCGCGCGACGCGAATCCGCCGACAGCATATCGGCACTGGCAGGCGGGGATCTGGGCGATGTGCCACACGGCCGGTTCGTCCCGGAATTCGAGAATGCCGTGCTGGCACTGGGCCCTGGCGAGTTGTCCGAGCCGGTGCTGACACAGTTCGGGTATCACATCATCCGACTCGAATCCAAGACTGACACGAGCTTCCACGCGCAGCACATCCTGCTCCCGATCGAGCTGTTCGGCGACCATCTGGACGAGGTTGAGTCGCGGGCCGATACCTTCGATCTCTTTGCAGCCGAGCAGGATGACCCGGGCGCATTGGACGATGTCGCTGATCGGTTGGGGCTGACGGTTGCCGCAGCTCCACCGCTCCTGGAGGGCACACGCCTGCAGCTCGATGGATTTCTCATCGGGGACGCTGCTGTCTGGGCGTTCGGCAGCGATATCGTGGAAGGTCAGATCTCACCGGTGATCGAGACGTCCTGGGCGTACTACATCTTTCGTCTCGACAGCCTAGTACCGACGGGCATCCCGCCGCTCGATCAGGTCAGGGACCAGGTTCGGCGTGCGGCGGTCAGTGCGGTGAAGGAAACACGCACCCGCGCACTGGCACAGGAAATCGCAGCGGATCTCGAGGCGGGTATGACGCTGGAGGAGACCGCCCGCCGCCGCGAGCTCTCCACACGCACCGTCGGTCCGTTCACGCGCTACAACCCAGCGCTAGTGTTCCAGGGCGTACCGGAAGCGGCCGGCGCGGCCTTTGCCATGGGCGTGGGACAGACGAGCGGCCCTGTTTCCGGGCCACTCGGGACGTTCTTCGTGCGCCCCATCCGCAAGACGGTAGCCGACAGCTCGGTGTTCGTCACACAACTCGAGCGGCAACGGATTCAGGCGCTACAGCAGGAGCGTCAGCGACGCGTGCAACTCGTCCTGGCGTCGCTCCGCAGCGCAGCTGACGTGCAGGATCTCCGTGACGAGTACGCCCGCCGGTTACGCGCCGCCGATCAGGGTCTGATCCCCAACCCGATCGGGTTCTGAGCACGCGCGCTACTGACTGAGCTTCTTGGGCTCCCCGTCCCCGCTCGCGGCCGCATCCAGCTGCCGCGTCGGCGGCGGGTTGTCGCTGGCCGCATCCACGCTTTCCTGCACGTCGCGAATACTCTTCTTGAATTCGCGAATCCCTTTGCCCATCGCCGATCCCATTTCGGGCAGACGTTTCGCGCCGAACACCAGCAGCACGACGAGCAGGATTAGTATGATCTCCGGCATTCCGATGTTACTAAACATGACCCTCCCGCCTTTAGAACAGTGACCGCGCGACCAGATAGGCGAAAACGACTCCCACCAGTGCCAGGAGAGAGACCTGCAGCCCAACCGGTCCGAGCGTCATATGCAGTATAACAAGATCGATGTGGAGTGGGCCAATCGACGGCGTGACCGTCCACGTGAAGAAGTCTTTTGCAGGGCTCGCGGGCAGGAACCGCCGCAACAACGCCGACAGGAAACCGCCAAGCACGAAACCGATTGAGAGAACCGTGACGTAGAAGACTGGCCGGCGTGGCCCGATGGGCACTGATCAGCTCCGCCGCTCGATGGAGTAAGTGATGCAGTCGGCCAGCGCCTCGCGGGCCACGCCGGCGGGAAGCGCCTGCAATTCCACGTGCGCCCGCGCCGCGAACTCCGCCGCACGAGCGCGTGCCGCGGCGATCCCGCCTCGCGCCTCGACCGTCGCGATGACGGTATTGATCAGGCTGTCGGGCGGGCGCAGGTCGCTCATCAACCGTTCGACTGTGGCCCGTTCCTCGGGCGACATCTGGGGGAGCGCCAGGATCAGTGGTAGTGTGATCTTGTGTTCCCGCAGGTCGAGCCCCGTCGGCTTTCCGGTAACCGATTCGGTCTCCGTATAGTCGAGCAAGTCGTCGGTGATTTGGAACGCCATTCCCAGGTGCAGCCCATAGCGCCGCAAGGCATCCCGGTCCCCCTGATCGCCGTCGTGGGCACCCACTTCGCACGCCCCCGACATCAGCGAGGCTGTCTTGGCCATGATCAACGCATCGTAGGACTCCTCGGGATAGTCGAGGACGTCATGCGCATCCAGCTCACGCATCTCGCCAACGGTCATCTCGTTGGTGACCCTGCTCATTACGCGCAACGGATCGAGGTCGCCGAGCCGCACCAATTCGATGATCGCGTGGGAGTACAGGTAGTCTCCCATGATGACCGCGATCTGGTGACTGAACCTCGCGTTGATCGTGGGTTGCCCCCGCCGGAGCGCCGAATGATCCACCGAATCATCGTGCACCAGCGTAGCCACGTGAATCAGCTCGACCGTCGCAGCGAGCGTGACCTTCCGGTGGTCCAGCCGGTCGACGGCCTGCGCCGCGAGCAGGAGGAGCGTGGGGCGAAACAGCTTGCCCCGCATTTGGAGCAGATGCGCGTTCGCGTCACCGATGAGCGGGAAATCCGAGCGAACGATTCTCGCCAGCTCGTCGGAAACGCGGTCCAACTCCGGCCGAACCCGGTGCTGCAGAACGGCCAGCGACACAGGCGCGACCTGCGAGGTCACGCTCTAGGTTCCCGCCTGCGCGAGCTGTTGCACCCGATCGCCCACGTCCTTGAAACCGATGTCCAGCGCGAAGACGCGCTGGTAGTAGACAAGCGCCTCGGGAATCCGTTGCTGTTCCTCTTCACACCGGCCCAGCCAATAGAGGAGACCGATCTTGGTATCGTCTCCCCGATCCTCGACTTCCACGGCACGCCGCATGACCGTTGCCGCGACTGAGAACTGTCCCTTCTCGTAGAAGCAGCTCCCGAGCGCCTCGGCCGTTTGCAGCCGTCCGGGAGGCGACCGCAGTGCTTTCTGGAACTCGGCGATCGCCTCGTCGAGCAGCCCCATCTCCTTGAAGGCGATGCCGAGATCGTAATGCGCCTGCCAGTCCTCCTCGGCGATATTCTCCTCGATGCCGCGCTTGAATTGAGACAGCATCTCCGCGAAATCGCGCTCCTCGTCGCCGGTGGGTTCTTCGTCCTCCACCCGGATTCTGGTATCGCGGACCGGTTCGTCCTCCAGAATCAGCGCTCCGAGGTCGATGAAGTCATCTTCAGCCGGCGCCGGCGCGGCGGCAGCGACGGCGGGCTCCTCGGGCCGCTCCACTTCGACAGGTGCGAGCGTTGCGAGAGCATCCTGCGCGCGCGCATTCTCCGGATCGTGTTCGAGCACGCGTTGATAGACCGCCCGCGCGCGGTCGGCCGCTCCATCACGGAACAGCGCATCGGCCAGCGCGAGATACGCATTGCTGAGCTGTGCCTTGTCACCGATCCTGTATGACAACTCGACGCGCTTCTGATGGTAGTTGACGCTCCCAGGTTCGATGCGGAGGATCTTGTCGGTGAGCCCGACGGCCCGCGCCCATTCCTGCCGCGCCTCGTAGATCCCCAGCGCGACCACCAGCTCATCCAGGCCACGCTCCCGCTCACCGGTCTCGACCAGGGCCTCGCCGAGGGCAATATGATGCGCCGGGTCGTCGGGATGCTCAGCCACGAGCGCCTCGAGTGCCGCCGCGTCCGGCGCGGCAACCGGCTCGGGCTCGACCTCCTCCTCCTCGACCTCCTCCTCCTCGACCTCCTCCTCCTCCTCGCCCGGTTGCATCGCCACTGGTTCCTCGAGTTCCGCCGCTACGCCCTCGAGATCCTCGCCGATTTCGGGCAGCTCGAGGCCAATGTCCTCATCCAGATCCGCCCCGAGATCCAACTCCGCGACCTCGATATCCTCCTCACCAGCCGCCACCGGCTCGAGCGCCAGCTCCTCCTCGGGTTCCACCTCGACCAACGACGGCTCGACGGCGGCTTCTGCCGTCTCGCGCTCGAGCAAGTCGGGCTCTTCCACCGTCTCGGGCACGGGAGCTTGCCACTCGACCACCTCCGGTGGGGCCTCCTCTGCGAGTGACGTCGGCTCGAGTTCCAGCGGCTCGAGTTCCACCGCTGCTTCCGCGGGCGCTTCCAATCCCGTCCCAACGTCGAGCCCGTCGATTGTCTCGACGTCCGCCTCAGCCATCTCCAGCTCGGCCGCACTAGGCTCGACCTCCAACGGTTCCGGCTCGGCGGGTGCTTCAGTGACGGTCGCCGCGCCGGTATCGTACTCCACGTCGAGGAAGATGAGGTCAGTGGATTTCTTCTGCTTCACCTTGACCTTCCTCTTCACCGCCTTCGCCTGGTCGAAGTCCGGGTCGATCGCCTTGATATTGGTGAGCGTGGTGCGGGAGCGTTTGCTGTCGCCCGATGCCTGGGCCTCCACATAGAGCTTCTCGAGCTGCTCGCGCGCCTCACCGTCCCTGTCCACCGCCCGCAGCTGCTCCGCCAGCAGCAATCGGATCTCTTCGCTGTCCGGCGAGAGGTCGGCGAACTCCTTCAGCGCCCGGAACACCTCCTGGGTCCTGCCGGCCTGCTGCATCCGGTCGGCATACTCGAGCAGGTTCTGCTTTGCCTCCGCCACGAACCCGCGCTCGATCATGAGTTGGGCGAGTTTCAGGTACACGTGCGTCCGGCTGGGTGCGTTACGGAGAATCTTGTTGCAGAGCGCGATCGCGTTGTTGGGGAAGCCGTTGTCCGCGTATAACGTCGCGGCCCGCTCGTACATATCGACCGCGTCGGGCACGCGTGAGATCTTCAGGTAGAGATCACCCACCCGGTTGAAGAGCGCGAGGTCGCCGGCCAGCTCAGACGTCCCCTCCAGTTCCTCCAACACCTGCTCATAGACGGAGATGGCCTTTTCGATGTTGCCCTTGTCTTCGAACTTGCGTGCCTTGTCCTTGAGCTTTGCGACGTTCAGAGTGGACCTCGACCAGGCGCAGGGTGATACGGTGGAACTGCCCTAAACAAGTGAATTTACGGGCTGCTCTGCCGGGTGACAAGGCGAGCCCGCCACCCATACCTCCGTCACCAAGTTCACACCATACCAGTAGACCAGCTCGCGCCAATCCCGCAGGCGCGCGAGCGCCAGGTCAGCGCGAAACCCGGGCGCGATCTGTCCGCGCGTGCCCGCCTCCCCGACTGCGGCAGCCCCGTTCACGGTGATGGCGAAGATGGCTTCCGCGGGCACCATCCCCAGTTGGGAGACGCCGAGCGTCGCCATCAACGGCAGGCTCATTCCAGGCGAACTTCCCGGATTGAAGTCCGTAGCCAGGGCCACGGCGGCGCCGGCGTCGATCAGTCTACGCGCTGGTGCGCGCGCGTCCCGCCCCAGAAACAGCTGCGTACCCGGCAGGAGCACCGCTACGGTATCGCTACCAGCCAGCGCCTTGATCCCTGTGTCAGATACTTGGGCCAGGTGATCGGCGCTCACCGCCCCCAACTCCACAGCGAGTTCGGCACCACCCGAACCGTCCAGCTCGTCGGCGTGTGCCTTGAGACCCAACCCCAGCCGGCGCGCCGCCTCCAGGACACACCGGGACTCCTCGACGGTGAACACTCCCGGTTCGCAGAACACGTCACAGTAGCGGGCGACGCCCTGCCGCGCAGCCGCCGGCAGCATCTCATGTGCCACGAGCTCTACATAGGCGGCCCGCTGGCTACGATACTCTAGGGGAAACTCGTGCGCTCCTAGGAAGGTCCCTACGATCGCGGGCCGCCCCTCGCGCATCACCGCGCCGATCACGTCGAGTTGCCGCAGCTCGACGTCGGTAGCGAGCCCGTAGCCGGACTTGACCTCTACGGTCGTCGTCCCGTGGGCCAGCAGCCTCGCGAGGCGACGGTGCGTGAGGTCGAGCAGCGTCCGCTGCTGCAGCGCTGTTTCCGACTGGCCCAGCAGCGTGCAAAGCCACGGGTTGGCGCGCAGGCAGCGGCCTTCCAGACTGACCTGCGCGATGCCGACGGGCACCTGTTCGAACAACGTCCGCAACTTGGCCTCGCTGTCGCGGAAGGCGGCTTGGGCTTCCACTTCAGCAGTGATGTCCTGCGCCGCGCCGATCATCGTGAACGCAAAGGTGGAGGATGCGTCCGCCAGGTGAAACATCGGCGCGACGTGAAGATAGGTATCGCTCGACTCGTACCGCATCGCGACCGTGCCGTTCAGCGCGATGTTGTACGTCGAGACCGCCGACTGGGGCAGGTTGCCGGTGATGGCCAGGATCCCGGGAGATGTGCCGGGATTCACGTCGCCGTCGAATGCCACGATGGTGGCGCCAAGGAGATTGAGCGTAGCCGTTCCCTGGAGAATCGCGCCATCGGCATGTGTCACCGTGCCGTTCAGAGCGAGCG
>JADFNB010000071.1 GCA_022563595.1 Gemmatimonadota bacterium
CCATCGCCCAGCGCAGAATGGTGTCGTGGTCCCGACCGGCGAACGCCACCGCCGGTTCGCTGAGCCGCGTCAAGGCACGCTCCAACTCGGCCTCGTCGGCCTGGCCGCGGCGATACCGCTGCACGATGTCGGCGGCGGGCACGTCCGGCTCCGTCACGAGCGCATCCAGCATCCGGTCCAGCGCCTCGGCCCGAACCTCTCCCTCAGGAATCGCCCGCACGACCGTAGCCAACCGTCCGCCATCGAGCACCGGCCTGGCACCGGCACACCGTTCATGGTAGGGCATGCGCTTCAGGAGCGACGCCGCCAGTCGCGGGGCGGCGGCGCCCGATTCCGGTATGGCCGCATCGAACGCCGCAGCCCACGGCGAGCGCGCAAGGCGGCGTGCCGTGATCGATGCCAGGCCCAGACGGTGATAACGCCGCTCACGCGCCCACGGCGTCTCGGGAAGACCGGCCCTAATCCGTTGTACCAATGCGTCAGCAACGGGAAGCGGCGGCGTGTCGGTGTCCGGATACATGCGATCGGATCCCGGGAGGATGCGCTCGAATCCCGTGGTCCCGTCTCGGTGCACCTGGCGCGTCTCGGCGGGTACGCCCGCCAGCGCGTCGCGCGCGCGAATCAACACTTCCCGCGCCGCGGTCGCGACATCTTCCGCAGACGCCCAGATGAGTACAACCGCATCACCGGTCTCCGCCCCCGCCCCCAGCTGCGCCCGCAGCTCACGCCATTCCGCGGCGCCGATCCCGTTCTCGTGCGCGTCGGAATGTGTCATGAACACAGGATGCACCGGGCACGCGATGACGCGGATCCGTTCGCTGAACTCCTGCGCGAAACGAATCCCGGGTTGCGTCCGGTGCGCCAGCAGCCCACCGAACCCGGGAAGGCGCACGGCACAAACCATCTCACCCTGCGCCAGCGCGCGCGCGACGGCGGTGTCGGCCAGGCGCCGCAGAATGCCGCCGGCATCGATGACGAGGGGGGATACCTCCCAGGGAACGCCCGTGTCGGTGATCGCCAGCATCGTGTGCGTCACTCCGCGACGCTCGAGTTCGGCGCGAATGCGCAGCAGATTGAGCTGGCGGAACGCCTCGATATGCACCAGGCGCGGCAGCTTCCTGTGATTGTCCACGCCCTTGATCTCCACACGCCGACCGCCGGCCACCGATACATTCACATCCTGTCGCGCGGCGCCCGATCCGCGGCGGACCTTTCCCGTCGCACGCGCGACGTCGGCAAGCAAGCGCCCGGCCGCCTGCACCTCGAGTGGCGTCAACAGTTCGGGCTGCGTGACGATTTCCGTGAGCGGCATGCCGAGCCGTGCGGTCGTGAAGCTGATCCGGTGGCCAATGTCGCTCACCTCACGGCACGAATCCTCCTCGAGCGAGAGCTGCCTGATCCGAAGCTCGCGTTTCACGCCGAGCTCGGGAACGGCGAAGGGCACGGCCCCGTCGAGCCCGATCATCACCGTGCGCTGGAAGCCGGTGGGGATCGAGCCATCGAGGTACTGCTTCCGCATCACGTGCAGCTCGGACACCAGGTTCAGGTTCAGGAGCTGCGCGACCTCGATGGCGATATGGACCGCTGCGTCGTCGATCCCGAACGGCGGTGTATCGTCGATCTCGTAAGTGCAGACCGAGTCCCGCTCCAGCAGGTAGACGATCTCCTTCTTCGTCTTGAACTCCATCAGCGCGGTGCCGTCGTACTCACCCAGCTCGCTCAGGGTGGGACGCATGTGGCGCAGCACGACGGCGTCGTTGCGGGTAGTGTACCGGCCGGCGGGACAGCGGCAGAACAGCTTGGAGCGGGTCAGGAGCTGCTGGTGCACCTCGAGACCCGACATGAAGCCGAGCACGTCGTAGTCGCCAGGCGTGAGCGTGCCGTAGTCCGCCTCGGGGAAGTCGAGGCACGGATCGGCGCGCGGATTGAGGTCCGCCGGAGCCCGAATGCCGGTCTCCGGCGTGGAATCGCTGGTCACAAGGCTCGAATTATAGCCACCGGCATGATGCGCCGCCCAGCGAGGTGTTGGCGCCGACGGTCCGGCTGTCGTTGTCGTACTGGAGGAAGCCGCTCACCTGGAGATCGGGCGACAGGTTGAGCCGCACTCGGGCGCTCACGAGTTGCTGCGCGATGTCCTCTCCCGCCCCGGTGGGCGATTCACCGCTCCATCCTCGCCCTCAGTTCTTCGTACCAGTTCAGGACCACGACCAAATTCGTCGGTTCCGCCGAGCCTTTGATCATCACGAAGCGCCCGTCGCGCGGGTTCAGATCGTAGTTGGTGTGTTGGCTCTGTCGTACATGCTGGTCCTCGAACAGCACCGTACGCTGCCCCACGGAGAGCGCCGGCGTGGTGCGAATAGCCACCGCGTAGAGGTTTCCGTCATTCCCTCGGTAGAGCAGCTCGGTGCCGTCCAGTGACCACAGTGGCTCGGTTCCACCGTCGGTCGAGATCTGACGCTTTCCCCCCGGTCCGGGAAGCGGTCGCACGTACACCTCGTCACGCCCGGACTCGTTCGAGACGTATGCGAGCCAACCACCATCGGGCGAGACCATCGGGGACCGCTCGTTGAACTCGGTCTGCATGAGCGGGCGCGGTTCCTCCCCACCTGCCAGCGGGACGGCATAGATGTTTCGGATACCCTGATCGGACTGGCGCACGATGAGTGACTGACCGTCGGGCATCCAGGAAGCCTCCCACACCTGCGCACCCTCAATCGCGTAGAGCAGCTCGGCCGTGCCGCTACCATCCGCAGGCAGCCAGTACAGGCCCCGCTCACCACCTTCCCGCGCAGATGAAAACCCGATTCGCGTGCCGTCCACGCTCCAGAAGGGGTAGCGGTTGTCCCCCTCGAACGTCATGCGGGTCAAGGTCCGCTGAACGAGATCGTAGACCCAGATGTCCCTATTGCCGCTCTCCTGCCGCGAGAGGGCCACCCGGAGTCCGTCAGGAGAAACACGCGGACTTTCGGGCTCCTGGAGTTCCTCCACGAGCGTTTCCTCTTCCACCCCATGCCGGTCCACCATGACCAGCGACAGCTCGGGAGGCAGGCCGGAGAGGTATGCGAGCGATCCGGATCGGGAGAGCGTGAAGTCCGACGTGACGGAGGTGCGCACCATCACGCCCTCGAGCAACGAGACCGGTGCGCCCGTGACCTCCAGCCCGGCCGCGTCGAACGGGACTGCCAAGAGAGATCCGTCGGCCGTTCCGTAGACGACGTGTCCGCTCATGGCGTATTGCGGCCGCATCCCGAGGATGGGAAAGCGCTTCGTTTCTCCGGATTCGAGAGACACCGCGGCCAGATGTGCTTCGTCCGCGGTAGCTCCGAAGACCGTGAAAACGATGCCCACGCCGCCGGGCAGAACTTCCGGCCAGCGATGGCTCGTCTCTCCTGCCGCCCGGTCCAGCATCGTCACGGCAGCGGTATCACCGCCGGCGGCGGAGACCCGGTACAGCGGGGAGCTGATATTGGGAGTGAAGATGATGAGGTCTTTTTCGGTCCACACGGCGCCACGCAAGCTGGCGGCCGTCTCGACGATGGTCAGTGGGGGCCCTCCGCTCAGCGCCACCTTCTTGAGTCGGCTATCGGCGAAAAAGCCGACCCACCTCCCGTCCGGCGAGAAGAACGGGGCGCGCGCGCCTTCCGTGCCTGGCAACGGACTGGCCTGGAGCTGGCCCAACTCACGTACGTAGAGCGCACGATCTGGACCGGTATAGATGAAGCGTCGCCCATCCGGCGAGAACGCCAGGGTGGTGCCGTCGTGGTTGGCCACCAGGCCCTCGCCCTCCGGGACGACGACGGCGAAGCGTGAGAGTAGCGGCGTCGGGTCGGGACGCAGCCATCCCCACAAGGCCGCCGCCACTCCCAGGACGCCTAAGACCGCGACGGCGCCGAACTGACGCTGCGTGAACACGCGCGGCTCGCGTCGAGCACGCTCGGGTGCGGCCGCCTCGAAGCCGACGGCCGGCGACATCGTCGGGTGGGTCAGCGCGTCCGCGAATTCGGCGGCCGAGTGGAACCGGTCTGCCGGCAGCTTGGAGAGCGCCTGCTGAATGGCCGCCGCCACGTGCCCCGGCACCGAGTCCCGCGTCGCCGTCACCGGTGGGGCCTTCTCCGTAATCACCTTCGCCACGATTGCCTGCGCCGTGCTGCCCGTGTACGGCGGATCGCCGGTCAACATCTCGTACAGCATCACGCCGAGGCTGTAGACATCGCTCCGCGCATCCAGCTCCCTGTCGCCCATCGCCTGTTCGGGACTCATGTAGTGCGGCGTGCCGAGCGAGAGTCCCGTCTCCGTCAGCCGGTTGCCTCCTGCCTGGCTCACCGCCAGCGCGATCCCGAAATCAGCCACGAGTGCCTGCCCGTCGTGGATCAGGATGTTCTCGGGCTTGATGTCACGATGGATCACATCGTGACGGTGGGCGTAGTCGAGCGCCGACGCCACGGACTTCGTGATCTCGATCGCGTCGTCGACGGCCAGTTGCTTCTCGCGCTCCAACTTGTCGCGCAGAGTGTCCCCTTCCACGAACGGCATCACGTAGTAGAGAAACGTGTCAGCCTCGCCGGAGTCGTACAGCGCGAGAATGTTGGGGTGCTGCAGATTCGCGGTGACCTTGATCTCGTTCAAGAACCGCTCGCCACCTATCACGGCCGCCAGTTCGGGACGCAGTACCTTGAGCGCGACCTTGCGATCGTGCTTGACGTCGAGGGCGAGATAGACGGTCGCCATCCCGCCTTGGCCCAGGTGGCGCTCGATCCGGTAGCGATCGGCGATGGCCGTGGTCAGGCGCTCGGTGATTTCAGGCATCGGACCCCAAGATGGGGCCAGAACCGCGGTTGCGCGAGTGTAGTTGACACCCGGCCGGTATCCGCGTCATACTCCCGCGTCCTGAACCGGGACCGCATATCCATGACCTGCCTCGTGATATCGGCATCCGAGGTCCGCCAGCTCCTGCCGATGAGCGCCTGTATCGACCTGATGGCCGACGCGCTCATGACGCTCGGCCGCGGTGAGGCCATCAACCCGCTGCGCCAGGGGATTCGGCTGCCCGAGGACCGGGGCATCCTGGGGCTGATGCCTGGCTACATGAGCACCCCGCATACCTTCGGCCTGAAAGTCGTCTCCGTCTTTGCCCACAACCACGGCACCGCGTACGACTCGCACCAGGGCGTGGTGGTGCTGTTCGAGACCGAGCACGGATCGCCGGTCGCCATCGTGGACGCCAGCGCGATCACCGCGATTCGCACGGCCGCCACCACCGGGGTCGCCACGCGGCTGCTGGCCCGCGAGGACGCGGCCACGCTCGCGATCCTGGGGAGCGGCATACAGGCGCGGGCCCATCTCGAGGCCATGGTCGCGGTGCGCCCCATCCGCGAGGCCAGGGTCTACAGCCCCAACGCCGCGCACCGAGAAAGTTGCGCCAAGGGCGCCGGAGCGGCGCTCGGCATTGCGATACGGGCGGTGGCATCGGCACAGCGGGCGGTGGAGGGCGCCGATATCGTCTGTACCACGACGTCAGCGCGGGAACCGGTGTTGCTGGGAGACTGGCTTGCGCCCGGGTGTCACGTGAACGCGGTCGGATCGAGCGTGCGCCACACCCGCGAGCTGGACACGGCCGCCGTGCTCGGGTCCCGTCTGTTCGTGGACCGTGTGGAATCGACGGTCAACGAGGCCGGTGATTTTCTGTTCCCCCGCCAGGAGGGCGCGCTCGACGAGCAGCACATCGTCGGAGAGATCGGTGACATCCTGCTCGGCAAGATCGAGGGTCGGCGCTCGGCCAACGAGATCACCCTGTTCAAGTCGCTCGGCCTCGCCGTCCAGGACCTGGCGGCCGCGCATTTCGTCTACACCCGGGCCGGGGAAACCGGCCGCGGCACAACTGTACAGCTCGGCGGGCCCACGAGTGCGACCGCTTGAGCCCATCCCGCTCGAGGAGATAATCGCTGCGCGGGACCGGATCGCGGGAACGGCGCTGCGCACCCCGCTCATTCGACTGAACGTGGATGCGGCCGCGGACATCTATCTAAAGTTGGAGAATCTCCAGCCGATCGGCTCGTTCAAGCTGCGCGGCGCGGGCAACGCGCTGCTCAAGCTGGATGAGGAAGCGGCGCGCAAGGGTGTATACACCGCCAGTGCCGGCAACATGGCGCAGGGTTTGGCATGGATCGCCGCAAAACTCGGCATAGCGTGTCAGGTAATCGTTCCCGAGCAGGCTCCTCAGACCAAGCTCGACGCGATCGAGCGGCTCGGGGCCGGTATCATCAAGGTGCCGTTCGACGAGTGGTGGCAGGTCATCGTGACGCACCGGTACCCGGGACTCGACGCCCGCTTCATTCATCCGGTGAGCGACCCGGACGTGATCGCGGGTAACGCAACGATCGGTCTCGAGATCCTCGAGGACCTCGCCAGCGTGAACACCGTGCTCGTGCCCTATGGGGGCGGTGGTTTGAGCTGCGGGATCGCGTCGGCACTCCTCGCAATGAGACCGGCCGCCCCCGCCCCTGCCCCCGCCCCCGTCCGGGTCTATGCCTGTGAGGTGGAGACGGCGGCCCCGCTGGCGGCGTCGTGGCAGCGGGGAGAACCGGTGGAGATAGACCGCACGCCGAGCTTCGTCGACGGGATCGGCGGCAAGAGCGTGCTCGCGGAGATGTGGCCACTCGCCAGGACGCTGCTCGCCGGCTCTTTCGTGACCTCGCTCGAGCGCATCGCGGACGCAGTGCGGCTGCTTGTCGAACGCAACCACGTGGTCGCCGAAGGCGCAGGCGCAGTACCGGTGGCGGTTGCATTGAGTGGAGCGGCCGGCACCGGTACCATCGTGTGCGTCGTGTCGGGAGGAAACATCGATCCCGCAAAGCTCGCGACGATCCTGCGCGGCGAGATCCCATGAGGCCGGTTTGGGCTATGCTTGGTCGCTTGTTACCTTACCGGTTCGGGAGGGCAGGTGGCGGCCAGCACCTTGACTGGGCGCGAATTCTGTTCCTCAGTGACCGATAACGGGAAAGCAATGTCACCCTCAGCCCAGACGCCAGAGTGGATCCGGCGGGATCTTTCCGAGCCGGTAGGCCAAGGTGACATCTTCAAGTGGGTACCGCGATATCAGCGTGATCCCTGGTTCACGTTCGGGATCATCGTCACGGCTGACTGCGACATCGCACACCATAAGCACTGGAATTCCCTTTCCTATTGCCCAGTTCTCCGTCTCCGAGACTTTGTTCGGATATTCTGGCTCCCCGGCTACTTGAAGAAGCAGCATGGCCATCTTCTCCGGAACGCGGCGCAGGCCGTTTCGCGGATGCGGCGGAGATACTCACGCAACTATGACTTCGACATCGAGGAAGCGCTCATACTCCCTTGGCTCCTCCGCCGAGGTGCACACGGCGTGGCCGAGGACTTGTCGGTACCGGAAGGGCCGGACCGTGAGAAGCTCATACTTTCCCTTGAGATCCTTCTGATGCTAGACGAATCACTTCCATCCAGCGATCTACGAGAGCAGTTGACAGCCTTGGCCTGCGCGAGGTGTAACGCCCTTCGACCTGGGGGCGATCAACTGACGCGCGAGCAGCAGGTCATTTGGCGCGACCTCGTGGGCCGTGCAAAGCAACTCCCTGGCGATGTATTCTGGCTAACCGAGCTTCGCCACGACGCCGCCGGTGGGTTCCTGGCTTGTCTCAGGTTCATCCGTGAGATACCCTATGAGTTCCTGGCAGTGGATCCTATTCGCGAGCGCAATGACAGCTCCATTCGCGCAGTCCGCGTTAGCCGGCTCAACGCGCCATACCGTTATCGGCTCACGCAGCAGCTTGCTTCAGTCTTTGCCAACATTGGACTGCCCTCTCACTACGAGCAGGCGCGAACGGAGACTATGAAGCAGCTGGGTTCGTTGATCGGAATTCCTTCTGGCGAGAGGGAAACCCATGAGTGACACCTTTGAGACAGTCACCTTCAGCCTTGACGCGCTGAAGCGCTGCCTGATGCACCAGTTGCCACCTAAGTGGTATCGCACGTATGAGGTACCACCGGACGGTAGCTGGGGCGTTCTCCGTATTGTCCGTGGCGAGCACTGCTTCCTGCTTGACGAGCGGGCCGCGACGCCGCGGGCCCGTGTCGTGATCGGGCTCAACGGCACCGGCTTCTTCGGGAAGCTCCGGAAGCCCGGTTACCAGGCCGCGCTGCAGCGAGTACATCGAATCGGAGTTCAGGCATCCAGACACCAGCTAGCATTCCCGCGCGCGTGGAGCCAGTACAATGTGCACAACTATGTAACCGTCTTCGCCTACCAGCTCCACATCGGCGACGAGCGGTTGATCGCTGAGGTGATTACCGACGGCGCCGCGGACGTTTACATGTGTGTTGTCACGACACAGGACGCGCAGGTCGACCTCACCGGCTTTGTCTCTGATCGCCGTCCGTACGAAGGGGCTATATCGCAGTACGACGCGGCGGCAGCCGAGGTCTCATCGCAATTTGAAACACTGCAGCGGCCTAAGCAGATGGGTGTGATTGACCTGGACGCCGTTGGGTTTGGAGCTGTCACCGGTGGTCGCCACTATAGCGCATGGCTACCGCTCCTGACGGATGAACAGAGAAGGTTCCTAGAGAGCCCGAGCAATCGCTCACTGAAGCTCCGGGGTCCGGCTGGGTCAGGCAAGACACTTG
>JADFNB010000072.1 GCA_022563595.1 Gemmatimonadota bacterium
ACAGCGAAGAGCTGCAGGTAGAGGATGTGAGTGAGGGTGTGTTGCCGTCGGTCGGCGGCCTTTGGAAGACCCATCTGGTCGAAGCCCAGGTCGACGGCCGCACCGTGACCTTGCCTGTGCTCCATGAAGAGGAGGAGGCACGGTTTGTCGAGACGCTCAAGCGTTTGCGCCACGAAGCGCTGGGGAGCACGCGGAAGTGGGAGGACTACTACACGTTGCGTGAATGTTTTCCACGGCTCGACTACGGCTATGCCCTCACCATCCATAAGAGCCAGGGATCAACGTTCGAAACCGTCTACATCGACCACAGAGACGCACTGCGTTGTGCGGTGGCGGAGCGGCGCCGGTTGCTCTACGTAGCCATTACGCGGCCCTCCGTTCGCCTTGCGCTCCTGGTCTGACGCACAAAATATGGTTAGACTAAGTTGTTAAGTGGTTATGCGGACTTACGAAAACCAACACTGGAAGACCGTATCTTAAGACTCCGTCTGAATCTATGATCTAACTTGACGCCTCTTACATGTGGGAAGATTCCGAGCAATGAAGCGTGGAAAATCCCTTTACACGCTGGGTCGACGGGATGTCCTTCGCCCCGTACAGTTTGGAAAAGGGAGTTATTGACGTGGACGATATTGAGCGTATTTACAGCGGTGACCTGTTCTTTCGTGAGGGGAGGAACGGCTACAAACTGTCGGTGACGTACACCTTTGAGCTTGTTGAAGAAGCAAACCCCACTCTTGTAAGTCAGGCGCTGATCCGAGTACTTGAAAGTACGCCTGTAAACTGGATCTACGATGGCTAGATATCTTACAGCAGGCGGTGGTCAGGCAGGAATGGTTCGGCAGAATCCGTACCCGCGACCCGACAGGAAGGGGAGCGGTCACTATGCCGTGTTCCTGACTCAAGAAGCGGAGGTGCATCTCCTGGTGCAGGACGCCGCTGTCATACTCGGCGAAGATGCGGCCCATCGTCGGGCGAGGACGCGGCGGTCCCTCATCCTTGGACATGGCGAGCGCACCGGCGTCGACGACGCAGTGACCGGCTCCCGCCTGGCGGGAGACGACGCTGGCGAGCACGGTCACCGCGCAGGTGGCGGCGCAACACGACCCGAGCGCCACCTGGGTGGCGTCGTAGAAGACGTAGTTCCCCGGGCGGGCTTCGGTTACGCCGTCGAGTGATGTCACCACCGACATCGCCGGCGTCGATCCCACGCTCGCCGCAACGTGAATCCCGTCGGCGGCCAGCCGCTCACGGAGATCGGCCACGGTGCGACGCTCCTGCTCCGCGATACGCTTGATCTCCCCGCGCGAGGTCGCGGCATAGGCGTGACCGGAATGCGTGAGCAGTCCGTCGAACGTCAGCCCGGGTGAGTCCGCGAGTTTGCGGGCCAGCGTCATGGTCTCGAGTGCCGCCGGATCCATTCCGGCTCGGTGATAGCCGCAATCGATCTTCAGCCACACATGGAACGGGTGCCCGCACCGCACCAGTGCCTCCCACGCTGGTTGTGAGTCGATCGTCAGCCGCAGTTGGACGCGGTCGGCCAGCCGCTCAGCCTCCTGCAACCGGTTCAGGATGAGCGGAAAGGCCCACGTGATGTCGTGGAAACCGTGATCCGCGAAGACCTGTGCTTCGTACAGCGTTGAGACGGTGACGCCGCGGGCGCCGTTCGCGCGTTGCCGGCGGGCGATCTCGACGCACTTGTGGGTCTTGAGATGCGGTCGCAAGGAAACACCGAGGCGGAAGCAGCGGTCCGCCATGCCGGCGATGTTGGCGTCGAGCCGGTCGAGATCGAGCAGCAACGCCGGTGTGGGAAGGTCGGCGACGGTGGTCATGGTGAGGGTCGGGAAGTTAGTACAGCCAACTGTCCGCAAAAGGCCGCCCCTTGTCAACCGGTTCCCCTTTCCCGCAATGGCTGACCGTCACCGGCAACCGCCGCTCAGCAGCGGCGGGGTATCTTTGGGGCCATGGAGAAAGCCACTGAACAGGCTCACCCGCTCGAGCTGTCGGGCAGCGAGATGCGGTTGCTGGTGGATGCTGTGATGGAGCGCATCGTGGCGCACATCGAGTCGCTGCCGGACCAGCCGGCCCACGATCTCGACGGCGCCGCCGAGCTGGCCCGGACGCTGGTAGAGCCGTTGCCGGAAACCGGAACGCCCCACGACGAGCTGCTCGAGTTGCTGTTCGAGCGGGCCGTGCCGAAGGGTTACAACACGGCCGGTCCCGGATACCTCGCCTATATCCCGGGCGGTGGCCTGTTCCACTCGGCGGTAGCCGATCTCATCGCCAACGCGGTGAACCGCTACGTGGGTGTCTGGCTCGCCGCTCCACTCCTCGTGCAGCTCGAGACGAACGTGATCCGCTGGTTCTGCGACATTGTGGGGTACCCGCAATCGGCTGGCGGCGTACTGACCAGCGGCGGCTCGCTCGCCAACCTGTCGGCCATCGTCGTCGCCCGGCGCGAGCGCCTGCCGGACGATTTCCTCTCCGGAACCATCTACGTCTCGGATCAGGCGCACCACTCGATCGCCAAGGCGGCGATGCTGGCCGGATTCCCGCCCGACGCCATGCGAGTCGTACCCTCGGACGGGCGGTTCCGCATGGTTCCGGACGAACTCGTGCGAGCGATCGCGCGTGACCGATCGGCGGGACGCGCGCCGTTCCTCGTCGTGGCCAGCGCCGGGACGGTCAACACCGGAGCCGTGGACGACTTCGATACCATCGCGACCATCACGCAGCGCGAGCGGCTCTGGCTCCACGCCGATGCGGCCTACGGTGGGTTCTTCATGCTCACCGAGCGGGGCAGGGCCGTGATGCGCGGGATGGAGCGCGCGGACTCGATCACGCTCGACCCGCACAAGGGTCTCTTCATTCCCTACGGTACGGGGTCACTTCTGGTGCGTGACGCCGGGGCGCTACGCCGGGCGCACGAGCTGCATGCCGCCTACCTGCCGCCGATGCGGGAGGGTGGGGAATTCGTGGATTTTTGCCAGATCTCCCCGGAGCTGTCGCGTGACTTTCGTGGCCTCAGAATCTGGCTCCCGCTCAAGCTTGCTGGCGTCGCCGAGTTCCGGCGCAACCTGAACGAGAAGATCGACCTGACGCGATGGGCCACCGCCGAACTGCGCGGGATCCCGGGCATGGCGATCGTCGCGGAGCCTCAACTCTCGATCGTAGCCTTTAGGCTCGAGCGCGACGGGCTGGACGACGCCGCGCTCGACGCGCTGAACCGCGAGTTGCTCGAGCGCATCAACGCAGGTAAGCGCATCTATCTCACCGCCACGACCGTGGCGGGCCGGTTCGTCCTGCGGATCTGTGTGCTCTCGTTCCGCACCCACCTCGACCGGATGGAGCAGGGGCTAGCCGACATCCGGGCGGCCGTCGCCGAACTGACAGCCGACTGACCCGACAAGAAAGACGTGTCACTGCCGTATTGGCAGATATAGCCCGCCATTATGGCACCTTAGGTTGGCACGGCACCTGCAATCCTTTGGGGCGAACGCAAACGACGCGCGGTTCCGATCGCGCTATGGTGATCAATGGACCGGCTCGCACGAGCCGGCTAGAGCCAAGGAGGAAACGATGTCACTGCCCACGCTATTCCGCACACCTGCGCTGTTCGATGCACGGCGGGAGGTCGATCGGCTGTTCGAGCGCGTTTTCAACGGCGCGCTCCCGGAGACGGTCGGAACGGTTCTGGCGCCCGTAGTCGATGTGCGCGAGACGTCCAACACGATCGAGCTGAGCACGGAGTTGCCGGGACTCGAGCCCGAGGACGTGGAGGTCAACATCGAGAACCGTGTGCTGACCATCTCGGGTGAGAAGAGGCAGGAGGTCTCTGAGGACGACGAGAATGCCAACTACGTCGTGCTCGAGCGCCGCTACGGCCGATTCGAGCGGAGCTTCACGCTGCCGCGCACGATCGACACCGAAAACGTGGATGCCCGGTTCGCGAACGGGATCCTGACCGTCGTGCTGCAGAAAGTGGAGACGGCCAAACCGCGGCGTATCGAGGTCAAGATCGGCCGCAAGTAAGGGGTGTCCCCCATCACGCACGAAACGCCCGGCAGAGATGTCGGGCGTTTCGTACGTTACGGTGATTCGTCGGGCCTAGCTTTCGTCGCGCAGCCGCGTCAGGCTGACGGGCATGTCTTCCCTACCCGGCACGGCGGCGAACTCGCCAGCCCACCGCTCCAGATAGTCCCAATCGATCGCATCCGCTAGAACGTTGAACGTTGAACACCGAACTCAGAACAGTTCGACGTTCGACGTTCTGCGTTTGACGTTCCAGCAACAGAAGACATTCTGCTAGCCAAGTTGCGATCGTACCGCCTCGACGACGAGGTGTCGGAAGTTCAGCGACGGGACATCCAAAGCCTCGTTGTCATGAATCGCGAGACATTAGACAGCGCTTACCTCAACACCTGGTCGGAGACGTTGGGGATACGTGATCTCCTCGATCGGGGCCATGCAGCAGTACCGCCTGCCCACCGATCAACATGAACGGCAGCGCCTGTGCCTTGAGCGCGCGGCTCAGCCTCGCGATGAAACCGGAAAAGTCAGGCGGCTGGGGGGAGCCCATTCACCGCACGTGCCACGGCCAGATCGGGGGCAAGATCGCCTTCCCAGTCCGCGCCGAGATCCGGTCTGAATGCACGTGCCTCGGCCCATAGCGATGCGAAGCGTGCCAGGGCGTCCTCGTACGACAGGCCGGCAAAGGCTTCACGCTGGAAGGCCGCCTCGAGGGCGCGAAGGCGCGGCGTGGAGAATATCATGTGTTGAAGTATGGGGCAGCCCGACAACCTGCCATGGCCTGCCACTTGGTGTCGTCCAGCGCATTGTGCGTCTGCTCAGCGTCGTCCGTCAATCTATGGGAGATCCTCTTGACAGATCTCCGCACTGACCGTTACGATGCGCGGTCATGCGCTCGGCAATCCTCCGTCGCCTCGCCAGTTTCGTCTTGGCGCTCGTCCTGCTCGGCGCAACGAGCGCGATCCCGCTGCAAACTGATGTGGACCATACGGCGGAGCAGCCCCATGTCGAGTTGGCGCACGGCGGCCACGACGCTGTCCTAGTCCAGGACACGGACGATCGGGCGGTGGGCGGCAAGATCGTTCTCCGTCCCTCGCCGACCGCACGACTCTGTCTGATGGTGCCGGGCCCCAGCGCTGACGTACCTAAGGACGTCGCCGAGGACCCTGCCTTCCGTCCCCCGGATTACCGCTCACCCCCACGCGCTCCTCCCGCTCTCACCTAGCAAACCGCGCCAACCGCTTAACCGCGGGGCGGCGCGTTCCCACGCACATTCGAAAAGCAGCGTCAGCCCGCCACTCGGCGGGGTGACGAAACGTTTGGAATCACCGGAGGAAGACGTGCAGCAACGAGCTGTGGTCGCCATGGCGATCGGTGCGCTGATGGGCCTCATCCCTGCTCGCTCCGCGCGGGCGCAAGAACGGGCGCAAGAAACCGTCGGGCGCGTGACGCTCGCAGAGGCGCTGAGCCTGTTCGCGCAGCACAATCTAGAGCTTCGCATCGCCCGTGCCGATGCCCGGGAGGCGGTCGGTCTCGCCCGGCAATCGGCTGCCTACCCGAACCCGACGGTCTCCGTAACCCACGAGACACTGGGCGGTGGCGCCGCCGATTACACCGAGACGTACTTCAACCTGAGCCAAAGGTTCGAGTGGCCGTGGCTGGCTGCGGCGCGACGGACCGCGGCATCGCGCATGGGGGACGCCCTCGGAGCGCGTGTCGCCGCGGACAGCGTGCGGCTCGTTTTCGAGGTGAAGCGCGCTTTCATCGAGGCGGCCGCTGCTGAACGTATGCGCGACGCCTTGGAAGAGGCGACCGCACTCGTGCGTCGCACGGAGGGGCAAGCGACTGCCCGCGCGGCCAACGGCGACCTCTCGGAGTATGGGTTGCGGCGCTTGCGGGTCGAGCGAGCTCGCTACGAGATCGACCTCGCGGCCGCCACGCTCGCGCTACGCGCTACGCGCCGAACGCTCACGTCGCTGATCCTCCCCGACAGCCCGCGCGAGTTGGCCCCGCTCAAGCTTCCTGATGCGGAGCCGCTCGGCATCGCGCTGGAGGACGTGCTCAGCGCGGCCCGAGTCAATCGACCGGAGCTGGTGGCCGCCGCTAGCTGGACGGCGGCGGCACAGGGCGCCCGACGCGCTGCCCGGGCCGAGCGACTGCCGGTGCCGACACTGACCGCCGGCTACAAGGATCAGTCGGACGGTCTCACCGGTGCCTTTCTGGGGGTCGCGTTGCCCCTCCCGCTGTTCGACCGGAATGACGCCGCCGTTGCCGCCCGCGACGCCGCCGTCCGTAGCGCCGAAGCGCGGCAGCTGCTGGTCGCACGGCAGATTAACAACGACGTTCGCCGGGCGCACGACGCGTACGTCGCGGCGCGCGAGCGTGCCAACCTGATGCGGACCGACCTCGTTGATGACACGGACGCGCTGCTGCGCATCGCGCGTGTCGCCTATGAGGAGGGCGAGATGACGCTCGTGGAGCTGTTTGACGCGGTGGATGCCTTTCGGGTCGCCCACGTTATCGCGACGGCGGCGATCGCCGACTTATGGGTGGGCTACTACGACCTGGAGCGCGCCGTTGGAGCGCCGCTCGACGCGCTGTCGACCGAGGAGGAGCGCTGATGTCTATTCGCCTTTCCTTCATCCGATTGCCCATCGCGGTTGCGGCGGTGGCTCTGGTAGCGGCCGTTGGCTGCTCGGAACCGAACCTCGACGAGGAGACCGTGCTGGGCGGGGGCGGAGCCGTGACACTCTGGACGGACTCGACCGAGCTGTTCATGGAGTACCCACCGCTGATCGTCGGCCAACCCGAGACGTTTGCCGTCCACCTCACCGACCTCACCGACTTCGAGCCGCTCGGCTCAGGCCGGGTCACGTACCGCTTCGAGCCGGCCGACGGTGGGGAGCCCGTCGTGCTCACGCAGGACGAGCCGCGGTCCCCTGGGATCTACGGTCCTGCGCCGGCGTTCACGCGGGCCGGCGTGTACGATCTCACCATCCAGATCGAAAGCCCCCAGATCCGGGACGTCATTCGCGTCACGGGTCTCCAGGTCTATGCGCGTGCCGACGACACTCCGGCGCTCGCGCCAGATGCCAACGACGGCATCCTGTTTCTGAAGGAGCAGCAGTGGAAGACGCCGGGCTTCCGCACCGCGTTCGCGACCCACGGGGACATCGCCGCGTCGTTCGACGTAGGTGGGGAGGTCCGCGCGGCCGCCGGCCGGCTGGCGGAAGTGGCTGCCCCGATCGACGGCTTCGTGGACGCGAGTGGCGTCCGACGTTCCCCGGCGCCAGGGACGCGGGTGCGCCAGGGCGACATCCTGGCGGCGATCACGCCGGCGCTCGGTGACGCGGGCGGCGCATACGCCGAAGCGCGTCGCGCGCTGCGTGAGGCCCGGGCGGAGCACGAGCGCGCCGCGCGATTGTACGAAGTCGGAGCCGTCCCGCGGCGCCGCGTCGAGGAGGCGGAGAGCACGCTCCAGGCGGCCCGGGAGGCGCTCGGCGGACTCGGCGGTGATACCGGGGACCTCGTCGGCGGGAAGCTCGCCATCCGTGCACCGATTGCGGGCGTCGTGACTGAGCGCCGTATCGTGCCGGGGAGCCGCGTGGCGGCCGGCGAGCACCTGTTCACAATTATCGATGCGTCGGTCGTGTGGCTCGAGCTGCACGTGCCGGCTGCGTTGGCGCCGCGCGTGCAACGCACGTCAGCCGCGACGTTCCGGCTGGAGGGAGGGACGCGGGAATACCGTACGCGACGGGTGATCTCGATCGGTGCCGTAATCGATCCGGCATCCCGCACGGTACCGGTCCTCTACGAGGTCGGTAACGGGGATGCCTCGATCAAGGTGGGCGCCATCGCCCGCGCGGCGGTGCATACGGGTGAGCGCGTGAGCGGGGTCGTAATCCCGACCAGCGCCGTCCTCGACGAGGATGGCCGGCCGATCGCCTATGTGCAGGTGGAGGGCGAACGGTTCGAGAAACGTCTGTTGACAGTCGGGGGTAGCGAGGGCGGACGCACGGTCGTGCTCTCCGGCATCGCGGCAGGCGAACGCGTGGTGACCGGCGCAGCGTATCAAGTCCGCTTAGCCTCGCTCTCGACGGCCGTGCCTGAGCAGGGCCACGAGCACTAGGAGAAGATCATGCTCAACCAACTCATCGCGTGGTCCCTCCGCAATCGCGTTCTGGTGCTGGCCATTACAGGCCTGATGCTGGTTGGCGGAGCGTGGATCGCCTATCGCATGCCGGTGGACGTCTTCCCGGACCTGACGGCGCCAACCGTCACGATCCTCGCCGAAGCCCACGGCATGGCGCCTGAGGAGATC
>JADFNB010000032.1 GCA_022563595.1 Gemmatimonadota bacterium
GGCTTCGACCAAATCGCTTATGACCAGCTGCTCGACGTGTCGAGCTCATTTCTAGAAACCGTGCAGGCCACTGCCCTCGCCGCCGTGATTGGTGCGACCGGCGATTCACAAGACCGAGCTACCGCAGCCGCGGTCGGACAAGCAGCCCAGATCGTGTGGCTCGATGGCTACTTCGGCGGCCTACTCGACGGCACAGAACCCTTCGAGGTCCCTAGCTTCGAGTGAACTGCGTCAGGCGGTGTCAGACACCCAGCGCAAAGATCACTCTGACCAAGCGCGCACTGCGCTGTGTGTCTGACACCGAGGCTTTCGCGTGAACTGACTATTGATTGGCCGCGATGTGTTCAAGTCGGGCTTCGATGATTGCGCGAGCATCTTGCTTGCGGGTCGGCAGATGCTCGGACGGAAATAGCCCTTCGTAAGGTTCGTACTGCTTCAGAACCACCTTGGCGATCGTGTCCTTGTGAACCTCGGTCGGCCCGTCCGCGATTCCCATCACAGGTGCCGTCATCCACATGCCCATCAGCGGCATCTCGTTGGAAACTCCAAGCGACCCATGCGCATGCATCGCTCGATAGACCACGTCCATCAGAACCTTCGGGGTGGCTACCTTTACACCCGCAATGTGTTGACGAATCTTCGCGTAGTCGCCCTCTTGATCGATGAGCCAGGCGGTGTGTAGGACCTGGAGTCGGAACTGCTGAATCTGCACCCATGAGTCGGCGATCCAATGCTGGATCGACTGCTTCTCGGCGATCAGCGAGCCCTTCGTCTCGCGTGAAAGCACCCGTTCACACATCATGTCGAGGGCCCGCTGCGCGATGCCGACAGAGCGCATCCCATGGTGCACACGTCCCCCACCGAGGCGCGTCTGGGCAATCTTGAATCCCGAACCCTCATCGCCCAAAAGATTGTCCGCGGGCACCCGTACATCGTTGAAACGCAGATAGGCGTGATCGCCGCCATCGATCGGCTCACCGGCCAATCCCGTATTGCGGATGACCTCCAAGCCGTCCGCGCCCGCAGGCACCAAGATCATCGAAGAGCCTTTGTAGACAGACACATCAGGGTTTGTGATCACCATGACGATCAGGAACTTCGCGAAACGGTAATTCGACGCGAACCATTTCTCCCCTCTGATCACCCACTCATCGCCGTCGCGTTGCGCCTGGCAGGTGAAATACGCAGGATCAGAACCGCCCTGCGGTTCGGTCATCGAATAGGTCGATGAGATCTCGCCGCGCAGCAGTGGCTCCAGATACTCGGCCTTCTGCGCATCGGTGCCGTAGTGAGCGAGGATCTCCGCATTGCCAGAGTCCGGTGCCTGGCAACCAAACACCGATGGGGCGTAGGACGAACGCCCGAGAATCTCGTTCATCAGGGCGAGCTTGACCTGCCCATAGCCTTTGCCCCCGAGCTCGGGTCCGATGTGGCAGGCCCACAGGCCCTGTTCCTGCACCTTCTTCTGGAGAGGCTTGACCAGTGCCTGAGTTTGCGTGTTTGACTTGTCGAACGGCGACACCTTGCCACCGAAGTGGAGGTCGAGTGGCTCGATGTGTTCGGCCACGAACTCGGCAGTCCAGTCAAGCTTGTCCTGGAAGTCCGGCTCTACATTGAAATCGATAGGCATTTGTTCCCCTTGCGGTTGATTCGGTCGCCTACAGCGCAGTGGTGCGCGCGAGTTCGGCGGAGTTCCTGGCCATGTCGAGCACAACCCCGCCGAACGCCGCCATCTTCTCGTTGTCTGCACCACCCTGGACGTAACGGGCGTAGCCGCCTTCGAGGACAATCGCCATCTTGAACCGGGCGAGGATGACGTAGTAGTCGATCTCATCGACGTCACGTCCCGACACGATCGAGTAGCGCTCGAGGATCTGATCCTTGGAAGGCATTCCGGCGTAATCGACGTAGCCCAGCGAACTCGACTTGTCGCCATCGTTCTTTGGACTGGTGTCGTCGGGCCAGCCCATCACTACCCATGCAAGGTCCAGCAACGGATCGCCGACCGTGCCCATCTCCCAATCGACGATCGCTGCCATCCGCGCCGGTCCACCGTGGTGGAACATCACGTTGGCGAACTGATAGTCACCGTGCATTATGCCCGGCTCATAGCTCCGAGGTTTATGTTCGCGCAGCCATGCTCCAGCGACGTCGAGTCCAGGGATCTCACGGAATTTGAACTTCTCGAGATGAGCGAACCAGCGATCGACTTGGCGTTCATGGAAGCCGTCGGGACGACCCAAACCCTCGAGACCGACCGCCTTCCAATCCACCCGTGAGAGTCTTGCGATGCCCTCGACCAATTCGTAGGCAAGGCCGGCCCGCGCGTCGAGGTCGGTCAGGAACGGTTCGGGCCATTCCGGTTCCGAAATCGGTGACCATCCATCGACGAACTCCATCAGGTAAAACGACGCTCCGATCACGTCCTCGTCGTCGCATGAACCAAGGGCTCTAGTGTGGGGCACATCGGTGTCAGCTAGTGCCTCGATGATGCGGTACTCGCGCATCATCGTCTCATTGCGGCCCGCTGGTACATTGCGGGGCGGCCGCCGCAAGGCCGCGCAGAAATCGCCGCGGGTAACCCTGAACAACTCGTTTGAGGCGCCACCGGTCACGAACCGCAGCGCCACCGACTCGCCGGCGGGACCGAGCTTCTCTTCGTCCATCCACGCGGCGAGATTATCCATGTCGACAAGACCCTCGGTACTTGATTTGTCGCTCACTCAGATCATCCCTTCGGTGTGTTCGTTCAGATGAGCCGCGGCCCGATTACCGTCGACTCCGAGACGCCGCGTTTGCCGCCATGCTCGACCGCGACGGTCATGAAGTTCTCTCGTTCGCTGTCGCGGCGAGCTCGCCCGCCCACCCATAGTCTGGCTTGCCGTTCGGTCCTCGTCTGACCTGATCGACGAACAGAATCTCCTTCGGCAGTTTGTAGCGCGCGAGCCTCTCAGCGCTGTGGGCAACCAGCTCCTCGAACGTCGGGGTGGAACCGGAGGCGGCGACGACAGCCACCACTTCGGAGCCCCAACGATCGCTCGGACGTCCGACGACCACAACATCGGCCACGCCCGGGTGCGCGTGCAACGCGGCTTCGACCTCTTCGACGAAAACCTTCTCTCCGCCGGTGTTGATGCAGACCGAATCACGCCCGAGCAGCGCAATCGAACCGTCAGGATTCCATCGAGCCCGGTCGCCGGGCACCGAGAAGCGTTCACCGTCGATCATCGGAAAGGTCTTCGCCGTCTTGGCAGCATCTTCTAGATAGCCGAGCGGGATGCGTCCCTTGCGTGCAAGCCAACCTATGGCATCGTCGTCGCGTGGCAGCTCACCGGACAAGTCCTCACGCAACAGACCGGTACCCGGCGACGGCCAGAAAACCCCCGCGGCGACGTCGTCTAACGATGAGGCGACATGGCGGCCTTGAGCGCCAGATTCAGATGAGCCGATCGAGTCGATGATGCGCAGTCCGGGTCGATGCGCAAGGAACGCCTCCTTGACGTCGACCGTCATGGCCGTTCCACCCGTGGCCAGCACATTGAGGGAGGAAAGGTCGTAGTTGCCGGCATCAAGTTCGGCGAGCAGCGGTCGTCCGAACGCGTTGCCGACCAAGATGATAAAGGCGATCCTTTCGCGCTCGATCGTCTCGAGTACCGCAGCGGGGTCAAGTTTGTCCGCGACAGGTGACAGCACCACAGGGTCGCCACCGGCCCATGCCAAGAATGCGAGCCAGTGTCCTGCGACGTGCATTAACGGCGCCGCGACGAGGTAGGGAAACACCCTGGGCTCGGAGGCAAACCCCACTATCTCGTCGAGGCTCTGACGTTCAAGGCCGCTCGCCGGATCGGCGCCGCCCATCGCACCAGCGAATATGTCCGCCTGACGCCACAGCACGCCCTTTGGCGGACCGGTCGTGCCACCGGTGTACGCGACGTACAAGTCGTCCGGTGACCACTCTAGATCGGGACGTTCCGGCGACGCTGGCTGACCTCGACGCCCGGCTGGCGGCCCTGGGACTGCCTGCGGATCACCCCCTTCGAGCCCCGATTCCCCTCCTGGCCGGCGGTTATTCTCAGCTCCTCGCACAGGCCGGCCCGCTGCTGGCCACCATGCCCGACGGCAGCCGCGCGATCGTGGTCTCGTACGCGAATGCGGGAAAGGTGACGGAGCGCGGGGTGGAGATCGGTGCGTCGGTGGCCGTCACCGATGAGGTCCGGGTCGAGGGAACCTACGCGTTCTTCAACTTCGACATCGATGAAGCGGCAACGGGCGACATCCTGCTTCCCAACACGGCGAAGCATCGTGCGACCGGCACGATCTCGTACCGCGGGCGCCAGGGGCTTGATCTCCGCGTGAGCGCCCGGATCGTCGACGAGTTCCAATGGGCCGCCGGCGTCTTCGCCGGCACCGTGCCCGCGAGCCAGACGGTGACCGCCAGCGCGGGGTACGCGGTGAGTCCCAATCTCCGGATCCACGTCATCGCCACGAACGTCTTCGATCAACAGCGATTTCACCTGTTCGGGGGCTCGGTGATCGGCCGGCGTGTGATGGGCGGCGTTACCGCGGCGTTCTGACGGCGGAGCGAGCTCGGGAGGGGCGCCGATCGCGCTGCGCTGCGACGTTTCCGTCCGATTCGCCGCGTGTCAGCTCGAAGAGGGGGTGAGGAAGACGGTGCCGGGGCCGGGGAGATCCATCGCGACGAGCGCGTGGAGCAGTCCGGTGGTTATGCCGCCCTGCGCCACGAGCCTCTCGAATCGTGCGCCGGACACGCAGTCCTCGTCGAGTGAAGCGGGTTGTAGTCGCCGGAGATCTCCGCAAACTTCGCGACATGCTCGGCGGTCACCGTGAGGGATCGGGCCGCCCTAGCCCCGACCTCGACGATTCGCCCACTCATCAGACATCCGCCAACCCCGGCTCCCGACTTATGGTTCCCGGCTCCCGGCCTGCGGCTCACGCTCGAGCAGTCGCTGGAACGCCGGATGCCTCCGTATCGATTGCCAGACCGGATCGACGCGGAGCGATGCCCGCGAGACCGACGAGGGCACCCGCAACAATTCGTCGAGTTCCGCTACCGCCTCATCCGCTCGCCCCAGCGTGGCGTATACGATTGCCAGGACCAGGCGAGACCCATTCCCGATCAGGGCATCCTTCTCGACCGGCATGAGATCGAGGGCGCGGCGCGCGGCCGAAACGGCATCTGCGCCTCGCCCGAGGTAGGCGTAGGTTTGCGCGAGCTGCGGGTACACGAGACCAGCCTGGTACTCCGCCGTCCCCTGCGTCACCAGGCCTTCCAGCGTCGTGCGCGCCGAGTCGAACGACGCCCGCGCGCCGGCGGAATCTCCCCGCGCAAGAAAGAGCAGGCCCCTGAAGAAATCGTAGTTGACCGGTACGTCATAGGCGCTTCGCGGAAGCGCCAGCAGTGCCGCTCGCAGGGTGGGGCTCGCGTACGTCAGCGCGGGGGGGAGCAGCAGGGCTACAAAGCCCGAGATCAGGGCTTCCGGCCCGGACTGGCGCGCCCCGTCGTCCAGCCACTCGCGGGCGCGGGCCGAGTCGCCACCTTCGAGGAGAACTATCTGTGCCATGCTCACGTAGTTCTCCGCCCTCGTCGAATCCACCCTCATCGCCCGTTGTAGGTATTCCGCGGCCAGCTCGTACCGCCGCATGGTCATGGCCGTCGCGCTGGTCTCCCAGTGACCGATCGCGGAACGCGGATCGAGTTCATCCGCCACCTTGCGGAAGCTCACGAGCGCATCCTCCCACTCGCCCTGACGCCGCTTCACCGCCGCGATCGTTCGATACAGTTCGGCGTTGTTCGGGCGACGGGGCAGCGCGATGGCCAGCTCGCGGAGCGCGCCGTCGTAGTCTCGCTCGCCATGATACAAGTACTCGCCCATTGCGATATGCGCTTCCGGAAGCGTGGAGTCGATGGCCAGCGAACGCTCGGCGGCCGCACGCGAGAGCGCTGCGCGGGTCGGCGAGATATCGTAGGAGAACCAGAAGAGATTGTTGTGCACATGCGAAAGGGCCGCATACGCCAACGCGAACTCCGGGTCGAGAGAGACCGCTTGCCGTAGTTCCACCTCCGCCGCCCGCATATCGGCTTCATCGTAGCCGCGGCGCCAGTGCTCGACGCCTCGAAGATACGCCTCGTAGGCCTCGAGGTTCTCCGTGGGGCTGCTCGCAACATCCTGACGTTCCGACCCCAGCAGCGTCACGCCGAGCGCGGACGCGACCTGCTCGGCGATCGTCGATTGGATCGAGAACAACTCGCCCGGCACGAGGTCGGCCGTGTAGCGGTCGGCCCACAGGTGCGTGTCATCGGACACGCGAATCAGCTGCGGTGTCACGCGCACCTGACCGGTCCCGCCGGGCACCCGCTCGGTCCGGATCGTTCCCTCCAGCACGTATTCGACACCGAGTTCCTCGCCAATCTCGCGGAGCGCTTTGGTCGAAGCCTTGTACTGCATCGCGCTCTGGCGCGACACGACGCCCAAGCCACTGATCTGAGCGAGCCGGCTGGTGATCTCTTCGGTGATCCCGTTGGCGAAGTACTCATCGTCCGGAGAGCCGAGGTTCTGGAACGGCAGAACGACCAGCATCGGACGGCCGTTCTCGCCGGCGGAGGGCTCAGAACCCGGTGAGCGCAGCAAGGCGAACGCCAGCGCCGCGACAGCGATGACTCCGGCAGATCCAAGAGCTATCATCCCGAACCGCTGTTTCGGCCTGCTGGTCGAGACCGGCACCGTCGGCGCGGAGGCAGCGGTCTGCGCGCCACCGAGACCGAGCAGCGCCCGATGCATTTCGCCCGCGCTGGCGAACCGGTCGGCGGGGATCTTGGCCATCGCCCTCGTGATGACAAGATCGAGCGCGTCGGGGACCGTGTCCCGGATACTCCCAATCTTGGGCAGTGGATCGGTGAACCGCTTGGAGATGACGACCTGCGCGGTGGGACCCGTGAACGGCGGCTCGCCCGCCAGCATCTCGAACAGCACACAGCCAAGAGCGTAAACGTCACTGCGCCCATCGACCTCCTGGTCGCCGGCCGCCTGCTCGGGGCTCATATAGGCCGGCGTCCCCATCGTGAGCCCGGTCTGAGTGAGGCGCTCGCCTCCCGCTGCGGACACCGCACGCGCGATCCCGAAATCGGTCACGACCGCGTGTCGGCCAGACAGGAGAATGTTCTCCGGCTTGATGTCCCGATGGATCACTCCGTGCTGGTGCGCGTCACTCAGCGCGTCAGCGACTTCGGCGGCGAGCCGCACGGCTTCGTCGATGGGGAGCTGCTTCTCGCGAACCAGCTTGTCGCGCAGGGACTCGCCTTCGACAAAGGGCATGACGTAATAGAGGAACGTGTCGGATTCGCCGGAGTCGTAGAGCGGCAGGATATGCGGGTGCTGCAGCTGGGCCGCTACCTCGATCTCCCGCAGGAAGCGATCCCCACCGATGGCCTCCGCCAGTTCGGGGCGCAGCACCTTCACGGCGACCTTGCGGCGGTGCTTGAGATCCTCGGCCAGGTAGACGATCGCCATGCCGCCCTGCCCCAGCTCACGCTCGATGCGGTAGCGGTCGGCGATGGCGGTCTTGAGGCGTTCGGTGATTTCCGTCATACCGTCACCGCTCTCCCTCGAACCGGCCCCGGATCTCCTCGAACCAGTTCTGCACGAGGATCAGGTTCGCGTCGCTGCCCTCCGTCAAAAGGCGGATCACCAAGAAGCGTTCACCGTCCGGATGGACAGCGAACGCGTGGTGGTACACATCGGGGGAGAAGTCCGACATGGAGAACAGGACCTCCTGCTGGCCCAACGCGAACGGTGCGCGCGACGCCACCGCGGCAGCAACCAAGTTGCCGGCGCCGTCGACGTAGAACAGTTCAGCACCGTCGGGGGACCACACCGGGCTGCTCCCGCCGCGGGCCGACACTTGCCAGCGCGCAGCCTGCGCGTCGGGGAACGGCACGACGAACACCTCCGGCTGGCCCGACTCGGTCGAGACGTACGCGAGCCACCGCCCGTCAGGCGAGAGGGCGGGAGCGTATGCGTCAGCCGGCGTGGTCACCAGCGGCGTCGGCACGCTATCGACCCCGGGCCGGATGGCGTAGATATCGCGTATGCCGTCGGCCCCACCGACCCGGAACACCAGCCAGCGACCGTCGGGAGACCAAAGCGCCTGCTCGATCCCGTTGGCGTGCTCGAGCAGGAGGGAGTCCCGCCCACCACCGTCCGCCCGCCGAGCGTAGAGACGCTTGGTCCCCGCACGGTTTGACACATAGATGACCCGACTGCCGTCGGGCGACCACCCGGGCCGCTCGTTCACGGTTCCCTCGAACGAGAGGCGGGAGGCGGGTCCCGCGTCGAGCACCTTGACCCAGACATCCTGTGTGCCCGCACCGGACACTGCGACTGTCGCGAAGCGGCCATCCGGCGACAGCGATGGCGTATAGAAGATCCCAGTCCATTCCGGATCCACGTTGCGAGCCTGCCCGCGTCGGTCCACCCATGCGAGTTGCAGCCCGCCCGCAATTCCACCGCGATACAGCAGGGACCCCGAAGCAGATATGGTCATCTCGGGCACGATGCGGAGCTGGGTTCGCACGCCATCAGCAACCGGTACGGCGGCCCCCGCCATGCGGAGGCCGGAAACGTCGAACGGCGCCGCGAACACCGCGCCCTCGCGATTCACGTACGCGACATGACCTGTCGGGAGATACCACGCGCGTGCGGCGTCCTCCACGAGCGAAGTCACCTCACCGGTCTCGAGATCCAGAGTTGAGACCGTCATCGAACCGCATTGATCCGTGCAGCGCGTAACGAGCGCCGACCGCCCCCCCGGCAGGACGTCAGGGAAGAAGTAGCCACCGGTCCCGCTGTCGATGGCAACGACCGGCTCCGCCACGCCCCCGGCGGCCGGCACGCGATGAATGCCCCACGAGCCGTGAGTGAACAGGATGCTTTCGCCCCCCACCCAGGCGATGCTCGCCACGGTGGTGTTGGCCGAGTCCGCCAGTGTGATGGGGGGACCGCCCGTCACCGGCACCTTCTTGAGCCGCTGATCGGCCACGAACGCGATCCAGCGCCCGTCGGGCGAGAAGCGCGGCGCCGTCGCGCCGGTGGTACCACCAAGAGGAATGGGCTCGAGCCGGTCCAGGTCCCGCAGCCACAGCTGGCGGCCCTGATCGCTCGGCCCCACGAACACGTAGCGCTGCCCATCCGGCGAGATGTCGAGTGGCAACCCGAACATCGGTGCGATGCGGTGTTCGTCCGCTACCGCGAGCTCGAAGCGCTGCACGGGGGGAGCTGGCCTGCGGAGCGCGCTGAGCCATCCCGCAGCCGCCACCAGGACCGCGACGACCAGGCCGGCCGCCAGACCGATGGTGCGCCAGTCGCGCGGCCGCCGCGCGGGCGCCATGCCGACCTCGCGGGTACCGGGCATCATGACCGCGCCGGGCGTGACGAGCGCCTCGGCAAACTCCGCCGCCGAGCGGAATCGATCCGCCGGGAGCTTACTCAACGCCTGCTGGATCGCCGCGGCCACGTGATTGGGCACCGTGTCCCGCACCGCCGTCACCGGCGGCGCCTTCTCCGTGATCACCTTCGCCACGATCGCCTGCGCCGTGCTGCCGGTGTAGGGCGGATCGCCCGTCAACATCTCGTACAGCACCGTGGCGAGGGAGTACACGTCGCTCCGCGCGTCCAGCTCCCGATCGCCCATCGCCTGCTCAGGACTCATGTACTGCGGCGTCCCGATGCTGAGTCCGGTCTCGGTCAGGCGGCTCCCGCCGGCGTGCGAGAGCGCCAGCGCGATCCCGAAGTCGGCCACGACCGGGTCGCCTTCGCGAATCAGGATGTTGTCCGGTTTGATGTCCCGGTGAATCACCCCCTGCTTGTGCGCGTGCTCCAGCGCGGACGCGACCTTGCATGCCAGATCGACCGCCTCGTCCACACCCAGCTGCTTCTCTCTCACAAGCAGGGTCCGTAGCGTCTCCCCCTCCACGTACGGCATTACGTAGAACAGGAAGCCTTCGGCGGCGCCCGAGTCATACAGCGGCAGGATGTGGCTGTGCTGCAGGTTGGCCGTGACCTTGATCTCCTGCAGAAACCGCTCGGCACCGATCACCGCCGCCAGCTCAGGCCGCAGGACTTTCAAGGCCACTTTGCGGTCGTGCTTCACGTCGTGGGCCAGGTAGACGGTCGCCATACCACCCTGGCCGAGTTCGCGCTCGATCACGTAGCGGTCGGCGATGGCGGTGGAGAGGCGTTCGGTGATCTCGGTCATCGGGTCACTGTCTGGATCGCGCGCGCAGGTGCGCGAAGAAGTTCTGTACGAAAACCATGTCACCGGACACGTCGCCCTGACCGGTTTGATTGATCATCAGGAACCGCTGGCCGTCCGGTGTACGAACGACAAGCCGGTTCCGGGGGTTGGCTTCGTACACACCCTCCTCGATCTCGATTGCCACGCGGCGGACAGCCGCGCTCGGCCCGTTGGCGAGCGACGCCTCCCACACCGTCATGCCGTCGAAGCTGCGGTAGTACAGCTCGCGATCGGTGTTCCCCCAGAGCGGCTCGATGCCGCCGCCGGTCGAGATCTGCCACTTGCCGCTGCTCGTATTGGGGAACGGCCGGATGTAGATCTCCGCTTGCCCCGACTCCTCGGAGACGTACGCGAGCCATCGCCCGCTCGGGGAGAGCGCGGGCTCAAACTCGTCCGCCGGCCCGTCCACCACGACGGTCCACGCGGTGTCACCGTCCACGCGGCGCGCCACGATGTCATCGCTCGGCGGACCACTGACACTCCCGAGCAGCCACGCGCCATCCGATGACCAGATGACCTCATGCATTTCCCGCTCCGGCGTCGGCAGCGGCTCCGCCGTCCCGCTGCCATCGGCAGGGCGCTGGAACAGGAGCCAGTTCCCGGCCTGCGTGCGCGAGAGATACACCAGACTCGACCCGTCCGGACTCCACGTGGGCGCGTGGTTGTCCACCCCCTCGAAGGTGAGGCGCGATAGCGGACCGCGCGGGAGCCGCTTGATCCAGATTTCGGCGCGGGCGCGGCCCGGGGAGACCAACTCCACTGCCAAACGGGTGCCGTCAGGCGACAGGGCCATCCCCTCGAACTCGAGGTTGCCAGTCCAGTCAGGGTCGACCGGTTCCACGGTCCCGAACCGGTCGACCTGCACCATGACTTCCGGTGCGTTGATGCCCGGCGTGGAGTAGACCAAGGAGCCCGTGGTTGAGACCGCCAGATCACTCGCGCCGTTGTTGCGGAAGTCGACGCCCTCGACGAGCGCGGTCGGCCGCCCCGTGATCTCCCGCGACCGGGGATCGAACGGCACCGCCATCAGGACATTCTCGGACGTGACATACAGCAAGTGCCCTGACGGGCTGTAGAGCCCGTAGGCGCCCTCGACCAATAGCCTGGAGGTACCCGCCTCGAAGTCCACCACGTGGATCTTGTGCGTCGAGAGCCGCGACTGCTCCTGGAGCCCAACGGTCACGATGGCGCCGCGGCCGTCCGGCAGGACGTGCGGCCACAGCACGCGCGCCCCGGCCGGGAAGGACGGCAGGACAGTCACCGTGTCCACGGGCCCCCCGCCGGCCGGCACACTGAGCACTCCCCTGCCCGACGCGTCAATGAAGTAGACGCGGTCGTCCGGTCCCCATGACGCCGACGAGAACGCCGACAAACTGGCCACCGTAAGCAATGGTCCTCCGGCAACCGGCGCGACCTTGATGTCGGCGCGCCCCTCATCGAACACTGTGAACACGAAGCGGCTGCCATCCGGCGAGATCGCGGGCGCCCACCCCATCTCGGTGCCGGCAATCGGTAGTCCTTGCAACTCGTTCAAGGGCCGGATCCAGAGCTGGGACCCGACGCCGAGCGCGAACTGACCGCCCCGGAACGCCCGGCCGCCACCCGGCAGAACCGCGGGTGTCGGTCCGGAACCGGCGTAGATGATCGTGGATCCGTTCGGCGTGATCGCGACGCGAGGCGGCGTGAGATTGATCCCGCGATAGATCATGGCCTGTTCCGGCGGCAGCCCCATGGCCATATGGACGACCGGCAACTCAGGGCGACTGGTCAGACTCCACGCGGCGACGAGCGTCATTGCCACGAGTGCCAGGGTCAAGGCCCAAACCAGCGGGGTGCCCGGCAGGCGAATCCGTATACGCGGTACGGAGCGCCCCGGAACGGTCGCCGTGCTCGTTCTCAGCGACAGGGCATGGCCAAACTCGGCGGCCGTGTGGAAGCGGTCGGCCGGGAGCTTGTTGAGCGCCTTGTGCACGGCTTCCGCCACGTGCTCGGGCACCGTCCGGCGTTGGAGCAGGAGCGGTCGGGGATCTTCAGTGATCACCCGGGCGATGATCGCCTGCGCCGTCGGACCTACGAAGGGCGGCTCGCCCGTCAGCATCTCGTACAACACGCAGCCGAGCGCGTACACATCGCTCTTGGCCGTGATCTCCCGCTCGCCCATCGCCTGCTCAGGACTCATGTACTGCGGCGTCCCGATGCTGAGGCCGGTCTCGGTCAGGCGGGTCCCGCCGGCGTGCGAGAGCGCCAGTGCGATCCCGAAGTCGGCCACGACCGGATCGCCATCACGCATCAGGATGTTGTCCGGTTTGATGTCCCGGTGAACCACCCCCTGCTTGTGCGCGTGCTCCAGGGCGGACGCGACCTTGCATGCCAGATCGACCGCCTCGTCCACACCCAGCTGCTTCTCTCTCGCGAGCAGGGTCCGCAGCGTCTCCCCTTCCACGTACGGCATCACGTAGAACAGGAAGCCCTCGGCGGCGCCCGAGTCGTACAACGGCAGGATGTGGCTGTGCTGCAGGTTGGCCGTGACCTTGATCTCCTGCAGAAACCGCTCGGCGCCGATCACCGCCGCTAGCTCAGGCCGCAGGACTTTCAAGGCCACCTTGCGGTCGTGCTTGACGTCGTGGGCCAGGTAGACAGTCGCCATGCCGCCCTGGCCGAGTTCGCGCTCGATCACGTAGCGGTCGGCGATCGCTGAGGAAAGACGCTCAGTTATCTCAGTCATGTCACTCGCCAGTTCAGCGAATTGCAGATTGCAGATTAGTGATTGCAGATCTGGTGATCTGATGGTCGAACGCGTCAATCACTGGGCGAGCCTCGCTTCGAGATCCGTGAACCAGTGATCCACCCAGACGATCTTGACGTCGCGGTTCGCCTCGGCCAGCCGCCGCGGACCGAGAAACATGAAGAAACGGCCGTCGGGGGTGACGTCATACGGCTGATGAAAAGCGTCCAAGGCAAAACCGGACGCGTCAAATAGCAACAAGAGCCCGGTGATGGAGAATCCGGGGGTCGCTTGCACCTGAGCGGCCGTGAGTCGCGCATCCGCGTCGAGATAGAACAGCTCCCGTCCGTCCGCGGCCCAGACCGGCTGCTGGCCCCCACCGTTCGATACTTGCCAGCGCAGCTCGTTCGTGTTCGGGAACGGCCGAACGTAGATCTCATTGATTCCCGACTCGTTCGACGTATACGCCAGCCAGCGTCCATCGGGCGAGACGGCCGGGTGAAGCTCGGTGAAGGGGCTCGCAACCAGCGGTACCGGCGCCGAGTCGCTGCCGAGACGCACCCCAACGAGATCGCCCGCACCGGTCGTGCCGTTATCGGTGCGGACCAGCACCCAGTTTCCGTCGGGAGACCAGGTGACCTCCTGTATCTGGCGGTCAATATGGGCGAGCGGTTCGTCGGGACCGCTGCCGTCTGCCGGGCGCGCGAAGACGGAGCTGGTGTTGGCGCTATCACGCACGAACGCCACGAGACGCCCGTCCGGCGACCACGCGGGCCGCCGATCCTGATTGCCGAAGGTGAGACGCGTCGAGGGTCCGCGGTCCAACTGCTTGATCCAGATATTGAGCGCGCCGCCGGTACCGGCACCGACCGCCAAGTACCGTCCGTCCGGTGACAGGTCGAGCGAATTGAACGCGCCGTACCACGCGGTGTCGATAGGCGCGACGGTACCATCGCGGCCGACGCGCACGACCGTTAAATCCCTTCCTCCCTCAGCTCCTTGCACATAGATCAACGATCCCGCGGCCGACCATGCCAGCAACGCGAAGCCCACGCTAGCCCGGACCTCAATTCCCTCGAGCACCGGTACCGCTTCACCGGTGATTTCGAGGCGCTCGAGATCGAAGGGCGCCGCCATGGCCACTCCGTCGCGACGCACGTACAGCAACCGACCGTTCGGCAGATACCACGCCTGTGACACGTCGTCGAGCAGGGGTTCTTGCGTCCCCGTGCGGAGATCCAGGACATGCAGGCTCATCGTCACACAGCCAGACGAGCACACCTGGAACAGCACACCGCGCGCATCGGGAAGGGAAACAGGATGGCCAATGCCGCCGCCGGCCAGCGCCGTGTCACGCAACGCGACCGTGCTCGAGCCACCGGCGGCATTTACGCGCCTTAGCTCTAGCAGTCCGGGCGTCACGTAGACCAGCGTGCCGTCATCCAACCACGCCACCCCGCCGAAGCCGCCAGCGACCGAGTCGGCGAGTGTAACGGTTGCGCCCCCAACCGTCCGCACTTTCTTGAGACGTCCGTCGGCAACGAACGCAATCCATTCACCGTCGGGCGAGAACACGGGGTTCTGGGCCCGCTCCGTGCCCGGAATGGAGGTGGGGTCGAGCTGCCCGCGCCGTTTGACCCATAGCAGACCGTCCTGGCGATCGTCCCGAAACGCCAACATCACGCCGTCTGGGGAGAGCGCCATCGACGGGAAGTTGGTGACGAGCGTGACGTCGGTGCCGAGATTGATGTATTGCCACGTCGTGGGTTGGCGTGCGGCGCTGCGTGCGGTGAACCAGCCCCAGACCGCCAGGGCGGAGGTCGCGATGGCGATCGTCACGAGCGCCAGCACCAAGCCGGATGAGCGCGCCGGTGGACGCGCAGACGGCTGGACCTCCGCCGTGCGGGCAGCAGTGGCCGGCGTGGTGAAGGCGGAGTTTGCCAGTGCGTCAGCGAACTGTGCCGCGCTACCGAACCGATCTGCCGGCAGCTTGCTCAGCGCCTTCTGAATCGCCGCCGCCACGTGGGCCGGCACGGTATCACGCAAGGCGGTGACCGGTGGCGCCTTCTCCGTGATCACCTTCGCCACGATCGCCTGCGCCGTCGGTCCGGCAAACGGAGGCTCCCCGCTGAGCATCTCGTACAACACGCAGCCGAGCGCGTACACGTCGCTCTTGGCCGTGATCTCCCGCTCGCCCATCGCCTGCTCGGGACTCATGTACTGCGGCGTGCCGAGTGACATGCCAGTCTCGGTCATCCGCGTCCCGCCGTCACTGCGACTCACGGCCAGGGCGATGCCGAAGTCCGCCACCTGCGCATGCCCACCGTGCAACAAGATGTTTTCTGGCTTGATGTCGCGGTGGATCACGCCGTGACCGTGGGCGTACTCGAGCGCGTCGGCCACCTCACGCGCGATCTGTATGGCCTCGTCCACCGGGAGCTGGCGTTCGCGGTCGATCCGGTCCCGGAGACTCTCGCCCTCGACGTAGGGCATGACGTAGAACACCAGGCCGTCCGCTTCGCCCGAGTCGTGGAGGCCGAGAATGTGAGGATGCTGCAGGTTGGCCGTGACCTTGATCTCCTGCAGGAACCGCTTCGCCCCGATCACGGCAGCCAGTTCGGGGCGAAGGACCTTCAGGGCCACCTTGCGGTCGTGCTTCACGTCGTGTGCCAGGTAGACGGTCGCCATCCCGCCCTGGCCGAGGTCGCGCTCGATCACGTAGCGATCGGCGATGGCAGTGGAGAGGCGTTCAGTGATTTCGCTCATGCCAGGCCCCGGACGCCAGGCCGATTTGCAATTGGCGATTGGCAAACGGCGATTGGCGATTCACGACAATCGCGGATCACTAATCGTAAATCGTACATCGCCTCATTGCCCCACCCGTTCTCTCAGTTCCTCACCCAACTCGCGCTCGATCCTGTAGCGGCCAGCGATGGCGGTTGTCAGGCGCTTAGTGGTCTCGGACATGCACGCTCCGGAACGCTGGTTCATGCGGTCCGCTGCCCAGCGGACGCCGCGACGGATTCTGGCACCCCGGCGCGGAACCCGACAAGCCCACAAACCCGAGTGATCGTGTCGGACATTTGCCCTAAGATGCGGTCCGGAACTGGATTGCGCGAGGCCCACGGCGCACTCTATCGCCTCACCTCGGTCCACCTCCGTAACTGCTGTCGGACGTCCGCCGCCTTACCCTCGCGTTCGAGCGCAGCCCAGAGGCGGGCGACTGTCTCGGCGTCCACCAGCCCGCGCGGCGACCCCACCGCGGTCGTGGAGAGCCCCTCGGCCTCACGGAACGCTGCGACCCCTGCGACGAGCTCTTCGTCGTACAGGAACGCATCCCGAGACGGCCGGTCGCCCGACGGGGCGGGGGCCACGTGACCCAACGCGCCGAGCATCACGCGCAACTGTAGAACGTCACGACCGCCGAACTGCTGGAGGGTGCGGAAACCGAGCGTCTGCGAAATAGTGTTCCACTGCCGCCGCAACTCCGCGACAGGCGTCGGGTGCTCGCACACGTTGATGTTGGCCGTGATCATATCCGGCCGGCGCGAGCGTCCTTCGCGCGGATCGGCAACGACGACCGCCGCCGATTGCGACCGGCCCTTGCGCGCGTCGCCACCCACCGCCTGCCCGGCGGCCAGCGCTTCGATCAAGCGATCGCCCAGATGGCGGCCGCCGCCTTCCGACGCCTCGAAGCTTCGGCTCACCGCTTCCAGCACCGCGGCGCCCGTCAGCAGGTTGCCCTGCGTCACGTAGTTGGGTCCCGAGCGGTTTCCCTTCCACGCATCGGTGCTGTCGCCGGTATGCTGCGCGCTGGTACCGTCGACCTTGATCACCCCGATCTGTCGCCATGCCTCCCGCTCGTCGCTCGACGTCGCCTCACGCAGTGCCTCGGGCGCGGACATCCCGTTCGCCATCAGGTCGAGCAGCTCGATCCCGTAGAGCACGCGAGTGTACGCCTGGGTCGCAACCGCCCCCACACCGGCGCGAACCCACGGAACCCCGTTTCCCACGCACGCCACCCGCGTGGTGACCGCGACGCCCGATTCACCCGTCTCGCGATCGATCGCTGCGATCGAGAAGGTGTGGTAGACGGGTTCCTGGGCTGCAGCCGGAGCGAGAACGACAGCCATACCGACAACAGCAAACATGATCGAGGATGAGTGACGTGGGGTCATCGACGGAGAACTCCCAAGCTTGAGAGGATTGATGTGCCGTCTGTCCGCCTGTCCTATCGCTCGTAGATCACCGTCTCCGGAAACGTCAACGCGAACCCGTACCATCTCGTAAACACCTGTAGCGGTGCTTCGATCTCCACCGCATTCCCGGCGGCATCGTACATGATGCCGTTGCGCAGCACGTGGCCGGTGCTCAGATGCAGGTCGTCACCTTCCCAGCGCACGGACGACGCGGGGCTGTAGATCGCCCGTGGGGCACGGACACGTGGCGCGTAATACACCAACACCCGACGCCCATCGAAGGTGTCGACGATGGCATTGTCCGCCTGGACAAGTGCTGCCATCGGATAGAACTTCCCTGTCGCGTTGTCCCTCGAGAAGAGACCAATGCCAATCGTCATCGTCTCGAGCCGATCGTCCTCCCGGCCGATCGTGCGCAGAAACATGCGCCTGAGCCGCCGGCCACCCGCGAGCGGATCCAGTGCGCGGCCGCGGCGGCGGATGGGTCGGTCGGAGAGCGCGACATGGATGCCAGGATACGCATCGAGCGCCGCTTCGACCGTGGTCTGCCAGAGATTGCGGGGCGGGCCGAGTGTGTGGCCCTTGAGCGGTCCGAACATCGCCTCACCGGTCAGGTGATTCCACAGCGTTCCGGTTTCTTCGTCGCGAATGATGGAGAGACCATCGTACAGGCCGCGCGACTCGAAGTGGTGCGCCTCACCGCTGACGATGGGAGTCAAACTGACCCCGGTATTGCAGACCGCTCAGAACGAGACCATCCACGGCTCGCCGTTCATTTCGCCCTGCACCACGTGGTGGTACGCCGTCTGCGCCATCGAGAGCGCCAGCCGGCCGCCGTTCCACTCGAGGATCACGACGTAGTCGTCGTCCTGCAGCGTCCCGTCATCGTGAGCCTGCCGCAGCGGGAACGTCTCGGTGACGTGGAACGGGACGAACATCGTCGTCTCGTTGAACCACAAGCGGGTGCTGTCGAGATCGGCCCATCGGTCATCCTGTTGTGCAGCAAGGCCAGAGGATAGCAGTGTCGCTGCAGCGACGCCGAGCGTCGCCCTGAAGGTAGCTACCATCGAGACCCCCTCGTTATGATAACGATTGGCGATCGACGATTTGCGATTAGCGATCTGTGATTGGCGCACGACGAGCCTCATAACCGTTCCCACGCGTTCGATGATCGTGCAATTGCCAATTTGAAATCGCCAATCGGCAATTGCAAATCGTCAGTTTTCCCAGATTCCGGTCCTCGGAAACGTCAGCGCCCATCCGTACCATCTCGCGAACTGCTGAAGCGGCCGCTCCACCTCGACGCGCTGTCCATCCGCGTCCAGGAAGTAGCCTCCGCTCATCGCATGGTCGTTGTCCATCCGGAGGACGTCGTCCTCCCACCATGCCGAAGTGGCATCGACGTAGGCGGCCTGCAGCGAGCGCGAGCGCGGGTCGAAGTACACCACGACCTGCCGTCCCTCGAACGTATCGACCAGGGCATCGCCCGCCGCATTGACGCCCTCCATGGGGTAGAACTGTGCCGTGGAATCACCGGTCCAGATGCCGAGGCCGATCTCCATGGTGGGAAGCCGGTCGTCTTCCCGCGCCATCGTGGCTCGGAGGCCGCGGCCGAGCACGGGGATGCGGCCGAGTAACGGCGCCCAGCGGTTCTCGCGCACGAGCGGCCGCTCGGAGATGGCGATGTCGATATCGGGATACATCTCGAGCGCCACCTCGACCGTGGTATGCAGGACATTCGATGGCGTACCCAATCGCTTGCCCGCAAGGGGCCCGTATAGTCCTTCGCCGGTGATGTGATGCCACAGTGTGCCGGTTTCGTCATCCCGCAATATGGAGACGCCATCGTAGAGCCCGCGCCACTCGAGATGCAGTTCCTGACCGTCGACGACGGGAGTCAGACCGACCCCGGTATTGCATACGGGTCAGAACGAGACGAGCCACGGCTCACCGTTGCGTTTCCCCTGTGCGGCGTGATGGTAGACGAGTTGCGCCATCACCAACGCCAGTTGCCAGCCGTTCCGTTCGAGAACAAGCACCTGCGTCTCATTCCGCAGGGTCACGTCCGCCAACGCCTCACGGAGCGGCACCGTCCCGGTCACGCGGAAAGGCTGGAAGACCGTGGAGTCTGGGATCATCGCCCGGCTCACGTCGAAGCTCTGATATCGGGTCGATTCCTGCGCCGGCAGCGATGTGGCGCTCAGCAGCGCGGCGCCAGCGGTGAGCAACGGCAGCGTTCGCAAAATGCTCCTCCCAGGTCCTCGGTTGTCGTGATTGGGGTGCCGCGTGTCTCAACACCGATACGCGACGCGGCGTTCCCACGTTGAGCCCGGACCCAAGATGGCTTCCCGGACGCGCTTCCGCGAGTCCCCGCCCCCGCCCCCGCCCCCACCCCCCCGCCCCTGCCCCTGCCCCTGCCCCCTGGGCTAGCGAACGCACGCGGACGCAAGCACCTTGCAATGTGTCCAACCTGCCTTGACCGCATCATGACCCAACGCCTTTTGTTCGTGCTTGCCGGGGCCGCCTTCTCGTGGATGCCTGCGGCCCTGAACGCGCAGGCGCTCGTCCTGCGCCCCGACGGCGTATTCGACGGTACCACGCCGACGGTGCACCGCGGGTGGGTGGTCGTCGTTGAGGGCGACCGCATAGCAGCCGCGGGTCCCGAGCGCTCGGTGCGCGTGCCGCGCGGCGCCCGTGAGATCCGGCTCGACGGATTGACGCTGATGCCCGGACTCATCGAGGGCCACTCGCACCTGTTGCTCCACCCGTACAACGAGACGAGCTGGAACCATCAGGTACTGTACGAGGGAATGGCACTGCGGGTTGCCCGCGCCGTCGTCGCAGCCGAGGCGACCCTGGAGGCCGGTGTTACGACTTCGCGTGATCTCGGCACGGAAGGAGCCGGATACGCCGACGTGGGGCTCAAGCAGGCAATCGAACGTGGGATCATCTCGGGCCCGCGCCTGCTCATCGCGACCCGGGCGATCGTCGCCACGGGCAGCTACGGTCCCAAGGGGGCGCCCGAGTGGTCACTCCCCCTGGGGGCGGAACCGGCCGACGGACACGACGACCTGATCAGGGTGGTACGCGATCAGATTGGCCGCGGCGCCGACTGGATCAAGGTGTACGCCGACTATCGCTGGGGTCCCAACCGCGAAGCCCGCCCCACATTCACCCAGGCGGAACTGGAACTCATAGTTGAGATAGCGGCGAGTTCCGGAAGACCTGTGGTTGCGCACGCCGCATCGGCTGAGGGTATGCGTCGCGCCACGCTCGCGGGCGTAGCGACCATTGAGCACGGTGATGGCGGCACGGACGAGGTTTTCCGGTTAATGGCGGAGCGTGGCGTGGCCCTCTGTCCCACACTCGCCGCGGGTGACGCTATCCTGCAGTACGGTGGCTGGCGCCGAGACATCGACCCCGAACCTGCGCGTATCACGGCGAAGCGCGAGAGCTTCCGCCGTGCACTCGCGGCAGGCGTACCTATGTGTTTCGGTGGTGACGTGGGAGTATACCCGCACGGTGACAACGTACGGGAGCTGGAATTGATGGTCGATTATGGGATGGCTGTCGCGGATGTTGCCATTGCGGCGACGTCGGGTAACGCGGGGATATTGCGGTTGGAGGACCGAGGTCGCGTTGCGGAAGGCCTCTTGGCGGATCTGATCGCCGTGGAGGGCGATCCTACAACGGATATCGGCTCGTTGCGAAGGGTGCGATTTGTTATGAAGGGTGGAGAGGTCGTGCGAGACGATTAGCGACCGGAGGCGGCCTTGATCCAGGCCTCGCGAACGACTAGCTATCCGCCATGCGACAGATCCTCGTTCTCGGCGCCGGCCAGAGCACTCCGTTCCTGATACATCGTCTGCTTCAGTTCGCGGAGCAGCACGACTGGTTCGTCACCGTCGGTGACATCGATCCGGATCTCGCGCAGCAGCGGGTGGCCGGGCACGCCCGCGGTGCCGGTATCCGCCTCGACGTGAACGACACGGAGGTCCGTTCCGCACAGATCCAGCAGGCGGATATCGTCATCAACATGCTGGCACCGCGTTTCCAGGACCTCGTGGCCTGGGACTGCGTCAACCACGGCCGTCACATGCTCTCGGTGTCGTACCGGGATCAGGCGGTGCGCGATCTCGACCGGGACGCACAGCGCCGAGGGGTGCTGCTCCTGTGCGAGCTGGGGCTGGATCCGGGCATCGACCACATGAGCGCGATGTCGGTGATCGAGCGGGTGCGCGCCAAAGGAGGCCGCATCACGCGGTTCTGCTCCTATGGAAGCGGCATTCCGGCCCCGGGCCAGGAGCACAACCCATTGCGCTACGCGATCACCTGGAACCCGCGCAATGTGGTGATGGCGAGCGAACACGGCGCCCAATACATGGAAGACGGCAAGATCAAGCTCGTACCGTTTCATCACGTCTTCCACCGCACCTGGCCCGTCGAGGTGGATGGCGTGGGGCTCCTGGAGGCATACCCCAACCGGGATTCCCTCGCCTATCGTCGCGCATTCGGTCTCGACCATGCCCAGACGGTGATCCGCGGCACGCTCCGTTATCCCGGCTGGAGCGAGACGTGGGCACAGATAGTTCAGCTGGGTCTCCCCAACGAAGACCTGCGGATCCCGGACCTGCGCGAGCGTTCCTATCGCGAGGTGGTCGAGATGTTTCTCCCCATGACGCAAAACCGGGACCGGATCGAGGTACGGGTCGCGCGCTTTCTCCAGATCAGCCCTACCGGCCACATCATGGAGAACCTGGAGTGGCTCGGCCTGTTTTCGGACGAGAAGATCGGGTGCAATGGTGAAACGCCGGCAGCGATGATGGTTCACCTCCTCCAGCAGAAGGTCCCGCTCCTGCCCGGGACGCGCGACCTGGTGATCGTCCTCCACGAGCTGGACGTCGAATACCCGGACAGCGACATGCCCGGCGAACGCATCACGTCAACGTTGCTGGCAGAAGGTGACGGGAAAGGTCTCACCGCCATGGCCAAGACCGTGGGCCTACCCACCGCTTTGGCGGCGAACCTGCTGCTCGACGGTAGGATCACTCTCACCGGCGCCCAGATCCCGACCCACCCGTCGCTGTACGAACCGATCCTCCGTGAGATCGCGCGCGAGGGACTGCGGTTCACCGAGAAGGTGACGGTACTCGACTCCGCGGACGGCGCGTGACGGCGCTCGGCACGTTTGGCATCATACGCCGCTCGCGGAAGCAGCACGAGGAACGGCTCCCCATCGACCCGAGACAGTTCGACCACATCCCGGACGACGTCGCCCGGCGGCTGATATTCGAGCGTGGTTACGGTGAGCCGTTCGGGGTGTCCGACGACATCATCGCCCGACGGTTCGGCGGGTTGGCGTCCCGCCGCGAGCTGCTGAGTGACTGTGACGGCATCGTCCTCCCCAAGCCGACACCCGAGGACCTGCGCGAGCTTCATCAAGGCGCGCTTCTGTGGGGATGGCCGCACTGCGTGCAGCAACAGGAGATCACGGAGATCGCAGTCGAACGCCGGCAAACGCTCATCGCGTTCGAGGGGATGCACCGTTGGGCGGCCGGCAACGTCCGCGACATGCATCTGTTCTATCGGAACAACGAGATGGCCGGCTACTGCGGTGTGCTTCACGCGTTCGACATCTATGGAATCGACGGACACTTCGGTTCGACCCGGAACGCGGTGGTACTGAGCCTCGGCTCGGTGAGCCGCGGAGCGGTTCGCGCGCTGTTAGGACGCGGCATCATCGACATCACCGTCTACACGCAACGTCCGCCACTGGTCGTGCGTGACCGGGTCCACGAGTGCCGCTACGGACAGATGATGTGCGGTGATGGCGGTCGTGCAACGGTGATCGACCCCGATGGCACCAGCCGGACGCTGGCGGACGTGCTTGCCGCAGCCGACGTCATCGTGAACGGGATTCTTCAGGACACCGACCGGCCGCTCATGTTCTTGCGAGAGGGCGAGGAGGACAGGTTCCGGGATGGCGCGCTGATCATCGACGTGAGCTGCGACCTCGGCATGGGTTTCCCGTTCGCCCGCCCGACATCGTTCGACAACCCCACCTTCCCCGTAGCGGGTGCGACGTACTACGCGGTCGACCACACACCCACCTACCTGTGGCGCAGCGCTACGTGGGAGATCTCGCAGGTCGTGATCGCCTACCTGGAGCGAGTGCTCGGTGGACCGGACTCATGGGCGCAGGACGAAACGCTGAGGCGAGCCATCGACATTCAGGACGGCGAGATCCGTAACCCGAAGATCCTCAGCTTCCGGGTTCGCCAACATCCTTCATAGGACGACTTCCGTGCCAGCCGATCTTTCCGCACGCCAGAGGGCTGTGCTCGCTGCGGTGTGTGAGACCTTGCTGCCCGCGCTCGAGCGAGATGACGACCCCGACGGTCTGTTCGCGACCGGCGCCCGCGCGGCCCGCACCCTGGAACGGGTCGAGCAGATGATCGCCGGTCTCCCGGACATGCACGACCGTGTACGGTTACGTTCGCTCCTCTCGGCGCTCGATTCCGCTGTGGCCAGCTTCGCGCTCGGCAGCGGGTTCAAGGGTTTCATCAGGCTCTCACCCGAACGGCGCGAGGAGGTACTCAAGAACTGGGCACACTCGCGACTGCCGATCAAACGGGCCGGGTTCCAAGCGTTGAAGCGCCTCATCCACATCGCGTACGCGTGTTGGCCCCTGGAAGACGGCTCACACCCGGCGTGGCGTGCGGTAGGCTATCCCGGTCCCCTGCCACAACCGACCGATGAGATCACGGCATTGCCTACCATAACGATCGACCGCGACACGACGCTCGAGTGTGACGTCGTCGTGGTCGGTTCGGGCGCCGGCGGCGGCGCCGTGGCCGGGATCATATCGGAAGCGGGTCGCGACGTCGTCGTGCTCGAGAAAGGCCCCAATCCCGGCTCCCGTGACATGACACAGATCGAGGGCGAGATGCTCGAGTCATTGTTCCTCGACCGCGGCACGATCATGACGCAGAGCGGGTCGCTCCCGATCTTGGCGGGCAGTTGCCTCGGCGGCGGTACGGTCATCAACTGGACCACCAGCTTCGCGCTTCCCCATCGCATAAAGGAAGAGTGGGACGAGCGGTCCGGTCTCGGGCTCTTCACGAGCGACGGCTTCACGAGATCGTTGGACCGCGTCCAGCAACGGCTGAACGTAGGCACGCAATGGAGCACGCCTGCCATGCGCGATCAGCTGTTAGAGCGTGGGCTGAAAGCACTCGGCTGGCACGTAGGACCGATCCCGCGAAACGTGACGGATTGCCGTGAGGGACTCGAGTGCGGCTACTGTGGTTACGGATGCAGGCACGGCGCGAAGAACTCCACGGCACGGACCTATCTCGCGAGCGCCGCCGAACACGGCGCCCGTCTGGTAGCGCACTGCGAGGTCGAGCGCGTGCTTTCTGACGGCGACCGCGCCACCGGCGTGGCCGGGATCGTACGCGACGGGAACGGTCGGGCACATCGGATCACGGTACGGGCGGGCGCGGTCGTGGTGAGCTGCGGTGCGATCTACACTCCAGCGTTGCTGCTCCGTTCCGGCCTCGGGAACCGCAACATCGGCCACCGCCTCCATCTGCATCCCGTTTCGGCGGTGGCCGGTTGCTTCCCCGATCGCGTGGATCCGTGGGGTGGCGCCCTCCAGACACGCTACTCGGAACAGTTCGCGTACCTGGACGGCACCTACGGCTTCCGCCTCGAGACCGGACCCATCCACTTCGCTCTTCCGGCGAGCGCATTCGGATGGGAGGGCGCCCGGGCGTGGCGGGAAGACATCGCCCGCCTGGCGCACACCAACGTCATTGGCATCCTGCTACGTGACCGTGGTACCGGGCGTGTCGATGTGAGCAGATCGGGCCGGCCGCGGGTCCACTACGAGGTCTCTCCGTACGACGCTAAGCACATGCGGGAGGGACTGCGCGCGGCGGCGCAGGTGTTGGCGGCGGCTGGTGCCGAGGATGTCTTCACGCTGCAGACGCCGCCGACGCGCGCCAAGACCACGGGCCCCGACTGGCTCGACCGCTTCACGAACACCGCGGATCGCACCGGGTACAGGCGCTTCCGCATGTCGTACATCACGTTCCACCAGATGGGGACGGCCGCGATGGGACACGACCCGGCCCGGTCGGTGATCGGCGAGAACGGCGAGACGCACGAGATCCGCGGGCTCTACGTGGCCGACGGCAGCGCGTTCCCCGCCTCCAGCGGCGTGAACCCCATGATCACCATCATGGCCATCGCCGATCACGTGGCGCATGGCATCACGGATTCCACGTGACGGCACGCGCCTCGTTAAAAGACGTGGACTGCGATGACCGCGATTCCTGCGACCGCGGAGATCAATAGCACGGCCGATCGGAGGAGGCCGCTATCGAGCACGTCCGCGGTGCGCCGCGAGATGAAGAAACCCAGCAACACGCCGGGAAAGAGCACTGCGGCCAACCGTAGCTCCGTCCACCCGAACCGGCCGACCAGGTGCAGCCCCACTACCGACATCGCGACTCCCACGACGAAAAACGCCGAGAGCGTCCCACGGAGGCGCGCACCCGATTGGCGCTGGTAGAGGAGCGCCATCGGTGGACCGCCGATGGCAACGGCTGTCCCCATGAACCCCGATAGGGCTCCGGCGCCGAGCAAGGTTTTCGGGCTGGGACCGACGTGCAGTCCCGATGCGCTCAATGCGACGGCCAGGAGCACGAGGATCCCGAACGTGATGGCGATCTTGTCCGCGGGTACCACTGTCAGCACTACGCCTGCCGCGGCAATACCGGGGACCCGTCCCGCCAGTGCCCACTTGAGGTCGCCGAACTGGATGCCCCGCCACTCCCGGCGCGTCAGCAGCAGGGTCAATCCGACCGAAGCACAGAGCAGCGGACCCGGAACGAGCCGTGGATCGATCAGCACGAGGAGCGGCACCGAGAGCATACCGAGCCCGAACCCGATCGAGCCCTGTAGCGTGGCGCCGATCGTCACCACGCCGGCGGCGAGCAGAAACTCAGTGAGGGTCACGCGGCGTGCCCGCCGATCAGGCGGCCGGGCGGCGGCGATACACTGACGGCGAGATTGGCTTTGTACGCCAGGCCAAGCTGGAATGTCCCCTGCACGAGCTTGAGCCCGCTCGTGATGAGCTGAAACAGCATCCCGAGCCCTAGACCCCAGAACACGCCGCGCGCCTGCTCGCCGCCGCCTTCCGCGGCGACCAGCACCTCGGCGCACGCCATGCCTTCCGGGTAGGGAAGCTTGCCGTGCTCGCGCTTGATCAGGTAGCGGCGCAACGGGATCATCGCCAGGACGCCGATCAGCCCACCGGCCATTGTGAGCAGCGTGATCTGTGCCCAAGCCGGCTTCATGCCCCAGATGAACAGCGCCGGAATCGTGAACAACACGCCGGAAGCCACCGACGAACTGGCCGATCCGATCGTCTGCGACATGTTGCTCTCGAGAATGGAATGCCGGAGACCGAACGCCGCGAATAAGCGGAAGGCGACGACCGTGAGTACGGCCACTGGAATGGACGTGCTGATGGTGAGACCGACCTTCAGCCCCAGGTAGGTGTTCGCGGCGCCGAAGATTATGCCGAGAATGACTCCCGCCAGCGCCGCCTTGATCGTGAACTCGGGAAGGGTCTGTCCGTACGTGAGGGGTACGAACGTCTCGCCTTCCTTCAGCTCGTAGGCGGTGGCTGGTAACTTGGCTCCGGTCATGCGATATCTCCTCGCGCCTGTCGGCGTGACGCGCGAATCTTCACCACGGATGGCAGCAGCGCAAGCGGGAGAGTACTTTGCCCATCGCGAATCCCACACATACATTGCGGGCGTGAGGGTGCACCCAACGACCGACGATCTGGAGGTATGAGCGTGTCGACTCTTTGGAAGCTGCGGTTGACGGCGTTGCTGCCGGCAATGGGCCTGCTCGCCGCCACCGCGGGCGCGGCCGGGGCACAGACCGCCACATCGGAGGGCGGAGGCTCGATCCTCATGCTGCTGGATGTCGAGGGCAGACTGGAGGTCGGTGGCGAGGTCCGCAGCGCGCTCTCGAGCGCCGACTACGTCTCGCCCAGCGACGCCTTTCTGGAGGCCTGGACATTGGACGGGCGGACCGCCGAGACGGTCACAGTCGACCTAATCACCGATGCATTCGACGCCTATCTCTTCGTCCTCGGACCGGGATTCGCCGAAACGCTCGCCGATGACGACGGTGCCGGCGGGTGCAACGCGCGCCTCACCTTCACCTTCCTCGAAGACGGAACCTTCCGAGTCGTGGCCAGCTCGGCAGGATCGCGCCAGACCGGCGTCTACACGCTGCGCGTCACCAACACACCCGAGCCCGTCGAGATGTATCCCTGCGGCGGCATGAACCCGGAGTTACTGCGCTCGTTGCCGACGGACAGCCGGAGCATCGCGGTCGGTGACACCGTCACGGGACAGCTGAACGGGACCGAGCGGACGATCGAGCAGGGCCGCTACGTCCAGGCATGGGCGCTGGAAGGCAGCGCCGGTCAGACCGTCAGCATCACGCTGGAGTCGGACGCCTTCGACGCATACCTGTATCTGCTCGGACCGGGCATTGACCAGCCTCGAGAGGACGACGACGGCGCAGGCGACCTCAACTCCCGCATCACTGTCACGTTCCCCGAGGACGGAACGTATCTCGTCATCGTGAGCGCGCTATCGGCGGGCGACACCGGTGCGTTCCGCCTCACCGTGGCGCCGCCCGAAGAGGAGATGGAGGAGGGGTAGCCGGGCTAGGCCGCCTCCTTCACCGCCGCCACCAGCTTCTTCACGGAGTCCTTCGCGTCCCCGAAGAGCATGTGCGTCCGCTCATCGTAGAACAACTCGTTGCTGATGCCCGCGAACCCGGGCCGCATTGAGCGTTTGAGCACGATCACGTTCTGGGCCTTGTCGACGTCGAGAATCGGCATCCCGTAGATGGGGCTCGCCGTGTCGTGGCGCGCGGCAGGGTTTACCACATCGTTCGCGCCGATCACGAGCACCACGTCGGTGCGCTCGAATTCCGGATTGATCTGATCCATATCGTACAGCTCGTCGTACGGCACGTTGGCCTCGGCGAGCAGCACGTTCATGTGACCCGGCATCCGGCCCGCCACCGGGTGGATCGCGTACTTCACGTCCACACCGCGTTTCTCGAGCAGCTCGGTCAATGTGCGGACCTCGTGCTGTGCCTGCGCTACGGCCATGCCGTATCCGGGCGCCACCACGACATGGCGCGCGTAGGCCAGCATCGTCGCCGCGTCTTCGTGCGTCACCTGACGGACCGGCCGGTCACCGACCGGGGCGCCCGGCAACGCCGCCGTGTCCTGCACCACCGACCCGAACGCGCCGAACAGCACGTTGGCCAGAGACCGGTTCATCCCCTTGCACATGATGTTGGTGAGGATGAGCCCCGACGCGCCAACGAGCGCACCACTGATGATCAACCCCTCATTGTTGATCACGAATCCGGTCATCGCCGCGGCTATCCCGGAGTACGAGTTCAACAACGAGATCACCACAGGCATATCCGCTCCACCGATCGGGACCACGGATAGGACGCCCAGCAACAATGCCAGGCCGACCAGAACACCGAACCAGGTCGGGTTCTCGGGCTGAATGACGAGCCACACCACGAGCGCGATCATGCCGATGAGCAGAATGGTGTTGAGGGTCTTCTGCAGCGGATAGGTGATCGCTCGTCCGCTCACGAGTTCCTGCAGCTTTCCAAACGCGATGAGACTGCCCGAGAAGGTGACCGCACCGATCAGCACGCTCAGTTGGATAGTTATGTTGACGCTGAGCGGCAGGTCGCTGCCGGTGTTCAGGAAGCGGACGAATTCCGCGCCGGCGACGACCGCCGAGGCTCCACCGCCGAAGCCGTTCAGCAGCGCGACCATCTGGGGCATCGCGGTCATCGTGACCGTGCGCGCGAAGATGGCGCCGATCAACGACCCGACGATCACGCCCGCGATGATCATCGGCCAGCTCAGGATGTCCTGGAAGATCAGTGTCGCCACTATGGCGATGAGCATGCCGATCGAGGCGATCGCGTTGCCCGAGCGCGCCGTGGCCGGCGAACTCAGCCGCTTGAGTCCCAGTATGAACAGGACCGCGGCGAGCAGATAGAAGAGCTTGATCAGCGCGGCCATTACTTACGCTTTCCTGGATGTTTCTTGAACATCCGCAGCATCCTATCGGTTACCATGAAGCCGCCGACGCAGTTGATCATCGCGAAGATCACCGCGATCAACCCGAGAACCGCCCCGATGGTCGTCTCCCCGCGGCCGGCCACGATGAGCGCGCCGATGATCGTGATCCCGGAGATCGCATTCGACCCGGACATGAGCGGTGTGTGGAGCGTGGGCGGGACCTTGGTGATCACCTCGAAGCCCACGAACATCGCCAGCACGAAGATGACGAATAGGGTAACCAGTACCTCAGTCATGCCGAGCCTGCCTTGACCGCCTGCCGCACGCGGTCGTGTACGATCTTGCCTTCGTGCGTGATGCAACTGCCCTGGATGATCTCGTCCTCGAAGTCGAGCTTCACGGTGCCGTCATCGATCAGCAGCGCGAGGAACGTCGACACGTTGCGCGCGTACATCTGACTCGCGTGTACCGGCATCGTGGCGGCGAGGTTCGTCTTCCCGATGATGACGACTCCATGCTTCACCACTTCCCGGTCCTTCTCCGTAAGCGCACAGTTGCCACCCATCTCGGCCGCGAGGTCGACTATCACCGAACCCGGTCTCATATCACGCACCATCTCTGCGGTAATCAGCACCGGAGCCGGCTTGCCAGGGATGAGCGCCGTCGTGATCACTATGTCGGCGTCCCGGACGTGCTTATGGAGCAACTCCAGCTCGCGCTTGTGCTGCTCTTCCGACATCGCCTTCGCGTACCCTCCCTCGCCCTCGGCGGAAAGATCCTCGGATGCGGTCTCGAGGAACTTGGCGCCCAGACTCTCCACCTGTTCCTTCACCGCGGGACGTACGTCGAACGCCTCGACTACGGCGCCTAGGCGCCGCGCGGTAGCGATGGCCTGGAGACCGGCCACACCGGCACCCAGGACCAGCGTCTTCGCCGGCGCAATCGTGCCCGCGGCGGTGACGAGCATCGGGAAGAACTTGCCCAGCGACGTCGCCGCAAGCAGAACAGCCTTGTAGCCCGCAACCGTGCTCATCGATGACAGGACGTCCATTGATTGAGCGCGCGTGATGCGCGGCAGGAGATCGAGACTGAAGGAGGTGACGTTGCGGCGGGCGAGGGATCGAACGGTGGCATGGTCGGTGAGCGGCTGGAACAGGCCAACCAACACCGATCCTTCTTTGAGTGGATCGTCCTCCGCGGGCGCGCCCACCGTCAGCACGATGTCCGCCGCTAAGAGCTGAGCCCGATCCTCCACCACCTCGCATCCCGCCTCACGATACTGTTCGTCCGCGTGAGAGGCGGCCTCACCCGCGCCGCGCTCGATACGAACGGTGATACCCTTCGCGGCCAGCCGTTTCGCGGCGTCAGGCGTCAGGGCGACGCGCCTCTCGCCGGCCGAACTTTCCTTGGGGACTGCGACGATCACCGGTTCTCCTCTCTGTGATAATCCAGCAGGGCCGCCAACGCGGGCGGCACCATGTAGCCGAACACGTCAGCCGCCGGCACGGTGATGACACGCGGCCGCGGGCCCGGAAGTCCGTCCCGGCCATTCTGCCCGTGCTGACCCTCCGGCCCGGAGGCGCCGTCGGCCCCCGCCGAGCAGCGGCGGCCTTCATCCTGTGCCGCGCCGCCCTTCCCTCCGGAGCCTCCGTCGCCACCCCGCCCGCCACGGCCACCCTCCCCACCCACGCTCCTGCCCTCCACCAACCCGGCCAGGAACGGCTCCTCCTCGGGAACGATGACCGTCACCCGACCACCCCGCCCACCCGGTCCGCCCACACCGCCGTTCCCACCGGCGCCCCCGGACCCGCCCGGGCTGCCCCGACAACCCGGCTGCCCGTCGGCCCCTTTGCCCCCGTCGCGCCCGTTCACCCCCCGCCCTCCCGGGCCGCCGCGCGACGCGATCACCAACCAGTCGGCCGGCGGCACCGCGTTCGCGTCTGCGAACACGTAGAACGGCGGCGCCTCCTCCACCTGCACCCCGGCCACTATCAGCCGTTCGTAGAACGGCGACGCGACTACCGCCATACGGACCGTCACGTCCGGTCCCGGTCCACCCGCCTCACCGCGCCGGCCGCGGTCCCCAATGAAACCGTACACGTGATTTGTACAGCTATAATCGGGTGTGAGGGTTTCTTCAGTCACCACGCTCGGCTTGGCCCGCAACGCGACCCGCAGCCTGAACCCCTCGACCGCGCTCAGGAGCGGATCGGAAGCGGCATCCCAGTTACCGTTCTCCAGCGCAAGCGCGTTGGGACTGTAGCGGCTCAGGAACACGACGTGCAGGGCCGGCGGATGGTCTTTGTCGTACCGGTTGACGAACGGCACCTCGGTCCCGTCGTCGAGCACTGCGCTGTAGGAGGCGCGGATCGTCTGCCCGGGACAGACCGCTTCCGGGACGAACACTCGAATCGCCTCGATCAGCGCGACCAGGCCGGGGTCCGGAGCGAAGTCGGGAGGAGGACGGTGGCTGCATCCCAGTGCCGCCGCACAGAGCAACCCCGTCACCAGTCCGCGGGCCGACAGCCCGCTGTGCCCTCCTTGCCGCGCAGTCATGTTATCCCCCCCTGGTATGCATCTCTTTCCGGGGATCCGACCGCAGGCTCTGGATCTGATAGAGCACTCCGCGGTCGGACAATTCCGCGCGAAGCTCGGCGCCGCGATCCGTACGGGCCCGCCAGGCAGTCGCGATCACCGCCGCGATCTCCTGGTCCGATGCTCCCCCGCGAACGAGTTCCTTGAGGTTGATGCCGTCGGCGGCGTAGAGACACAGATACCACATCCCGTCGGCGGTCAGCCGGCTCCGATCGCAGGTCCCGCAGAACGGCTGTGTGGTCGAGGCAATGATCCCGAACGTCGTGCCGTCGGGAAGCACGAACCGGTCGGCCGGTGCCGTCGCGTCCTGGTCGGGAACCTCGCCGATCGGGCCGTACGCCCGTTCGAGCCGTTCCAGGATCGCGGCACGCGAGACCACCTGGTCGGGCGACCAGCGGGTGGCGCCTCCCACGTCCATGTACTCGATGAACCGCACCTCGACGTCCTGGATCTTCCCGAACTCGATCAGATCGACGATTTCGTCGTCGTTCACGTCGCGCACCACGACGGTGTTGATCTTGATGGGATCAAAGCCGGCTTCCCGAGCCGCCGTGAGGCCTTGCAGCGCCTCTTCCAGCCGGTCGCTGCGCGTCATCGCCCGATAACGTTCCGGCCGCAGACTATCCAGGCTCACCGTCACACGGTCGAGTCCCGCCTCACGCAGTGCCCCGGCGAACCGGGCGAGCAGCAAGGCGTTGGTAGTCATCGCGAGATCGCGGACCTGCGGGAGTGCCGCCAGGTGGCGCACCAGGACAGGCAGCTCGTGGCGCAGCAGCGGCTCCCCACCGGTGAGCCGAATCTTTTCGGTGCCCGCCCGCACGAATAACCGCGTCAGGCGCACAATTTCCTCGAATGTCAGCACATCGGCCTTGGGAGAATATTCGTAGTCTTCCCCATAGATTTCGATGGGCATGCAATAAGGACAGCGGAAATTGCACTTGTCCGTGACGGATATGCGCAAATCTCTGATCGGGCGGGAATAGGTGTCAAGAGGCATGGCGCGGAGCGAATCGGGCTTGAATTGGGAAAGTGTAAAGCGGCCCGGCGCCAAGGCGGGGCGGCAGATGTCGTCAAATGCACAGGGCGGAGAGGGGCTGAGAAAGGTCGGAGCCCGCAACGAGGGTGCGAGCCCGCCATTGCCGCTCCTTTCCGCCGGGAGGCACCAGCGTTTCCCCTGGAACCCTATCGTTCACCGCTCATAGATAATCCCCACGGTCCGGGGGGACGATCCTTAGAGGCGAGTGAATCGGAGCCAATGGCACAAACCGTTTTTGCCATCGCTAGGGTATCCTCGCGCGCACCGTTGCGCAAGCCTGGCGGCGGCGTCGGCCTACGCGGTCAATTGGATGATTGTCACGCAGCGCATCTTTGATCACGCCGAAATGCGCTGATGGAACGCAGTGGCTCACGAGGCGCTGGCGATAAGCCTCAGCGGGGCCGATGATGCTTCCGGTCAGTGCGAGATAGACTCCTGTCCACCCGAGCAGACGCGGCAGAAAATAGGTGCCGCCGATGTCGGGGAGAAAACCGATGCCGACTTGTGGCATGCCAAAGCGATA
>JADFNB010000073.1 GCA_022563595.1 Gemmatimonadota bacterium
TCGCCGTGTAGCTGCCGTCGCTGTTGTCCGTAACGCTGCCGGACAGCGTCCCCACCGTCGTTGCCAGCGTCACCGCATCCCCACCCACGACCAGGTTGTTCCCGTTCACATCCTTGAGCTGCACCGTGATCCCCGACGTCGAGCTCCCGTCGGCCGTGATCGACGTCGGACTCGCCGTGATCGTCGACGTCGCCACCGATGCCGAACCGGGACTCAGCGTGATGGTGTCCGAGATGACCAATGCCATGCCGGGAGCGGAAAACCGTAACGTGTAGTCGCCAACCGGGCCCGCAATCGTGAGGCCGCTGAAGGTGGCGACGCCGTTCGCGTCCGTGGTTGCGCTCGCCAAGCCCAACGTCGCGCCGGATGGACCGCTTGCCACCGAGGCGGTGACGATCACCCCTTGCTGGCTCACCGGGTTGCCATTGGCGTCCTCAATCTGGAGAGCTGGTTGCCGGGCGAGCGGCACGCCGCTTTGCGCAGCGGCGGACGGCTGGGTGATGAGGGCGAGCTGGCCGGCCACGGCTGCCGTGATGTCGAACGGACCACTCGTTGCCGCCGGGAGCCCCCCGGAGCTCGCGGTCAACGTGTAGCCGCTCCCCACCAGGTCGATGCTCAGATCTGAAAAGGTGGCGACGCCGTTCACAGCCGCGACGCTGGCCGTCCCGGAGAGGACGGCTCCGGACGCACCCGTGCCGGACGTGATCGTGATCGCGATGCTCCCTGTGAAGCTCGCGTCGGTCTGGCCCGAAGGCTCCTGGGCCTCGACCACGATGGGGGGTGCAATCACTTCGCCTGCCCTGGCGTCGCTCGGCTGTGTCGTGAACCGGAGCTGGCTGGCCGGCACTGCGACCCGGAAGTCGACCGCGCCGTCCGCATTGCCGCCAAACGATACCCACGGGCTCGCGTTTCCATCCTGGTCTATGGTGCGAGCGCGCCAGTGATAATCGGTGTCGTCGCCCAGGCCGCTGAGGGTAATCGACGCCGTGCTGCCAGTCGTGACCTGGCTGCTGGAACCGGTCGGGACGTTGGTAAACCCGCTCCCCACCGGCAGCACCTCGACCTGCAAGCGCAATAGATCGCCCGGATCCGGATCGGCCACACCGGCAGTGAGGACGACGGTGGCCTCGGGCGTCGTCTCGCCCACGGCGATAGCCGTCGTCCCGTCACTGCGCCACTGGGCGAGGGGGTCGGGGACACCAGGCGCCTGCGGGACATGGACCCGGAAGTCGGCCTCCGTCTCCAGGTTGCCGCCGAAGGCAACCCAGTCGCTCATCTGTCCCGATTGATCCGCCGCGCGCGCGCGCCAGTGGTAGTCGGTCTCATCGAGCAGCCCTGAGATCGTCACGAACGCCGTGTCACCGTCCGAGACCTGCACGCTCGATCCGCTGGGCGTCCCATCGAACGCGGTTCCAACGGGCCGGACTTCGACCTCGAGCCTCAGGAGATCACCAGGGTCGACGTCCGAAACCGTCGCGCCGAATACCACCGTGCGTTCATCGGTCATATCACCGACGCTGATCGATGTCAGCCGATCACTCTCGAGCTGAGTCAGGAAGCCCGGTGCGCCGGGTCGCTCGGGCACGGCAACACGGAAATCAGCCACCGTTTCGGGATTCCCCCCAAACGAAAGCCACGCGCTCGCCCTTCCAGTTTGATCGACCGCCCGTACCTGCCAGTGGTACTCCGTGTCGTCGAGCAGGCCGCCAACCATCGCAAGCGCGTTACTGTCCGGCCTCACGGCATCGCCCGTGGACGTCGCAACGTCGGTGAACGCTGTGCCCACGGGCTGGACCTCGACCTCGAGTCGCACTAAGTCGACGGTATCGGGATCGGTCACCCTCGCCCGGAACACCACTACCGTGTCGGCAACGCTTGCGCCGGGCCCGACCGTCGTGGTGCTGTCGCGCACGAGCTGTTGTAGAGCCGCGGGCGATGCCGGGGGACGCGGCACCGTGATCTCGAGCGTGAACGCCCCGCCGCCCTGCGCGTCGGCCGCCGTGGCCTCTACCACGTAGGTTCCGGAGCGCGGAAGGAGCAGGTATATCAGGCACGGATCACCCGTGGCACCTAGGCAATCGCCCGCCTCGGCAAGCGGTTGCGCGGACCCGCTGCCGGGACTATCGACGATCAGGTAGGCATCGAAGGCGGTCGATCGCATGACGATCGTCACCGAATCGCCGGATGTAGCAGAGAGACCGAACAACTTCGCCGACCGACCCGTCCGGTGAGGCGCCTCGCAATCGCTCTCCACGAGCGAGTCCGTGATCCCGGCTCCGAGTGCGATGGATCCGACAACACACGGGCGAATCGTGAACCGCACGGGAATCCGCGTAGGATCCGAGGGCAAGCTGGCTATCGACACGATGATCGTGTCGTGATAGACGCCGACCGGAAGACCGACCGGATTGAGGAAGACCGATTCCGTCGATGGCGCCGTGCCATTGGTCGCGCTCAGGACCAGCCACGCACTGCCTTGCGCCCGCCTGGCAGTCCATGAGAGGGCGCTCGGGCCGGTGTGGGTGATCTCCAGGGTCCTGACGAGGACCGATCGACTTCCCACGGCCGCCGAATCCAGCAGTTGGACGGGCGAAAGCACGAGCGTGCCACTGTCCGGCGACGTGACGAGCTCATCCAGCTTGCACGTCTGGACCAGTATCGCCGTCGCAACGAACACGACGGCGATAACCAGACGACGCGGCTGCAGACGTATCGATCGAGCTAGGTTACGCACTCCCCAAGCCAGTGGGGCACAGCGGGCGCGCCCCTCTCGGATATCAACCTCGAGTCACTTGTCGTCACGGACGACCGCCCAGACACGTTCGGCGCCATACCTAACTGTCGCAAGAGTCGTACCAAGAATCGCCTAAACAGTACACCCTCAAGCACATAGGCGTCCAGAGCCGCCCGCGCCGTCTGCCTTACCGCAGCGAAGCCGCAACGGTGTCGGCGGCGTCAGTCTCATTTCGGCCTGAGCGCACAAGGAACTCCGCGGTCTCCGCCTTGTGAACCACTGTCTGGCAGCACACATTCTGCGAGTTGCACGAGTACCGGCGTCCCAAGAAAGCAGGTCGAATCATGCACCGCCATCTCCGGATTACTGTGGTTGTCTCGTCCATGACACTGCTGGGCTGTCTCGCTGATTCGTCCGGACCGCCCGATACCGGCTCGGCACGCCTGGCATTCGTCCCGGTTTTCCAGAGCGCCAGCGCTGGCATCGTGGACCTCGACAAGGTCCACGCCACGCTGCGGCGACTAGGCGCCGACTCGGTCTTCGCCGACACCCTGGTCCAAATCCCCCCCGAGGCCGATTCCCTCGTGCTCGAGTGGCCCATTCTGCTCTTGACAGCCGATCGGACATTCCTGCTCAGGCTGGCGTTCATTACCGCCGCGGGAGACACCGCCTTCATCGGTGGTCCTGTGCAAGTGACGGCCGAAACGGATCCGAACGTGCCAGTCGTTCCGACCGACGTGGGGGTGACGTACGTCGGTGTCGGCGCCAACGCGGCGAGCGTGCGGATCACCAACCCGGGCGCGATAGTGCTGTTCGGCGCCAGCGTTACGCTCACCGCGGAGGCGCTCGACGCTCAGGGACAGGCGATCGCGGGAACGCCCATCGCGTGGAGCAGCCTGGATCCCGCCCTGGCGACCGTTCCCGATCCGGCTGTGGGAACTGTGGTGGCCGGAACCCAAGCCGGCCCGGCACGGATCGTGGCAACGCTGCTGACCGGACCGGCGGACACCCTAGCGGTGAGCGTCGTGTCGACCGATCTGCGGTTGCTGTTCCACGCCAGCGGTATCTCGACCTTCTCCGATCCGGATTCACTCGACTCCGGCCGATGGTTTGAGATCGTGGACCCCGTAGCGATGGTCGTGTTCCCACCGCTGGCGGTGAGTCGGGGGGACGAGGAGATCGTGGGGCTCGCCTATGACCCGGTGACCAATCGCGTCTTCGCGACCGACCGTGACTGCGATCTGTTCAACGTCGATCCCGCGACTGGAGTGGAGACTCTCGTGGGCAACACCTCTGGCGACACGACGAGCCGCTGCTCGGGGCAGGACCCATGGTACCTGAAGGGACTGGCGTTCGAGCCGGGCACCGGTCGTTTGCTGGGCGGCGTGACCCCCGAATTCTCGGACGGCCGGATCTACGAGGTAAACCCCGTGACCGCTGCCGTATCGATGATCGGGCAGGTCTTCACGACGGCGGGCGATTCCCTGGACGGCTACAACGGATTCGCGTTCCACCCGGCCACCGGCGTGCTGCACGTCCTCGGACACCTGGCCGGTGACCGTTTGAGAGACCGCTACCTGATGACGGTCGACGTCGCCACGCTCACCGCGACCGCCGTTGCCTTGCTCCCCGAGCGCGGAGTGGCCGACATCACCTTCACGTCCGACGGGACGCTGTACGCGGTCACCGGCGACGGCGCCGACACGCCCGAGTCCCTCTGGACCGTCGACCTCACGACGGCGGCGATGACCTTGGTCATGGGGCTCGGCAACGGGGATGACGGCGAGGCTATCGTAGCGGTCCCAGTTCAAGGGGCCGCGGCACCACCGTCGGCCCCCACCACTAGCAGCAGGTGAACGGGCTGCGGTCCGCCCGTGTCACTCGCCGATTCCTTCGTGCGGCGCCTCGAGGCGCACCCCTAGCCGTTTCGCTGTCCTTCCGGCTAGCGGTCTAACTGTACTAGGATGCCAGCAGAGCCTGGGTCTCCTCCCGGACCTGCGAAAACTGGGCGAGGAGTGGTTGCGCCTGTTCCGCCCCGATACCAAGCCCATCCACAACGGCGAGCGGGTCCGCGCCTTGGTGATCCTCCATCTCCGCGGCTGCTCCGTTGGCGCTGGCCAGCAGCTCGGCGGCATGGACGACGCGCGCCGCATGCTGGTGCGGTTCGGGCGCCGATTCCGGCCGCTCGTGCGCGGCAACGCAGTCGATGATCGTCTGCGGCAGGGACCAACGGCCGAGCAGCAGCCCACCGATCTCACCATGACCCATCCCGATCACGAGTTCCTCGCACGTCGAGAGCGGGTCGCCCGACAGTTCCCGCACCTCGAGGATCTCCTTGAACTTCTCGTGGAAGTACTGGTCCAGAATCAACAGGCCGATGTCGTGGAGCAGCCCGGCCACGTAGAGATCGTCCGCCGGTACCGGCCCGAGATCGGGAACACGCCGCGCCAGGAGGTGCGCGATCCGTCCGACGGCGGCGCAGTGATTCCAGAACTCGCGATGCGAGAGCCCGCCGCGACCACCGGAGAACGACTTCACGACGGAGAGCACGAGACAGAGGCCGCGTACCTGCCGCAGGCCGATCCGCTGCATCGCACCGAGCACGGTAGTGACCTCGCTGCCCAGCGCGTAGAGGGCCGAGTTCGAGACGCGCAGCAGCCGGGTGGTGAGGGAAGGATCTTCCGCGATGATGTCGGCGATCTGCGCGTCGCTCTTGGCGTCGTCGTCGAGAGCCGCGTGCAGCCGGAAGACGATATCGGGAAGGGTTGGAAGATCGTCACCCACGAGCAGCAGGTGGTTGAGTTCGGCGATGAACACGTAGGGGCCCCGATGGAGCAGTCAGTAAGAGTGTCGGCAGGTTCGGCACGAAACCCAAGGGGCCTTGCCGTCACCGCCGGTCCTCACCATCGTGGGACTTCCAAGTAAGGAGCCAGACGATGCCCGACGTGGTTCATGATTTCCCGATCGTCGCGCCGGCGGCGCGTGTCTTCGAAGCGGTCAGCACCCCGGCGGGCCTGGACGTCTGGTGGACCAAGTCCTCGACCGGCGAACCGGTACAGGGAGCCACCTACGAACTGCATTTCGGAAAGGGATACGACTGGCGCGCTGTGCTCCGGGTCTACGTGCCGATGAAGCGGATCGAGTACGAGTTCATCGAGGCCGATCCCGACTGGCAGGGGACGCGCGTGGGGTTCGATCTGCAGGAGAAGGACGGCGTGACCCGGGTCCGGTTCTCCCACTCGGGCTGGGCCGATGCGAACGATCACTACCGCACCTCCTGCTTCTGCTGGGCGATGTACCTGCGGATCCTCAAGCGGTACGTGGAACACGGCGAGCTGGTGCCGTACGAAAAACGACTGGAGGTGTAGCGGACGGATGCTGATCTGTCGCCACGTCGGCGTCGCGTTTACAGGGCTCACAACGCGTCCTAGTATTCTGCCTACGAAACCTGCCACAATCGCGTGCGACGGACGCACTGGGCCGAGGCGCAATGCACAGGAACGAGAGCGAGGGGGACATGGCACTCTGTGACGCGCTGTTGCCGGAGTTCGACCACGAGATGGCGAACACCCGCAAGACGCTCGAGCGCGTTCCCGATGAGAAGCTCGACTGGAAGCCGCATGATAAGTCCATGACGTTCGTCGGGCTTGCGACCCATCTTGCCAACTTGCCGAGCGGGGCAATCATGGCGATCGAGCAGGACAGCTTCGATATGGCGCCGGTGGATGCCGCACCGCCGCGGCAAGATCCCGTCGCCTCGACGCAAGCCGCGTTGCAGCTGTTCGACAAGAACGTGGCCGGTGCACGCGCCGCGATTGCGGCCGCGAGCGATGAACACCTTCTCACGCCGTGGTCGCTGCTCGCCGGCGGGAAGACGTTGTTCACGATGCCGCGGATCGCGGTGCTACGCAGCATGGTGATGAACCACATGATTCATCATCGCGCGCAGCTGGGCGTCTACCTGCGGCTGAACGATGTGCCGGTGCCCGCGTTGTACGGGCCGACGGCCGACGAGGCCGAGTAGGCCTACCCCTAGCCGTCTATCAGTTCATGGAGACCAGCCGGTTCCTGAGCTAGCTTACTCTGGCATGATCAACCAGTTAGAGATGCTGCGCGAAGCCCTGCGAGGCCGCTACGATCCCGTTCGCGAAGTGGGGAGAGGCGGGATGGCCACCGTCTATCTGGCCCAGGACGTGAAGCACAATCGCCCCGTGGCGGTCAAGGTGCTGCGGCCGGAACTGGCTGCGTCGATTGCGGTCAGTCGGTTCCTCAAGGAGATCGAGATCGCGGCGCAGCTCAACCATCCCCACATCTTGCCGCTGCTCGACTCCGGTGACGTGAACGGGGTGCTCCATTTCGTCATGCCGTTCGTGGAAGGCCCTTCGGTCCGCGGCCTGCTGGATGGAGAGCAGCCGATCACGCTGGCGACCGCACTTGCGATCACCAAGGAAGTGGCCGATGCCCTGAGCTACGCTCACCGCAAGGGTCTCGTCCACCGGGACATCAAACCGGAGAACATCCTCCTCTCGGAGGGACACGCGGTGGTCGCGGACTTCGGAATCGCCAAGGCCATCAGTACCGCGGGCGGTGACAAGCTCACGCGTACGGGGTTCCCCATCGGTACCGTGGGCTACATGAGTCCGGAGCAGGCGGCCGGCCGCACCGATCTCGACGAGCGGACCGATGTGTACAGCCTCGCCAGCGTTTTCTATGAGATGATGGTCGGTGAGGCGCCCGGCATGTGGGTGACCGACGAAGCGATGAAGTACCAGCGCTTCGTCGACGCGCTCCCGGCGCATCGGGAGCGGCTCGACCGCCTCCCCGGTGCCGTCGAGCAGGTACTCGTGCAGGCGATGAGCATGCGTCCGGAAGAACGTCACGCCACACCGAATGACCTGGCGGCCGCGCTCGAACAGGCCGTACAGCGCAAGCCCACGTACGACGAGGCTCAAGCACGGGCCGTGATCCGGTACGCCGCGGAGCAGCAATTGGAGCACCCGACGGAGGAGGGTGCGCTGTCGCTGGCGGCGATCCAGCGCATCGGCGCCGAGGTCCGACTCTCGCCGGGTCGGGTGCGGGACGCCGTGCAGGCGCTCTCCAGGCCACCGGCGCTACCGGCGCGGCGCGGAATCTTCGGTGCTCCCTCGAAGATCGACATGGAGCGCACGCTGGATGGGGAATTGCCGGTCGAGGGGTTCGAGGCTCTGCTGGAAGAGGTGCGGGCGGTCACCGGCGAGGTGGGGCGTATCAACGAAACGCTGGGGAGATCCCTCTCGTGGAATTCTCTTAGCTTCCAGAACTCGCTCGAGGGAACGGGGCGTCTCATCCACGTGATGGTCAAACCGAAGGACGGCAAGACCC
>JADFNB010000074.1 GCA_022563595.1 Gemmatimonadota bacterium
CGCACCCGCTCGGCGAGAGCCTGCCGCAACGCCCTGCACAAGTCGATGTCGAGCGCGTGCGCCTTGCCGTGGTCCAGCCGGAGGACGGTGATGCCGGAATTGTCCTGGATGTGGAGCATGGACGAAAGTTAGCAGGCTGCTGCGACACCGCATCCGTTGTGGCCTGAGGTGCCGGTCCCATCGGTTGCTTCAGTTCCGTGTGGAACGTATCGTACTAGGCGTCGAGGACCGACACTCCGAGATGCTCAACTTCGCGTCGGTGACCCGCGAGGCCGGATGTCAGATCAGGCTATACCTACAGCAACGAACCGGCTGGCTCGGGGTGATTCGCCGGGAAGGCTACCGAAGGTCGCGCGGGCCAGCGGCGACGTGAGCGCTGTCCGGTTGCGGGAGGGCGCATGAGCGGTACGCGCACCAGCGGGTTCTATCGCGTCACCCACCAGAAGCACGAGCCCAAGGTAGGGCTCCTGGTGCTCCTGATTCTCGCCGGCTGGATCGCGGTATTGATCTGGTCGCGCGGTGGTGTCGGAGGTGCAGGTGACCAGGTGGGCCTGGTCGTCGTGTTCGAACACGTGCAGGGACTGACGGAAGATGATCCCGTCATGATCTCGGGGGTCAAGGTCGGGCGGGTCACTCGTGTCGAGTTGGAGGAGGCGGGACGGGTCGTCATCGCACTCGAGATGAACGAGTCGGTCAGGCCGCACGCAGACGCGCGTGCGATGATTCGGCCGCTCGATTTCGTCGGTTCGCGCTACATCGACTACCGACCGGGCGGCTCTCCTCAGTTGCTGGAGGACGGGGCGATGATCGCCGGGATCGGGGAGAGCGATCTACAGGTGACGTCGGCAACGATCCGCGACCGGGCGGCCCGGTTGGCGTTCGCGGTGCAGGATTTCCTCGGCGCCGATCTCGCTGCCGAGGTGCGTGCGACGCAGGCGGCCATCGAGCGCGCCCAGGCAGCCATCGCCGCCCTGGAGCTGGAGCCACTCGTAGCTGATGCGGAGGCAGGACTCCTCGCGGCCCGCCATGCGTCTGAGGAGCTCGATTCCCTGCTCGCCCATGCGACGATCGACTCCTCCAGCATGGAGGAACTCCGAGCGAACGCGCGAGAGGTGGCGGCCGGAATGGGGGTTGCGACCGGGGCGCTCGACCGCATTCTCGTGCGGATCGATAGCGGGCACGGCACCCTCGGCCGGATCGAGACTGACACGATCATCCGGGCAAACCTGCGTGCGGTGATCGAGGGACTGCGGCGATTGGTGAAGTGAGGTAGCGGGCCGGGGACCGGGACGGGGACCGATGGGCTGGGGCACGGCCGCTAGCGAGTTGCGGCAGGACGTCGCATTCTTCGCGTAGAGAGGGGCGAGCAGCACCATGGAAGCGCCGAGCGTCGAAGCGGTCCGCACTGCGGTCGGTGATCACTACGAGGTCGATAAACTGTTCGGCCGCGGCGGGATGGGCGCGGTCTACCTCGGACGTCACCGAACGCTCGGCTCAAAGGTCGCCATCAAGGTGCTTCCCGTCCCGGCTGCGGAAGGCAGCGACGAACTGGCTCGGTTTCGGCGCGAGGCGAAGCTGGCGGCCAACCTCCCGCATCCGCACATCGTTCCGGTCTACGAGTTCGACATCAAGAACGAGCTCGCCTTCTTCATCATGCCGTTCGTGGACGGTGTCTCGCTGGCGGCGTACCTCGAGGAGCATGGGCGGCTCGAGCTCGCTGAGGTGCGGGAATTGCTGCGCCAGGTCGGCTCGGGCTTGTCCTTCGCGCATGACCGCGGGATCATCCATCGCGACATCAAGCCCGCCAACATCCTGCGCGAACGGGCCACCGGCCGGTGGCTGATCACCGACTTCGGCATCGCCCGGCCGACGAGTGGTGGAGAGACCATCACGCGAACTGGCATGGCGGTCGGCACCCCCGCCTACATGGCGCCGGAGCAGGCCGTCGGCGCCGCCGACATCGACGGACGGGCCGATCTCTACTCCCTGGCGGCCGTGGCGTGCGAGGCGCTGACCGGTGACCGAACCGACACGCTGCGCGACGCCGAACAGCTCGAAAGTACCGTGCGGGCGGCACGCCCGGATCTGCCACGTCGCGTCCTGCGGATACTCGCCTCGCCCCTCGCTCTCGAGCGAGAGCGCCGGCCGCCGTCGGTCACCGACTGGCTCGAGCAACTCGACGCGACCGATCCCCGTCACAGTGCTCCAGGGATGGCAAGCGCCGCGCCACGCTGGAGCGTTCGCACGATTATCGCCGCCCTCACGGCGGTGGGAGTGCTGTTTGCGGTAGCCGTATTCATGTGGCAACGGCAGAGCGGAGCGTCGCCGGTCGATCCGGTCCCCACCATTGCCATCGTACCGTTCTCGGTCACTGGAAGTATCGACAGGGTCGACCTCGCAAGTACGCTCCCCAAGGCGTTCGAAGATCAACTCCGGTGGATTCCCGAGTACCGGGTCGTCGCGACCGGCGCGTTGAGCCAGGCCATCGCCGACCGGTTTGGGGATGCGGGTGGGAGCGCGGATGTACTCACCGACTTCGTCGCTGAGCGGTTCGGGGCGTCGGAGGTCCTGTTTGGCACTGTCGTGGTCTCTGAGTCAAACCGCTTGCATATCCGAGTGCAGGTGCGCGAGAGCACGAACACACGCGCAATCCGCGGAGCAGAGGCAACCGGTCCCGTAGACAGCTTGCCACGCCTGATCGCCACGCTGGTCACACAAACGTTCGCGGAACGCCTTGCACGTGAGCGGACGGGCTGGAGTGCCGCGTTGCCAAAGGGCCTGAATGCGATTCGTGCCTACTTCGAGGGCGATCGGTTGTTCCGCAGCGCGGCGTATGACCAGGCGATCGAGCAGTTCGACCAGGTTATCGCACAGGACTCGACGTTCGCCCCGGCCTACTTCAAGCGCATGCTGAGTGAGGTCAGCCGCGCCCGCCCGACGCGGGCGACCGGAGCGATGCGCTCGGCCCTGGACGCCGTGCAGCGGTATCGCGATGGTCTCGATCCCACGACTGCCAAACTCTTGGGGGCGTACGAACTCATCGTCGAGCGCGGCGAACTCGAGCGCGCCCATGACGCGCTCCAGGCGATCGTGGCTCAGCATCCGAATGCGGTGGACGCGTGGTTCATGTTGGGATTCCTGGAGTTCTATCTCGGCCCGCTGTTTGGCACACCGCCGAGCCAGGCCGAATGGGCCCTGCGGCAGGTGCATGAACTCGATCCGGGATTCGCGGCCGCGATTTCCCAGCTGGCGCTGCTGGCCGTCCTGCAGCAGAACCAGACGGGAGCGCAGCGGTATTTCCGCGAATACCTGGCGATCGACTCCACGTCGGCGTGGGCGGAGCTGATGCGCATGTCGGACTCGATGTTGTATGGCGGAGTCGGAGCGGCTCTGGCCGTCCGTGGCTCGTTCGCGTCACGACCTGCCGCGGCGCTCGAGATCATCGCGATGTCGGGGGCCAAGCTCGGAATCCAGCTCGCCGACCGCCTCATCGCACGGGACGCGATCGACGCCCTCGTTGGTCGCGCGACCACATCGTTCGATCGCGCGGTAGGGTTCCGCCTGCAAATGGCGAGTGCCATTGGGACGGGTCGGCTCGCCACGGCGGACACGCTGCTGCACGAGGCGCGCCGGCATAACGTACCGCAGGGCGAGGTGGACCGCTGGATGGTCCTGACGGCAGTCACGGGAACCGCCGAGCTGGGTGATGCGACGGCGCAGGCACGCGCGGTCGAGCGGCTGGAGACGTTTGGCGGGGATGATCCCACTGGGCGGTGGCTGGTGGCGCGCTGGTATAGGGATCGTGACTCCTTGCGGGTACATGTCGCCGCACGGTCGCTGAGTTCGCTGCTTGCGGATGCTGCTGGGTCCAACCCGCTCGTGCTCAGCCTGAGCGAAGACCTCGCCGCGTTCGACAGTCTGGCAGCCGGGGACACGGCGGCGGCGCTGCGGATCTGGCGACACGCCACGGAGCGCTACAACGTCGAACGCGTTCCGGTCGGCCTGGTTGGATCGCTGTGGCCGCTACGCCTCTCGTGGGCCCAGGTGGCGGCCGCGAACGGCGATCCCGAGGAGGTCCTTGCCGCCACGGCGGTCTTCGAGCAGCCCGTTGGTTACAACGATCAAGTGGCTTGGCGAATCGTGCTCCCGCTCCGCGCCGCCGCCTTCCGCGCCACCGGCGACCCGCTCGGCGCCCGCAACGTCGATCGGGCGCTGGCCGACGCACTGCAGGACGCCAGCGGGAGCGCCGTCTCGCTGCGGGACTCCATCATGGAACGCCTGCGGTAGGGAACGCCCCCCTCCCGCGGGCTTCACCGCGAGATCAGGTCCAGGCTCCGGCCGTCCAGGTCGTCCGGGATCGCGACTCCCAGTAGCGCCGCTATGGTTGGGGCGACGTCTACAGTGAAGCGGGGCTCTTCATGGATTCCCGGCCGGACGGCCCGACCGGCCACAATCAACGGCACGTGCGAGTCGTACCAATACGGCGAACCGTGCGACGTCCGGCTGCTGCTGCTCGTCACCAGGTAGCCCAACTCCAACTGCAGGGTGATGTCCGCCGTTCGGTCGGGATGTGACGAGTGGCGGTAGGCCTCGATGTACTCGCGCTGGTCGGTCGTATAGCGGGCGGTGAGGTCCTCGTAGGTATACGCTTCGTGCACCTGTGGCAGGGCCTTCAGCGCCGCTGCCACGGCGCGACCCAGGGCCGCACGGTGAACGGTGTCGTCGGCATCGTCGAACTCGAAGACGAATTGGAGCCAGCTCCGTCGCACACGCGGCGGCGAGGCGAGTCCAAGGTCACCGGCCGCCCGCGCGGCCGCCGCCTGGGCTACCGCCGACAGCTCGGTCCCGCGGATGCGACCGGCTTCCTTACCCTGGCGCCAGAGTTCCTGCGGAAGGAGCAGGACCCCGTGGTCGGAGGACAGCACGACCACGTAGTTGTCCCGCCCGACGCGATCGTCGAGAAAGTCGAAGAACTCCCCCAGGGCGCGATCCAGTCGCAGGTAGTAATCCTGCACTTCCTGACTCAGCGGGCCGTATAGGTGCCCGATGAAATCTGCGGCCGAACATCCGACGAAGAGGATATCCGGGTTCCCATCGCTGCCGAGATCCTCTGCGATCACGAGCTGCCGCGCAAACATGAGCATATGCTCGTCGGCGAGCGGTGTGCGCGGGAAGGTGTATCGGAAGTACCATTCGGTCGGCGCGGGCTCGGACCCGCCGATCAGGTGTGGGAACGTCGTGTGCTGCCCGTCGTGCTCACCCGCGAAGGCGTCCTCACGGGAGGCGCCGTAGGCGTCCGGGTCGAGCATCCGGTCCCATGTGGTCCCGAAGAACGCCTCCGGCGGGTGCGTAACGTTGAACTGGGTGACCCAGGACGGATACTCCTCGCGATAGTAGGTGGACGTGACGATGCGGCCGTTGCGCCGGTTGTACCAGTACACTCCATCCGCGCGCAGCCCACCCATGAGGATCGCCGTCCTATCCTTGAGCGCCACGGAAAACACCTTGCTCTTCCACGACTGCGCCTTGAGCCAATCGCCGACTGTTGCGCGCAGGAGCTGTCGCGGTGAGCGACCTGAGTCTGCAGGCGATCCCACGAGTCGTGCTGTGCTGTCAGCTACCGAGTAAACGTAACGTCGCGCGCTGCGGTCGTACCACTCATTGCCGACGATCCCGGAGCGAGACGGGTGTACGCCGGTTGCAAGCGTGGCCTGTCCGGGTGAGGTCGTGGTGATTCCGTGATCGTGATGCACATTCGTCCACACCGCCCCGTCCCGCATGAGCCGGGCGAGACCGCCGGTGAACACGGTGCCGAACCGGTCGAGATAGTCGGCACGCATCTGATCGACGACAACGACCACGACCAATCGCGGTGGCGTCACAGCCGGCGCGCAGCCGGCCTGTATCAACGCCGCAGCGCAGATGGCGAAGAGATGAATGAGGTAGCGGGACATTGTGCCGGGTATAAGTGGCCGAAAGGTAACTACGGGAACGCGGATCGGCCCGGCCGGGCGGCAACCGCATAGATTCTTCGGATGGCCGCGGCTTCCACCCCGATCCCCACACCCACCCCGGCACAGCGCGCCGCGATCGAGGCCCGGCTCGGACCCGTGCTCGTCCTGGCCGGACCCGGAGCGGGCAAGACCTTCTGTCTCATCGGCCGGGTCGGGTACCTCATCCGGTATCGTGGATTCTTCCCGGAGCGGATCTGCGCTGTGACGTTCACCAACAGAGCAGCCGAGGAGATCGCGAGCCGGCTGGCAGGAACGCTGGACTCCAAGGCGGACGCAGTGCACCGGGGTACCTTGCACGCGCTCTGCGTCGAAATCCTTCGAGAGCACGGCGCACAGCTCGGCATCGAGAAAGGTTTCGGGATCGCCGACGACACGTACCAGCGGCTGATACTCCGGCGCCTGGGCGTTCGGCGGGACCGGTGGGGGCAGCTGCTGATTCTGTTCAGCCGCCGTCGTCTCCAGGACTACGGACTGACGGCGAAGGACGAGGACCTGTTGAGACGCTACGGGGCACACTTGCGGCGACGCAACCTGCTCGACTTCGATGACCTGATCGCCCGCACCGCCGAACTGTTCCGCCGCCATCCCACTGTCGCGGGACGGGTGGCGGGGAGATGGGAATACGTGCTCGTCGACGAGTTCCAGGATCTCGATCCGACGCAATACGCGATCTTGAAAGCGTTGGTGGCATCGCACGGGAACTTCTTCGCCGTGGGCGACGACGAACAGTCGATCTTCTCGTGGCGTGGCGCCGATCCCAAGGTTCTGAAACGGTTCGCCGACGACTTCGAGATCAGCGATCCCATTGTGCTCGACCGTAACCGCCGATGCTCGACCCAGATCTTCGAGGCGGCACGCCGGCTGCTGGAGGTCGAGCCGGCGCTGTTCCGGAAATCCCTGCGTGCCGATCGCAGATCGGCATTCGAGGTGGGGGCGTACACCTTCGTGGATGAGGCCGAAGAATCCGCCTGGATAATGGGCGATATCTGTGCCGATCGTGCCGCGCAATTGCTCGGGTGGGGGGACTATGCGGTATTGTACCGCACGCACGCCGTCGGCAACGCTCTCGAGGGGGCCTTCGTCGCGGCGGGCATCCCATGCCGGCTGGCGCGTGGTCGGGCGCTGCAGGACGATCCGGTAGTCGGCTATGTGGTGGCGGCCCTCAAGCTCATGCGTCAGCCCGACGATCCGCTGCTGGTCGAAGCCTTCGCCGAGGTCGTGCTCCCGGAGCAGCTCGTGGAACGGGTGCGACGCGGGATGCGGGACGGCGGCGAGTTCGTCTCCGTGCTCCGCGAGTTCGCCCGCCGGAACCCGCGCCCGGATCCCGATACCAAGAAGGCGTGGCGCTTCATCTATCACGTCGAAAACCTGGCGGCGACGTATCTCATGCATGATACGGTCACCGGGATAGTCGAGGAGCTGCTGGCACAGCGCGTAGGGCCGTACTCCAACGTGCTGGAAGAGCGCCACGACGAGCTCTCCGACCCCGCCGAGTGGGAGGAAGCGCGGGAGTTGGCGGAGGAGCTCGCCGGCGCCATGGACGGCCGCAAGCGCGTCTGGGTCGACGGAGCCGGCGGCGTGCAGATCGCGTTGTGCGGGATGTTGCGACAGGCCGGGGTCTCCTCTGCGGCATACCTGACCGCCGCCGAACCGGTGGGAGAGGAGGACGTGCTGGTCCGGACCGATCCGCTGACGCTGTTCAAAGCGTTGCAACTGGTGCATGCACGGGAATTCGGCCGGGAGTTCGAAGACTACGTAGCGTTCGATCTCGAGACTACCGGTAGGGACGTGACGCAGTGTGAGGTGGTCGAGATCGCCGCCGCCAAGGTCCGGGGCGGGCGAATAATCGATGAGTTCCATAGCCTGGTGAAGCCG
>JADFNB010000004.1 GCA_022563595.1 Gemmatimonadota bacterium
GCAAGGCACGAGGAGGAGTAATGGCAGCGCTATTGCGACGACGAGAAACGCCGCGGGGCGGGATGCGGGGGCATCCGAATAGCAGCACTATTTCGGCGACACCACACTAGCTACGGCATGTCCGCCGGACTGCGGACGCCCAAGCCGCCACGATTCAATACGTGGGTGTAGATCATGGTCGTGCGTATGTCACGATGGCCAAGCAGTTCCTGGACGGTCCGTATGTCGTACCCGCCCTCGATGAGGTGCGTCGCAAACGAGTGGCGAAAGGTGTGGCACGTCGCCCGCTTGGAAATACCGGCCTCCCGCACCGCTCGGCGGACGGCTCGCTGAACCCCGGACGGATGCCGGTGGTAGCGGCAGACCGCCCTCGTCCTCTTATCGACATGACGGCGCGCGGCCGGAAAGACCCACTGCCACGGCCAATCGTAAACCGCTCCCGGGACCTTACGGTGGAACGCGCCGGGAAGCGGTGCGCCCCCGCCCCCGGCCGCACGATCCTTCTTCTGACTCCGCCGGACACGCTCGAGATGTGCTCGCAACGGCCCGATCAACATCTCGGCGATCATGGTCACCCGAGCGCGGCCGCCCTTGCCACCACGCACACGTATCTCCCTGCGCTCGAGGTCGAGATCCTTGACCCGAAGCTGTAATGCCTCCAACAACCTGAGACCCGAACCCCACAACAGTTGGACAATCAGTCGGTTGACACCCGCCATCTCATCCAAAACGCGACGTACCTCGGCGCGAGTCAGGACCACAGGAATGCGTTCGGGTTCCTTCGCCCGAACCACACCCTCGATCCGCAACCGGCGCCCGACGACATGCTCGTACAAGAAGAGCAACGCACTCGCCGCCTGGTTCCGGGTCGCGGCGCTGACCCGGTCGTTCACGGCGAGATGAGTGAGGAACGCAGACACATCCTTCTCATCGAGGTCGGCCGGATGCCGCATCGCGTGGAACCGGACAAACCGCCTGACCCACCAGACGTAAGCCTGCTCGGTCCACCGGCTGTAATGCCGCGCCCTGATCACTCGACGCAGTTGCCCCAAGAGCTTGACCCTCACCATCGCTCAACAATGGTTAAGTGAGATGGCGCGAGCGGTACCAATTGAACGCAGCGCGAATCACCCGAAATCCAGCAGTAATCCCCCTCTCCACACCGCGGAGAGCGGGGTCGGAGGATAGGTGTGCCACCGAATCAACTTCCACTCGGCGGGCCGCGGCCCTATCCTACCCCCATGCAAACGACACGACTCACCGGCAAGGAGCTTCTCATCATGATTCGGCCTGCCTGCATCGTCCTCTTGGCCGCCACGATCCTGAGCCCGGCGGCCCGGGCACAGCAGTTCGCCCCGCTGCTCGACGCGCACCGCCGCGACCTGCTGCACGAGGCGCTTTCCGGCGAGATCGCCAAGGATCACGTCATCCAGATCACGCGGCATCATCGCATCCAGGGGTCGCGCGGGTACCGGCAGGCCGCGCAGTACGTGTTGGCTCAGCTCCGTTCCTACGGTTTCTCGGAAGAGGAAGCCTGGATCGAGTCGTTCCCGTCCGACGGGAAGGTCGCCTACCAGACGTGGCAGTCACCGTCCGGATGGGACATCGAGTCGGCCGAGCTGCGGATGGTCGAGCCGTACGACGAGCGCATCGTCGGCTACCCCGAGATCGCGATGAGCCTCATCACCTACTCGAACCCGGGCGATGTGACCGCCGAGCTGGTATGGGTTGGTGCCGGGACGAGCGAGACGGATTACGAGGGGAAAGACGTGGCCGGCAAGTTCGTGCTGGCAACCGGGTACGGGGGCTCGGTACACCGGCTCGCCGTGCTCGAGCACGGCGCGTCGGCGGTGGTGGCGTTCCTCGACGACGACCGGGCACGCGAGTATCCCGACATGCTGCAGTACACGGGCATGTGGCCACGCAGCGATGAGTTGGATCGCGTTACCTTCGGATTCAACCTCACGAACCGGCAGGGCGAGCGGCTAGGCGACATGCTGCTGGCCGGACGGCGCGTAGTGCTGCGCGGCCAGGTGTCGGGGATCGGGCTGGAACCCTACTTCATGGACGTGGTCGTTGCCCGCATCCAGGGTTCCGACCGCGCGGCCGACGAGCTGGTCTTCAGCGCGCACCTGGACCACCCCAAGGAATCGGCCAACGACAACGCGAGCGGATCGGCGGCACTGCTGGACATCGGCCGCGCGCTGCACGCGTTGATAGCCGATGGCCGGCTGCCGCGACCGCAACGCTCGTTACGGTTTCTCTGGGTGCCCGAGTGGTACGGTACGATGGCGTACATCGAGGAACACCCCGAGATGACGGGCCCCGCGCTGGGCGGAACCACGCTGGCCAACATCAACATGGACATGGTGGGGGAGAACCTGGAGCTGCTGCACTCGCGCTTCATCATGACCCGCACCCCGGCGTCGATCCCGTCCGCCCTGAACGACGTAGTGGCCAACATGGCGCACATGGTGGACCGCATGGCTGTGCGCAGCCCGCGCGGCAGCCGCTCGCGGTTCAACTACGCCATGACCCCCTACAGCGGCGGCAGCGATCACATGATGTTCATCGACCGGAAGATCCCGGGCATCATGTTCGGGCACAGTCCCGACTACACGCACCACACGTCCGAGGACACGCCCGACAAGGTCGATCCGGTCGAGTTGGAGCGCAGTGAGATCATCGCTACCGCGGCGATGCTCTACCTCTCCGACCTCTCAGCGGATCAGGCGGTGGACCTGGCCCACCTCGTGAGCGCCAACGGAGCCGCCCGACTGGTCGCGGCAGCCCGCCTGGCACGACGCCGCATGCACGCGGCAGCCGACGGCGCGCGTGATGCCGCCACGTTCGAGGCGGTGAACGCGATCGCTCATGCCGCCGAACGGGAACGCGAAGCGCTGGCGTCGATTCTCCATTTCAACGACGACGAGGCCGTGCGGCGGACGGTGACGGCGCTCCAGGCACAGATCGTGTGGCACCGGAACTCAGCTACGGCCATGATACGTGCCGAGGCGGAAGCCGCCGGCCTGCCAAGCCGCCCGCCGCCCGACGACGACGATCGCGTGCCCGTCCGACTCACCCGCGGACCGCTCGACTTCGGCCTTCCCGCCAGCCGACTCCCGGCCGACCGGGCGGCCTGGTACGCGTCGCGCGAATTCACGCTCGGCGGGAACGCCCGGTTCGAACTGGTCAACTTCATCGACGGGACCCGCACGGTGAAGGAGATCAGGGACGCGCTCAGCGCTGAGTTCGGCCCGGTGCCGCTGGAGCTGGTGACGCGCTATCTGGAGGACTTGGCACGGGTGGACGTCGTACGCTGGCAATGAGGCCCGAACACCGTCATGGCGCGGCGAGGGAGGTCGCGGGATAACCCGTTAAGGGATCTTCATTGTGCGCAGCACAGAAATTAAGGACGGCCGGACCGACAACCGGTAGATTGAAAGTATCAACGGCACGAGGCCTCAGCAGGATGATCCCCACATGGTGAAGACCGCCGACCTGGTTGGCGACCTCTACCCCGGTTACGTGTATCGGGACGCGCCACGCAACGTCTACTGGGAAACGACCATAGCGTGTGACCTGGCCTGCAAGCACTGTCGGGCCGACGCGATCAGCGAGCGTGACCCGCTCGAGCTGACGGGCGAGGAAGCCCGCGCCTTGATGCGCGACATCAAGACGATGGGCAGCATGCTGATCCTCACCGGCGGCGACCCGATGAAGCGGCCGGACCTGTTCGACCTCATCGCCTACGCGCGTGAGATCCATCTGCCGGTCTCGATCACGCCGAGCATGACGCCGACCGTGACCCGGGACGCCGTCCGGCAGTTCAAGGAGCTGGGGATCGCCGCTATGGGGGTCAGCCTGGACGGTCCCGACGCCGAGACGCACGACGCGTTTCGCGGTGTCCCCGGCACGTTCGACAACTCGATGCGGGCGCTTCACTGGGCACGGGAGTTCCGGATCCCGGTCCAGGTGAACACCACGATCACCGGCGAGACGCTACCGCACGTGGAGCGGCTGTACGCGCTGCTGCGCGACACCGCAGCTCCACCGGTGCGGCGCTGGAGCCTGTTCCTGCTCGTCCCGATCGGCAGGGGCAGTCAGCTCCGGACCCCGTCGGCAGACCAGGTGGAGTCGCTCTTCGAGTGGGTGTACGGGACGGCACGCGAGGCGCCGTTCCACATCGGTACGGTGGAAGCGCCACATTATAGACGCTTCTGGATCCAGCGACGGCTCGCCGAGGGCATGTCGCACCCGGAGCTGAACCAGGCGGCGAAGCGCATGGGGTTCGGCGTGCGCGATGGCAACGGCGTGATCTTCGTCTCGCACCAGGGAAACGTCTACCCGGCGGGTTTCCTGCCCAGCCCGCTCCTGGGCAACGTGCGCGAGCGCTCCCTCTCGGAGATCTACCGGCACTCGCCCGCCTTGACGCGGCTGCGTGACATGGACAGGCTCAACGGGAAGTGTGGCGCCTGCGAGTTCCGCTGGGCGTGCGGCGGCTCCCGGGCACGCGCCTACTCGATGACCGGCGACGAGTACGGGTCCGACCCGTTCTGTAACTACGAGCCCGCGCTCAGCCCGATTGGCTGAAGGCGGCGCGCACCGCGGCTTCCGTAACGTCCAGCTCGGCATCCCCGTGCGCCGCCGAGAGGAACACGGTCTCGAACCGGGACGGCACCCAATAGATCCCCGCGTCCAACAGATGGCCGAAGAAACGGCTGAACGCCGCTCCGTCGCACGCGCTCGCGCTCGACCAGTCGGTCACCGGCCGGTCAGAGAAGAAGAGACAGAGCATCGTCCCGATCTGGTTGACCTGCACGGCCCGCCCCGCCTCGGCGGCCGCCCGGCGGAGCCGCCCGGCCAGGTCCGCCGCGGTCCGCGCGACCCCGTCCCACCGGCCCGGGCGCTCCAACTCTTTCAGCGTCACGATACCCGCCGTCATGGCGAGCGGGTTGCCCGAGAGCGTCCCCGCCTGATACACCGGCCCGGCCGGCGCGACCAGCTCCATGATGTCACGCCGCCCGCCGTACGCGCCGACCGGCAGACCGCCGCCGATCACCTTGCCCAGTGTCGTGAGATCGGGCGTAACACCGGTGAGACCCTGTGCCCCGCCGGGATGCACGCGGAACCCCGTCATCACCTCGTCGAAAATGAGCAGGGCGCCGTGCTCGCGGGTGAGCGCGCGGAGCCCCTCGAGAAATCCGTTCGCCGGCAGCACGACCCCCATGTTGCCTACCACCGGCTCGACGATCACCACGGCGATGTCGTCGGGGAACTCGCCGAAGAGCCGCTCGACCGACCCGAGATCGTTGAACGTGGCGACCAGCGTGTCGGCCACGGCCGCCTCCGGCACACCGGGCGAGTCCGGTAGCCCGAGCGTCGCTACCCCCGACCCCACCTTGACCAACAACAGGTCGGCGTGACCGTGATAGCATCCCTCGAACTTGACGATCTTCGCGCGGCCGGTGAACGCGCGCGCCAGTCGTAGCGCGCTCATCGTCGCTTCGGTGCCCGAGTTGACGAACCGCACCATCTCGAGTGCCGGCATGAAGCGCCGCACCAGCCGCGCAAGGTCGAGTTCCAGCACCGTCGGCGCCCCATAACTGGTGCCGCGCCCCACGGCATCGCGCAACGCCTCTACCACGGCGGGAAACGCATGCCCCAGGATCAACGGTCCCCAGGACATCATGTAATCGATGTAGCGGTTGCCGTCGACGTCGTAGAGGTAGGCTCCCTCCGCGCGCGCTATGAAGAGCGGCTCGCCTCCAACCGCACGGAACGCGCGAACCGGCGAGTCGACCCCGCCAGGGAGCAGCTCCTGAGCTTCCCGGAAGAGAGCGCGCGAGCGGTCGATGCCTCTCAGGCCGCCACCCCGGACACGTACCTAACCGCCTGCGCCGCCGCCGCCCGGCCGGAGTCGATACAGTCCGGAATCCCGATGCCCCGGTACGAGGCACCGGCCAGGAACAACCCTTCATGCCGCCCCGTAGCATCCTCGATCCTAGCTAGACGATCGTGATGGCCCAGCGTGTACTGCGGCATGCCCTTCGGCCAGCGGAAGATGCGCCACAGGACGGGTTCGGCGCTGATACCCAGAACCCGTTCCAGTTCGGCCCGGATGAGTCGCTTGATCTCATCGTCACTCGCGCGCACGACCTCTTCGGCCCCGGCGCGTCCCACGAAGAAACGGATCAACACCCCGTCTTGCGGTACGCGGTCGGGGAACTTGTTCGAGGTCCACGTGCATGCCACCACCGGACCGCCTTCGGCACGTGGGGAGACGTAGCCGTACCCGTCGAGCGGGCGCGCTATCGCGGCGGCCGGGAACGCGACGGAAACGGTTGCGGTCGAGACGAACGGAATCTCCCGCAGCGCGGCAGCAAGCCCGTCGTCGAAACCGGCGACGAGATCGGCCGTGATGAAGGAGGGTGTCGCGAGGATTACGCTTTCGGCCCGCAGCTCCACACCGTCGCCGAGCCGCATGACGTATGCACCGCCGTCCCGCCATAACCGCTCGACCGCCACACCGCGTCGTATCGCAGGCGCGGGGATCGTTCGCTCGATCGCCTCGACGATCTCATCGAGACCCGTCACGGGCGTCACGAACCCGAGCTGGGCCCCCCCAGATCCAGCCGGCCGCGCGCGGCCCACGCGGGCCTTCAGCATCATGCGGATGACGCTTCCCTGCCTCCGTTCCAGCTCGATCAACTGCGGAAACGTCGCCCGGAGACTGAGCTGTTCACCGTCACCCGCGTAGATGCCGCTCAACAGCGGCTCGACCAGCCAGCGATACGCCTCTACGCCGAACCGCCGGGTCACGAAGCCGGCGATCGATTCGTCCGCTCCGTCGGCCCGCGAGCGCACGAACATCTCCAGTCCGGCGCGCACCCGGCCGCGCAGCGTCAGCAGCCTTGTGGTGAGCAGGGGCCGGATACGGGAAGGCACCAGACCGGTGATCCCAGCCGGCAGTTCGTACAGGCGTCCGTTCCGTTTGACGTAGCTCCGGCGGAACCGCGGGTCGGTACCGCGCAGGCGATCCTCGATTCCAAGGGTGCGACAGAGCGCCACGCCGGCCGGCTTGGAGGCGAGGAAACAGTCGGGGCCACCCTCGATCACGTATTTGCCGGCACGCTCGGTCGCGATCTTCCCACCCAGCCGGGGGGCACGCTCCAACAGCACGTACGGTCCCTCGAGTCCCAACTCGCCCAGCCGGTGTGCGGCGGCGAGACCGGCGATCCCGCCACCCACGATCGCTACCCGGATATCCCCGCTCACAACCAGCCCGCTTCCTCGGCACGCCGGCGCACGAGCTGCGCCAATCCGGCGATCAACGTGGGGGAATCGTTCAGCATCTCGATGCGCTCGAGCTGCACACCCCTCCCACGCGCCTCCTCCCGGAGCGCGATATCCACGTCGTAGAGGATCTCCACGTGTTCCGCCACAAACCCAATCGGTGCCACCAGCACGTGCCGGCACCCCGCGTCGGCTAGCGATACCATCACCTCGCCAACGTCGGGACCGAGCCACGGCTCTTTGCTCATGCCCGCCGACTGATAGGCCAGGCGATGGGTCCGCGGTCCCAGGACCTCCATGAGCGCGTCCACGGTGGCGCGGAGCTGCGCCGGATAGGGATCGTCCCACGAGAGAATGCGTTCCGGGAGGCTGTGCGCTGTGAAGATCACCGGCACCTGGTCACGCACCGCTTCAGGAAATCGCTCGACCGCGGCCCGCACCCGCTCCACGACGGCGTTGATATATGCCGGCAGGAGATGCCATTCCTCGACCGCCGCGATCTCGACCTTCGACTGGGCGTCCTTGACCTCATCGAAGTACGCGCCGATGCTCATGTGCGAGTAGTGCGGTGCCATGACCAACCCGACAGCGCGTCGGATGCCGCGTTCCTCGAGCCGGGCCAGCGCATCACTGATGTAGGGGTGCCAGTGACGCATCCCGACAATGCTGTCGAAGTCGCCTCCGCCGGCGCGCAACACGCGGCCGAGCGCCGCCGCCTGTTCCTCCGTGCGCTGGAGAATAGGCGACCGGCCTCCGATTAGCTCGTAGCGACGCTTCACCTCGTCGATCGCCGCTTGCGGCGTCTCACGGAAGCTGCGTACGTCCCGGAGATACGGCCCGATGTCGTCGAGACTGCGCGGGCCGCCGTACGCCATCACCAGTACGCCGATCGCGCTCAAGACCGCTCCTCCGGCCGGTAGGCGTGCACCAACTCGACCACGGATTCCACCTGTTCCACCGGCGTACCCGGAAGGATACCGTGCCCGAGATTGAAGATGTGTCCCGGTCGGCCCGCCGCCCGGTCCAGGATATCCAGCACGCGGCGGCGCAACTCGTCGCGCGGCGCGAACAGGGCCACCGGATCGAGATTCCCCTGCACGCCCCTATCACCGACGACCTCCCATGCCTCGTCGAGCCGGACGCGCCAATCGAGCCCGATCACGTCGCCGCCGGCGTCACGTATGAGGTCGAGCAGCGAGGACGTGCCCACACCGAAGTGGATGGTCGGCACGTCATACCGGGCCAGTTCGCCGAACAGACGTTTCATGTACGGGAAGACGAACGTGTGGTAGTCGTCCGGGCCTAGCGTCCCCACCCAACTGTCGAACACCTGAACCGCCTGGGCTCCGGCCTCGATCTGCGCACCAAGATACGCCGCCACCGTGTCGGTGAGCTTCTCCATCACCGTATGCCACAGCTTGGGCGCGCCGTACATCATTTTTTTCGTCTCGAGGAAATTGCGCGACGACCGTCCCTCGATCGCGTAGCTCGCGATCGTGAATGGGGCGCCGGCGAACCCGATCAGCGGCACCTTGCCATCCAGCTCGCGACGCACGATCCTGATCGCCTCCAACACGTGTCCCAGATCCTCTCGCACCTCGACCGGCTCGAGCGCGGCCACATCCGCCGCGCTGCGGATCGGGTTGCCGATCACCGGTCCATCGCCCGCCGTGAACTCGAGATCGAGGCCCATCGGAACGAGGGGTAGGAGGATGTCGGAGAAGAGGATCGCCGCGTCCATGTCGAACCGGCGAATCGGCTGCAGCGTGACCTCCGCCGCCAGTTCGGGCTCGGCGCACATTTGCAACAGCGTGTATTTCTCGCGCAGTGCCCGGTATTCGGCCATGTACCGGCCCGCCTGGCGCATGAACCATACGGGCGTGTGTGGTACCGGCTCGCCGCGCGCCGCTCTCAGAAAGACCGCTTCCGTCTCGACGAGCGTCATAGCCACCGATCGAGCGTATCCGCGTCGGCCTGAAAGATTGCCGCGTGGAGTGGGTAGTCACGTTGTGTATGCACCCGCGCTTCGGTGCCGCGCAGCTGCGTAACCAGGCTTTGGAACCGCACGAGATCGTGCGTCTCGTATACCACGACGAATTCCTGATCCTGTAGGCCGGTCGAGTAGAGCAGCAGTTGGGTGATGTCCTTGTACTGCTTTCCGACCTTGACGTGTTGCGCCATCATGCGTTGCCGCTCGTCCCGGTCCTTGAGGTACCAATCTACCGTCTTGACGAAAGGGTACATGATGAGATACGGCAGCCGGTCGGGGGAGAACGGATCGATCTCCTGTGCAGACCGCGTCTTCGTGTACTGCGACGGACGCGTGAAACCCCACAGCGTCTCTTCTACGCTGCAGTACGGACGCGCCGGGGCCATCGCCTCTGCGTATCCCGCGAAGAACCGCTGCGCGATTCCGACGTCGTCCCCGCTCACCGCACACCAGAGCAACAGGTCGTTCTGCGCCTCCGGCCCGAACGCCTGGTAAACATGGACCACGTCGGACGACTGTTTCAGGGCGTCGAGCCACCGGCGACGTACCTGCCGCCGCTCGTCCGGCGCCTGCATCCAGTATCGATCGGTGAACGAGATCAGCGAGAAGTGATTGAAGCTCTGTGGGGTATCTTCGGCCATGGCAATGTCTTCGGCTCAGTCGATGAGCCACCGGGCCGCATCCGCGGCGTGATAGGTGATGACGACGTCAGCTCCGGCGCGCCGTATGGCCGTGAGCACCTCGAGTACGGCTCGTCGCTCGTCCAGCCATCCCTGGGCCGCCGCTGCTTTGAGCATCGAGTACTCGCCACTCACGTTATAAGCGGCGAGCGGCAACTCGGGAAACCGGTCACGCGTCATGCGGATCACGTCGAGATAGGCGAGCGCGGGCTTGACCATAAGCATGTCGGCGCCCTCGGCCACGTCGAGCGCGTGCTCGCGCATCGCCTCGTGCGCGTTGCCCGGATCCATCTGGTGTGTCGAGCGGTCACCGAAACTGGGCGTCCCCTCGGCGGCGTCACGGAACGGTCCGTAGAACGCCGACGCGTACTTGGCCGAGTAGGACAGAATGGGACAGTCGATGAACCCGGCATCGTCGAGCGCGGAGCGGATCGCCGCGACCATGCCGTCGAGCATCGCCGACGGTGCCACGACGTCTGCGCCGGCCGCGGCGTGCGACACAGCGATGCGGCCCAGCAGCTCGACGCTCGGGTCGTTCAGCACGTAGCCGTCCGGCAGGCGCTCATCGACGAACCCGGGCGTGCCGTTCACGATCCCGCAGTGTCCGTGGTCCGTGTACTCGCACAGGCACACGTCGGTTGTGACCAGCAGATCGGGCACGGCTCGTTTGATCTCGCGCACGGCCCGCTGGATCACCCCGTCCTGCGCGTGGCTCTCCTTCCCCAACGCATCCTTCTCTTGTGGAATGCCGAACAGCAGGACCGCGGGAAGGCCTAGCCCCGCCAGACGCTCCGCCTCGGCGGCGACCTGCGCTACCGGCCACTGGACAATGCCCGGCATCGATGCGATCGGCCGCTTCACATCCGACGCAGCCGTCACGAACAGGGGCGCGATGAGATCCTCGACCGCGAGGCTCGTCTCGCGCACCAGCCCGCGCAACTGCGGATTACGCCTGAGGCGGCGCGGCCGCTCGATCACGACTCCCCCCGTCCGGTACGCTGGTAACCGGTAGCAGCGCCGACAGCGCCCGCGCGAGTGCCTCGACAGTGTGCTCTGCCGGCTGGACATCGACCCGCACGCCCAGCTCACGCGCCGCCTCCGCCGTGACCGGTCCGATACACGCCACCGTGGCCGAGGCCAGCACTTCACCGCCTTCGGCGCCAAGCAGCGTCAGGAAGTTGCGCAACGTTGAGGGACTGGTGAACGTGACCACGTCCACTCCGGCGCGGAGTGAGCGCAACGCCTCCGGCTCCGGGGTCGCCGGCATCGTCTGATACACGGCCACATCCTCAACCACGGCACCGCTCTCGCGCAGTTTCTCCACGATCTCCTCACGACCGATCGCGGCACGCGGGAGCAGCACGCGGCGTCCGCTCAGCTCACCGAGCACCGCCGGCATCCGCTCTCCGCGGAACTCCTCGGGGACCGCGTCCACGGTCACGCCGCGCTCCCGGAGCGCCCGCTCGGTAACGGAGCCGATCGCCGCAATCCGAAGGGTGGCGGGGAACGTGGCCGTGAGCCGGGTCATCCGATCGAGAAAGAACCGCACCCCGTTGGCGCTGGTGAACACGACCCAGGCGAACTCCCCCAGCTCGGCGATGGCGCTATCCACAGGCGCTAGATCCTCGACCGGCTGGAATTCGATCGTCGGGAACAACACCGGCTCGGCTCCGTACCGCTCGAGCGCCTCGCACAGCGCCCGCGCCTGATGCCGCGCCCGGGTGACCAGCACGCGCCGGTCACGGAGCCCGCTCACGAGAGGAACTCCTGCGCTCCCGCGGCGAGCGCGTCTTCGGCCAGGCGGCCGCCCAACGCAAGCCAGTCCGCCTCGGGCGCCGTGCCCTCTACACGAATGATCCGCGTCCCGTCCGGCGCGCCCACGAGACCGCGCATGTGCAGGCTGCGCTCATCGCCCGCGCGCCGCGCGTAGGCTGCGACTGGCGCCGCGCATCCGCCACCCAGTCCCGCCAGGAACGCGCGCTCCGCACCGACCGCCGCGCGCACCGCAGCGTCGTCGAGCGATTGGAGCAGCGCGAGCGTAGCGCTGTCATCCACGCGGCATTGGACCGCCAGCGCCCCCTGCCCCGGCGCCGGCAACATCTGCTCAAACGACAAGTACTCGCTCACAGCATCCGTCAGACCGAGACGCTCGACCCCAGCAGCCGCCAGGATCGTGGCGTCACAGGCGCCTTCTTTCGCCTTCCGAACGCGTGTGTCCACGTTTCCCCGCACCGGGATCAAGTTGAGGTCCGGTCTCGCCGCGAGCAACTGCGCCGCCCGCCGCGTGCTCGAGGTCCCAACCCGCGCGCCCGCTGGGAGCGTGTCCAACGTCCAACCGTCACGTGCCACGAGCACGTCGCGCGCATCCGCCCGCAGGCAGACGGCTCCTAGCGTCAATTCCGGACGGTCCTCGATGGGGAGATCCTTGAGGGAATGAACGGCGACGTCGATATCGCCAGTCAGCAGCGAGCGTTCCAACGCCTCGGTGAACACACCCTTGCCGCCGATCTCCGGCAGCGGGGTCTGCCGATCACGGTCACCCGCCGTCGCAACCTGAACCGCAACACAATCGAGCCCTGCGTGCGCCTGACGGAGCTCGAACATGATCCGATTGGCCTGCCAGCGCGCCAATCGCGAGGCGCGGGTCCCCAGTCGCAGCACCGTGCCGGCGATCACGCCGTGCGCTTCCGGGCCACTCCCTCGGCGCCGTCGTCGCTCAATCCGAAGAGCGCACGCGTCACCTGCACGTAGGTGTCGCTCCGCTTGGGATCCGTCTCGCGGCGCAATGTCAGCGTGGGTCCGTGGAGCAGCTTGTTCACCAGTGACCGGGAGAACCGCTGGATCTCGGCCTGCGCCTCGGGGGAAAGGTCGCTCAGCCGACGCAGCAGCTGACTGACCTCCGCTTCGCGAATAGCTTCACTCCGCGCCCGCATCGCCGACAGCACCGGACGCAGCTCGGCGGCATGCCGCCACTCCTCGAAACGGGAGCATTCCTCCTCGACAATCGTCTCGACCCGCGGGATCTCCTGGCGGCGGATCGCCAGGTTGTCGGCCACCCGCGTGTTGATGTGGTCGATGTCGAGCACCCGCACGTTGGACAATGAGCGGACCTCCTCCTCAACGTCCCGCGGCACGGCGATGTCGACGAAGAGCAACGGCCGATCACGGCCCGCTGCGCCGATGGCGTTGCGCACCAGCTCGTAGGTGATGACCGCGTGCGGTGCGGCAGTGGAGCTGAATACGACGTCGGCCCGCGCAATGGCCACGCTCAGATCGTGCCAAGCCAGCGGCTCCGCTCCCCACCTGGCCGCGACCTCTTCGGCATGCTTCCGCGTGCGGCTGATGACCATCAGGCTGCTTGCGCCGTTCGAGCGGAGGAACCTGCCCGTCAGCCGACCCATCTTGCCGGTGCCGACGATCAGGATCTCCCGGTCGGCGAGATCACCAACTACGTCACGAGCAGCCCGCACGGCGACCGAACTGACGCTCACCGGCGCCCGGGAGATCCCGGTCTCGGCCCGGGCGCGCCGCCCGGCGCGTACCGCCGTCTGGAACACCGCCTCGAGCAACGGTCCCGAGGCACCGGCTTCGGCCGCGGTCTCGTGCGCTGCGGTCACCTGACCGAGCACCTCGGATTCGCCGAGCACCATCGAGTCGAGCCCGCATGCCACCCGGCATAGGTGACGCACCGCCTCGCGACCGCTGAATCCGCGGATGTGAGGGCGCACCTCGTCGCGCGCTATGCCGCGCTCACCGGCTAAGATGTCGAACAGCTCCAGCGGGACCTCGTCGAACCTGAAACCCGGTTCCGCCGCGGCACCATAAATCTCGGTACGGTTGCAGGTCGACAGCACCGCAAGCTCGGCAATCCCCGTCTGCTGCCGTAGCTGATCGAAGTCCCAGCGAGAGAACAGCGCGCGCTGGTCATCGTGGGAGAGCGCGAAGCGTTCGCGAACACCTACCGGCGCGGTACGATGGCTGATTCCAATACAAACGATAGGCATGGTTCGGTGACCGCAGTCCGTGTGGTTCGGTTTAACTGCAACGACAACCTGGGTAGCACTTTAGAACCCCGCCGCCGGGATCGCTACTGGTGACGATACGGACCGTTTCTCCGTAAGACTACGGAGAGCCGAGCGGCGAGTGTGGCGGAACTCCAATATAACTCCTTGCCACAACAACACTTAGCGCGATCCACGCTCTGCGCCGATCGCCGAGCGGAACGTGAACTTTTTAAAGATACCTTGAACCCCAATTCAGCGTTCGCCATTGGTTCGCGCGCGCGAACCGGCTCTGTAAGGAACCCTCGGAGGGAGAGGCGTCGGTCCAGAGCCCTCGGAGAGAACCATGTTAGGCGTTCAGCATCCTCACCGCCAACAGTCCCGCATTCTTAGCCATCCCGATCCCGACCGTCGCCACCGGGCAGCCGGGCGGAAGCTGGGCGATGCCGTAGAGCGCGTCGACACCGCGCAACGGGCCCACATCCAGCGGGAGCCCGATCACCGGCAGATCGGTGAGCGCCGCCACCGCGCCGGGCAGCGCGGCGGCGAGACCGGCACCGGCAATGATCAGCTTGTAACCGTTTTTCCTGGCGTCTCTGGCGATCCGCGCGGTCTGCTCGGCGTTCCTGTGCGCGGACGATACCACGAAATCATACCCGACCCCCGCATCTTCCAGTACCTTGCACGCCGCAGCGACCCGCTCGCGGTCGGATTCCGAACCCACTAGGACGAGAACCGGCTTGCGATCCATGTGATTGTCTTGTTGCTAGATCGTGAGTGGCGAGTCGTGTCAGGGAGCGTCAAACCGGAGTATGCGCTCCACCATCCCTCGATCGTTCCATGCCTACTCCTCGTACTTCCCCACCAACAAACTCACGTTGTGCCCGCCGAATCCGAACGAGTTGGTGAGCGCCACGCGCACATCGCGCTCGACCTTAACGTTGGGCGCACAATCGAGATCACACTCTGGATCGGGCTCTTCGAGGTTGATCGTAGGCGGGATGGCACCACTGTTCAGCACCTTGACGCATATCGAGAACTCGAGGCCGCCCGCGGCGCCGAGGAGATGGCCCGTCATCGACTTCGTGGAGCCTACCACAATCTCATAGGCGCGGTCGCCGAACACTTCCTTCACCGCCTTGACCTCGGCGACGTCACCGAGCGGGGTCGCAGTACCGTGCGTGTTGATGTAGCCTACCTCGGTCGCCGGAACACCCGCGTCACAGAAGCAGTTCTCCATTGCACGTTTAGCGCCTTCACCGCCCGGCGCCGGTTGCGTGATGTGGTACGCGTCGGCGCTCATCCCGTATCCCAGGACCTCGGCATGGATCCTCGCGCCTCGCGTCTTGGCATGCTCCAGCTCCTCGAGGATGACTATCCCTGCCCCGTCACCCAGGACGAATCCGTCCCGCGTCTTGTCGAACGGGCGTGACGCACGTTCCGGCTCGTCGTTTCGGGTCGAGAGCGCCTTCATGTTGGCGAACCCGGTCACCGCCAGCGGTGTGATCGCGGCTTCGGCGCCTCCCGTAATCATGATGTCGGCCTCACCCGACTGGATCAGTCGAAACGATTCACCCAACGCGTGCGCCGACGACGCGCACGCGGAGACCGTGCAGTAGTTGGGTCCCTTGGCTCCGGTCCGGATCGAGATGACACCCGGTGCGATGTCGGCAATGAACATCGGGATGAAGAAGGGGGATACACGCTTCGCCCCTTGTGTGAGGTAAAGCTTGCACTGCTCCTCGAAGGTCGCGATGCCGCCGATACCGCTCCCGACGACCACGCCGGTCCGGTGCGGCTCCGGCACGGTCTCGCCGAGACATGCATCACGCATCGCCTGATCGGCAGCCGCAACGGCGTACTGGAGAAAGCGATCGAAGCGGCGCGCTTCTTTTTTCGATATCCATTCGAGCGGATCGAACCCCTTGACCTCGCACCCGAACCTGACATCCAGCTTGGACGCATCGAACCGCTGGATCGGTGCCGCTCCGGAGCGACCGGCGAGCAACGCGTCGAAGGTGTCCTCTACATTGAGGCCGAGCGGTGAGATGACGCCCAGGCCCGTAACCACGACCCTACGTTTCAACTAGTTCCCCGTCTTCTCGTTCAGATACCGCATGGCATCGCCAACGGTACGCAACTTCTCGGCTTCCTCGTCTGGGATGTCGATTTCGAATTCCTTCTCGAGCGCCATCACCAACTCAACCTGGTCCAGACTGTCCGCCCCGAGATCGTCCATGAAGCTCGACTCATCGGTGAGCTTCTCCCGCTCCACACCAAGCTCCTCGGCGATGATGTCCTTGACCTTGTCTTCCACGCTGCTCATGAACCGTCCTCTGTTGAGATGAAGGGTTACATCACCATCCCGCCGTCGATCACCAGCACTTGGCCAGTAATGTAGTCAGCGAGGTCGGATGCGAGAAAGAGCGCGGCCCGAGCGACGTCCTCCGGCTGCCCGAGCCGCCGCAGCGGAATCTGCCGGGTGAGCCCTTCCCGCTGTTCGTCGCTGAGCCGCCGCGTCATCTCCGTGTCGATGAAGCCGGGCGCGATGGCGTTGACCAACACGTTGCGTGATGCCAGCTCGCGCGCCATGGTCTTGGTGAACCCGATGACGCCGGCCTTGGACGCGGAGTAGTTCGCCTGTCCCGCGTTTCCCATGATCCCGACCACGCTCGCGATGTTGATGATCCGGCCCCAGCGCCGTTTCATCATTCCGCGGGCCAGCGTCTTGGTGACCAAAAAGGTGCCCTTGAGATTGATCCCGAGGACGAGATCCCAGTCGTCTTCCCCCATGCGTACGAGCAGGCCGTCACGGGTGACCCCGGCGTTGTTGACCAGGATGTCTACCGGGCCCAGCTGTTCCTCGACCGCCGCCACGGCCGTCGCGAGCTGATCCGCGTCGGTGACGCTGGCTACGACACCGCAGGCCCGTTCCCCGATCTCCCCGGCCGTTCCCTCGGCCAGCCCCCGGTCGATGTCCAGTATCCCAACGCCGGCACCAGCGCCGTGCATCGCTTCCGCAATCGACCGGCCGATACCGCGGCCGGCGCCCGTGATCAACGCGACCTTCCCCGCTAAATCGATCATGCACCTCGCTCCAGGAATGCCTCGACCTCGTCCGCGGTTCCGAGACTCACCGACACGGCTCCGCGATCGACGCGTTTCAAGAGACCCGCCAACACGGTGCCGGGGCCCATCTCCACGAACCACGCCTCGCCGGCCATGGCAAGCGCGGTTCGCATCGACTCGACCCACCGGACGGGGGCGGTGAGCTGTTCACCGAGAAGACGCCGTGCCGTCGCCACGTCGCTCACCGCCGTACCGCTGGCGTTGGCGATCACGGGGACCGTCCCCTCACGCAATCGCGCGCGATCGAGTTCCCCGCGCAGCCCGATCCCGGCCGGCTCCATCAGCGGTGAGTGGAACGCCCCGCTCACCTTGAGCGGCATCACACGTTTGGCACCCGCTTCCTTGAGTAGCGCGCCCGCCCGTTCCACCGCCGACGGGTCACCCGAGATCACTACCTGGTCGGGCGTGTTCAGGTTGGCGGGCACAACCACCTGGCCGTCGTCGCTCGCTTCCCGGCACATCGCCTCGACCTGCTCCGGACCGAGCCCGATGACCGCCGCCATGGCACCCTCACGTCGCTTCCCGGCCTCGAGCATCAACTCGCCCCGGCGCCGCACCAGTCTGACAGCATCCCCGGTCGCGAGCCAAGCCAGAGCCGCATAGGCCGCGTACTCGCCGAGCGAGTGACCGGCGGCGGCTACCGGCTCGAGGGCGTCCCGGATCACCGCGTGTACCGCCAGTGTGTGCACCAGGATGGCGGGCTGGGCGTTGTGCGTGAGGGTCAGCTCCTCTTCCGGCCCCTCCCACATGATCCGCGACAGCGATACGTCGAGCGTCTCATCGGCCGCCTGGAATACGTCCCGGGCGCGTGGAAACCGTGCCGCGAGATCCTTGCCCATCCCCACATACTGTGCGCCCTGCCCCGGACAGAGGAGAACAGACCTCACCAGCGGATCACTATACTGGCCCAGGTCAACCCGCCGCCGAACGCGACCAGCAGCACGATCGATCCCGGCCCGATCCGTCCCGCCCGAACCGCCTCGTCCAGCGCGATCGGGATCGATGCCGCCGAGGTGTTCCCGAACCGGTCGACGTTGATGTAGACCTTCTCCTTCGGGATACCGGCGCGCTTCGCTGTGGCCTCGATGATCCGGATGTTCGCCTGATGCGGGATCAACAGATCGATGTCGTCCACGGTGAGTCCCGCACGCCTGAGTGCCTGATCGCACGCGTCGGCCATCAATCGCACGGCGTGCTTGAACACCTCGCGACCCGCCATCTTGATGAAGTATCCGTGCTCCCGCTCCATCACCTCACCGGGCGGCTGGAGCGAGCCGCCTCCGGAACGATACAGCAGATCGCCAAGCCGGCCGTCGGTTTTCAGGTAGATCGAGAGAATACCGCGCGTGCCGTCGGTCGCGGGTCGCATCAGCACCACGCCGGCCCCGTCGCCGAACAGGATGGCGGTGGACCGGTCCGTATAGTCGGCAATCCTGGTGAGCCGTTCCGCGCCGATCACGAGGATCTGCTCGCCCGTGCCGCTGGCGATCATGCCCTCGGCAACACTCACCGCATAGAGGAACCCGCTGCACGCAGCGCCCACATCGAACGCGGCTGCGTTCGTGGCGCCGAGCACCGCCTGGATGTCGCAGGCCTGAGACGGCAGCAGCCTGTCCCACGAGGCGGTGCCGACGACGATCGCATCCACGTCCTCCGGCGTGAGGCCCGCCTCGTCGAGCGCCCGCTTGGACGCCTCCGTGGCCATGAACGCAATCGTTTCCTCGTCGCTCGCCCAATGCCGTTCGCGAATCCCGGTCCGCTCGAGGATCCACTCGTCGGACGTATCGAACATCTGCTCGAAGTCGGCGTTGGTGGCCACCTTGGTCGGGATGTAACATGCGGTCGGGCCGAACTCGGCTATCGGACGTTTCATGCGACCGCTCCTCGGTCGGCCATGTCGGCTTCTATGTGCTGGCTCAGGTGACTCTCGACCGCGCGCAGAGCCACCCCGATCGCATTCTTGATGGCGCGGGCGGAGGACCGACCGTGACAGATGATGCAAACCCCGCGAACACCGAGGAGGGGCGCGCCCCCGTACGTCGAGTAGTCGAGCTTGGTGAACACGCGCTCCATGGCCGGACTGGTGAGCACGGATTCCTCCATCTCGCGCTCGATGAGCGTGGTGAACAGCCGGGCCACCGACTCGTAGAACTTGAGCACGACGTTCCCGACGAACCCGTCACATACCACCACGTCGATGTGCCCGTCCAGGATGTCGCGGCCCTCGACGTTGCCGAGGAATGTGAACGGAACGGTCTCGGTCTTGAGCAGCTGGTGCGCCTGCTTGACGGCCGCGTTCCCTTTCGCCTCCTCCTCGCCGATGCTGAGCAACCCCACAGTCGGCTGCGTCCGACCGAGGACGTCGCGGGCGTAGACCGCCCCCAGGTGCGCGAACCCGCGGAGTTCCCGCGGGCTGCAATCAATGTTGGCACCAGCATCGAGGAAGAGGACTGTCTTGCCCACGGTCGGCATGACGGCACCGATCGCGGGCCGCTCTACCCCAGGGTAGAGTCCCATGAGGACCCGGCTCGCCGCCATCACGGCACCGGTGTTGCCGGCTGAGATGAACGCGTCGGCCTCGCCCTTTTTCTGGAGACCCACGCCGACCGTCACCGATGATGCCCGCTTGCCACGGATCGCGACCATCGGCCGCTCCGCCATGCCGATCACATCGGGTGCCTCCACGATCCGGATCCGGCTGGAGGCGCCTCCGTGCCGATCCAGGGCGGCTGCCACGTCGGCCGTGCGGCCGACCAGCAGGATCTCACAGGACGCCGGGCCGTCAGCCAGCGCGGCGAGCACGCCTTCGACCACATTATCAGGAGCGTGGTCGCCCCCCATGGCGTCCAGCGCGATCCGCGGCACGCTAGATGTCTTCGGTGACCTCGACCCGCTGCTTGCCGGCGTAATACCCGCACGTGGGACACACTCGGTGTGGCCGTCGCGGATCACCACACCGTGTGCACGGCTGAATGGCGATCGGCGCCGCCTTGAAATGCGTGCGGCGCTTGCGTTTTCTGGTCTTCGACGTTCTGCGTTTGGGTACCGCCATCGGTCACTCCGTATCGGTATCAGGCCGCGCCTTCAGCACCTCGAGCGCTAGCCACCGAGGATCGGGCTCAGGTCGGCAATCGCACGGACCCGTGTTCAAGTTCTTTCCGCACCGGGCGCACAGTCCGCGACAATCCTCGCGACAGAGCACGAACTCCGGCGCGGCGAGAATCAACTCCTCGCGGATCGCTTCCCCCAGCTCCAGTTCGCCCGCGTGATCCGGGATAACGTAGGTCGACGGGTCGGCGGCCTCTTCCTCCGCAAACAGCACCCTGACCTTCTCGTCGATCGTCACCTCGACCGGCTCGAGACAGCGGCGGCACGGGACGGTGACAGTCGTCTGCAGCCGGGCGTCCCAATAGTAACTTCCAGGCCCACTCTCCATGAGCCGCCCGGAGACACGGACCCGATCGGAGAGATGAAACTCGAGATCGGCAAGCTCCGGATCGGTCGGCGCAATGTCTCGACGCGTCTCGACGGCGCCGGCCGCCAGCGCCCGCAGATGCACCCGCAACATAACCTTGAAATATATCCTCAAACCGCTACTTGGGGCAACGTGAAGCGGTCACGCCCACAGCCGCGTTAGCTCGGCCTCCGAGAAGAAGTACGCGATCTCGCGCACCGCGGTTTCGGGTGAGTCGGACGCGTGAATCGCGTTGCGCTCCTTCGATTCGGCATACAGCTTCCGCACCGTCCCTTCCACCGCCTCCACCGGATCGGTGGCGCCGATCACCTCGCGCAAGTACACCACCGCGTCGTCGCGCTCCAGGACCAGCACAATGCACGGGCCCGACGTCATGAACTCCACCAAAGAGACATAGAACGGCCGTTCCCGGTGTACCGCGTAGAACGTCTCCGCCTCGACTCGTGTGAGCCGCGCCATCTTGGCCGCCCGGGCCACGAACCCAACGGCCTCGAGATGCGCCAGGATGGCGCCGGCCTTACCCCCCTGCACCGCGTCGGGTTTGATGATGGCCAGGGTTTGTTGCATGCGGTCGTTTCCTCGAGTTGAGTCGCTGCTGTCCCGTCCGTCGTGCCAAAGGCTACGGACCAAACAGCCGGCGCACGATATGCTCCCCCGTCAGCAATCCTACCAGTGCGCCTTCCCGCACCACGGGTACGCGGTCGAGGTTCTTGTTGACCATGAGCGCCGCGACATCGGCGAGGGACTGGTCTTCGGATATGCAGAGCACGCTCCTATCCATCACGTCGCGCACCGGCGCCTCCCTCCGGTCCCGCATCTCCACCTTCTCGGCTCCTAACTCGCCGCTCTTCCGTTTCGCGAGTCCCGGCAGCAGATGCTTCAACAGCTCACGGTAGGTCACCATCCCCAGGACCTCGCGCTCCTCCGATACGATCGGCAGCGCCGGTAATCGGTGCCGCTCCAACAGGGCACAAGCTTCCCCGATCGTGGTGTCGGGTCCCGCCGAGACCGCGCGCCCGATGAGGACGTCACGCACGAGCAGATCACCCGACACGTTGATCTCGGCGAGCGCGGCGATGGCCAGCACCGCTTCGGGGCTCTCGGCTTCCGCCAACGCGGTCACTACCTCATCGTCAGCGAGCGCGCGGACGAACGCACCCAACGCGCCGAGAAACGCCGGTCCTTCGCGTGGCGGAGCCAGCAGCAGCAGCACGATGCGCGCTTCCTTTCCGGGATCGTGCTCCCGGTGCACGGGGGCGGCGGTAACGCCCAGCGCGGCGGTGACCCCGTCCACCGCCTCCGTCCTGAAGTGCAGCACGAAGGCCCGCTGGCCGACCGTGACCGCCTCACCGGGAAGCGACTCCACGAGCAGCTCCTCGAGGCGATCCGGATCGGTCGCACGCCCTGAGACGATGACCGCGTGGATCAGCTCGATCGCCACGTCGCGCACGATATCGCCCTTCGCGCCGAGTACGATGCGGTCGGGCGCCAGCAGATCGATGAGCTTCACGAGCTAGAGCCGCTCCTCCAGCAGTGGTACGACATCCGCCGGACGCTTCATGACGCCGATCCCGGCGCGCTCGAGCGCTGCCATCTTCTCGGCGGCGGTACCGCTGGACCCGGAGATGATCGCGCCCGCATGGCCCATGCGCCGTCCCGGTGGCGCGGTCTGCCCGGCGATGAACCCGACGACCGGTTTGGTAACGTGTTGCGCCGTGTACTCGGCTGCCTGCTGCTCGTCGGTCCCGCCGATTTCGCCGATCAACACGATCGCCTCGGTCTCGTCATCGGCCTCGAACGCCGCGAGACAGTCGATGAAATTCGTCCCGATGATCGGGTCACCACCGATCCCGACGCACGTCGTCTGGCCGAGACCCGCAGCCGAGAGTTGGTGAATGATCTCGTAGGTGAGCGTCCCGCTCCGGGAAACGACACCGATCCGCCCCTCACGACAGATCTGTCCCGGGATGATCCCCACCTTGGCCCGGCCGGGCGAGATCGCCCCCGGACAGTTCGCACCGATCAGCCGCACCCGACGCTCGGCTAGGTACGGCATGAGACGGGACATGTCCTGCACCGGGATACCCTCGGTGATGCAGACGATAAGCTCAACCCCAGCGTCGGCGGCCTCGTAAACTGCATCCGCGGCGAAACGGGCCGGCACGTAGATGACCGAGGCATTGGCGCCCCCCTCCGAGACGGCTTCCGCCACCGTATTGAAGATCGGGACCGAGTCCTCGAACCGCTGGCCGCCTTTCCCGGGCGTCACGCCGGCCACGACACACGTACCGTACTCGATCATCTGCTTGGTGTGGAACGAGCCGTCCCTACCGGTTATCCCCTGTACCACGAGCTTCGTGTCACGGTCGATGAATATGCTCATGCCGCTTCCCCCGCCAACCGAACCGCCTCTTTCACGGCCGCGTCCATGTCTGTCAAAGCCTCGAATCCCGCCCTCTTCAGGATCTCGACCGCTATCTCCTCGTTCGTTCCCGTCAACCGAATCACGATCGGCAGATCGATCGTGATCTGCCCCGTCGCCGTCACGATTCCGTTGGCCACATCGTCGCACCGGGTGATGCCGCCGAAGATGTTGAACAGGATGCTCTTGACGTTGGGATCGGCCGTGATGATCTCGAGTGCCGCGACCACCTTGTCGGGGCTGCTGCTCCCGCCGATGTCGAGGAAGTTGGCGGGCTCCCCACCATAGTACTTCACCAGATCCATCGTGGCCATCGCGAGCCCCGCCCCGTTCACGCAACAGGCTACGTTGCCGTCGAGCTTGATGTATGAGAGGCTCGCGTTGCGCGCCTTTACCTCGGACGGCTCTTCCACCGAGAGATCGCGCAGCTCGGCCACGTCCGGCCGGCGACCCAACTCGTTGTCATCAATCGCGAGCTTCGCGTCGAGCGCGAGCACCCGGCCGTCCGGGGTTGTGATGAGCGGGTTGATCTCGGCCAACGACGCACCGGCATCCACGAACGCCCGGTAGAGTTGGCGCATGATCGTCGCCGCCTGCCGCACCTGTGCGATGTCGTCGTACAGGTGGAACGCCAGGTCCATGGCCTGATGTGGCAGGATCCCGAACCGCGGATCGACCGTGGCCTTGAAGATCTTCTCCGGTGTAGTAGCCGCTACCTCCTCGATGTCCACCCCACCCGCCGGACTAACCATGAATACGGGACGCTGGCTCGTGCGATCCATGATCACACCTACATAGCTCTCCGACGCGATCTCCGCGGCCGGGACGACCAGAACCTTCTGGACGGTCAGCCCCTTGATCTCCATGCCGAGGATCTTCTCGGCGTTCATCCGCGCCTCATGCGGGTCGGCGGCCAGCTTGATCCCGCCGGCCTTGCCGCGGCCTCCGACGTGGACCTGGGCCTTGACCACGACGCCGCCACCGATCCGCTGCGCGATCTGCTCGACCGCTTCAGGCGTGCTCGCAACGTCGCCGTCCGGCACAGGAATGCCGGCCGCCTTGAGGCGTGCTCGCGCCTGGTATTCATGCAGGTTCACACACCGTCTCCGATTATCGTTGTTCCGGTCTCGCCTCTGAGAGCCGCACGCCCGTGTCCGAGGTCGGCGATCACTGCGCGGCGACCACCATTCCGGACGAACCCGACCGCGGCTTCTACCTTGGGCTCCATGCTGCCAGCCCCGAGTGCGCCACCGGCGAGCAAGGCCTCTGCTTCGGCCACGCCCATCTTGCGGATAGGCGCTTGCTCGGGCGTTCCCCATCCGCTGTACACGGCGTCCACGTTGGTCAGGATCATCAGCGTGTCCGCTTCCAGCCGCGTGGCAAGGATCCCGGCCACGCGATCCTTGTCGACGACGGCGTCGATCCCCTCCCAGCCAAGCCGCTCGTCCCAATAGACCGGTGAGCCGCCGCCCCCACCCGCGATGACGATCTTGCCCTGAAGGACGAGCTGCCTGACCGCATCGGCTTCGACCAGGTCGATCGGGATCGGGCTGGGTGCCAGGCGGCGCCAGTTCCCCACGGCGTCCCGTCCGACCGGAACGCCGCGCGCCCGGTAGCGCTCGACCAGCTCGGGCCGCAGCGCGTGACCGATCGGTTTGGTGGGCTCCATCCCGCCGCCCGCTACGGTGTCGACCGCGGTCTGATTGATGATCGTCAGGACGTCGCGATCGATCCCCTGCACGCGCAGCGCGTTCATCAGCGACTGCTGGATCATATAGCCTATCCACCCGGCGGTAGCAGCTACCAGTACACCGAGCGGGAGAGGTTCCATGCCGGTCGCCTCTTCGTTCCGCTCCAGCGCATCGCCCACCTGTGGACCGTTCCCGTGCACGATCGCGATACGCCAACCCTCCCGGGCCAGCTCGACCACCACGGTCACGGATTCCCGCGTGTGCCGGAACTGATCGGCGATCGTCACGCGTGCGCCGGGAGGCTGTAACGCGTTGCCGCCCAAGGCGATAACGATGGTGCCGGGGGAGGCGGGCGGCGAGTTCACGAAGGGATGCAACCTAGCGGCACGATGAAACCGGGGCAACCCGTCATCGACCGCTCTCCGGCAGCTGGCCGAGCAGGCGTTTCAGGGCGTCATACGCCTCCCCGAATGCGGCCCAATCGCCGGCGGCGCGTGCAGAGTCGAGCCGCTCGAACCAGCGGCGGGCTGCTTCCCACGGCTCCCCGCCAATCGGCGGCCGGGCGGGAACAGGTTCCTCCACACGGATTTGGCGCAGCGCTGCGGGGAGCGTACGGCCTCGCCCAATCGCCCCGCGCCAGCCAGCCACGACCTCGGCCAGGCGCAGTGGTCCCGCCGGTCCCGGCTCGGCATAGAACGCCTGGATCCCGATCGCCCCGTCCGGGAACGCCGCCACCTTCAGTTGCCCCGGGATGGCGGCCGCTTGAGACACATCCGCGGCGAAGTCGTGCACCAGCTCCGACGGACCAGTGAGGGTAAGCGGCCCGGGATACGCGATCACATCGAGTCGCGGCCGACCGTCGATCACGACGCCGTCGATGATCGTGGACACCCGCGCCTCGAACTGCACTTCGATCACGGCGCGCAGCCGGAGCCGTATCAACGAATCCGCGAACCCCGGGCCGCTCCACCAGTACGGCTCTGGTCTGCGCGCTACCGCACCGGCCTGACCCCCACGCCAGTCCGACCGCAGCAACAACCCCAGTTGCACGCGGAACAGCTCGTCCGGATATCGCATGACGGATCGCACCCCCTCCGGCATCTCCTCGGTCGGCCGGACGACGTCTGGAGCCAGCAGCGCCCAAGCGCGGCTCAAGAGATCGGCATCGGGAAGGAGATAGACGGCACTGGCACCGCTATGCGCCTCGACCACACCTAACATGCCAGCGCGCAGGTACCGCACGTCCCGTCCGCGCCATCGGGTGCGGGTCGAGAGCGGGTACGCCTCGGCCCAGACGTACCCCGCCGCTAACCACAGCACCGCCCCATCTACGATCACCGGATACGCCCCACCAAACCGCGCGAACGGCGCCAGCCGGGCCAGGCGACTCCCGACCGCCCGATCGGCCAGCACATAGGCATCCGCAGCCACCTTCCCGCTGTTCAGGAGCGCGGGGCTTTGGAGGGTCCAAGCGAGCGCAAGCCGGCGGAACAGCCCGCCTGCCTTGACACCGACGAACGGTCCGTCTTCTTCCTCTGCCACGGCGAAGTGGCTCGTCGCCGGCCCGAACCACACGTCCGGGTGCTCGAGAGCCAGATCGGTGGGCTCCACCGCAGTGGATTCCGGGCGCGACAGGTCGGGAACGAACAGGGGCAAACCATCTTCCGAGACCCGACTGGCGTGCACGGCGATCGCACCCGCCGCCCTGGCATACGGTAGCCCGTGCCGTCGCTTCCACGTCATCCCGCGCTCGTTCTCCTCCGCGGTGGCGAGATCCACCTCGCGTACCGCGAGGAAGAGCGGCGTGGGATCGTCGCCACCGTACAGCCCCAGGGTCGCGTCGAAGAACCTGTCGAACGCGCGCGGCTGCGCCATGCGATTGAGAAGCATGGTCACGGCGGACGGATCCCACACCGGGAGCAGGAGCAGCTCGTTCCGATGCCTCGTGGTGAACTCCGGATCGGGAATGGCCAGCTGGGCCATCATCGTGTCGCCGCTCAGCGCGAACGCATCACGGACGAACCGTCCGGTCGCCCTGTCGAGTACAGGGTCCGCGCGTTCCTCCGGGGCACGGCCGGCGGCGGCGAAGGCCGGCGCTACATAGTGACCCACGAACGAGCCGACCGCGAGAATCGCCCACGCCACCCCGATGAGCGTCACATGTCCCAGCCAAATCCAGATGGCCGACGCGCCCGCCACCACCAGCGCCATTCCGCTCAGCACCCTTGCGACCGGAATCCGGATGCCGGTCATGACCGTGTCATACGGGACGTTGTGAAGTCCTGCGACGAGTTCCGCCGGCTCGAGCCGGTATCCCCAGAACAGCGCCAACGCGAAAGTCACCAGCAGCACGCCCACGTGCGTACGTGCCAAATCAGTCACCGAAACCCGCCGTTCCGACCAGCGGATCGCCCCCACGGCCACGTACAGGAACAGCGCAATCACGAGCATGATCCCGCTGAGCAGCAGCATGAACCCGTGGACCGTGCGTACCCACGGAAGCTGGAACAGGTAGTAGGCGACGTCACGGCCGAGGACGGGATCCTGCGTGCTCCCGACCATCCCCACGTCCAACAACGCGCGCGCCGTCCACCAGTCCCCCGCTCCGTGACTCGTCGCAAACGCGATGATCAGCCCGATCCCGACCGCGCCGTAGAGCAGATAGCGCCGCGGGACCGTCTCCGCGATCTCGATGTTGCCGAGCCGGCGTGGGACCTGCACCGATCCGATCGACCGATAGACAAGATAGAGATTGCCGATGCACCAGGCCGCCGCCGCCGCGAAGGCGAGTCCGGTAAGCAGCAGCTTGAGGTTGGCGATGGCGGCGTGCGCGTCGGTGACGCCCAGGGAATCAGCCCAGAGCCGGTTGGCGGTGCGTACGGCGAGCCAACGACCGAGCAGAAGCGCGGCGACGGCGCTCACGAGCGCGGGACGGAGCCACCGTCTGCGGCGAGCCATGATGGCTACGCGGTAACGCCCTGCTCCCGAAGCCACGCCACGACCTCGGCCCGATACCGCTCGAGCAGCGCGTCGGTGGCGGCCTCGAACCGCATCACCAGCACGGCCTGCGTGTTGGATGCGCGCACGAGTCCCCACCCGTCGGCGAAGTTGATGCGTACGCCGTCGATGGTGAGTGTCTCGTACCTGTCGGAAAAATGCCTGGCGGCCGCCTCCACAATCGCGAACTTCTTGGCGTCGGGACAGGCAACCCTGATCTCCGGAGTCGTGGCCGTCTGCGGCAGGTCGGCGAGGAGCGCCGACAACGGTCCGCCCTCGCGCGCGACGTATGCGAGCAGCCGCGCCGCCGCGAACAGCGCGTCGTCGAATCCGTAGTAGTCGCCGGCGAAGAACATGTGCCCGCTCATCTCGCCTGCCAGCGGTGCGTCGAGTTCCTTCATTTTGGCCTTGATGAGCGAGTGCCCTGTTTTCCACATCACCGGCTCGAGCCCCGCCGCCTCGAGTTGGTCGCGCAGGACGTTGGAACACTTCACGTCGAAGATCACGGGGTGCCCGGTACCCATCCGATGCACGAGGTCGCGGCCCAGTAGCACCAGAAGCTGGTCCCCGAAGACGACCTCACCGTGCTCGTCTACCGCGCCAATGCGATCGCCGTCACCGTCGAACGCTACTCCAAACTCCGCTCCTTCCCGGCGGACCGTCGCCTGCAGATCACGCAGGTTCTCGATCACCGTGGGGTCGGGATGATGGTTGGGGAAGCTGCCGTCCGATTCGCAATAGAGCGGGATCACATCGGCCCCGATTGCCGACAGAGTCGTTTCCGCGACGAGACTCGCGACCCCGTTCCCACAGTCCACCACCACCCGAACAGGCCGCGCCAGCGGACCGTTGCGCTTCACGATCGCGTCGACGTAGCGGCGCAGCATCGAGTCGTCGGCTTCCAGCGCGCCGTCCCCGCTATCGAGAGCATCCCGCTCGATCAGCTCGCGCATTGCCTGAATGTCGTCGCCGTATACCGTCTCGCCGGCCGCGACCATCTTGAAGCCGTTGAATTCCGGCGGGTTGTGTGAGCCGGTGACCTGCACTCCGCCGTCCACCGACAGCTCGTGCAGCGCGAGATAGAGTGCGGGTGTCGGCAGCATCCCGACATCGAGCGCCACGCCACCCGCCCGCTCGATGCCATCCCGGACCGCGCCGGCGAGCTGCTCACCCGAGGGCCGGTTGTCCCGTCCGACCGCGAGCCGCGGCGACCGGCCGATCCGCTCGCGCGTCAGGGTTGCGAGCGCACGGCCAACGGCGTGGGCCACGCGCGGCGTCAGCTCGTCGCCGACAATTCCACGAATGTCATACTGGCGGAAGATGAACGATGGAATATCCACGGACGTCAACCGTCAGGGCGACGTGCCGGTGACTAACGCCGGCGCGCGGAGATCCCTGCTCCCGTCTACCGCGAGATCCAGCACGCGGTTCGGCCACACACCCAAGAGAATCAGCAGCACGACCGCCGTCGCTACCACCCCGCGGGCGGCTCCCACGAGATCCACGCTGGCGCTCAGGTCCGGGCGCCTCTCAACCGGCTCGCGCATGTACATGTTCATGATCACCGGCAGGTAGTAGCCCGCCGACACGACGCTCCCGAGCACCAGGATCACCGCGAGGAGCCACTGCCCTGTGCCGATCGCCGCCGAGAGTATGTACCACTTGCCGATGAAGCCGGCCGTGCCGGGGAACCCCAGGAGCGAGAGCATGAACACGGCCATCGCAAACGAGATCCAGGGACGGCCAGCGGCCAGCCCGGAGAGATCGTCGATCAGCACCTCGCTTTCCCCGTCGCGTCCCAACGCAGCGAGCAGGCCGAACGCGCCGATCGTCATCAGGGTGTAGACGAGCGCATAGAACAGGAACGCCGACGCCCCGGCCGGCGTGCCGCTCGTGACCGCAACCAGCAGATATCCGGCGTGACCGATCGAACTGTAGGCCAGCATGCGCTTGAGTCGTCGCTGCGCGAGCGCAATCAGGTTTCCGATCAGCATGGTGATAACCGCCAGCCACCATACGGCACCCTGCCACACCGCGGTGCTCTCTCCTAGCGCCGTCACCATGATCCGGATGAGGGCGGCGAAGCCCGCCGCCTTCACCGCTGCGGCCATGAACCCGCTGATCGGGGTCGGCGCGCCGTCATATACGTCCGGCACCCACATATGGAACGGTACCGCCGCCACCTTGAAGCCGAACCCCACGAGCAGCAATGCGACGCCGATACTGAGCAGCGCCGAATCCTGCAAGCCTCCGTCGGAGAGCTGGAAGGCAATGACCGTCAGATTGGTAGTGCCGGTTGCACCGTAGATCAGAGCTATGCCGTAGAGGAGAAACCCGGACGCGAATGCGCCTAGCAGGAAGTACTTGAGCGCGGCCTCGGCCGACGTGCCGCTACGCCGCTTGATCCCCGCCAGCACGTAAACCGCAAGCGACATCGTCTCGAGCCCGAGGAACAACACGATCAGGTCGGCTGCACCACCCATCAGGAGCATTCCGATCACGGCAAAGAGCAGCAGCGCGTAGTACTCCGGCACCGCGATGCGTTCACGCCCGAGATACCGGAGTGACAGCAGCACGGTGAGAATCGCGCCGATGAGGAACACAATCGCGCCGGCATAGCGGAAGGTGTCCAGCGCGATCATCAACGGGAGTCCTGCGGGCCTGGTTCCCGATTTCCAGAACCACACCATCACGACGAGTGCTGCGACGAGCCCGACCAGTGCTAGGCCACCTATCCTGCGGTGCGCGTCGGGATCCCGGTGCTGCCAGGCGGCGAGCAGCAGGAGCACACACGCCCAAACGGTGAGCAGGATCTCGGGGAGGAGCGCGAGCGCCACGCCGCCGGGTGCAGAGAGATCGATGGCCACCGGCATCAGCGTTGCTCCTCGACGTCTTCGCGAGCCGCGAGCCGAAACCGCGGCGCGTCGACCTCATGCACCTGCACGACAAACCAGCGCGCCGACTGCTCGATGCGCTCGAGGAACGGCTTGGGATAGAGCCCCATCCACAGGATCATCACGACAAGCGGCGTCAGGATCGCGAACTCCCGTCCGCTCAGGTCACGCAAGGTCGCGTTCTCCTCCGACGGCTCCCGGTTATAGAGCAGCCGCTGGATCGCCCAGAGCAAGTACGCCGCCGCGAAGATCACGCCTGTAGTGGCGATCCCGGTGGCCCACGGATGCGTCTCGAACGACCCGACCAGTACCAGGAACTCGCCGATGAATCCGTTCGTCCCCGGCAGACCGATCGAGGAGAGGGCCACGAGCGTGAGGATCGCCGCGAACGCCGGCATCACCCGCGCTATCCCACCGAAGGCGGCGATCTCGCGAGTGTGACGCCGCTCGTACATCATGCCCGCCAACAAGAACAGGGCGCCCGTGGAAACGCCGTGGCTGATCATCACGATGATGGCGCCCTGAACGCTCTGGATCGTCGCCGCCCAGATCCCGAGCATCACGAACCCGAGGTGACTCACCGACGAATATGCAATGAGTTTCTTGAAGTCGGGTTGTACCATCGCGACCAGCGCGCCGTAGATCACGCTCACCACAGCCAAGGTGATGACTACCGCCGAGATCCGTGGGTCGAGAGCCGTCTCCGGGAAGAACGGTACGGCGAACCGCAGGAACCCGTACGTCCCCATCTTCAGGAGAATCCCGGCCAGGATCACCGAGCCCGCCGTGGGCGCCTCAACGTGCGCGTCGGGGAGCCAGGTATGGAACGGGAACATCGGCACCTTGATCGCGAACGCCAGTGCGAACGCCGCGAAGAGCCACCCGGCCCACGGCCGTGCAACCTCGATGTTGGCGAGCAGGTGATAGTAGTTGAAAGAGTAGATGTCCGTCTCGCGCCCTACGAGATGGTAAATCGTGAGGATCGCGACCAGCATGAGCAGCGATCCAACGAACGTGTAGATGAAGAACTTGATCGCCGCGTAGATGCGCCGCCCCCCGCCCCAAACCCCGATGATGAAATACATCGGGATCAGCATCAGCTCCCAGAACACGTAAAAGAGAAACAGGTCGAGCGCCACGAACACGCCGATCATTCCCGTTGTGAGCACCAGCAGCAGCGCATAGAACCCGGGAACCCGGGTCTTGATGTGCTTCCAGCTCCCGAGCACCGCGAGCGGCATCGTGAAGGTGGTGAGCAACACCATGAACAGTGAGATTCCGTCGATGCCGACGCGATAGTCGATCCCGAACGCCGGTATCCACGGCGCGACGAACTCGAACTGCATCGTCGCCAGCGTCGGATCGAACACCCACCACAGCCCGATGGAGACGACGAATTCGGCGAGCGCCCCCCACAGCGCCACCTGCTTGGCACTGGCGGGCAGAGCGAGCACCAGCGCCGCCGCGATAACCGGGATCACGAGCAGCGCCTGGATGATCCACCGCTGATACCCCATGGCCGTCAGCAGATCGTACATCTCAAGGCCCCGACACGGCTCGCAGCAGCACCACGACGCCGATCACGAAGATGAAGATGTAGGTGCCTACTTGGCCGGTCTGGAGCCAGCTCCCGATGGCACCGATCCCGCGCGCCAGGCGCGCCGACCCGTCCACGCCGGCGCCGTCGATGGCGCCCACGTCGACACCCCTCCACAGCACCCTGTCGGAGAGCCACACCAGCGGACGCACGATCACGAGGTCATACAGCTCGTCGATGTAGTACTTGCGGAACAGCACCTTCCCGAACCCCGTCTCCTCGGGCGCCTCCGCCGCGGGCTGGAGCTTCGCGGGCCGGAGAAACCGCACCGCCACGAAGATACCGACGGCGGCGATGAGGGTCGCCAGGCCGAGGAGCGACCACTCGGTACCGGCCTCCAGATGCATCTCGGCCCGGTAAAACTCGCCCAGGCCGGTCACCGGAGCGAACCACTCGGTGAGCCATCCATGGAACGGCAGCACATGCGGCAGGTTGAGCAACCCGCCCAGGACGCTGCCTGCGGCGAGCACCAGCAACGGTGCCGTCATCACCCACGGCGCTTCGTGTAAGTGATCTCGTTCTCGCTCGCCCGTGCGGTTGGGCCCGTGGAAGGTGTAGAGCATCATCCGTGTCATGTAGAACGCGGTCATCAGCGAGGCGAGCGTTCCCACGCCCCACAGCACGTAGTACAGCACCTCGTCGTGTCCGCGCGCGAAGGTCATCGCCAGGATCTCGTCCTTGGAGAAAAACCCGGAGAACCCCGGAATCCCGGCGATCGCGAGCGTGGCGATCCACATGACGCCGGCGGTCCACGGCATCCACCGCCTGAGCCCGCCCATGTTGCGCATGTCCTGCGCGTCCTCGTGCCGGTCGGTCGCACTATAGGCGCGGTGCATCGCGTGAATCACGCTCCCCGAGCCAAGGAACAGCAGCGCCTTGAAGAACGCGTGCGTGACCAGATGGAAAATGCCCGATGCTACGGCTCCAACCCCCACGCCGAGGAACATGTAGCCCAGCTGCGAGATCGTGGAGTACGCGAGGACCTTCTTGATGTCCCACTGCTTCAGTGCAATGCTCGCCGCCCACAGCGCCGTGACCGCCCCGACGATCGCCACCACAGCGCTGGAGAGCGGCGCCATGGCGAACAGGACATTGGTCCGCGCGATGAGGTAGACGCCCGCGGTCACCATGGTCGCCGCATGGATCAACGCGGACACCGGGGTCGGGCCCGCCATCGCGTCGGGCAGCCAGGTATAGAGCGGGATCTGGGCCGACTTACCGGTGCAGCCGAGAAAGAGGAACAGCGTGATCGCCGTGATCGTCGGGCCGTCGACGGCGAACGTTTCGGGAGCGAGACCGAAGACCTCGGTGAAGACGAGCGTCCCCGTGGTCTTGAAGATCAGGAACATCGCGATCAGGAACCCGAAGTCCCCAATCCGGTTCATGATGAACGCCTTCTTGCCCGCGTCGGCGTTGACTTTTTCGGTGTACCAAAAGCCTATCAAGAGGTAGCTGCACAACCCGACCCCTTCCCAACCCACGAACAGAATCGGGAAGTTGGCTCCCAGGACCAGCACCAGCATGAAGAAGACGAACAGGTTCAAATATGCGAAGTAGCGGGCGTACCCGTCGTCCTCGCGCATGTAGCCGACGGAGAATATGTGGATCAGCATGCCGACCCCGGTGACCACGAGCAGCATCACCGCGGAAAGCTGGTCCACCTGGAACGCGACATCCACCTGGAGGTCGCCCACCGGAATCCAGTGCCAGAAGGTCAGGATGAACGGCGCTCCGTCGCTGTGTCCGAGCAACCCGCCGAAGATACCCGCCGCCAATCCGAACGAGGCCACCAGCACACCTACCCCGACGACCGACACGGCTGTCTTGGCCCTCGGTGCGACGAAGCTCAGCAGCCCGTTCGCCAGGAACCCGAAGAACGGCAGCAGCACGACGAGCCAGACCCAGCCAACGATCTCCGGCATCTATCCGCGCAGCAAGTTGATGTCTCCAAGGTCGACCGTCTGGCGGTGGCGGAAGATGGCGAGAATGATCGCCAGCCCGACCGCTGCCTCCGCCGCCGCAACGGCCATCACGAAGAACACGATTACCTGCCCCTCGGGCCCCAGCTGCTGAGCGAACGCGACAAACGCAAGGTTGGCCGCGTTCAGCATCAGCTCGATGCACATGAATATGATGATGACGTTCCGGCGGAGTAGCACGCCGGCCACACCGAGGCTGAACAGGATCGCGGACACGCCGAGTGCCGGTCCCAGCAACATCACAGTCTCCGCTTGGCGAGGACCACCGCGCCAACTACCGCAACCAGCAGCAGCACAGAGGTCACCTCGAATGGGACGAGATACTGACGGAACAAGGGTGCAGCAATGATGCCGATTGCTCCCTGGGCTTCCGTCATGCGGGCGAGTTCTCCTTCAGGGAGCTGGAACGCAGCGGTCTGCGCCGCGAAGCCGCCCTCGGCGTCCATCACGCGCTTCAGCACCCACAGCTCCACCACCAGCCCCACGCCGAGGGCGAGTGCCACGAACTGCCCGACCGATCCCTTCATGTCGGTACGCCCCTCCCGCCCCAGGTCCAGCAGCATGATCACGAATAGGAAGAGCACCATGATGGCACCGGCGTACACCAGGACCTGCAACACGCCGATAAACTGCGCGTCGAGCAGCACGAAGATCGCCGCGAGATCGAACAGCGTACTCACCAACCAAAGTGCGCTGGCCACCGCACTACGGCGCGTGATGCACAGAAACGCGGAGACGATCGCCGCCGCCGAGAAGAACCAGAACACCAGTTCCAGCATGCGGCTATTGGCCCTTGGGGTCGGACGGATCCCACAGCGTCGAGACGGGGTGCGTCTGGGCGCACAGCCGCTCGAGATCGTAGACGAAGCGGCCACGCTCGTACTCGGCATTCTCGTAGTGCACGCCCACGTGGATCGCCTCTTCCGGACACACCTCCTGGCAGTAGCCGCAGAACACGCAGCGGAATTCGTCGATCTCATAGATCAACGGATACCGGTTCCCCTGTTCGTCTTCCCCTGGCACCAGCTTGATGCAATTCGCCGGACAGATCTGCGGGCATAGTCCGCAGGCGACGCACTTACTGCGGCCCTGCTCGTCGGTGAGCATCCGGTGCGTCCCGCGCCACCGCGGGGAAAGAGTCCAGTCATCGGTGGCCGTCTGTTCCGGGTACTGCATGGTGACACTCGGCCGCAGGAGATGGCTGAAGGTCAGCGCCAACCCTTTCAGCGTGGCGCGGAGATAGCTGACCTCGTGCTCGGGCCGTTTCATCACCTTGACCGTGATCGCCATCTCAGGTCTCCGCCTGTGAGCGCAGACGCGCGCCCAGCAGCAATCGGTCGCGGTCAAGTCCGAAGACGCAGAGCGCGACCAGGGGAACGTTGACCGCGAACAGGGCCATCCCGTACTTCCAATCGTGCACCATGCCAAGCCGCTCGAGAACGAGGACCGCCGACGCCATCACTACGATGTAGCCGAGGGATATGGGCAACAGGATCTTCCATCCCAGGTGCATCACCTGGTCGAACCGGAACCGGGGCACAGTCCAACGCACCCAGATGTAGACCCACGCGAAGAAGAACGTCTTGCCGATGAAGAAGAGGTTGGTCATTCCGACCCGGAAGAGCGTTCCGAAGGACCAGTTCGTCGCTTCCTGCTCGTCCCACGTGGTGAACGGGATGTCCCATCCGCCGAAGAAGAGCGTAGCTATCAGCGCCGACATCGTGATCAGCCCCGTATACTCGGCGATGAAAAACATCGCAAACTTCATCGAGCTGTACTCGGTATGAAAACCCGCCACCAGCTCGGCCTCCGCTTCCGCAAGATCGAAAGGCATGCGGTTCGTCTCGGCGAACGTGGCAACGTGGAACAGCAACCAGCTGAGCGTTGCGGCGAACACGAACCAGGTGGTTTGCTGCTGGAATGCGATGATGTCACCCAGCGGGACGTTGCCAGCGAGGAGTAGCACCACAACGAGGCTCATTGCGAGAGGGATCTCGTAGCTGATCATCTGGGCGCTCGCCCGGAGAGCGCCGAGAAAGGCGTACTTGCTGTTCGACGACCAGCCGGCCAGCACGATGCCGTACACCGCGATACTGGAAACCGCGAGGATGAAGAGGAATCCCACCGGCAGGTTTGCAATCACCATAGCGACGGGGCCTTCGTGCACGACGTGTCCGATGAGCGGCAGAGTGACGTCGAACGGCGGCAGAGGTGCGGCGAATGGCACCACGGCGAACAGCAACATGGCCGCGACGAACGACATCATCGGCGCCATCACGAAGATCACCGGGTCCGCCTGCAGGGGCATGACCTCTTCCTTCGTGAAGTTCTTGAGGCCGTCGGCGACGTTCTGCAGCAATCCCAACGGGCCGACCCTGTTGGGGCCCAACCGGTCCTGGAGCAGCGCGCTCCCGCGCCGCTCCACCCAGATGATCATGATGACCCCGATCATGATGACGGCGAACACCACGCCGATCTTGATCGAGCTTACCAACAGGAGCCCCTTTAGTTCTTCGGGGGTCACGCCGTCGCCTCCGCCTTCGCCGCGGTGCCCAACACGGCCCCCAAGTAACCGAGCCCGTCGTATGAAATACCGTCGAAAGCCCGCACCGCACCCGCGAGCATCTCGAACGCCTCGCCGGCTGTCGCCAGCGGCTCACCCCGTCCCAGCTCGACCAGAAGCTCGCCGAGCACCCACCAGGCCGGGCGAGCCATGCCGGGTCCGGTCTTCGCCTGTAGGTAGCGTTGCACACGACCGTCGCGGTTCACGAACGTGCCGTCCTCCTCCGCCACGTTGGTGATCGGCAATACCACCTGTGCGACGCGCGCGGGCTCGGGAAGCGTGGTGCCCATGTAGATCACGCTTGGCACCTTGGCGAGCGCCGCGTTCGACACCGTGTCGAGCGGCTCGTCCACGACGATCACGGCCGCGGCGTCCGCCAGCGCCGTCACCGCCGCGTCGAACGTCTCCGTGTACCCCAGCTCAGTGGCACCCCGCACGTTCGGCGCCCGCTCGCTTCGGAGCGCCAGGTTGGGCACGCCGGGGAGCGGTTCCTCACCGTCCACCCGCTCCACCCGGAAAGCGCCCACGAACCGCTCGCCCGCGACTCGCGTCGCCAGGAAAAGGGCTTCGTTCGACGCTCTCGCCGACGCCAGCACGACGATCGGGCCGCCCGATCCTTTCACGATATCGGCGGCACGCTCCAGCGCATGATGCCAATCGACGGCCGCGAGATCGCCGTCCTGCCGCACCAGTGGCGCCTCGATGCGGTCACCACGATTCAGCCACCGGTAGTCCAACCGCCCGTGGTCACACATGAAGAACCGGTTCACCTCGAGGTTGGTGCGTGGCCGCAGCCTGACGACAGTATTGTGCAGCGTTTCCAACACCACGTTGCAGCCCTGTGAGCAGCCGGTACACACCCCCGGCGCCTTGTCCAGTTCCCAGGCGCGTGCCTTGTGCAGGAAATCCTTGGAGATCAGCGATCCGACCGGGCAGAGATCCACGACGTTGCCGGACCAGGCATGTTCCAGCTGCTCACCCGGATGGATACCGATGAAGGCCCGGTCGCCCCGGTCGCTCACGTTCAGGACCGGGTCGTCGGCCACGTGCTCCATGAACTGCACGCAACGCGTACAGAGGATGCAGCGATTCGGCACGTAGAGGATGTCGCCGCCGAAATCCTCCACGGGGTTGAACCGCTTCGCGTAGGTCGGCGAATACCGCGTCCGCGCACGCCCCTCGCGGAACACGTAGTTCTGGAGTTCGCATTCGCCGGCCTGATCACAGATCGGACAGTCGAGAGGGTGGTTGATGAGCAGGAACTCCAGGACCCCTCGCCGCGCCTCCACCGCCTCATCGTGGTACGGATTCACGACCATGCCGTCGGCGACCGGTATCGCACAGGCGATCTGGAGCTTCGGCGTGTTCTCCACGTGCACCAGGCACATGCGGCACACGCCTGCCACCGGCAGTCCAGGATGGTAGCAGTAGTGAGGGATCACCACGCCCGCGCGTTTCGCGGCTTCGAGAACGGTCATGCCTTTCGGCGCACTGACCTCGACGCCGTCGATCGTCAGAGTAACCACGTCTTGCCGTTCGGTCATATCGTCAGGTCAACGCCGCCACAGGCTGTTTCGCGCCCGTGATGTACGCCTCGAACTCGTCACGGAATTTCTTGATGCCGCTCACGATGGGCGCGGCGCACGAATCGCTCAGCACGCAGATGGTCTTGCCCGTCATCTGCTCGCTCAGATCCAGCAGCAGGTCGAGATCTTTCATCTCACCCTCGCCGCGCAGGATCCGCTCCAGAATCCGCACCGTCCACGCGGTACCCTCGCGGCACTGCGTGCACTGCGCGCACGACTCATGCGCATAAAACCTAGCGAGCCGCATGATCTGGTAGACCATATCAGCACTGTCGTCGAATACTATCACCCCACCCGAACCCAGCATGGTGCCCTGCTCGACACACCCCTCGTAGTCGAGCAGACAGGCTTCCGTCTCCTCGCGGTTCAGAATCGGGACCGACGAGCCGCCTGGGATACATGCTTTGAGCGTGCGGCCATCCCGCATCCCGCCGCACAGGTCGTTGACCAGCTCACCCAGCGGAAAGCCCATCGTGACCTCGTAGTTGCCTGGTTTCCGCACGTGCCCGCACACGCTGAACAGCTTCGTGCCGGTGCTCTTGGGATTGCCGAGACTCAGATCCTTGTACCACTCGGCGCCCTCGTTGAGGACGGGCAGAACCGAGACGAGCGTCTCGACGTTGTTGATCGTGGTCGGCATTCCGAACACACCCTGCTGCGCCGGGAACGGCGGCCGGATTCGTGGATTGCCCCGGCGACCTTCGATCGAGTTCATGAGCGCCGTCTCTTCGCCGCAGATGTACGCCCCCGCCCCGCGGTGGATGTACATGTCGATGCGCCTGTTCGTCCCCATCGCGTTCCCGCCGAGGACGCCTTCACGGTAGGCCTCGTCGAGCGCCGCCTGCATGATCGCGATTGGCTCGGTGAACTCCCCACGAATGTAGATGTAGCAGACCTCGGCCTGGATTGCGTGTTGCGCTATCGCGCAGCCCTCGATCAGCGCGTGCGGGGTCCACCGCATGATCTCCCGGTCCTTGAATGTCCCGGGTTCGGATTCGTCGGCGTTGCAGCACAGGTAGTGCGGTTTCCTACGTTCCTTCGGCATGAAAGACCACTTCAAGCCCGTTGGGAACCCGGCGCCGCCCCGCCCGCGTAACCCCGACTCCTTGACGATCTCGATGACATCCGCGGGGTCCATCGCCAACGCCCGCTTCAGTGCCTGGTATCCTCCGCACTTTACCCACCCGTCGTAACTCCGCGCCCCTGCATCACCGAAATGCTTGGAGAGAATGAGGGTTTCTTTGGGATGGGGTTCGTGCGGGTAGCCCATTATGCCTCCGACCCGGTTGCGGCCCGGCGTCGCGGCGTAGTCCGGTTCATGGGTACCTCCCCAACAGTTCCGGAACGCCGTCCACCGTCACGCCCTCGATGAAATCGTCGTCGACCATCACCGCCGTCGGGAACCCGCAGGCGCCGAGACACTCCACCTCGATCACGGTGAAGCGACCGTCGGCCGACGTGGCCCCGAGATCGCCACAGCCGGTATGCTCTAGGATCGCCTCCACCACGCCCTCCGCACCACAGAGGTTGCACGGCGTCGTCGTACAGACCTGGATGAAGTGCCGGCCTACAGGGTGCTGGTGGTACATGGTGTAGAAGGTCACGACCCCCTTTACGTAGGCCGCCGTCACGCCCAGCACCTGCCCCACCTCGGTCATGGCCTCGTCGGATATCCAACCGTGCGTCTGCTGTACGATCCACAACGCGGGCAGGAGCGCCGCTCGCTTGGTCGGGTAGCACGTGAAAACGTCGTCGAGCCGTTTCCGCCGTTCGCCAGCAAAAATCGGCTCGTACGCGCCGGTCGCTTTCATCAGCGGTCGACCTCCCCCATCACAATGTCTACGCTGGCGTTGATGGCGATCAGATCGGAGAGCAAGTGCCCCTCCGCCATCTTTGGCAACGACGCGAGATTGATGAACGCCGCCGGGCGGACCCGCCAGCGCACGGGCTTCGCCGTCCCGTCGGAAACAAAGTAGTAGCCCAGCTCCCCCTTCGGTCCCTCGATTGGGAAGTACGCCTCCCCGACCGGCGCCTCGATCCCCTCCATGACCTGCTTGAAGTGGAAGATCATGGCCTCCATGTCGTTCATGGCGTCCCGTTTGTCCGGCAGGATCACGCGCGGGTCGTCCACATTGATCGGCCCGTCCGGCAGACGGTCGAGCGCCTGCTCGAGGATCCGGATCGACTGGCGGATCTCCTCGAATCGCACCAGGTAACGGTCATAGACATCGCCGTTCTCTCCGATCGGGACCTCGAAGTCGTAGGTCTCGTAATCGAGATAGGGCAGATCCTTGCGCACGTCGTAGGGAACGCCGCTCGCCCGGAGCATCGGACCGGACAACGAGAAGTTGATCGCCTCCTCCGCGGTGAGGATACCGATACCCTGCGTGCGCCCGCACCACAACGCGTTTCGGGTGAGGAGTTTATCCACCTCATCGAGCGTCTTGGGGAACTTACGGCACCATGCGCGCAACTCGTCCTCGAACCCGTCCGGGATATCCGCCATGAGGCCGCCCACGCGCGTGAGGGTCGTCGTGAGTCGCGCCCCCGTCCAGGCCTCCTGCAGATTGTAGACGTGCTCGCGTTCCTGGAACAGCCAGAGGAACGGCGTGAACGCGCCCATATCGATTGCTGTGGTACCCAGCCACACGAGGTGCGAGATGATTCGGCTCATCTCGCAGGCGATCACCCGCAGCACTTTACAGCGCTCCGTGATGTCGATGCCCATCAGTTTCTCGGCGGCCAGGGCGAGGCCCACGTTGTTGGACATCGGCGCCAGATAATCCATGCGGTCGGTCAGCGGAATCAGCTGATTGTAGTGCCGATACTCGCCGAGCTTCTCGAATCCTGAATGCAGGTAGCCGATGTGGGGTACCACTCTGACGACCACTTCCCCGTCGAGCTCGACCACCAGCCGCAGCACGCCGTGCGTGGCGGGATGCTGCGGTCCGATGTTGATGAGCATGTGCTCGCTGCCCAGCTCGGGCTCGTGCTCAACTTCGGCGGATCCGGTACGCACACCGAGTGGTATGGTGACCGGCCGGCCGTGCTCGTCGATACCGGTCGTCCCGACGCTCAGCTCGACGCTTCGCGTCTCACTCACCGCCGGTCTCGGACGGCGGCTCGGGAATCTTGGCGCGTTCGCCCCGGGCGAGGCGGTCGCGCATATCGGCCGGGATATTGTGATAGGCTTCAGCGATACTCAGCTCTTCCATCGAGTAGTGCGCCTCGGGATTGGCGTTGAGGGCCTGGCGCATCTGCTCTGATCGGGAGAACCGCCCGCGCAGGGGGAAACTCTTTCGCAGCGGGTACCCTTCCGCATAGGTCTCCCACATCAGAATCCGGCGCAGGTCGGGATGGTCCCGGAAGCGGATGCCAAACATGTCGTACACCTCCCGTTCCAGCCAATTCGCTCCGCGCCACAGAACCACGACCGAATCGATCTCGAGCGGCCCGTCCTTCGGGAGTTCCGCCTTCACGCGTAACGGCTGCTTGCGTTCTAGCGACAGCAGGTTGTAGACGACCTCGATCGGTCGCTCGACGTCGCGGTACTCCACGGCCGTGATGTCCACCAGGTAGTTGTAGTCCTGGCCCGGCGTGTCCTTCAGCCAGGCGAGCACATCTCGGATTCGGGAAGCGTCGACGTAGACGATCGTGTCACCGCACGAGACGGTCGCGCGGGTCACGGTGTCACCGAACGCTTCCCGGAGGGCTTCCACCGATGGATGCGTTGCGCCGGCTTGCGCGGCGGGGGACTCGGTCACGCCGAACGCGTCTGGTGCACGGAGTTGCCGAACGGCTCGGAGATCTCGTCGATCCGCTCGGGCGGGAGGCGGAGCCCACGCTCGTCGAGCGTTTGCTCGACCCGGATCGACCGATCGGCGAGCGTCTCGCCTCTCACCTTTTTTTGCAGCAGCAGGATGCCGTACAACAGTCCCTCCGGACGCGGCGGGCATCCCGGCACGTACACGTCGACTGGGACCACCGTATCGATTCCCTGAACCATCGCATAGTTGTCGAAGATCCCCCCGGTTGACGCGCAGGCGCCCATCGAGATCACCCACTTGGGTTGCGGCATCTGGTCATAGATCCGGCGGATCACCGGCGCCAGCTTGAACGGGAGCCGGCCGGCGCACAGCAGCACGTCCGCCTGACGAGGCGAGAAGCTCATCCGCTCCATCCCGAACCGCGCAATGTCGTAGCGCGAGGCAGCCGTGGCCATGAACTCGATCGCACAGCACGCCGTGCCGAACGGCATCGGCCACATGCTATTCGATCGTGCCCAGTTGACGAGGAAATCCAGCCGCGTGGTAACCCAGTTCGGCGAAACCGCGGAGACCACCGCAGGCTCGGCCGCGGGCCCGGATGTGGGCGTTGATGCTAGTCCCATTCTAGCGCACCCCGCTTCCACAGATACACCAGGCCGACCCCGAGAATCAGGATGAATATCCCCATCTCCACCAGCCCGAACAAACCGAGCTGCCTGAACTCCACCGCCCAGGGAATCATAAACACCATCTCGATGTCGAACACGATGAACAGCATGGCGACGAGATAGAACTTGACGCTGAAACGCGCCCGGGTGCCCCCGAGGGCGGGCATGCCCGACTCGTACGGAGCCCCCTTCACGGCCGTCCGGCGGCGCGTGGAGAGGATCTGCGAGAGCGCCACCATCACGATGGCGTTGAACACTATGAAACCCATCAACATCAACAGCGGGATGTACTCGCGCATGGTCCCGGAGAATTCGTGAAAAATTTCACTTGTCAGGGCTTCAAGTTACCTAGGGCTCCGAGACAGTGTCAAGCAAGTCCAAGTGGCGTAACGGCTAACGTTGCATATCTTTCGAACGGGAAGGGCGCAGCCGCGAGATGCCCGGGAGCCGGCGCCCCCCGGACGCCTGGAAGCAGACGAGCCGCGGCGGCCTCATGCGGGACAAACATCTAGCCCTTCACAAAGCATGTCGATCAAATCCGATCGTTGGATCCGCCGCATGGCACGCGAGCACGGCATGATAGAGCCGTTCGAGGAGACCCAGGTACGCCAAGGGGTCGTGAGCTTCGGCGTCTCCTCTTATGGCTACGATATGCGCGTGTCCCGGGATTTCCGCATCTTCACGAACCTATACTCCAGCGTGGTAGATCCCAAAGCATTCGATGAGCGCTCATTCGTCGAGTTCGAAGGCGACATATGTATCGTCCCTCCCAACTCGTTCGCCTTGGCGCGCTCGATCGAGTACTTTCGTATCCCGCGCAACGTGCTGACGATATGCGTCGGGAAGAGCACGTACGCTCGCTGCGGCATCATCACGAACGTCACGCCGTTCGAGCCTGAGTGGGAAGGGAACGTGACGCTCGAGATCTCGAATACCACGCCGTTGCCCGCCAAAATCTACGCTGAGGAGGGGATCGCCCAGGTGCTCTTCTTCGAGGCAGATGACGATGACGTCTGCGAGACGTCCTACGCCGACCGAAAGGGGAAATACCAGGCACAGCGCGGGGTGACGCTCCCGACGGTCTGAGAGACGATGGCGTTGGTCCGTTGTTCCAAGCACAGCATCCCCTACAACGATGCGAATCCCCGGGGATGTCCCGCCTGCTGGCAGGAGCAGGAAGGCAGGGGTGAGGCGGAGCTCATGCGTGAGCTGGCACGGGCCTCACGCAGCGTGCCGCATGTGGAGATCTTGGAGCCCGATACGAGCGAGATCCCCAACCCGATCACCGCTGCGGACTGGCCGCCACCGGTCACCACCCCACCCAGGCTCCCTACGCGACCGCTCACCCGCGCCGAGCGGTTGGTGCTGTTCCTCAACACGCACCGGACCGTGGTCGCCAGCGCGGGCGCCATCGCCGTAATCGCGGTGTTGCTATTGTATATCGCGCGGCCGACCTTCACTCTGGGAAACGATCCGCCGCTCTTGCTGGAAGAGGCCCGCCCGTTCCCGGTGCAGCTGGGTATGGTGATCGACGGTGTCTTCGCGCTGTTCGGCAGCGTTCCGCCTCGGGTGAATCCGGACAGCCCGTCGCTTGCCCGCTACCAATTCGAGCCGGGCGTCGTTGTCGACGCCTTGAACAGCACCGTCTACGCCGTGACGCTCACCACGATCGACCGGGCGTGGAACGGGAATCGGGTAGGACTCCCGGAACGGCAGGCGCGGGGTCGGCTGGCCCTACTCGGCGCGATCCAAGAGCCGGACGACGCGACGCCGGCACCGTTCCCCGTGGGATCATACCTCGTGTACACCGAAGCAGCGGTTCGTCCCCGCCGGCGGCTGGTCGCCGAAATTCGACCGCCCAACGGGTGCTACGACGTGCAGGTCGATATCGCCCCGCGGATCATCGGGACCGTCACCCGCGGCGATGAATCGTTCGTCGTCGTCGCCCGCCGCGGGCGGCCGATGAAATGGGTTGCGGTCATGGTACGCGCGGTCAGTCGGACTATGGAGGGGCCGTATGCGGGGGCACCGGCGTGTGAGAATCCCTGAGCGAGGATGCGGACGGCCTTGCGCCTCGACACCCAATCCCAATCGACGCACAGGACCACGAGCCATGCCTCTCCGACGTGGATGCCCATGGTGATCAGAATAGCCGCATGAAACAGGATCGCTATGGGCATGAGTAGGAGTCGCGCGCGCCGCCAGAACACCGCGACGATGAGCGCCCACTCGAAAACGACCGTCCCAATCCCGATCGTGCTCAGCAATACCGGCTGATCGGCGATCCACCGCGCCAAGCTGCGGGTCAGGACGGAGACCGGGATGTACTGACTTGACCTGCACCACACACGATGCCGGAGGATCACCCACATGCTGCTCAACCATCGTAGTGTAACCGTCGCCTCGGCCACGATCATCATGATCGCCTGCGGGCCGGCCGAAGAAGCGACCCCTGGCACTCCAATCGAGATTGCCGAAGTCGGATTCGCGACCCCCGAGTCCGTATTGCACGATCCCGTGGCCGACCGCTACCTGGTCTCCAACATCAACGGGAACCCCCTGATGAAGGACGACAACGGGTTCATCTCGCGTCTCTCCCCTACAGGCGAGGTGGAGCAGCTCAAGTGGATCGACGGTGAACGGGATGACGTGACTCTGCACGCTCCCAAGGGAATGGCGCTGATCGGGGACACGTTGTTCGTGGCCGATATCGACGTGGTGCGGTTGTTCGACCGCGAGTCGGGCGCAGCGCTGGGTGAGCGGCCCGTTCCAGGTGCGACGTTCCTGAACGATCTCACGGTCGGGACTGACGGCCTGCTCTACGTTACCGACAGTGGGCTGCGCGCCGGACAAGGGGGGTTCGAGGACTCGGGGACCGACGCGCTCTGGCGTTTCGAGCCCGACGGCACGCCGCGCTCGATCGTCTCCGGACCCGGCCTAGGCCGGCCCAACGGGATCGTGGCCGACAGCGCCGGCATCACCGTCGTGACCTTCGGATCGGGAACGATCTACCACCTCGACCCGGCGACGGGCCAGCGTACCGACCTCCGGATGCCGGCACAGGGCCAACTCGACGGCGTGGTTCGCCTCTCTGACGGAAGTCTGTTGATTTCGAGCTGGGCGGCGTCCGCCGTCTACCGGCTCTCGGTAGCCGGGGAATTCACCGTGGTGGCAGAGAGCGTTCCCGCACCCGCCGACATCGGCTACGACGTCGGGCGGGGCCGGCTGCTGATCCCGCTGTTCACGGACAACCGGGTGCTGGTGCGCGAGGTAAGGTAGGCAGGCGCACGCTCACAACTCCCGCGGGCTAGCGGAGCGGCTTTGCCTGGCTGCGCCCGAAGTTGACTCGCTCGGTGTCCCAGGCCAGTACCACCAGCCGGGCGCCATTGGGCAGGTCGGCCAACCAGATCGTTCCCTCGAAGATGTTCGGCTCGCCCGCGTAGCGGAGCGGCGCCTCCCGCACCAGCTCACCCCCGGCGTAGACGCGGGCTGTGACGGTGAGCCGGTCGGCGTCCCACAACCCGCCGGGCGTGAACGGGCATCCGCACAGCATCCGAATCCGCGTACGCACCCTCACATCGCCGCGGGTGGCGACGGTGGGTTCCAGCAACTCCACAATAAACCCGTGGAGGTTCAGGACGATCCCGTCACCGGTGATGTGCTGGCCCGGTACCAGGAGAACCGACTTGACGGCGCGCTGGGTGGCGAACTCGTAGCCGAGCGGACCCTCACCGACCACCTCGACGACGGTTGGAGTATCGATCTGGATAGCCGCCGTGAAATGGGCCGCCCTCTCCCGCTTGAAGATGGACGCCCCGCGGGCACGTGGCTCCACCATGATCGCCCGCGTGTCGCCGGTCCCTCCCTCCTGTACTCCCGCCGCGAGCACCTCTCCCGTAGCGGCGTTGCGGATGATCACCCGCGCGCCACCGACGCCGGTACCGATGATCTTGGCGTCGTTTGCCACGACGCGCACCGTAATGCGCGTCTCCTGTGCCACGAGTGCGCCCACAACCCATGCCGCCGCCAAGCCTGCGATGAACGCCGTCCGAACGATCTTCATGCTCTGGTTCCTCGACCATGCTGTGTGGTAACGATCGCCCTGATCGTCTCTCATTTGCCAAGTTACACTATATTCTTAAGCCACCGCCACTCAACCAGGCCCTGTGCCCATCAACAGCATCGTAGTCCGGTCCCTCGACTCGCACGCCGATCTCCTCGCGTGCGTAGCCCTACAACAGGCCACCTGGGGCAAGCAGTTCCGAGAACTCGTTCCGCCAGCCATGCTCCTGGTCGTGGAGAAGATGGGCGGGATTCTGGCCGGCGCGTTTGACGGCGGCCGGCTGGTAGGATTCGTGTTCGGTGTCACCGGGCTCAAAGACGGCCGGCTAGCGCACTGGTCGCACATGCTGGCGGTGGACGAGAGACTGCGGGACCGCGGTATCGGGTGCCGTCTCAAGCAGTACCAGCGCGACCGGCTGGCGGCAATGGGAGTCGACCGGATGTACTGGACCTACGACCCGCTCGTCGCCCGCAACGCTCATCTCAACCTGAACCGGCTTGGCGCAAGGGTCTTTGAGTACGTGCGCGACATGTACGGTGACGATCCCGCCAGCACGATGGACGCTGTGATCGGGACCGATCGGTTTGTGGTGGAGTGGGATCTGACGGCCCCTCCGCCAACCTCCCAAGACGGACAGATGGACAGACGTACAGATGGACAGACGGACAGAGGGACAGACCGGCCGCCCGTCATCGACCTGGAGTCGGACGAACTCCCGGAGATCGACCCCCTCGGCGTGGCGATCCCGGCGGACATTCATGAGTTGACGGAGCGGCGCCCGGACGAGGCGCGCGCCTGGCGCGCCGCCACTCGCCGAGCCTTCGAGCACTATCTTCCCGGTGGATACCGGGTCACCCGGCTCGATACCGCTCCGGACACGGACCGGTCCTATTACGTGCTGGAACGGTCGGCCACATGATCCAGATAACCGGCATTACCCTGCGCGACATCACGCTCCCGCTCAAAACGCCGTTTCGCATCTCGTCGGGCGTGACCACAGTCCGTCGGATCATGCTCGTGGCGGTCGAAGATGCGGATGGAGCGGTCGGGTGGGGCGAGTGCGTCGCCGACCGGGAACCGCATTACTCGGCGGAGACGATCGAGACATGCCGGCTCGCGCTGCGCGCCTGGGTGGCGCCGCGCGTGCTCGGCAAACAGTTCGCTCGCGCAGCCGACATCCATACGGCGCTGGAGCGTGACTTCAAGGGCCATCGAATGGCCAAGGCCGCGGTCGAGATGGCCGTATGGGCACTCGAAGCGGAGCGCGCCGGCATCGCACTCGCCGTGCTGCTCGGCGGCACGCGCGACATGATCGATGTCGGGATCTCACTCGGTATCCAGGATAGCCCCGACGCATTGGTCGAGCAGGCCCGCGCCGCCCGCGGGCAGGGGTACAGGCGCATCAAGCTCAAGGTCGCACCCGGCCGCGATCTCGACTACGTGCGTGCGGTGCGGGAGGCGTTGGGAAACGACCTGACCCTCTCGGTAGATGCGAACGCGGCCTACCGACTCGAGGACGCTGAGCATCTGGCGGGGTTCGACGAGTTCGGCCTCGTGATGATCGAGCAGCCGTTCGAGGCCGAGGACCTGCGGCGGCACGCGGAGTTGCAGCGACGATTGCGTACGCCGCTCTGTCTCGACGAGTCCATCACCAGCGCCAATCGCGCTGAAGATGCGATGGCCCTCGGGAGCGCCCGGATCATCAACATCAAGCCGGGTCGCGCGGGTGGTTTCACCTCGGCGAAAGCAATCCACGACATCTGCGCCGCCCATGACATTCCAGTCTGGTGCGGCGGGATGTTGGAAACTGGGATAGGGCGGGCCCACAACGTGGCCCTCGCGTCGCTTCCCCACTTCACGCTACCCGGTGACTTGAGCCCGAGCGCTCGTTACTGGGAGCAGGACATCGTGACGCCGGAGTGGACGATGACGGCCGACGGGCGGGTACGCGTTCCACGGGATCGGCCCGGACTCGGTGTGGACGTCAATATGGACCGCATCGACGACCTCACCGTGCGCACCGAGGCCTTGAGAGCACCATGAACCCCGCAACCGAGACACTCGTTCCACCCAAGCTCCGCGATGAGTTGTTCGCCTTGCGACACGAACTGCACAGGCACCCCGAACTGGCGTCCGAGGAGCAGGAGACCGCTGAGCGTCTCGAGGCCGCGCTCGAGCGTGCGGCTCCGGGCACGGTGCGACGCATCGCCGGCACCGGCGTGGTGGGTCGCATCAAGGGCAGGAACGCCAATGCTCCGGTAGTAGCCGTGCGTGGTGACATAGACGCACTACCGGTGCAGGAAGCAACCGGCTGGGAGTTCCAATCGGTGAACGCTGGGGTCATGCATGCGTGCGGACACGACGTGCACGCCTCCTGGGCCGTCGGCGCGGCGCACCTGCTCGCAGCCGAACCCGCCGAGGGCGATGTGGTCATCGTGCTGCAACCGGCCGAGGAGACCGGACGAGGGGCACCGGCGGTCCTGGAGAGCGGCGCGCTCGACGACGTGGTCATGATCTTCGGGGCGCACGTGGACATGCAGTTTGCGTTGGGCGAGGTCGTGGCCGAAGAGGGCCCCGTCGCCGGCTCCACCGATCAGTTCGAGATCGAGATCGTAGGGCGGGGCGCCCATGCCGCACGCCCGCACGAAGCGGAGGACCCCATCGTTGCCGCCGCCGCCATCATCGGCGCGCTGCAGCGAATCGTGTCGCGGCGTCTCGCGCCCGGCGAGCCCGGCGTCGTAACGGTCGGCATCATCCGGGCGGGCACCGCGTCAAACGTCATTCCGGAGCGCGCCTTGCTCACAGGCACGCTCCGCGCCGTCCAGACCTCCACGCGCCGCGTGTTGCGGGATCAGCTCCGCGCGACGGCAACAGCAACCGCGGAAGCGCACGGTGTGCGCGCGGAGGTCACGATCAGCCACGGCCCGCCGCCGATCATCAACGTGCCCGAACCGATCTCCTGGGCCCGTGCCGCCGTAGGTCATCTGCTCGGCGACGGATCGCTGGTCAGGCTTCCCGCGCCGAACCTGGGCGGGGAAGATTTCGCCTACTACCTGGAGAAAATGGGCGGCTGTTTCCTTCGGATCGGCGCGCGTGGGCCCGATCGAGACCCCATACCAGCGCACAGCGCGCACTTCCTCCCGCACGACGACGCGGTCCTGGTCGGAGCCGCCGTGTTGGCGGAAACGGCACGGAGGGCATCCGCAGCGCTCGCGCGGCGGTAGCGGACGAAGGGCCACCCCGCCCCCCGTACCCCCGCCACCCCTCCCGACGGTTTAGGACCGCGCTTTCCCGCCGGCCAGGATCACCACCCCGACGACACCCGCAACCAGCGACGCTACCAGCACGCCGATCTTCGCGTAATCCAACAGGTACGATGTGCCAAACGCCTGGTCGGCGATGAAGAGCGACATCGTGAATCCGATCCCTGCGAGCGCGGCGGCGCCGATCAGTTGCCGCCACGTCATCCCACGGGGACGTGTTGCGATCCCGCTGGTAACGGCGAGCCAGGCAAATCCGGTCACGCCTACCAGCTTGCCGACCACGAGACCGAGGATGACGCCGATAGACACGGGATGCACCAGTGCATCTCCGAGATCCGATCCTATCGTCACGCCTGCGTTGGCGAGGGCAAAGATAGGCATGATGAAAAAAATCACCCACGGATGGAGCGCGTGTTCCAGGCGCTGGAGCGGTGTTTCCACCTGCTCTACCAGCGAGGCGAGGCCGTAGACCGCCTCCTGTTGCTCACCGGTGAGCGGGTGGATGTTCGGCTCCACATCCACGGTCTCCAGCCGATCCAGGATCTCCCGGCTCTTGGCGCGGAACACCCCCGTGTTGATCCGCGCCGTCGCCGGGATGGTGAGCGCCGCCAGGATACCGGCGATCGTCGGGTGCACACCCGACTGGAGGAACGCCACCCAGAGCAAGGCACCGAGCACGCCGTAGAAGGCTGGCCTGCGCACCCCCGCCAGGTTGAGGACGACCATTGCCCCGAAGATGGCGGCGGCGGCGGCGAGCATATGCCACGACACCTCCGCCGTATAGAAGAGCGCAATCACCAGCACCGCGCCGAGGTCGTCGACGATGGCCAGGGCGGCGAGAAAGACCTTCAACGAAAGCGGCACACGGTCGCCCAGCAGGGCCAAGACGCCCAAGGCAAACGCGATGTCGGTAGCCATCGGGATGCCCCAACCGTTCGCCGTGGGCCCGCCGAGGTTGAACGCGAGGAAGATGCTGGCGGGCACGACCATGCCACCAAGGGCGGCCGCCGCAGGGAGCGCTGCCTGCCGCGGCGATGCAAGCTCCCCCACCAGCACTTCGCGCTTGATCTCCAGTCCGATAACGAAGAAGAACACCGCCATCAGCCCGTCGTTCACCCAGTGGACCAGGTCCTTGGCGATGATCCACTTCCCCACCCCGATCGTGATCGTGGTGTGCCAAAAGGCGGAGTAGCTCTCCGCCCACGGTGAGTTGGCCAGCCCCAGAGCCGTGGCCATACAGACCAGGAGCAGTATCCCTCCGGCTGCCTCGAGCCGGAAGAATTCCTGGAACGCCCGCAGCATGCCCCGGGACGCAGGCGGCGCCATGGAGTAGGGAATTAGGCGACCCGCTGGCTCACGGATGTCCCGCAGCAGGTCGCGTGCGGAACCGCTCGTACAACTTCGTGTGACGCGTGGACATCTCGATCGCTCTTCCCCGCACGAACACCTGCTCGACCGTCGTACGGACGTCGAGCGGATCCCCATCGGCGATGAACAGGTTGGCCACCTTGCCCTGCTCGATCGATCCGACCTCGTCGTCGATACCCAGTATCCGCGCCGGCCACAGCGTGAGCGCCCGAAGTGCCGTGTCGGGATCCAGGCCGTGCGCCGTGGCTATGGCGGCGTGGTAGGGCAGATTCCGCGCGTTCGCCGCGTCGCCGGTGGAAAACGCGAACGTGACACCGGCACGCGCCAGAACGCCGGGCTGCGCGTAGATCGCGTCGAACGGATCGTCACGACCGGGCGTTGAGAGGACGCTGCCCAGGATCACCGGGACGCCGCGTGCGGCCAACGAGTCGGCTACCCGCCACGCCTGGCGTCCGCCGACGATCACGGTACTGAGACCGAACCGCTCGCCGAGCCGAACCGCGGCCATGATCTCAGGGGACGTGTTGGCGCTGAACCCCACCGGCATCTCGCCCCGCATCGCCAAGACCATCGCTTCCATCTGGCGATCGATCTCGGGCACCGCGTTACGTGCCCTCCGCTCCGCGTAGCTCTTGGCGCGTTCGAAATACTCCTCTAGCTCACGGACCTGCCGCCGGGCGCGCCGCGCGAACTCCTCATCCGAAAGACGGCGCCGCGCGCCGGAAAACCCGCCTCGCCCAGCGGTCCGCTCGAGCGGAGGATAGCTGACCACGAGCAACGCGAGCGGAACCCGCGTCATTTCCGCCGGCGTCCAACCATCGAGGTCTATCACCGTCCCCACACCGGAGATCCGCCCGCCGCTCGGTACGGACAGAGCGGTCGTCACGCCGTTCACCCGCGTGACCGGAATCAGATCCGAGTTCGGATTGACGGCGACGACGGTCGCGATCGCCGGGTTGAAATCACCCACCTCCTCCAGATCGTTACCTCCCAGGACGGATCCGATCTCCCGCAACCCGACCCGGGACCACGCGTCGATCATGCCGGGATAGACGAACTTGCCGCTCGCATCGATCACGCGCGCACCGGCGGGCACCTGCACGTCAGCGCCGACCGCGGTGATCCGCTCTCCCTCGATGAGGACGGTGCCGTTCTGGATGCGTGGCCCGCTCACGGGCACAACCGTACCGCCGACGACGGCGACGACCTGCGCCTGCGCCACGGCCGCCAGAGCACACGCCAGCGCCACAACAGCTGCCCACGTAGACACGACCTTCCGACCGCCAATCCGCCGCTGCCTCGACCCGGCCATCATCGTGCGCCTCCATCAGAGGTGATCGGTTCCGCGTCCTGTTCTATTCGGTCACGCAGCTTCGGCGCGACGTCGTAGTCGAAGTAGATCACGCCGTCGATCATCGTCTTGTCGACCCGTGATCGGGGATCGAACGGATGGTGTGTCATGATCACGAGATCCGCGTCCTTCCCGGGCTCCAGACTGCCGATCCGGTCCCCCAGACCGATATCAATAGCGGGATTCAAGGTGACCATCCTGAGCGCGTCCTGCTCGGAGACCCCGCCGTACTTCATTGCCTTGGCGGCCTCCTGGAGCATGCGGCGCACCCGCTCGCCGCTGTCAGAGTTGATGGAGACCCGCACGCCCCGTCGGTGCATCAGGGCGGCGTTGTACGGAATCGCGTCAAAGGCCTCGAGCTTGTACGCCCAGCTGTCGGCGAAAGTGCTGGCGCCGGCGCCGTGTGCGGCGATCTCGTCGGCGACCTTGTACCCCTCGAGCACGTGCTGAAAGGTGCCGATCGTGAAGCCCAGCGAGTCGGCGAGGTTGATGAGCATCAGGATCTCGTCTGCCCGATAGCTGTGCGAGTGAACACGGATAGTGCCGTCCAGTATCCCGACCAGGGTCTCCAGAAAGAGATCCCGCCGCGGTGGAACGCGGTCGCGTCGGGTTCTGCCCCGGAGCCGGTCATACTCGGCCCACTCCTGTTGGTAGGCGCGGGCTCGCTGAAACGCCTCGGCAATGGAATACTCGACGCCCATGCGTGTGCTCGGGAACCGTCGTGGCGCACCGGGAATGCTGGACCGGTTGGACCGCTTGGGGTTCTCGCCCAGGGCGAACTTGATCCCCCGCGGAGCATCCTCCACAAAGAGCTGGTCGGGACGCAGCCCCCAGCGAAGCTTGATCACGGCGTCCTGACCGCCGATCGAGTTGGCGGAACCGTGCAGGACGTGGATCGTGGTGACGCCTCCCGCGAGCGCTCGCCACAGTTGGATATCATCATGCTCGATCTCGTCGGCGATCCGAACCTGCGGCGTCAGATTATCCGTCCCCTCGTTGATTCCTCCTTCGATCGCCATGTGCGAATGTGAGTCTACGATCCCCGGAATCACATACTTCCCGCTTGCGTCGATCACCTCGGCGTTGCGGGGGACTCGAACGTCGCTTCCGATCTCCACGATCTTCCCATCGCGAATGAGGATCGTGCCGCCCTCTATCGTACCGTTCGCGGCCGTGAGAATCGTCGCGTTGGTGACCGCGACCAACTGGCCACGCGGTATGGTCGACGGCGGAATCGGTATCGCGGGTGGCGTGAATGGCCCAGTCGCTTCCGCGGCCTGCTCCTCCGCCGCTTCGTCTTCCGTTGCTTCTCCCGCCGCGTGCTCACCGCTGCCGCGGCTCCCCTCCCCCCCGCGCCGGCGGGACGGACGATCATCGTCCGGCGGGACCACGAACCGCTCGCCGTCCACGAACACCGCTTCCAGCTTGGTGGAATCGGCAAACAGATCGCCGGTAGCTACGATCAGGTTCGCGATCTTGCCCGGTTCAATCGATCCGAGGCGGTCGGCGATACCCATGATCTCCGCCGGTACCACAGTGACCGCACGGAGCGCCACCGCTGGGGCGAGCCCCGCCCGGATCGTTCGGCGGACGGCACCACGGAAGTCGGCCGCTTCCACCGCGCCGCCACCCGACGTGAGCGCAAAGCTGATGCCCGCCGAATCCAACGCAGCGGCATTGTGGTCGATCAGCCACTGCAACGCGGAATCGCTAGGCGGCGGCTCCGGACGCGTGTAGAGGAACGACCGACCGGTTATCGAGTCGGGGGCCGCTAGCGCTAGCGAAACGAGAACGGGCCGTCGTTCGGATACGAGCAGCTCGAGCGCCAGCCACCCTTCACCGACGCTCGAGAGCACGTAATCGAGCCCGAACTCGTTGGCTAAGCCGACGGCACGGCGAATAGCCCGCTCGCTCCTCGCATCGATGACCACCATGCCGTCACCGACGGCGTAGCTAGCGAGGGCGGTCGTATGCGGGCCCGCGGCCGGACGCTGCATCCCCCGAGGGTTAGCGTCGTACCGATCGCGCTGCAGGGCGAGGTACCGGGCGTCGAGTAAGCTCTGCCGTTGGTAGGCCATGACACCCATCAGCGTCCGAGGATAGCCGCTCCGTACTCCCTGGAACCCCATGTGGAGCGCGGCCGGCGAGATCAGGATCATCTCGCCGGGGCTGCCGCCCCGCAGATTGATCAGCGCGCTCTGCCCGCGGAACGTCCCGGCGGTCGGAGCGACCAGGGCAGCGCCGACACCAGCATCACGCCACTCGCGCACCGACCGGTGTGCGGACTGGAGTTCGTCGGCCACCATCCGCTCGGGATCTAGGCCTTGCCACCCCGTGGTGTCGCGCTGTGCGGTCGGGAGCGCCTGGAACCTGGTCTGCTGCGGACGCTCCCGTTGCTCGAGCGCCACGGTCGACGCAAGATCGATCATGCCCGGGTACACGGTCTTGCCGCTGAGATCGAGTACCCGCGCGTCGGGCGGTACCGCGAGATCCGTACCGACCCCGGCTATCAATCCGTCGCGGATTACGACGGTGCCGCGCTCGATCGTCGCGCCCGAAACGGTAACGATGCGCGCGTTGACCAGCGCCCACGTATCCTCTTGGCCCGCCGCCGAGCGCGGCAGGACGGTCCCTACCGCCACCACGATGACGGCGAGCAACCCTACAGAACGTAGTCTCTTCATGAGCCACAAGATCGGTTGGAGAGAACAGCCAAGCTACGCTTTTCTCGGAGTACGTCCAGCACGCCGGCTCACCGCCTCCGCTCTTCCCCGTCCCACGTCTCGCTTCCCGCATCACTCGGCTCGCCCAGTATCCGCTTCCGCAACCGTACCATCCGCCGGAGAGCGCGTTTTTGCACCACCACGGCCCAGAGTATGAACACTCCGGCTCCGCTGAGTACCGCCCCCCCCACGAGCCACACCAGGCCACTCTCGGCCGAGCCGACGCGCTGTCCGATGGCGGCCCCGATCCAGCCACCCAAGAACGAAGCTGCCCACACCACGAGCGGCGTGAGCAGCCATCCGACGATGCGTAGCAGCCGGTCAGCCGGCCGGATCTTCACCGGCGATGCATCACCGCCGACAGCGGAACGTGCAGCGCGAGCGCGATAGCGAACGCGAGCGCCGCGACGGCCGGATGAAACGGGGCGATCTCGAGTCCCGCGATGATCCAGAACAGGATGACGGCGATCCCGCCGGTCTGGACACCCTGAACCAGCGGCTGCGGGTCACGTCCGCCCTGTGCGGCGTACGCCACAACCATCCCGCCCAGCCACGCGAGGAAGGCAGAGCCCATCCACCAGACGGGGATGTACCAGAAGCCGCTCCCGCCGCCGATCGCGTCCCACGTCCAGTGATAGACCGACAGGGGCCGCAGCAGCACCACGTCCAAGACGGTAAAGGCGACCGCACCGAGCAGGCCGAGGAGGGTACACCACGCGATGCCGTCCGCGCTCCGCGGCCGCGTCCACAGCGCCGGCAGATACCCGAACACCACGCCGCCCGCCAGAACCAGCAGCGAGAGCACGAGCGTCTCGGTGTTTCCGGACATAGCACGGACCAAAAGGGCGAACGCGACCACACCAACGGCGGTCAGGATGCCGAGCTTCACCCCACCACCCACGATGGTACGGACGTCGGCGCGGTCGACCGCCATCGGTTCAGCGGCTGTGGTCATCTCGATGATCTCCGTCTCAGCGTAAGGGCCGCCACAAGTTAGCCCCGCCCCAGAGGGAGTTCAATCACCAGACGAGACCGAGATGCCCTGCGGCGAGTCGCAGTCCCTGAAGTGTGAGCATCAGGTCGACCTTCTCGATCTCGGAAGACAGCGGCGCGATATGTGGGGCTAGCCCTCCCGTGGCGACCACCTGTGGGACCGCATCCCCGGGCCACTCGGCCTTGATGCGCCGCACGATACCGTCTACCGCATCCACGGCGCCGAACACCACGCCCGCGCGAATGCAGTCCTCGGTTCGGCGACCGATCACGGCGTCCGGCGCCGCGAAATCCGTGGCAGGGAGCTTGGCCGCCCGCTGAGTCAGCTCGTCGGCGGCCGTCCGCAGGCCGGGGGCGATCACACCCCCGATGAACCGTGCGTCGGCCATGATGCAATCGAAGGTAGTGGCCGTTCCAAAATCGACGACGATCGTATCACGCCCATACAGCTCGGCGGCCGCAAGCGTGTTGGCCACGCGATCGGCGCCCACACTCAGCGGCTCGTCCACATCCAAGGTCAATGGAAGGTCACCATCCGGCGTGATCTCGAGAGGTGTCACGCCACACGCCTGGCGCACACCATCGGCGACCGCGTCCGTGATCGCCGGCGCCACGGACGCAAGCACGGCCGCGCGTACCTCGTCCGTGGACCGGCCGGCATGCACGAAGTACGTCGTGAACATCGCCGCCCACTCGTCCGGCGTCCGGGCGGCGACCGTCGTGAGCCGCCAATGTCCGGCCACATGATCGTCCTCGAAGAGGGCGAGCGTGATCTCGGTGTTCCCGATGTCGATCGCTAACAGCACCCGTTACGCCATACCTTCCCGTAGTGTCGGTTCCATCGTGACTTCACACTCCCTTTCACCTTTCACTCTTCGCTGCTCACCCTTCCAGCTTGCTGCTCCCCGCCCCTCGCCACCACCACACTTCCAGCGACCAATCGCTCGATCCCGTTCGGCGTCTCCACGAGCAACGCCCCGTCCCGGTCCACGCCCCGCGCGACTCCAGGAACGGGGTCCGACAGCGCGCGATCACGCAGCCAATCATAGCGCGCCAGCTCTTCATGCTCGAGCAGCTCCAGCATCGGTGCCGGCGAGAGCGCGTTCAGGGATGGCACCAGTTCCTCCAGCACCTGCACACGTGTCACGCCAGGCCGGTGCTCATCGAGTGCGGTAGCCGACCACGCGAACTCGCTCGGCAGCGGACCGTGCACGTTCATCCCGATACCGATGGCGACCCAGCTTTCGTCCCGCTCGGCACGCGCCTCACAGAGTACTCCGGCGAGCTTCCGATCCGCCAGGAGGATGTCGTTCGGCCACTTGATCCGCGGCGCCGCGCCGACGACGGAAACGGCGCGCGCGACCAGCAGCCCAACGCGCAGCGCCAGCACGCCCGTCTCCAGGGGCGCGGGCGGGCGATATAGGTAACCCAGCCAAATCCCCAGGCCTTTGGGGCTGTACCAACCGCGACCCTGCCGTCCCCGCCCGTGCACCTGCTCGTCGGCGAGCACCACCAACCCGCCCGGCGCGCCCTCGCCGGCAAGCTCGTGGATCACGTCGAGCGTACTGGAGACGGCCGCGAGACAGATCAGCTCGCGGCAGCCAACCCGTTCCGCCAGATCGTCGGGTGAAACGCCGTCGTAGTTCATCCGCCTAGCATGACCCAGCCCAGCGTCACGACCCCGAGCGACCAACAATATGGAGCGAACCGGTGTACCGCGCGCCGCGCCAGCATTCGGACGAGCAGCCGGATGGCGAACACGCCCGAGAAAAGCGCCGCCAAGAAGCTCACGACGAGCGGCCCGACCCCGACGGCCAAAGCTTCACCGGTCATGTCGGGGATCTGGAGCACCGCGGCGCCCGCGATGGCGGGAATCGCCATGAGAAACGAGAACTCCGCGGCGCGGACCGGATCGAGACCCAGCCACATCCCGACCACGACGGTCGTGCCGGAACGCGAGATCCCGGGCAGCATGGCAAGCGCCTGCGCGCCACCCACGCTTACCGCCCCCGATGCCGTCGGTTCGTCGCGCGCACGGACCCGCACCCAGCGGGAAGTCCACAGGATTGCACCCGTCACAAGAAAGCCGATCCCGACGACCGCCAACGACTCGAAGCTCCGCTCGATAAGCGTGCCGAACAGCCCGCCGACGATTACCACCGGTGTGGTGGCGAGTACCAGGAGCCCGATCGATCGCCACGCATCCCGCTCCCCCGTTCCCACCCCCCGCACCAGATCCCAGATCCGCCGCCGGTAGACGACGACCACCGCCAGGAGCGTCGCGACGTGCAGCACGACTTCCACGAATACACCAGGTACGTCGAGCCCTATGACAGCCTGCACGACGACGAGGTGTCCGGAGCTGGAGACAGGAAGAAACTCGGTGAGACCCTGTACGATCCCGAGGATCACGCCTTCCCACCAGCTCATCGCCCCAGCACGCGCCGGTAGAGCGCCTCGTAGCGAGGGACGATCTCATCGATACTGAATCGTCTCGCGCTGTGCGCCGCCACCTCGCGGGCGCTTGCCAGGCGTTGCGGGTCGCCGAGAATCTCGATCGCACGCCGCGCCATCGTCTCCACGTCACCCAGCTCGACCAATGCGCCGGCCCCCTGCGCGGGTATGACCTCCCGGATCCCGCCGACGTCGGTGGCTACGACCGGCACGCCGCACGCCAGCGCCTCGAGCGCCGCCAACCCGAACGATTCGGAGGCGCTGGTGAGCAGGAAGAGATCGGCGCAGCGCAGCAGATCGCCCACCGCGTCGTGTTTCCCCAAGAGCACCACGTGCTCGCGCACGCCAAGCCGCTCGGCCTCGGCTTCCGTCTCCGGACGTTCCGGTCCGTCCCCCACAAGCACCAGTACCGCCGGAATCTCTTCACGGATCTTCGCGAACACGCGGACCACGTCCTGCACACGTTTCACCGGTCGGAAGTTCGAGATATGCATAACGACCTTCGTGCCGGGCGGGGCCAGCGCCGTGCGGCATCCGCCGTCCCGCCTGGCGTGGAACTCTTCTGGGTTTACGAAATTCGGGATCACCTCGATATCACACGCGGAGCACCCGAACGCTGAGTAGGTCTCGTCCCGCAGGAACTCGGATACTGCGGTCACCGCATCCGACTGCTCGATAGAGAACTTCGTGACCGTGAAGAAGGACGGCTCCTGCCCCACCAGCGTGATGTCGGTACCGTGCAGTGTCGTCACGACCTTTATGTCGTGCTCGGTCCCAAGCATCTGCTTGGCCAGAAACGCGGCGGTTGCGTGCGGGACGGCATAATGCACATGTAGGATCTCGAGGTCCTCCCGAAGCGCGACCTCATGCTGCTTTACCGCGAGAGCGAGCGAGTAGGGGAAGTACTCGAAGAGCGGATAGGCCCCGCTGAGATCCACTTCGTGGAAGTACACGTGCTCCGCGAAGTGGCGCAGCCGGAACGGCGAGGCGTACGAAATAATGTGCACCTCGTGACCGCGCTGTCCCAGCGCGAGTCCCAACTCGGTGGCAACGGCGCCCGATCCGCCGTACGTTGGATAACAAGTGATCCCAATCCGCATCATTCTTCCCGGTTCGCCCAGAGTGCCATTATCGATCTTGCGACTTCCCGCGGTCCGACCGTCGCGTCGAGGGTCAGCGCGGCGCCCCCGAGCTGGTTGCGGAACCATGTTTCCTGCCGCTTCGCGTATCGCCGCGTCGCTGTCACGATCGCCGCGACCAACTCGGTCGCCGGTAGCTCACCCGCGAGATGGCGCACTACCTCGCGATAACCTACCGCATCGAGGCCGGGCGCCTCGGGCGGCAGCCCCCGGCTCAAGACCGAGCGGACCTCCTCCACGATTCCCGCCGCAAGCATCCGGCGCACCCGCACTTCGATCCGTCGGTTCAGCACCGGTCGCGGGACGGCGAGCCGTACGTACCACGGCGCGATCACGCCCTCCGCCTTGGCATGTTCCTGCCACCACGAGAGCGGGCGACCGCTCAGCAACGCTACCTCCACGGCGCGGGCAGCGCGCTGCCGCCCGCCGCCGGTATACTGCGGGTCCAGCCGCACCGCCCAGGCAGCGATCGGCTCGACGCCGGTCAGCCATGTGCGCAGGCGATTGCGCCGCTCGGGCTCCATCGGCGGCTCGCGAAACAACCCGTCGGCGAGCGCTCGCACGTAAAAGCCCGTCCCACCCACCACCAACGGCTTGCGGTCAGCCGGCACCTCGCCGATCCATCGTGCCGCATCGCGGGCGAACCGACCGGCGCTGTATCGTTCACCCGGATCCACCACGTCGATCCCCAGGTGGGGCACCCGTTTGAGTACCGCAGGACTCGGCTTGGCGGTACCGATGTCCAGGCCGCGATAGACCTGCCGCGAATCCGCGGAGATGACCGTAACCGGCCAGTGCTCCGCCAGCGCCTCCGCAACCGCCGTCTTGCCGACGGCTGTCGGCCCCACGATGACGGGAACGACACGCCTAGGCACGCCCGAACCGCCGCTCCAATTCGGTTTTCGGCAACTGCACGATGGTCGGTCGGCCGTGCACGTCGTGTGGCGGAAGGGTACACGCGAACAGCCGCCGCACCAACTCCCGCAGCTCAGCCAGCGCCAACCGGTCCCCCGCCTTCACGGCAGCTCGGCAGGCGTACGTGGCGGCAAAGCGTTCGAGCCGGTTGTGCAGCCCACCGAACCGCCCGCGCGTGAGGTCGGCAACCACCTCCTCGAAACAGCGCTGCGCATCGAACCGCGGGTGCGGATTGGGTACCGCATGTACTGCTACGGCATTGCCGCCAAACGGTTCCACCTCGAACCCGATAGCGGAGAGCGACTCCCGCTGATCCTGCACCGCCTCCAGCTCGCGCGGTTCCAGGTTCACCGTGAACGGGATCAACAACCGCTGGGCGGCCGCATTCTCGCCCGTGAGCTGTGCCATCGCCTGCTCGTACAGCACGCGCTCGTGCGCGGAATGCTGGTCGATGATGGCTACACCTTCCGGTGTCTCCATAAGGATGTAGGTGTCGAAGACCTGTATCAGGTCGGGGGCCGTTCCTGGAGGCGAACCCGCAGTGACGTCGGCGGGTGCAAACAGGGACTCGGGCGGCAGATCGGCGTACGGACCGAACGGCCGAGCGGCGATCCCGGTGGCGGACGGACCCACCGGCCGCTCGGGCGACACCCCGCCGACGACCGCCGCCGCCGCCAGCGGCGCCAACGCGTGCCGGACCGCATCCTCCACCGCCCGCTCCACGAAGTAGTGGTCCCGAAACCTCACCTCCAGCTTGGCGGGATGCACGTTTACGTCCACAGAGGCTGCCGGGACCTCCAGCACAAGGAACAGGGTCGGGCGCAGCCCGGGCGCGATCGCGCCCCGGTACCCCGCCTCGGCCGCACGAACCAGGAAGGGATCGCGAAACGGTCGCCCGTTCACGAAGAGATAGGCCTTGCGGCCCGCCGCCGCCGCGTCGGCCGGGCGTTGCGCGAGGCCACGTACGGTAACCGGGCCTACATGCCACTCGACAGCCAACAGCTGAGCGGCCAACTCCGGCCTGAACAGCGCGGCGATCCGGTCGACGATCCCTGTGGCGCGCGGGGCATCGACCAGCACTCGCCCGTCGCTCTCCAGGCGGAACGTCACGTCGAGCCGCGTGAGCGCGAGCAGCGTGAGGGCTGCTGCTGCCGCACGCGTCTCGCTGCGCTGCGACCGCAAGAACTTCCGTCTTGCCGGCGTGTTGTAGAACAGCCGCTCCACCACCACCGTGGTCCCGGGCCGGCGGGTGGTCGTGGCAACGTTTTCCAGCCGCCCGCCCCGCACCGTGATGCGCGTCGCCTCACGGTCGTCACCGCCCGCATGCGCGGTCTCCAGCACGAGCTGGGATACCGAGCCGATCGCTGGCAGTGCCTCGCCGCGAAACCCGTAGGTCGGCACCCCTACCAGGTCGGCTGCGGTCTTGATCTTGCTCGTCGCGTGCCGGTCGAGAGCCAGTACCGCGTCCTCGCGGTCCATGCCGCTGCCGTCGTCGCTGACCCGGATCAACCGTCGGCCACCACCCTCCAACTCGACGACTATCTCCGACGCACCGGCATCGAGCGCGTTCTCGACCAACTCCTTGACAACGGACGCGGGGCGCTCGACCACTTCCCCGGCCGCTATCTGGTCGGCGACCGCATCAGGTAGTATGCGGATACGTCCCACTAGAGCCGCGCTACCTCGGACTGGTGCACCCACCCGCGCGTATCCCCGCGCCGCACGAGCATCCACGGGCCGTGGCGCCGCTCGACGCGTACCGCCGAGCCCGCGATCAACATTCGTGACGGCCGCGCCGACCCGAACGGTGCCACGCGGAGCGGTACGTCCGCACTCAACACCACCGCGACGGGCCGTCGCTGCTCCGAGCGAATACCCGCCGCGGCCGTACCGACCAGCAGGGCCGCGCCCGCAAGCGCCCAACCGATTCGACGTACCCGCGGGAAAGTGATCAGCAGCCATCCGCCTACCCAAAGCACCGCCGCGATGAGCGCCGCCTCGCCGAAACTGATCGGGCGTACTCGCGTCAGGTCGGACGTGAGGCGGTCCACGGGCAGCAGCCCAAGCGCGCGACGGATAGCCGGTTCGCGCGGCGCGATCCGCGCGGCACGGGTCCACGCCACGCGGGCACGCCCGTCTTGGCCAAGTCGATAGAACGCGTTACCCAGGTTGAACCAGTGCGCCGCGACGCTCGGGTCCGCTGCCACCCGCTGTAGGAAGCTGTCCGCAGCCGCCCGGATCGCACCCGTCTCGTAGAGCCGTTCCGGCGCCCCCTGCTGCGCCCCCGCCCCCACCGCCGCCGCCGAAGCGAGCACGAGCAACGCCACGCCGGCTAGCGGAACCAGTCTGCGCCGCGACGACGACTGAGCATCCCAGGAGAGAGCACGCAGTACCTCGCGTACCTCGGCGGCCAGCTCCTCGGGATCGGTGACCCCGGTGGGTCCGAATACGGCGCGCTGCAACTGGTCACGGACACGCAGGGCATGGGCGGCGAGCGATGGGTCGAGTCCTGCGGCTCGCAACGCCGCCGCCAGACCCGGCCCCGCACGACGAGTCGCGTCGGGAACCAGTCGCTGAAGCGCCCGACGGAACTCGTGGTCCAGTCGCTCCAGCTCTCCGGCCGACCCCGGTGGGGCGGGTTGCGTGCGGACACGCGTGCGCGGCCGTCGCCGCGCAAACCGGACCAAGAGGGCGCTGAGCGGCATGACCGCCGCAATCACGAGCCACACCCAGAGCGGCAGTCGGTCGAGCGGGCGTGACCACCGTTGTGCGGCGTTCGGCGGGAGAAGCGGCGGCGGGGCGGGCCGAGCCGCCACTGGACCCGAGCCCAACGGCGCCACCAGCTGTACACCCGGCGCCACGGCCTCCTCGTACCGGCCGGCCACCGGATCGAAGTAGGGATAGGTGATACCGGGAATCACGTGGGTACCCACCGAATCCGGAACCAGCAGGTACGTGAACTCTTTCCGGCCCCCGATCTCCCCCTCGCGTGGCGTCAGCTCGACGGTCACGTCGCCCGGGTAGACCCGTACCGCAGCCGGCCAACGCACGTGGGGCTCGGGCCACAGTGCCACGTTTCCGGCACCCTCGAGCGTGACCGTAGCGGTCGCCGCGCCGCCCGGACGCAGTTCGGTCGGGGTGACCTGAAGTTCCAGCGTGATACTCGAGCCGGCAGCTCCCACGAAACCGGGCGGGCGTCCTGCCGCCGGCTGTGGACTGACCGCGATGTCCAGTGGCTCGCTTTGCGTCTCGTGCTGTAGCTCACGGCTCAGGAAGGAATAGGTGAGCGGCAACACGTACGACACGGTCGCCGGACCCACCCGCATCTGTCCCGCCGTGAGCGGAAACAGGATCTGATGGCTCAGGAACAGATCGTACCACCGGTCCCCCACGCGCCGGCTCACGACGATCCCGGTCGGCGTCGTCTGACGGTAGGACCACACCCCCTCAACCTCGGGCGGCGAGAGCGTGGGTGGGGCGCGGAGTTGGGCGCGGATGTCGCGGGGAAACCACGCCATGGTCACCAGATCAAGCTGGCTCCCGAGCACCACGCTGTCAGGGATCGCTCGTACATCGACGATGACGGCGGTCTCGTTTAGTGCCGGCTGGATCGTATCGACCATTGCTCGGATGCCGGGAGAGAGCATCTGGGCAATTCCCGGCGCGGGCGCGACCACCGTGATCATAATCGACGCGGTCTGCACCACCTGATCGCCCTGGCGCACCAACACCGGTCCGATCGTGGCGGTGCCCGGCCGCGAGGCGACGAGCCGCAGTGCGCGCGTAAACGTGCGACGCGCCCGCCCCTCGACAATCCGCACCTGCGTGGCCTCGCGACTGCCACGGACCTCCAGTCCGCTGAGGATCGGGTTCACGACCCGGATCGGTTCTTCCCCGCTCGCCTCGACCCGAATGGAGAGCGTGATGACGTCACCCACCAGCGCGTCGGTACGGTCGACCGTAGCGCTCACCTGCGGTCCTTGCATCACGGCCAGGAGGGCGGCGAGCAGAAGGTTTACCAATCCTTCTCCCTTCGCGCGTCACGTACCTGTCCGGCCCGCCGCGACAGGTTGAGCCGCGTCCGGCGCTCCTCCGCCGCGATCGACTGGAGTATCTGCTCGGCCTGCTCTCGCGTGAGACTCATCGGTGGTCGCGCACTGGCCACGTCGGGCCCTTCCCGACCTTGGGGAGTGGGCGGTGCGGCCCCCTGCCCCGCCCCGCCTCCTTGGGGCAGGGTCGTGATCGCAAGCTCGAGATTCCACTTCGCATCGCGGTCGCCCGGACGCAGCATCAACGCCTCCCGATACCGCGCGCGCGCGTCGGCCAGATGGGCGTCCGCATTGGCGGAGTCTGCGCCGGCGCTGCGCAGGCTGCTCAGACCGAGATTGTACAGTGCCCGAAACCGAATCTCCGGATCCAGTGTCTCGGCGGCCCGCTCCAGATATCTTCGCGCCAGCTCCAGCCGCCCGGCGGCGAGCTGAGCGGTTCCGGCGTTGTACCGTGCGGTGTCGCCACCTTCGCCTGCGCGCGCCTGTAACTCATACAAGTGTGCCGCCCGCGCGAACTCGCCGTCCCGCCACGCTTCGTCCGCGGCATTCCGCGGCGCCTGCGCCTGCGCGCCGGCCGACCAACCCACCGCCAGGACGAGTCCTATGAGCGCCGCCGTGGGGCGTGTGACCGTGACTACCAGCAGAACGAGCACGGCGGCGAGCAGCGGGAGCCATCCTCGCGGAATGTCATGCATCGCGGCCGTCGAGCTTTCCGGTGCGCGCTTATACGAGAGCACCAGATCGCGCACGGCACCCGCCTGGTCCTCCATCTCGGCGGCCACCAACGCTCCTTGCGCCGCGTCGGCGATGGTCATCAGGATGTCATCGCGGCGCATCGTGAGGACGTCGTTGTCGGCCAGGTCCCGGTGGTAGCCTGTCAGCTCCCCATCGGGCGAACGGAGCGGAATACGCACCGGATCGGTTCCGCCCTCCCCGACCAGGATCAGCCGGATGCCGTCCCGGCGTAATCGCTCCGCCGCAGCCACGATCGCCGACAGCGCGTCGTGCGCCTCGCCGTCGGTGAACATCACCAGCACGCGGTCCGCGAGGCGCTCGCTGGCCTGAAGCAGCTCCCGGCCCTGCCGCAGCGCGCCCCCCAGCGCGCTACCGCCCGCACTGACCATATCGGGATGCAACGCATCGACGAGCAGATGGAGCGCGCTCCCGTCGACCGTGAGCGGCGAGAGGATGAAACTGCGTCCCGCAAACCCCACCAACCCGAGTCGGTCACCCTGGAGGTCGTGCACGAGGCGGCGTACCTGGCGTCGCGCCCGCACCAGTCGGGACGGCTCCACGTCCTCGGCCAGCATCGAGCGCGATAGATCCACGGCGATCACCAGATCAAGCGCCCGCGTGTCGGTGGTGACGAGCTGTCGGCCCCACCGCGGGCCGGCCAGCGCTGCCATCGCCAGCAGCGTCACGAGACCCAGCCAGAGCGCGACACCGCGATTGGCGTCACGCGCAGTCCGCGCCAGTTCGCCCGACCAGCGGCGTGCATGGCGCACGCGAGCCGCGCGTCCCCAGAGCGCTAGGCCGAGCATCAACGCGGCAACGAGCGGGGCCGCGTAGAGCACGAGAGGCGCATCGTAGCGCATCAGGGGACTCGTACGATCAGCGTCGCGGCCAGCATGAGTTCGAGCGCCAGCGCCCCGAAACCCACCAGCAGCGGGACGCGGTATGCTTCGTCGGCCTCGCTCAGCCGGGTGACCTGCACCGGTGTCTTCTCCAACCGATCTATCTGCTCGAAGATCCGCCGCAATGCCGCGGTATCGGTCGCGCGGAAGTAGCGACCGCCGGTGATCTCCGCGACGTCCTGCAACAGCTCCTCGTCGATCCGTACCGGCATGGTCTGGTACCGCAACTGTCCCTGCGGACCGCGTCCGATAGGCAGGCGCGCCTCACCCTGTGTGCCCACGCCTATAGTATAGAGCCGGACCCCAAACTCGCGCGCCACGATCGCCGCCGTCCGTGGGTCCACGCGCCCCCGGTTGTTCTCCCCGTCGGTTAGAAGCACCGCGACCCTGCTACGGCCCGGCGCGCGGCGCAGACGGTTGGTGGCGATCGCGATCGCCGTCCCGATCGCCGTCCCATCGTCCAGCTCACCCACGCGCAGATCCAGAATCGCCTGCTCCAGGACGGCATAGTCGGTTGTGATCGGGACACGGGTCACCGCCTCGCCCGCGAACGCCACGAGACCTATCCGATCGAACTCGCGCCCCCGCACGAAAGCCACGGAGCGCTCCTTCGCCACGTCGAGCCGATTGGACGGCGCAAAATCCTCCGCCAGCATGCTGCTCGATACATCGACCGACAGTACGATCGCGATCCCTTCGCTGGTCACCTCGGTGACGCCGGGTCCGAGCTGCGGGCCCGCTACCGCGATGATCCACGCGCCCAACGTCACCGAGCGCAGCCCCGCCGGCACCTCGCCGATCCACCGGCGCGCGCGCCGTACCGCCGATACCGCATCGAGATCGCTGTACGCAGCAGCAGGCCGTGTGCGCCGTGCCCGTACCCACCACCACAGCGGCAGCATCAGCAACACGAGCAAGAGGACCGGTCGCGCGAAACTCATCGCCGCGGTTCCTCCACGACAACCTCCTCCTCCCCTTCGAGCCGATCGATCTCCTGCAACAGCACCTCGACGCGATCAGCGAGCACGATCGCGTCGTCGCGGACGAGCGGCGCGAATCGCGCGCGTTCCAGCGCCAAGAGGACATCCTCGAGTTCCCGGATTGGCCACTCCGGCCGTTCGGCCGCCACCAGCTCCGCGCGCGCGCCGTCCCCTAGCGCTCCAGCCGCGGCCGGTACGGCCGCTTCGATCCGCACCCGCAGTCGTTCGGCGGCCAGGCTGGCGACGGCTCGTCCTTCACCGGCCGAGAGCCATCGCGCCACCGGAAGCTCCGTAGCGGTACGTGCCTCGGGCGGTGCCGCCGGCCGCGGCCGGGTACGCCGTCGCGCGACGGCCCAGGCGCCCAGACTCAGCAGTACCCCTCCGACCAGAAAGACGAGCGGCTCGATGCGGCGCACCGGCCGCGCCAGCGGCGCGCGCGACCAGCGCGGCGGCGCCTCCCCGGTATCGGGAAGGAGCGAGACGATGTCGACGATCGCGGTATCGCCTGCCACCCACTCCACATGACCGTCGGGCGCCACCAACTCGATCGCCGGCATGGGGAGCCGATGCCGGCCCGGCGCGAAGAGCGCCACGCGGTGGCGCACCAGCACCACCGCACCGCGCGCGGTGACCACGGCAGGTCCCAAGGGCTCGATCAGTTCGCTCCTCTCCAGCGTCCGCGTGCGCGCTGTGGCGCCGGGCGGGGCCGGGATCGAGCGCTCGATGAACACCGTGTCACCGACCGTGGCGTCTACGGGGACCGCAGACCACACGCCCCCCTGCAAGACAGCCAGAAGGACCAGTATCGCGTTCATCGGTGCAGGCGGCGGGCCCGAGCCGCGAAGGTATCGTGCAGCGCTTGCGTGTAGGGACGGTCGGTCGAGAGCGCCACGTGATCGACGCTCGCCCGTTTCAGTGCGCGCGCGCGCGCCAGACGCCGCTCCTCGGCGGCTATGCGCAGGCGCAGCCCGGCAGCCGCGTCCGAGGTGTCGACCAGCTCGCGCACGCCAGTTTCCGCGTCCTGCAACTCGATCCAGCCCACGTCGGGCAGTTCGAATTCCCGCGGGTCGTCCACGGTGACCGCAACGACCTCATGCTTGATGGTCAGTTTTTGCAGCGGTTGTTCCCAACCATGCGCACGGAAGTCCGAGACCACCACCACGATCGCGCGGTGGCGCAGCAGTCGGGACGCGTAGCCGAGCGCCGCCGCCAGGTTGGTTCCCCGCCCCTCCGGCATGAACGCCAGGAGATCGCGGATGACACGCAGCGCGTGCCGGCGCCCCTTGGCCGGCGGGACGACCTGCTCGACCTGATCGGCGAACAGGAGAGCACCCACACGATCGTTGTGCCGGGCGGCGGCCAGCGCTAGTACCGCCGCCACCTCGACCGCGACGTTCGCCTTCGTGCGCGGCTGCCCGAACTCCACCGAACCCGACCGGTCAACGACCAGCAGCAGCGTGAGCTCGCGCTCTTCCTCGAAGATCTTGACGTAGGGGGAACCCATCCGCGCCGATACGTTCCAGTCGATAGCGCGGTAGTCGTCGCCGGATTCGTACTGGCGAACCTCGGCGAACTCGATGCCCTGGCCGCGAAAGATGGAACGGTATTCACCGGAGAACAGGGTCGTGACCAGTCGTCGCGTACGCAGCTCGATCAGCCGGACCTGACGCAGCACCTCCGGCCCGACGACCCTGGCGACTCGGATCACGGGACCGGCACGGCCTCCAGGATCTTGGCGATCACGTCGTCGGCCGAGACATCTTCGGCCTCGGCTTCGAAGGTCAACAGTACCCGATGCCGGAGGATGTCGGGCGCCATCGCCTTGACGTCTTCCGGCACCACATACGACCGGCCGCGGATGTAGGCATATGCGCGTGCCGCCTGCGCGAGATGTATGGACGCGCGCGGGCTCCCACCATAGGCGACGAGTGCCTTGACCTCGTGGAGTCCCACCTTGTGCGGGGCCCGGGTGGCCCGCACCACGTCCACGATGTAATCCACGATCTTCTGATCCATGTACAGTTCGGCCACGGTCCGTCGCAGTGCGAGGATCTCCGCGCCGTCGGCCACGGGCGTGATCGGGATTGGCCGACCCGCAGCCATACGCCACAGGATCTCTTTCTCCTCGTCGCGGGACGGATACCCTACATGGATCTTCAGCATGAACCGATCGAGCTGGGCCTCAGGCAGCGGGTAGGTCCCCTCCTGCTCGATCGGGTTCTGTGTCGCGAGCACGAGAAACGGCTCCTCCAACACATGCGTCTCGCCACCGATCGTCACCTGCTTCTCCTGCATCGCCTCGAGTAGCGCCGCCTGCACCTTGGCCGGTGCCCGGTTCACCTCGTCGGCCAGCACGATGTTCGCAAACAGCGGACCACGCTTGACATGGAACTCGGACGTCTTCTGATCGAAGACCATCGTGCCGATGATGTCGGCGGGCAGGAGATCGGGCGTGAACTGGATGCGCCGGAACACCGTGCGGATCGACTCCGCGAGCGAGCTTATCGCGAGCGTCTTGGCGAGTCCCGGAACCCCCTCCAGCAGAATATGCCCTCCGGCGAGCAAGCCGACGAGCAGCCGCTCGATCATCGCTTCCTGGCCTACTACCCGCCGACCGATCTCCTGCACGATCGCGCTGGTCAGTGGGGCCTCACCTGCCGGCATGGGTCGGGACGTCATCGCTTGATCCGCTCGCCGTCGTTCTCGTACTTGAAGATCCAGGCAGCGAAGCGCGAGGGCTCGATGGTATCCTCAGGACGCATCGCGTCCCAATCCTCGTCGCTGCCGGAACCCTCCGGTCGCGCGCACCGCGCCTCCCGCTGCTCAACCGCCCGCTGCGCCCGCTGCACCCATACCCCGCAATTGCCGACACGGAGATCCACCCACCCGCGCGGAACGGCGGCCTCCACGTCGCCGTCCCTGGGCGGGACTATCACGGTGTCCGCTCTATATACTTTTCCGCCCTCGATCAGGATCGGCAACCCCACCGAGATGATGAACGAGCGCAACTGTCCGTCGTCCTTGACCAGATGGGCGGCCTCACCCGCCAACGTCGTCGGGTCGCTGGTCGCCAGGTCGCCCAGGGAGCCGCGCAGTCGTGACCAGATGTACCCCTCGTACAGGTGCTTCGTGAGGCGCGGGGGACCGAGCATCTCGAAGGCCACCGCGCGGACCTGGTGTCGTGCCTCGAGCTGCTTCAGCCGGTCCACCGCATGGGCGCGGAGAATCCCCGCGCGGTAGGTCGGGCCGGCGGTAGCCGCGTCGAGTGCGGCGACGATGTCCCGGCCGGTGGGCCGCCCGGCCAGCTCCATGACCACGTACTCGGCCACCTCTTCGGGTGTGATGAACTCCATCGACCCCAACGACGTAACGGTCTGGAACTCGTCCCGCGCGAACACGCCGTTCTCGCCGGTATCGATGTAGACCGATTCCAGCACCTGCCCCGTGTCGGTCCATCCCGACGCGCCGTCGCAGAACGCCCGGTCGAGCGGTATGGGTGTCGCACACTCGTACCGCTTGATCGCGCCACCATTCCGCCGGATCGGGCCGAATCCGATCTTGCGCCATGCGATCGTCGCAGTCGGCTTGATCTCGATCGTGGCCGGCGCTCCCGGTGTGCGACCGAGCAGAAAGAGCAGTAGCGAGTGCGCACCCGCCACGGCGGCCTTCGTGAGCAAGGTCCGCGACGGCCACTCCTCCGAGTGCGTGTAGGGGACGTTCAATCCCATGCCGCCGGTGCCGCTCGTCCCGATCTTCACGTACGCCTGCGTCTCGAACTCGCGCACCACCGCGGAGACGATCTGCATATGCCGAATCAGCTGGGGCATCGTGAGGTGGAGGACGTGTCGCTCCGCCTTCTCGACATCCAACGTGCCGGCACGCGCCGCGTCCAACAGGTCGCGTGCGCTCTGCACCACGTCTTGATACGCAAACGCGGTCGCCGTGTTGATGCAGTCGACGACCGCGTGGGGCCTGTAGCGGGCGAAGAGCTGATAGAGGAAGCTGCGGTCGAGTACCTCCTGCGTCAGGTCGCCGTACAGATCGTCCAGCATGATCCGGCGCGACTCCTGGTCTGCGAGCGCGCGCTTGAGGCCGGTTCGCGCCGCCGGGACGGACAGGAAGACATTGCCCCAGTCCATCTCGATCAGCGTGTTCCCGCGATTCGACTCGAGCGACCGGGCCGTCTCGGCGACCTCGTTCTCGAACAGGCCGACGAGGACGATGCGTGCCGGCTCGAAAGCCAGCAGCCGTCGCGCCACCGCGTGCCCGACCAGGCCGCTCCCGCCAAGAATGAGAATCGTGCGATTCGAAAGATCCATCGTGGTCTATTCGTCCGCGGTTCGCGGCACAGGGAGCGCCGCCCGTTCTTGTGATGTGAGATGCCGCCACTTGCCCGGCTGGAGCCGGCCGAGCCGCACCGGCCCATGACTGAGTCGCGTCAGCCCTGCGACCTTGAGGCCGAGCTTCTCGCACAGCCGCCGGACTATGCGATAACGTCCTTCTGTCAGGACCAGGAGCAGATTCACCGCCCCCTGCGGTCCCGGGCGCACCGTCCAGCTCCGGATCGCCACCGGGCGCCCGTCGACGAGTACTGGGCGCTGCAACGCCCGACGGATCTGATCGGCCGACCGCCCGTGCACCAGCGCGCGATAGGTCCGCTCGACCTGGTACCGCGGGTGGGTCAGCCGGTTGGCCCCCCACCCGTTAGTGGTGAACAGTAGAAGCCCGGTAGTCGTCACGTCGAGCCTGCCGACATATGTGAGCCCAGGAATCGGCGGCAACAGCTCAAAGACGGTTGTGCGCCGCTGGGGATCGCGCCGTGAGACGACGTACCCCACGGGTTTGTGCAGCGCAAGCCAGACCTCGCGCGTTTGCTGGAGTCGTTTGCCGTTGACCGTAATACGGTCGACGTCGGGGTCGGCCGACATCCCGATCTCAGCCGTTTGTCCGTTGACCTTGACCCGGCCTTCGCGAATCAGGGTTTCCGCCCGGCGCCGGGAGGCGACTCCGGCCCGAGCCAGCGCCCGCTGCAACCGCATGGTGCTCAACCTTCCTCGAAGGCGCCGAGCGGGGCGAGCGGGGTCAGGGCCACCGACAGCTCGTCGAGTCGCGGCAGCTCATCGATCGACTTGAGTCCCAACAGCTCGAGGAACGCCGCCGTCGTGCCGTAGAGGAGCGGGCGTCCCAGCGTATCGCTGCGGCCCACGACCTCGATGAGGCTCCGGTCCACGAGGAGGCGCACCACCCCGTCGGCCACCACGCCGCGTATCTCTTCGATCTCTCCCCGGCCCACCGGTTGCCGGTACGCGACGATAGCGAGGGTCTCCAGCGCCGCGGCCGAGAGTTTCCGGGGACGATCCACCAAGTGCGCCTCCGCGATCGCTTCGGCCAGTTCGGGACGCGTCAGCAACTGGAACCCGTCGGCCAGCTCGACTAGCTGCACCCCGTGCCCGCCCTCGTCGTAGTGCAGTTCGAGTTCTCGCAGCGCGGCCCGGATCTCGTCCGGCGCCGCCTCCGGCTCCAGCACCAGCAGCTCCGTGACGGACAGCGGGCGGGGCGCCGCGAACAGCGCGGCCTCAAGCAGCTTGGTCAGGCGATTCACGTGACACCCCTATGGTCCCGAACGGCTCGTCCTGTGCAACCCGCAGCCGCCCCATGCGCGCCAGCTCGAGGATGGCGAGCAGCACCGAGATGACGTCCGCCATGGTCGGCCGCTCGCCGAACAACTCGTGAAGCTCGAAGCGCTCGCGCCGCGCCAGCAAGTCACTGATGCGACGCGTGGCTCCCTCGACGTCCAGGGGGCGGGGCACGACCCGGTGCTGCGTCGGCTGCGGCATGCCAGCGATGACGTCCTCGACGGCGCGTGACAGTTGGTCGAGATCCAAGGTGATCGGGCGGGGCGGCTGTTCCGGTGGATCGGGCAGCCACCCGCGGGCGAACCGATCCGCCCTAGCACGGGCGCGGCCGGCCAGCCAATCCACCACCTCCCGGATCTGCTCGTACTCGAGCAGGCGGCGCACCAGCTCCGCCCGCGGATCCTCCCAATCCTCATCATCGATCGGCCGCGGCAGGAGCATCTGGATCTTGATGCGCAGCAGCCGGGCCGCCATCTCGAGGTAGTCCGCCGCCTGGTTCAGTCCGAGCGCACCGATCGCCGCGACGAACTGATCGGCGACCTGCGCGATTGGTATGTCGGCGATGTTGATCTCCTGCTCGCGAATGAGCGTGAGCAGGAGATCGAGCGGACCCGAAAACTCGTCGAGCCGCACGATGAACGCTTGGTCGTTTGTCGGAGTGACCGGCGGTGCCGTCATCGGATCAGAGCGGGAACGGACCGAGCGCGTACGGCTCCATCAGCGCCTCCGCCGCCCGATACAAAACGAAGGCCGGCGTCAGCAGGACGAAGAACAGGTCCCGGAAGAAGAACAAGAGCATGAGCAGGATGAGAAACCCGTATCGTGACAGCTTCCGATACGTGGCGCCCAGTTCCGGCGGCAGGAAATGATAGAGAATATGCGACCCGTCCAGCGGCGGAATGGGAATGGCATTGAAGAACGCCAGCAGCAGGTTCAGCCAGATCCCCCAGAACAACATGCGCTGTAGCAGGACGAGCGCCCGAACCTCATGCCCTACGGCTCCACCCACGATTCCCAACGCGATCCCGAGCACCACGCACAGCCCCACCAGCGCGAGGTTCGTCACGATCCCAGCCGACGAAACGATGATGTCGCCCCGACGGTAGTTGCGGTAGTTCCGCGGGTTGACGGGCACGGGCTTGGCACCCCCGAAGACCAGCCGCCCGCCGGAACCGAACCAGAGCATGAGCGGCAGCAGAATCGTGAGCCACGGGTCGATATGCTTGATCGGGTTGAACGTGAGGCGTCCGAGCGCGAGCGCCGTGTGGTCGCCTTGGGCGAGCGCAGCGCGCCCGTGCGCGTACTCGTGGGCCACCATGGAAAACAGCAGCACAGGCAGCGCCAGGAGAAGATCTTGCACGAAGTTAGGCTGGCCTCGGATACGCGGTTGGTGCGGCAGAAACCTAACCGGCCCCCAACCGGGTGTCAAAGCCCTACTCCCTTGACTCCTAGGCACTTGCGTGGTTACGTTACCGCTCCTTTTGGAGCGTGGTTGCGAGGAGTCGACGTGCCGAACACTCGGTCAGCGAAGAAACGAATGCGACAGGCGGAGAAGGCGCGGGCGCGCAACCGGCAGCAGCGCTCGCACATGCGTGGCGCAATCAAGAAGGTCCGGGAGGCCGGCTCCGGCGAGGAGGCGGCGAAGGCCCTGCGTGAGGCCACCAGCCTAATCGACCGGGCCGCCCGAAAGCACTTGGTTCATCGCAACAAGGCCGCGCGGGACAAGGCGCGGCTCGCAGCGATCGTGCTGGCCAAGTAGGGCCGCGCGGGACAAGATACGCGAGGGGCGGGGGCGCACAGTCGTGCGCCCCTCGCGTATTCTATACGGCCGGTGTCTGCGGCTACAGGGCGGCCAGCTCGGCCCCACAGCGGTCGCAATACCATTCCGTGGGCAGGTTCATCGCCCCGCACTCACCGCACTTCAGGGTCCGTTGATTCGCCGTGCTGGGCCGCGAGTCACCCACCGCCCGCTGCCCGGAAAGTTTCTCGATGCCTTCCGTACCGACTTCGGCCGGGGGAACCGCTTCCTCCGGGACCGGAGCCGGCTGCTGATTGATTGCCTGCGCCCGGCCGACCGCCTGCGTGTGGTCCGGCCCCTGCTGGTCGTCCTCGGTCACCGACTTGAGGAACGCCAACTCGTCACCGAACGCCTCCTTCTGGACCGGCTCCCGCTCCTTGGGCGCATCGAGTGGGGCGCTTGGCCCCAGGTCGCGCAGTCCCAGATCCCCTCCAAGCGAGACGCGCGGTTCGTCGGCAGGGGCCGGTTGCTCCTGAGCTTCGGGCTCGGCGGCCGGCGCCGATGCCTCCATCTGACGCAGCACCTCCTCCAACTCGCTCGTCTTGGACTCGGCCAGCGCAAGACCCTCCCGAATCTTCACCAGCGTTTCCAGAATCCCCGCCTTTCGCCCGTGCCATTCCTCTTCATCGAACTCACCCACGGCATGACGCAGCTCGGCCTCGGCGAGTTCCTCCGTCGCGGTCGTTTCCTGAGACTTGAAGTCCGCATACGTCGCACGCTGGCTCTCCAGCGACGTCCTCAGGTCGTCTCCGTATTCTTGGAGTTCGCCCACCACCTTGTCGAGGCGCAACTGGTAGTCGCCGCGAACCCGGTCCCGCACCTCGGCCGCCGTATGGTCCGCCGCCATGTCGAGCCGCCGCAACCACTGCTCGATCTTCCGGCGCTCCTCCAACAGCTTCTGAATCGCCGCAGTCGACTTGTTTCCGCGCCTGGCCACCACTCCTCCTTCTTGAACCTTCGACCCTATCCTTTGGAAGATAAGCCCTTGCTCACGTCGCGCGAGCCTGGAACACCGTGCGGCCACCGACCAGCGTCCGGATCACCCGTCCGCGAAGCTCGCGACCCGCAAACGGGGTGTTTCGGCTCTTGGAGAAGAACATCGACGGATCGACCGTCCAAGTGGCACCGGGATCGAGCACGACCACGTCCGCCGGCGCACCCGGCGCCAGCGTTCCGCCGGGGAGATGGAAGATCCGGGCCGGAACCGTGCTCATCCGGGCGATCAGCTCGGGCAGGGTGAGGACCCCGCCGCGCACCAGCTCGGTAACGCCTAGCCCCAGAGCCGTTTCCAGACCGATGATCCCAAACGGCGCGTCATCGAACTCCCGTTCCTTGGCATCGTAGTGATGCGGCGCGTGGTCGGTGGCGATCACGTCGATCGTGCCGTCTTTCAAGGCCTCGCGGATAGCGGCCACGTCTTCCGGCTCGCGCAACGGCGGATTCATCTTGGCGCTGGTGTCGTACGCAGCGCATGCCTCGTGCGTGAGCGTGAAGTGGTGCGGGCATGCTTCCGCTGTGACCGGGACACCCCGCTCCTTGGCACGGCGGATCAGCTCGACGGAACCGCGCGTCGACATATGGCACAGATGCACGTGTCCGCCGGTGAGTTCGGCAAGGAGGATGTTCCGGGCCACCATGATCTCCTCGGCGGCGGCCGGGATCCCCTTCAGTCCGAGACGCGTCGAGACTATCCCCTCGTGCATCACACCACCGGCAGCGAGGGTCGGCTCCTCGCAGTGGTCCGCGACAGGAATCCCGAAGGTCTGCGCGTATTCCAACGCCGTCCGCATGAGGTGCCCCGAGACCACGGGATGGCCGTCGTCGCTGACCGCGACCGCTCCCGCCCCCACGAGTTCCCCGAACTCGGCGAGCTGCTCGCCGCGCTGCCCCAAGGAGACGGCGCCGATAGGGTAGACACGCGCGGCTGCGGCCTCCGCCGCCTGCTTCACGATGAACCCGACCGTGGCCTGGTTGTCGGTCACGGGATCGGTGTTCGGCATGGCACAGATGGCGGTGAACCCGCCCGCCACGGCGGCACGTGTACCCGTCGCGACCGTCTCCTTGCCTTCGTGACCCGGTTCGCGCAGGTGCGTGTGCAGGTCTACCAGTCCGGGCGCGACCACCAAGCCGGACACGTCCACGACTGCCACGCCGTCGGGCGCTGAGAGACCCGCCTCCACCGCCTCGATCCGGCCGTCGATCACGAGCAGGTCCGCTGGGGCGTCGTGGTCCCGGGAAGGATCGATGACGCGCCCACCGCTCAGTAGCAGCGTCGTCATTCCGCTCCCTCTTGGCCGCCCTTCGCCGCCTCGGCGAGATCGGCTCGCCCGCCCGCGAGCAGGTAGAGCACCGCCATGCGCACGGCGATACCGTTGGTCACCTGCTGGAGAATCACGCTGTGCGGACCGTCGGCGACACCCGAATCGATCTCCACGCCCCGGTTCATCGGCCCCGGATGCAGGATCACCAGATCTCGGGGCGCCCGCTCCAGCCGCTCGACCGACACACCGAACACCCGGGAATACTCACGTAGCGACGGAATGAATCCGGCACTCATGCGCTCGAGCTGCAACCGCAAGACGTTCAACACGTCCGCCCATTGGATGGCCTCTTCGATCCGCCGGAACACCCTCACGCCGAGCTGTTCGATACCGAGAGGCATCAGGGTTTGAGGGCCGCATACGGCCACCTCCGCCCCGAGCTTGAGCAATCCCCAGATATTGCTTCGCGCGACGCGACTGTGGAGGATGTCGCCGCAGATGCACACCTTCACGCCTTCGATCCGCCCGAGTGTGTCGCGGATCGTCAGGAGATCGAGCAGCGCCTGCGTGGGATGCTCGTGTTTCCCGTCCCCAGCGTTCACGACACTGGAATTGATCCGGTCCGCCAGGAACTTGGCCGCACCCGATGAGGGGTGGCGGATCACGACCATGTCGATGCGCATCGCCTCCAGGTTCCGGGCGGTATCGACCAGCGTCTCGCCCTTCTCCACCGCCGACGCGCTGGACGCGACGTTCACCGTGTCCGCCGAGAGGCGCTTCTCGGCGAACTCGAAGGAGATGCGCGTGCGGGTAGACGCCTCGAAGAAGAGGTTGACGATCGTCTTACCGCGCAGCGTGGGAACCTTCTTGATCGCGCGCTCGCTGACCTCCTTGAACGGTTCGGCGGTATCGAGAATGAGTTTGATGTGGTCGGGAGAGAGGTATTCGAGACCGAGCAGATCCTTACCAAGCGTCAACTGGCTCACGTCGAGTCGCCTCCTTTGACGAGCTCAACCACGTCGCGTCCGTCCACTTCCTCGAGTCTGACCTCCACCTGATCGCCCGGTGCCACGTCGAGGTAAGCGCCCACCACATCCGCCTGGATGGGGAGTTCCCTGCCGCCGCGATCGACGAGCACGCACAACCCGATCCGCGCCGGGCGGCCGAAGTCGGTAAGCTCATCCAAGGCCGCACGCACGGTACGTCCGGTATAGAGCACGTCATCTACGATCACCACGACCTTGCCCTCGATCTCGTGTGGCAGCCGGGTCTCCCCGATCACCGGCCGCGGTCCCACTGTCTGGAGGTCGTCGCGGTAGAGCGTGATATCCAGGGCACCGCGCGGGATATCGACGCGGAGGTCCTCGCGGATCAGCGCTCCGATGCGCTCGGCCAACTCGACCCCGCGCCGCCGGATCCCCACCAGTACCAGGTGGTCCGTTCCCTGCGCGAGGGCGACGATTTCGAGGGTCATACGCTGGAGCGCCCGCGCAATTGCGCGGGCGTCGAAGAGGATGGTGTGCTCACCGTCGGCGGGCATCGCGACGGCAAGTTAGGCTGCCGGCACGGCGCGGTCAACGCCGACCGACACGGTTTGATCAGCCGGCTACTACCGGTGTCAGCGGCGGCTCGCCGGCAAGGACAGCGCGCACGTTGCGGGCCGCGAGCGTGGCCATACCGCTTCTGGCTCGGGTCGTGGCGCTCCCGAGATGCGGCAGGGTGACGACGCGGGGATGACGGACCAGCGCTGGCGGCACCACCGGCTCATCGGCGTACACATCCAAGCCCGCACCCGCCAACCGGCCGCGCTCCAGTGCCGCTATCAACGCTGATTCCCGTACGATCTCGCCACGCGACGTGTTGATCAGCAACGCGCCCTCCTTCATCTGTGCCAACCGCCGCTCAGCGAACATGCCGCGCGTCCCGGTCGAGGCCGGTACGTGAATCGAGACGACATCGGCGGCAGCGAGCAGGCCCGCGAGGTCTTGCCGGATCGCATCCACCTCAGCCTCGAACTCCGGCCGCCGCACACGGTCAGCGTAGATCACGCGCATCCCGAATGCTACCGCCCGCCGCCCAACCGCCTGCCCGATGCGGCCCGCTCCCACGATCCCGAGCGTGGCACCCCGCATCTCCAGCCCCAGCAGCTGCATCGGGTGCCAGCCCGTCCAGCCATCTTCCGCGATGAGCTGGAGCCCTTCCTTGAGCCGCCGGGCAACGGCCAGAATCAGGGCCCAGGTGAGATCGGCCGTGGCCTCCGTCAGCACGTCGGGCGTGTTGGTCACGATCAGCCGGCGCATCTCAGCTGCCACCAGATCGATATTATCGACCCCGACCGCGCAGTTTGCGACGATCCGGAGGTCGGGCAGGCCCTTGAGCTGCTCGCCGCCAATCCAGCGCGAGAGGAGCGGCACGATGGCGACGTAGTTTCCCGTCGGGGTGGGAACCGACGCGGGGATCCATTCGACTGGATGGCCCGGCACGGGATCGTCACCCAGGAGATCCCGCAGCTCGGCCGCGATGAGGACCGGGTTGGACATAGGGGTAAGTTAGGTGGTGGACGGGCGGACGGGCGGACAGGCGGACGGGCGGACGGGCGAACGGTCATCACCCTGGAATCCGATCGGATGACCGTCTATAATCCGAGCGAACCAGCCGCGCTCAGCGACCAGTGGACTGTAACCAAGATTTCATCGGCATGCGAAGCGACGACTCGCTGAGCAACGCGAACTGAGATACGCTGCACTAGGGAGAGGTGTCCGAGCGGTTGAAGGAGCCGGTCTCGAAAACCGGTAGGCCCGTTTGGGTCTCGTGGGTTCGAATCCCACCCTCTCCGTCACCCATACGGACGGTCCGGCAATCCGCCAACTCAGATTCCCCGCCACGATGACCCACGAATCGAAGGTTCACGAGTTACTACGGTCTCGAGCTTGCCGACAATCCCAGACGTGAGCGGACGGACCGCCGCGGCTACCCACACGACGTGGGTCCGGCGTCACCGGCTCATTGCGCGTCGTCCCGCGTGCCGTGAAAAGCGACCGGCTTGCCGCGCGGCTCCGGCATGAGATCGGGCCGGCTCGAGTCCAAGAAGAGCTCGTGCACCTCGAGCCGGTTCGGCTGCGTGAACGCTTCTGGTGGAAGCGTGCCAGAGCGTGCATGGCCCTTCAGGAACTCGTCTGACTGTACCCACGCGTCGAACGCTGCTCGGGATTCCCACAGCGTCAACACGATGTACGGTTCCCCCGGATCGACCGGGCGCAGCACCTTGTTCCAGATGAAGCCCGGCATCCCATCCACCAGCCGCGCCCGTGTCCGGAAGCGCTCCTCGAACTGTTCGGCGTACTCAGGTGCCACATAGATCCGGTTCATTGCGGTGATCATCTACGATTGTTCTCCCGCTAGGTAATTGATTCAGGCGACGCACCCTTGCGCGACAGAAAATAGCACTGTTCGCCGCCCTCGAGCGAGACATGCCACCCATGAAGATGTGGTCGGGACGACGGGCGCGCGAGGAGTCCCGCCCTGAGAGCCCGGGACTCACATTCCGCCAGATACACCGTCGCCACGCCGCCCGCGCCGAGTCCGCACCCGACGGCCCAGCGGTCTACGAGGGCGATCGAGAGACGTTCTACTCATCATCCGCGGCCGTTATTCCGTTTGGAGCGAAATCACCGGGCGGGTGGCGACCCTAGTGTGACGCCCTCGGTAGCTACCATACTTCGGCGACACCACCCTAGAACCTCGGATTCACAATATTGTTGAAGATCGACCCGAACGTGTAGTTGAAGCCCATGTTGACCCGATACTCGAACTCGGTGCCGAGCTGCCGGCGTCGCAACAGAATCTCCTCCGGTGACAACTCCCCGGCCGGCAGGTTGATCTGGTCCTTCACCCGCGCGACACTCCCGAAGAGATTCAGTTGCAGCCCACGAAACAGCCGGAGGTTGAACCCGCCTAACAGCTCGATGCGGTGCTTGGCCGGATCGTTGAGGAACTGGCTCGCCTCGACGCGCACGAACACGTTGCCCCACGGCTGTTGCGCCCCACCACCCACTTCGAGCACGTGCTTTGGCAGGGTCTCCGATTCCTTACCGAAGACGGTGACCGAATCATAGTCGAAGTAAGCGACGCCAACCGTATACTGAATCGTGAGCGCGCGCCGGCTCGACTCGGAATAGGGGTAGACATTGAATTCAACGGACGGCCCGCCTTGGAGAGAGAAACGGAAGTTCCGGAACGTCGAGATGTCTGACCAGGCCACAAACCCCGCCGACCAGTGGGCACCGAGGCTCCAGACCGACTGGCCCCTGAAAAAGATGTTGCGTGACCTGTTGATGAACGTCGAATCGAGTTCGAACTCGAACTCGCTTCGGTCGTAGCCGGCGCGCGCGAATAGTCCGACCTTCCACGCCTCCGTGACGCGGTTCGCCTCGATCCGGCCGTTCACCGAGTAGTTGCGCTGTTGCTCTTCACCTCGGATCGAACCACCGACCCCAAACTCGAACACCCAGAAGTTCCAGGGATCGTCGGTCGGTACCGCCGGCACATCGACGCTGGGTGCGTCGTACGTGATGACGATGCGATCGGCGATGGCCGTCCCCGCGGCGAACCGGACCAGGCCGAGCTTGAGAGTCCGGGTCAAGGCGTCCCGTTCCTCGGTCTGGGTGTCGGTGGCGTTGCTGATGAACCGGAGCGTATCCTGCTGCCCGGCGAACCGTGCGCGGCCGATGAATGTCAGCGTGAATTCACGGCCGCCGCCGCCGGTTCCCTGCGAGGTCCCGAGCACGTGGATCTCGGCTACCTCCCGGTCGCGGACCCAATCGACGAACCCGATCTCGCGGCGCAGATGATCGAAATCGCAGAACAGGCTCTGGCAATCCAGAAACACGCGCAGCACACCGTGCTCCTGCGCTTCCGCCGACGACGGCGCGACGCAGGCCACGATACCAGTAACGAGAAGCACCGCGCAAGAGATTCGCATCGGATCCGATCGGTAAAGAGGCACGCTATCGTGTCACTAGACGCATGACCCACTCAAAACGTTGACTACGCCCGCCCGACACAGGGGCTAGCCCGGACGAGTCGGGCATAGCAGATTCCCTGCGGAGCACACCCACACCGGTTCTGCACGGAGGCGAACGTGGCAATGCTACAGCAGGGTGGAGCCATAGCGATCAAGGTGGACGCCGAGGCCCCGCAGTTTCTGATCGTGACCGCACGAGACGACCCCGACCGCTGGGTATTCCCGAAGAGCGAGATGATGGGCGGCGAGGCCCCCGAGGACGCCGCCATCCGCGAACTCCTGGAATGCGGCGTGCAAGGAGAGCTCTCGGCCTGCGTCGGGACGACCACGTTCTCGGCGGGCGACCACGATGTCGAGGTGGCCTACTTCCTGATTCGCGCGGTGGCGGAAGAGGCATCGACGACCGGCCGCGGACTCAAGTGGCTGGGATACGACGAGGCACGGGCACAGTTGACGTTCGACGATGCCAGGGAACTGCTCGACAAGACGGCCGGAGCGTTGAGCGCGCGGTAGTCCCGGGTCAGCAGGCGGGCGGGCGGTCTCACCGGTTACGCGTCCTCTGGTCGACGATCGCGAGGATCTCCCGCTCGCCGGCTATGGCCTGCTCCTCGATCTTCCTCCCCCAAGCCAGCTTCTCGTCCACGTAGGCTGCGTCGTCGAGATCAGCGGCGTTGATCTTCACGTTCAGGTACGCCCCTCGGACCGCCACGCACGCACACAGCGCGCCGACACCCGCATCCGACACCGCACTCGGCAGTCCCGTCTCGGCCATCTGCCGGAGCACAGCCAGCGAGGCCAAGGCAGTCTCCATGATGCGGCACGGCACCTCGATCGCCGTTTTCGTCGCCTCCAGGATCGCAGCGGCACGCTTGGTCTTCTCGGCTTCCGTCCCGCCCGACAGCCGGAAGGCTTCCAGCACCCGGTTGAACGCCGCCGTGTCCTCGTCCACGAGCCGTTGCAACTCGTTGTGAAAGCGTTTCCCCTGTTCGGCCCAGCCGGAGAACTCCGCCCACCTCTCGTCCCAACCGCGCTTGTGCGCCGAGAGGTTCGCCACCATGGTGCCGAGCGCGGCGCCGAGCGCGCCTACCGCCGCCGCTACCGACCCGCCACCCGGCGCGGGTGATTCCGACGCCGTCTCCTCCACGAACGCCCCGAACGGGAGATCGATGAGTCCACGTTCATCGCCGCCCGCAATCGCATACTCGATAATCTTCTCCTCTGGTTTGAACGCGTAGAGGTCGTCGAGCCCGAGCGACCTGACGGCAATCTTGATGATCTCGCTGTCGGCTATCCCGGCCGAGCGTTGTTGTTTCTCGAGGAAATACCGGCCGGCGTCGAGCATGGCCCGGAGCGGCACGAGACCCACCAACTGGGAACCGGTCACGCGCACCCCACGGGCTTCGGCACGCCGGCACACCTCGTCGAACGCCACGTGGATCGGCGTGACGCCCAGATTCGTCAGGTTCAGTGAGACCTGCGCTATGCCATATTCGTCGATGAACCAACCGATGCCTTTCACGCTCTTCAACGATCCCGGAATCCAGGCCGGTTCGCCCCGCTCGTCGCGCATGATCTCGCCCGTCAGCGCATTCCCTTCACGAGCGATGCGCCCGCGCTCGCGCACGTCAAACGCGATCGCGTTGGCGCGGCGCGTGGACGTGGTATTGAGGTTCACGTTGTACGCAACCAGAAAATCACGGGCGCCGACCGCGGTCGCGCCCGACCGGGCGTTGAACTGGGCCGGTCCGAAATCCGGCTTCCACTCGGGCCGCCTGAGCCGTTCCTTGAGACCCTCGTACTCGCCTTCCCGGACGACGGCGAGATTGCGCCGCCGGACACTGATCGCGGCGTTCTCGTAGCAGTAGACCGGGATGGACAGTTCGTCCCCGATCCGCTCGGCGAGCCGGTGGGCGAGCGCAACTACCGCTTCCATAGTGATACCGGCGACCGGCACGAGCGGGCACACGTCTGTGGCGCCGAACCGCGGATGCTCGCCGTGATGGGTGCGCATGTCGATCAGCTCGGCGGCCTTCTCGACGGCGCGGAAGGTGGCCTCCAACACCGCTTCCGGCCCTCCCACGAACGTGACGACCGTCCGGTTCGTCCCCCGGCCGGGATCGACGTCGAGAAGCTTGATCCCGTCGACGCTCTCGATCCGGTCGGTGATCTGTCTTATGAGCGCGAGGTCGCGGCCCTCGCTGAAATTGGGAACGGACTCTATGAGCTGACGCGGCATACGGTCGGTCCTCTAGCCTGATTATCCGAGCTGGCACGGTCGTGGTCCGGCGCACCAATCTAATACCCCGGGTCGCTGCCGCTGTAGGGTATTCTTCGGAGAGGGGACCGTGGCACACTCGCGTTACTCACACGTGGTCGGATTCGACGACGCGCCCTTCGCGCGCGGCCACCGGGGTGACGTCCCGGTCGTAGGGGCGGTGTTCGCCGGCCTGCGGCTCGAAGGCGTGGTCTGCGGGCTCGTCCGGCGGGACGGCGCAAACGCGACGAGCACCCTCACGCGACTGGTCGCCACATCCAAGTTCGCGCCCCAGCTCCAGCTCGTCCTGCTACAGGGGATCGCGCTCGCCGGGTTCAACGTCGTCGACCTCGCTGCGCTCCACCATGACCTGGGCATACCCGTCCTGGCCGTGGCACGCCGCCGGCCGCGGTTCGACACCATCCGCCGGGCGCTTCTGACCCGGGTACCAGGTGGGAAGCGCAAATGGGCGCTGATCGAGCGCCTCGGCCCCATGGAGCCGGTCGCCGACATCTATGTCCAGCGGATGGGAATCCCGCTCGCCGACGCCCAACGAGTGATCGCCCGACTGGCCGTTCACGGCAACATCCCGGAACCGTTGCGCACGGCGCACCTCATCGCCGGCGGCATCGGCACCGGCCACAGCCGGGGCCGGACCTGAGCCGGCCATGGCCGCATGACCGCCGATCATTCTGCTGGTGGCGCTCGCGATCCCGCTCCGCGGCATCTCCGTTCGGGCCGCCGCCGCCGCGGATCCGAGGTGGATAGGCACCGAGCTACGCCGCCGCACCCGGCTCTCCAACAGGGAGCGCCGCGCACCAACAGCCCACCGATCAGTGCGGTTGGCCGCGATCGGGCACCAGCACCGTGTCGGCCGGCCGGTCGCCCGTCTCCGGATAGTCCAACGTATAGTGCAGCCCCCGACTCTCCTTCCGCTGCATGGCGGACCGTACGATCAGCTCGGCGACCAGCACCAGATTGCGCAGCTCGATCAGGTCGTCGGTCACGCGAAAGTGGCCGTAGTACTCGTGACTCTCCTCCCGCAACAGCTCCACCCGCCGCTCGGCCCGCTCGAGACGCTTGTCGCTCCGGACGATCCCGACGTAGTCCCACATGATCTGCCGCAGCTCTTTCCAGTTGTGGGAGATCACCACCTCCTCGTCCGAGTCGGTGACCCGGCTCTCGTCCCACGCGGGAAGCGCCGGTGGGAGGAGCGTGCCCGGCAACTCACGGGCGATGTCCTCACTGGCCGCCGCCGCGAATACCAGGCACTCGAGGATCGAGTTGCTCGCCAACCGGTTGGCGCCGTGCATGCCGGTGTGCGCCGTCTCCCCGATCGCGTACAGCCCTTCCAGGTCGGTGCGGCCGCGCCGGTCGGTGATCACGCCGCCGCAGGTGTAGTGGGCCGCCGGGACCACCGGGAGCGGCTCGCGCGTCATATCGTACCCCAATTCGAGACAGCGCGCGTAGATGGTGGGAAACCGTTCCCGAACGAACGCAGCCGGTTTGTGGCTGATATCCAGGTACACGTAGTCGAGCCCGAGACGTTTCATCTCGTGGTCGATTGCCCGGGCGACGATGTCCCGGGGTGCCAGCTCAGCTCGGGAATCGAATCGTTCCAGGAACGCACTACCATCGGGCAGCCGCAGATGCGCCCCCTCGCCCCGCACCGCCTCGCTGATGAGGAAATACGGCGCGAGCGGGTGGAAGAGACAGGTGGGATGAAACTGGATGAACTCCAGATTGGCCACGCGACAGCCCGCCCGCCACGCCATCGCGATGCCGTCGCCCGTGGAGACATCGGGGTTGCTGGTGTAGAGGTACGCCTTGCTTGCCCCACCGGTCGCCAGGACGACGAACTTGGCGCGCACGGCACCGACACGGCCGGCGCTGCGATCGAGAATGTAGGCGCCGAGACAGCGCTCGATCGGAAGACCTAGCTTGCGGCCGGTGATCAGGTCGATGGCGACATGGTTCTCGAACAACCGGATACTGGGATGGTCGCGCGCGTGGCGTTCGAGGGTGGTCGTGCTCGCACGGCCCGTGGCGTCTGCGGCGTGGACGATCCGCCGGTGGCTGTGCCCGCCCTCCTGCGTGAGGTGGAAGGTCCCGTCACCGACCGTGTCCACGCGTGTGAACGGAACGCCCAGCTCCCTCAGCCACTCGATGCACTGCGGCCCCCGCTCCACGGTGAGCCGAACGATCTCCTCATCGCACAGACCGCAGCCCGCCCGGAGTGTGTCCTGGACGTGCGCCTCGATCGAGTCCTGCGAATCGAGCGCCGCGGCGATGCCGCCCTGCGCGTAGAGGCTCGACCCTTCGGTGAGCCGCGCCTTGGCCACGACACCCACCCGGGCGCTATCGGCCAGGCGCAGCGCGAGGCTCAATCCGGCGATCCCGGCCCCGATCACCAACACGTCGCACTCGAACTGGTCGTTCATGTCGCGCTCGCCTTCACCCGGAGCCGTCGAGTATGCTACGTTGTGTCACGAGTAATGGATAGCCAGTAGACGTTTCCAGCTCAACGAGGCTCCCATGCGACGTTCCAGCATTGGCCGGATCCTCTCCACCACCGCCGGACTCCTGAGGGCTCTGTCCGGCGCGAGCCGGGCACAGATCGGACAGGTCGACCTCGACACTGTTAGGGCAGGCCGGTTCGACGCCGGCAAGATGTGGACTTTCGAGTACGCACCGGCGGAATACTTCTGCGAAACATACGCCGCGGAACGGCGCTGATGGGCGGTTCATCCGGCAAACGTCTGTCCGAACGCGGCGCGGCCGTCATCCGCCGCGGGTTCGACCGGTACGAGCACGAGTTCCTCAACGTGACCCGGCGCGCCAAGGCGCGCTTCGAGACCCGGGATTGGATCGGAGTGCAATGCGACGCGCGGGACCGGCTGGAGCTATACAACGGGATCATTACGACGGTCGTGGCTGACACCCGCTCCGCTCTGGGAGAGCGGGAAGGCGACATCGGCGTCTGGACAGAGATGCGCGCCGTCTACTCGTCGGCGATCCTCGGTCATCCCGCCGGCGAGATCGCCGAGACGTTTTTCAACTCGGTCACGCGGCGGATCTTCGCCACGATCGGTGTCAATCCCGCAATCGAGTACGTCGACTATCGCTTTCAACGGATCCCGGTAGCCCCCCAAGGGCGGCCGTTCCGTGAATACGCCACACGGGAAAGCACGAAAGCGGCCGTTTGCCGGCTGCTGGAGGACCATGCCTTCGCGGTTGCGTACGAGGACCTGGATCGTGACGCGCACCTAGTCGCCGGCGCGATAGCACGTAACTGGGAAACCGGTAAGGCGCCCCTGCCTTTCGAGTACCTCGAGGTGCTGGAATCGGTCTTCTACCGCAGGAAAGGCGCCTACCTGGTCGGCCGGGTGCGCGGCGGGAACCGCGTCATGCCGCTCGTGCTCGCGCTCGTGCACGCACCCGGCGGCATCGCCGTGGACGCCGTCCTGCTCACCGAGGATGACGTGAGCGTGGTGTTCAGCTTCACGCGCTCCTACTTCCAAGTGGACGTCGTTTGTCCCACGGACATCATCGATTTCCTTCGATCGTTGATGCCGATCAAGCCCATCGCGGAACTATACAACGCGCTGGGACACAACAAGCACGGCAAGACCGAGTTCTATCGACACCTCTACCGGCACCTGGGACGGACGGCCGAACGGTTCGAGTTCGCGCCGGGCACACGAGGTATGGTAATGGTGGTATTCGCCATGCCGTCCTACGATGTCGTCTTCAAGGTGATCCGCGATTCGTTCTCCTATCCCAAGCAGACCACACGTGACGAGGTGAAGCGGCGGTATCGCCTGGTGTTCGCGCACGATCGCGCCGGCCGGCTGGTTGACGCGCAGGAATTCGAGGGATTGACGTTCTCGAAGGACCGGTTCGTGAACGAGTTGCTCCAGGAACTCCTGGAGACGGCGTCCCACTCCGTGCGCCTGGAGGGAGACAAGGTCGTCATAGCGCATCTCTACACCGAGCGGCGGGTCCGCCCGCTCAATCTCTTTCTGAGAGAAGTCGACGACAACGCCGCGCAGCGCGCAGCGCTCGACTATGGACAGGCCATCCGAGACCTAGCCGCGACCAACATTTTCCCCGGAGACTTCCTGCTCAAGAACTTCGGCGTTACCCGACACGGCCGCGTCATCTTTTATGACTACGACGAGCTGAGTCTCCTGAGCGGGTGCCGGTTCCGGGAAATCCCCGAGGCGCAACACCCCGAAGACGAGTTGGCGGAAGAGCCGTGGTTCGGTGTGGGGGCGCACGACATCTTCCCTGAGGAGCTAATCCGCTTCCTACCGTTCGCCGAAGGGGTGCGCAACGCCTTCCTGGAGTCCCACGGATGCCTGTTCGAGCCCAACTTCTGGCTCGATCTCCAGCAACAGAACTCCGCCGGCGAGGTGCTGGACATCTTTCCTTACCGGGACGAGCGGCGGCTCAGGCGGACCCGGCCGCGCTAGCGTTCGTCCGACCAGTGCTCCAGCGCCGCCAGGTCCGGTCCACCGATGGGATGCACATCCTGGATCTGTTGGGCTAGCGCCAGGACCGCTTCCTCTCCGAACGGCTTCCCGACCAGCTGGAGCCCCACCGGCAGGCCCTCGGGATCGAGGCCACACGGCACCGACGCCACGGGAAGCCCGGCCAGGCTCAACACGAAGGTCGGCGCGATCCAATCCACGTAGGTCTCCATAGATCTGCCCCCCACGGTCTCGGGATAGTTCTGTTCCACCGGGAACGGCGGGACCGCCATCGACGGCGTCAGCAGATGATCGAACGTCCGGAAGAACTCCTGGAAAAAGTGCCACACCCTGCCGCGCGCATGCTCCGCCGCTCCCAGCTCCCTACCGTCGACGGTGAGTCCCGCCCGGACGTTGCTCGCGACGTTCACGCCGAAGTCGTCGAACCGGTCGAGCCGGCAGTGCATCTGCGCCGCGAACCAGTACCCTCGCAGTGCCAGGAACGCCTCGCGTCCGAACGACAGATCGACCTCGACGATCTCGACCTCGCAGCCGATCTGCCGCATCTCGAGCGCAGCGTGCCGGCAGACCCGCTCAACCTCGGGGTCGACGCCGATTCCGACGACGTCGGGACAATAAGCGAGCCGCGTTCCTCGCGGCACGCCGGCGGCCACCGCCGCCACAAAGTCTCTGCCGCTCACCGTCTGACCTACCGGCGCGCGCTCGCTGGGACCGGAGACCGCCTGCAAGATGAGCGCGAGGTCCTCAGCGGTCCGCGCCATCGGGCCGGTGACCTGTAGGGTGTCCCACAGGTAATCGGACGGGTAGGTAGGCACGAGTCCCGGCGAGGGCCGCAGGCCGACCACCCCGCAAAACGATGCCGGGATGCGCAGTGAGCCGCCGAGGTCGGTCCCCTGCGCCAGCGCGATCATGCCGGTCGCCAGCCCGGCCGCGCCACCGCCGGTCGAGCCACCCGCGCTCTTCGTCGGATCCCACGGGTTGCGGGTCCGGCCGAACACCTCGTTGAATGTGTTTCCGCCGGCGGCGAACTCGGGTGTGTTCGTCTTACCCAGGATGATCGCGCCGGCGGCACGCAGCCGCTCCACCACGAGCGCATCTTCCTCGGGAACGAAGTCCGCGTACAGCAGCGACCCGTACGTCGTCCGCAGGCCCGCCACCTCGGTCACGTCCTTGATGCCAGCCGGCAGCCCGTACAGCAGGCCGGCCTCGTCGCCGCGTGCCACCTTGGCCGCGAGCGCCCGCGCGTCGTCGAGCGCCCGGTCCGACAGGGTCACCACAGCGTTCACGACGCCGTTGTACCGCTCGATGCGGTTCAGGCACACCTCAACGACCTCGACCGGTGAGACATCGCCGTCGCCCAGGAGGCGCCGTATCTCGGTCGCCGACAGGCCGGCAAGATCCCGGTCGAGTGTCATGGCGCGCCGCTAGTCACTCCACTGGCCCACGAACGCCACCACACGCGCGAACGCCGCCTCGCCGCCCTTGAACTTCCACGGAAAGCAGCCGACAGGTAGCCGCTTGTTCTGCAGCTCCGGCGCCGCAATGTCACCGCCCAGATTCTCTATGTGTATGCAGTTGTGCGGAAAGAGCGCGTTGTGTGTGAGCTGGTAGTCCTCCTCGGGGAACAATCGCTCCATCTCGTCCTTCCCGTACTTCTCCTCACATTTTGCCCGCACCCGGTCGCAGTGCCCATGCATGCCCTTCCCGAGAAACCGGCCGATCGGAAGATCCATGGGGTGGTCGGTCGAGACGACGTCCACCCCCCAGATCTTGATCTCCTTCTCCAGCAGCCACGGAACCATGTCGCGGTGAGCTCCCGGATGCATGTGGATGTACCGCTCCTCGTCGGGCTCTTCGCCGAACTGCCCGTAGCGATGCCACCCGGTGTGCAGCAGCAGGATGTCGCCTTTCCGCACCTCTACACGCCGCTCGATCATCTCTGGTGTGTACACGGCCAGGTCGTCCATCTCCTCGGTCAGGTCCACTATGACACCCGGCCCGCAGAGCCACTCCATGGGGATCTCGTCGATCGTCATGCCGCTCGTCACGAAATGGCGCGGCGCATCCAGGTGAGTGCCCATGTGGTTCGACGTCATGATGTACTGGGCATTCACGCCGTGCTCCGCTTTGCGTTTGATGTACTTGACCTCGAAGGGCGGATAGTACGGCCAAGACGATACATCCTGATTCAGCGGTTGGGAGAGATCGTAGACCTTCATCATGCCTCCTGCGCGCGCCCGTCCTTGGCACGCATCAACACGTAGTAGAGCCCGAACGATACGATCGCCGCCGAGAACCAGGCGCCGTCGAAGAGGAAGCGCAGGCCGGGATGCACGGTTCCGGCGAGCGCGACGACGATACCGCCGGCGAGCGCGACGATCGCGTTCCAGTTCACGCCGCCGCTGTAGGTGTACGCGCCGTCCTCAAGATACAGATCGCGCAGCTTCAGCACGCCCCGGCGGATCACGACGTAATCACAGATTATCACCCCACTCACGGCCCCCAACAACCCGGAGTAGCTGATCAGCCACGTCTGATACATGTCCAGCAGCTTCCACGGAAAGATGAGAACGCCGAGAGTGCCCGCAATCAACCCGCCGAGGCGAAAGCTGATGCGACGCGGGCTGACATTGGAGAAGCTGATGGCCGGCGCGACGATGTTTGCCGCGATGTTGGTGCTGAGCGTCGCCACCACGATCACGAACATAGCCACGATTCCCAGCACCCGGCTTCCCTGCTCGGCGGTGAGCCGCGAGATCAGATCTATCGGATTCCAGATGGCTTCACCGTAGAGAATCACCGTGGCGCTGGTCACGGCCACTCCGATAAACGCGAATAGCGGCATCGTGGTCAGCAACCCGATCGCCTGGCCCCACATCTGGTCTTTCTGGCTCTTCGCGTAGCGGGTGAAATCCGGGATGTTGAGCGACACCGTAGCCCAGTACCCCACCATCGCCGTCACCCAGGGCACGAACAAGACCAAAACGAACCGGGAGAACGGAAGCGACCCCTGCGCCTGAATCAGGGCGTCCGACTCCCGCAGTATGGTTCGCATGCCCCCGACCTTGACCGTCGCCCACGCCAGGAGTGCAAGGCCCATTATCACGAGGAACGGCGCGGCTAGGGTCTCGAGCCGCTTGATGCTCTCCGTTCCGGCCCACACGAAGTAGATGTTGATCACCCAGAAGATGAGGAAGCTCACATAGTGGTTGACCCCATAGCCCATGAACGTCCGGTCACCGCCCAACTCCTGCCATGCCGGCCAGAGGATGCCGAACAGCACGTTGATCGCGAGACCCCCGATCCAGGTCTGGATGCCGAACCATCCACAGGCGATCACCGACCGCAGCAACGCGGGAACGTGGGCCCCGGCCGTTCCGAACGACGCCCTGGCGTACACCGGGAACGGAATACCGTACTTGGTACCGGCGTGCGCGTTGATGACCATCGGCAGCAGCACGATCGCGTTTCCCAGGAGAATCGCGAGCAGGCTCTGCCACCAGTTCATCCCCGCCTCGATCATGCTCGCGGCCAGCATGTAGGTGGGGATGCAAACGCTCATCCCCACCCAGAGCGACGCGATATGCCACCGGTTCCAGGTGCGGCTTCCGATACCGGTCGGCGCGATGTCGCGGTTGACGAGACGGGTCTTCGGCAGGGCTTCCGTAAGCTCTACCATCTCCTCGAACGTGGCGCTTCGGGTACGGGTCATTGGCGAGCAGTGTGCACAGCGTTGCCGAAGGATCTCCCGGTGTTGAGATCCCTCGCTGCGCTCAGGATGACGCGGTGGGTCTGTTGCAGCAGCCTGTCAGGATACACTGCCGTTCCGCGCCCGTTCGACCGCCCGGGCGAGCACCCTGGTTCCGATCACGCGCACGAGCTGCCGCCGGTACGCAGCGGAGGCGTGAATGTCACTGGGAGGATCCACATCGCGCTCGGCGGCCGCACCAGCCGCCGCACGAACGGCTGCGTCGTCCGGTATCTCACCTTCGAGCTGCCGGGCGGCCTCATGGGCGAGCACCGGCCCGTCGCCCACGCTCGAGAACACGAGACGCACGTCGCGGCACCGGCCCGAATCGTCCAGGGTCACGACGGCGGCGGCCCCTACCAGAGCGAAATCCCCGTGCCGTCGCGCTACTTCGTCGAATGCCCACCCGGTACTGGGCGGTACCGCGGGAAGCTCGATATCGACCAAGATCTCTTCCGGCCCGAGAGCGGTCGCGAACAACCCGGTGAAGAACTCGTCCACCGGAATCGAGCGGGCATCGCGGCGGTTCCTCACGTGAAGCCGCGCCCGGCGGGCCAGCATCACCACCGGCAGCTCCGCTGCCGGATCGGCGTGCGCGATGCTCCCGCCGATCGTGCCACGATTCCGGATCTGTGGATGGCCGATGAACGGGACAGCCTCGTGCAGCAGCGGCGCTCGTTCCGCCACGAGCGCGCTGCGCTCGACCTGTCGCTGGCGGGTCATCGCGCCTATGCGGAGAGCGTCACCGTCAGGCTCGATGTGCTCCAGCTCGGCGAGCGCGTTGAGATCGATCAGCACCGCGGGTTGGGCCAGGCGGAAGTTCATCGTGGGCACGAGACTCTGGCCGCCGGCCAGCAGCTTCGCTCCGGACCCGTGCTCGGCAAGAAGGCCCAACGCCTCATCGACCGTTTCGGGACGGTAGTACTCGAACGGCGCCGGTTTCACGGTGCGGTTCCTGCCTACGCGAGACGGAGGATGAGAATCAGGACGACGATCGCCAGCAGCAAGAGTACCATGCTCAGCTTCCAGCGGACCGCCGGGGAGCGTGACGTCGCTCCCACCGATATGCCTGCCAGTCGGTTCTGCACCTCACGGTTCAGCGCTTCCAGTCCTTGTCGCGTCATGGTCCTGCTCACCGAATCGAGCATTCGCTGGCCGACACCCGCTATCTTGCCGCCGATCTTGAGGTCGGCGCGATACTTCATGAGGGTGCCGCCGTCTCGATCGTGCAGCTCGACTCGGGCCGTGCCGCGCGTGAACCCGAGCGGCCCTTTCCCCTCGATGGTCATCGTGAAGCGTTCGGGACTGACCTTATCGCTGATTGTTACCGTGACCGAGAACGCGGCCGCCGACACCGGGCCCACGCTGACGTGCATCTCGCCCTCGAACCGATCGTCCTCCACCCGATCGAGTCGCTTCGCTCCCGGGATGGCCTGCGCCAGAACTGCTGGATCCTGCAGCAGTTCCCACACGACCTCGCGCGGCGCAGCGAACGGGAAGGTGCCCTCGATGATCATCGCGTCGCTCTCGCGTCACGGATCATCTCGAACAGCCGATTCGGGCTCAGCGGTATCTCGCGGATCTCCAGGTCGTCTTCCGCGAGCGCGTCCTCCACCGCCTGAGCGAACGCGGCACCGGTCGGGATCGCTCCCGCCTCACCCACGCCTTTCACACCGAGCGGGTTGAGCGGCGACGGCGTCTCGATATGGGCCATCTCGACGCGTGGGACGTCGGTGGCTGTGGGAAGCAGATAGTCCATGAACGATGCGTTGAGGAGCTGTCCCGTGTCGTCGTACACCAACTGCTCGTAGAAGGCATTGCCGATCCCGTGTGCCACGCCACCCTGGATCTGGCCTTCCACCAACATAGGGTTGATCACCCGACCCGAGTCGTGCACGACGACATACCGTTTGATCTCGACCATCGCGGTCTCTCGATCGACCTCCACGATCATGGCGTGGACTCCGCTCGCGGTGCTACCGCGGTCGGGCCCGAAATACGCCGTCGCCTCGAGACCCGGCTCGGTCCCAGGGGTCACCGCGCCGCGGAGAGGATTGGCCCGGACCGCGAGCTCACCCAAATCGACGGCGCGCTCGGGAGCGTCTTTCACGCGGACCCGTCCGCCCTCCAGCTCGAGGTCGTTCTCCGCGACCCCCAACGCGTCCGACGCCAGCCCGAGAATCTTCTTGCGTACCGCCACCGCGGCCTCATGACACGCGCTGCCGGCCACGACCACCCCACGGCTCGCGAACGTTCCCGTCCCCCAATGAAACTCGCGCGTGTCACCGGTAGTGACGTGGATCCGGTCCAGATCCACATCCAGCACTTCGGCGACGACCTGGGCGAAGACCGTGTAGTGTCCTTGTCCCTGCGTGCCCACGCCGGTCGCTACCCGTACCTGGCCACTCGGCTCGACAGTGACCCGGGCGCCCTCGTACGGGCCGATCCCCGTGCCCTCGATATACGACACGATTCCCAGTCCCACATGTCGGCCGGCCGCCCGGAGACGGGGTTGCTCCTCACGAACGAACTCGTCGTATCCAATGAGATCGACTGCCTTCTCGAGTGCTGGGAGATAGTTGCCGCTGTCGTACACCAGCGGCGCCGAATCCTGGAACAGGATCACGTGGTTGTGCGGAAAATCGTCGGAAGAGAGGAGATTCCGCTTGCGTATCTCCACACGGTCGATCCCCAACTCCTTGGCCGCAAAATCGAGCAGCCGTTCCATCACGAAGACACCGTGCTGACGGCCCGCTCCCCGCACCGGAGTAACGGTCGTCTTGTTGGTGAAGATCACCCTGAACTCGGTGTAGTAGTTGGGGACGTCGTACGGCCCGAGCAACGTGCACTGACTGTTGATGGGAATGGTCAGTCCGTAGGGATTGTACGCGCCCGTGTCGTGAAGGAAGACGTCGTGCACGCCGAGGATGTGGCCGTCTTCCGACAGCGCCAGCTCGGCGTCGTGGATCTGGAGACGCTCCTGCGTCGTGGCGTAGAAGTTCTCCTGTCGATCCTCGATCCATTTCAACGGCCGGTTCAGTCGCATGGCGGCCCACGGCAGCAGCACCTCTTCGGGATAGAACATCATGATCTTCGACCCGAACCCGCCACCCACGAACGGCGCGATCACCCGCACCTGCGATTCCAGCAGGCCGAGCATGCGCGCCAGTCCGGAGCGGATCGGGATGGGCGCCTGTGTGGTATCCCATACGGTGAGTTCTTCACACCGCGCATCCCATTGCGCCACTACGCCGCGGTTCTCCAACGCGCCCGCGACGCCGCGGTCGTAGTGGAACCGTCGCTTGACGATCAGCGCCGCCTCTCGGTGCGCGCGCTGGTAATCGCCTTTTTGTTGAACGACGTGCGACGCCAGGTTGGTGCCGTGCTGCTCGTGGATGACGGGAGCATCGGGCTCGAGGGCGGCCTCGAGATCGACCACCGCATCCAGTGGATCCATGTCCACCACGATATCGACCAGCGCGTCTTCCGCCACGTAGCGGCTCTCCGCCACGACCATCGCGATCGGCTCGCCCGCGTGGCGCGCCTTGTCCTTGATCAGCGGGACCTGTGTGGCGGCGTTGAACACGAGACCGTCGATCGGCGGCGGGGCGACGAGCAAGGGACCCGGCTGCCAGTAGGCACCCAGGTCGTCCGCTGTGTACACCGCCACCACGCCGGGTCGCGCGCGGGCGGCGGCGGTATCGACGCTGATCAGGCGAGCGTGGGCGTAATCACTCCGCAAGAACGCTACGTGTAACATGCCGTCCAAATGCACGTCATCGACGAAAAGTGCGAGACCGCGCAGCAGGCGCGCGTCCTCGTTCCTGGTGAACCGCTCGCCAAAGAACCGTCGGGAGGTCACGCGGACCGTCTCGCCGCGATCTTCGTGGCTTCCACGATGCTCTGGTATCCCGTGCAGCGGCACAGATGACCGGAGATCACTTCGCGGATCTCCCGTTCGCTGGGATGGGGATTCTCCTCGAGAAACGCGACGAGCGTCATGAGGAACCCGGGAGTGCAGAAACCGCACTGCAACCCATGCGCCTCCCGGAATGCCTCCTGTAGCGGATGGAGCCGGTCGCTCGACGCATCGGGTGCCAAGCCCTCCACGGTCACGAGACCATGACCATCCACCTGCACCGCGAACAGCAAGCACGACCGCACCGCATCGCCATCCAGCAGCACGGTACACGCGCCGCACACACCGTGTTCACACCCGACGTGCGTGCCGGTGAGCTCGAGTTCATGACGAAGAAAGTCGCTCAGCAACAGGCGCGGCTCGACCGCTCGCTCGTAGAGCGTGCCGTTGACGTTGACCGAGATTGGGATCTGTTGACTCACGACACGCGTCTCACCATATACTGGACGACCTTCGCCGGAACCCGGAAAGGAAGGCGTAACGATACGCTTCGCCACACACTGCAGCAAGCCCTCGACGGGTCGCGATGCGTGGGAGCGTGTCGACCGGTACCGGTGAGCTTCGCGGCCGCCATCGGCGGGGGCGGATTGATCATGTTCGCCATGATCTTCGCGTCCGGCGCCGCGATCATCCACCGCAGTGTCACACTCACCCAACGCAACATGATCATCCTGGCGGTGGCCCTCGGCATCGGGCTCGGCGTCGAGTTGCGGCCGGAGGCGCTCCAACACCTGCCCGACACACTGCGCACCCTGCTGGGCTCGGGCCTGGTGACCGGCGGCTTCACCGCGCTCGCGCTCAATCTCGTTCTACCCGAGCGCGACCGCCCGGCCAGGTCGGTGTAGCGCCGCGCCGGCAGGTCGTGGCCTAGGCGCCGATCGCTAGTGTGGTGTCGCCGAAATAGTGCTGCTATTCGGACGCCCCCGCATCCCGCCCGGGCGCAGTGACGCCCTCGGTAGCTACCATACTTCGGCGACACCACACTAGCAAGGAAAACGAGAGTCGCAATGCCGAGTTGGGCACACAAGGGTAACGGCTTCGTTTTGCACAACCGCGTAGCTATCTTGCAGCCCATTCGTCGCCTGCGGCCGGAACGGGCCCGCGGCAGTCACACACTGGTGAAAGGATCAACCTTGCAACGCATCCACGCGGCATCGCTCGCCGCATTCCTCACCGCGCTCGTCGCCTGCGGTGGTTCCGGCGGAGACGATCTGGCGACGTTCACGGACAGCGCGAGCTACGCGATCGGCATGAACATGGGAGAATCGGTCCGACGCTCCCAGACGGAAGTCGCCGTTCCCGCACTCATGCGGGGCCTTTCCGACGCGCTCGAGGACCGGACGACGGCATTCACTCCCACCGAGGCCAACGCCATCATTCAGCGGTTCGCCGTGCGGGCACAGGAAGCGCAAGCGGCGGACCTCACGGAAGCCGCCCAGGAGAATCTCGAGAAGGGCGAGGCGTTCCTCACTGAGAATGGCGAGAAACCCGGCGTTGTGACGACGGCGAGCGGCCTTCAGTACCAGGTCCTCGAAGCAGGCGACGGGCCACGGCCGAGCGCTGACGATCGTGTCAGCGTGCACTACCGTGGCACCCTGATCGACGGGAGCGAGTTCGACAGTTCATACCGTAAGGGGCAGCCCCTGTCGTTCGCGGTGCGCGGCGTGATCCGCGGCTGGACGGAGGCGCTCCAGCTGATGCCGGTAGGCAGCAAGTACCGGCTCTTCATCCCGGCCGATCTCGCCTACGGTCCGCGGGGATCGCCGCCGACGATTCCACCGAACGCTACGCTGATCTTCGAGGTCGAGCTGCTCGCTATCGAGTAGGGCGGTACATGTGACGGCTCCTTGCCCCTCTCAGCGTTGGGCGCCGCCGCGCCGCGCCGGCGGGTGCCGCGGCTGCGGTTCGGGGATCCACCGTCGCGTTGGGGGAGAAGATGACGCCTGTAGACCGGGCGAACCTGGCGTCGCTCACGCCGGAACAGCAGCGACAGCTCAATTGGATGGTGCTGACACCGGGCGTAACGCCGGTCTGTCCCAGGTGTGGCACCACGCTCGAGGGCGGTTTCCCCGTCGCGGGCGGCGGGTCTGCCGCCATGGTGTGGGAATACCGCTGCGCCTGCTGCCGGCGCGCCATGATCGTCAGGGACCTGCCGGGCAGGCTCCCCGAAACAGCCGGTGGCGGGAGTGTGCGGCCCGTCAGCCCAACGGTGAGACGGCGGCCGGGGCGGCCAGCCCGCCGCAACACCACGTTCCAGTGGAGACACCGCATGTTCTAGCGGGTACCGCCGCCTTCCCTCCCGTCTATCGCGCCGCACCCGTCGCGTCCTCGCTGCGGCCCCCCCGTTCCGGTCGGAGGTCGATGCCGTAGAGATCGTAGATAATGCCGTCCCGAACCGCGTAGTAGAGCGCGACAGCGCGGTTGGTCGGCGTGACGCGGCCGGCCGTAACGCGTGCGGCAAAGGAGACGGCGTGCTCAGCCCTCTTGCGTCCCACCGGCTTACCCCCCCCCGACCGACCGGACGACATCGAGGATCTCCTGTTCGCCGAGCAGGTGCTCGGACTTCTTGGCTGCGGCCAGCACCGCCTCGACGACCGGGCGGTCGGCGGGCAGGCCGCGCGCCGTGAGGTAGTAGATCACGTTGGAGACTCCGGACATGTGTCCGATCTCGATCTCCTGTTCCCGTCCCACCCAACTCGCAGGCACGCCCGAATAGATCCGGTCGGCAAGCCAGGCGGCGCCCTTGCGTTTCGCCTTGATGACCGCGGCCGCATGCACGCCCGTCGCTGTACGGAACGCGTCGCGGCCGACGATGGGTGTATTGGCCGGTATCGGCACGCCGACGGCTTGCGATACTACCTCGACATACTCCGGCAGGCAGGTGAGATCGTCGTCGCGCCAGCCCAGGAGCTTCAGGTTCACCAACAACTGTTCCATGGGCGTGTTCCCCACCCGTTCCCCGATACCGAGCGCCGTGCCGTGTACCCGCGTTGCGCCGGCTTCGAGCGCGGCGAGCGTATTGGCCACATCGAGACCGCGGTCCCGATGTCCGTGCCAGTCGATGCCGACACGGTCGGCCACGCCCAGCTCCTCGAGCAGCCGCCGTACCCAGCTCACCAGGTTGGTGACCCCCTGAGGAACGGCCGCACCGACCGTATCGCACAGGCAGACGCGGCCGGCGCCCGCGTCGACGGCAGCCGTGAACAACACCCGCAGATCCTCGGGCGACGCGCGAACCGTATCCTCCGTCACGTACATCACCTCGAGTCCCTCGCCAACCGCGAACTCCACCGCCTCCCGCGTGCGTTGCAGAATGTGCTCCAGGTCCCATTCCTCGGCGTACTGGCGGATGGGGCTGCTGCCGATGAACACGCACGCCTCGATTCCGACACCGGTCTTCTGTACCACGTCCGCGATGGGCTGGATATCGACGATCATCGTCCGGGCCGCACAGTTGGCCTTGATGCGTAGCCGGTGATCGGCGATCTCACGACACAACCGCTCGACGGCGTCTCGCTGGCGCGGCCCGGAACCCGGTAGCCCGATGTCGGCGGTCTCGATCCCGAGCCGGTCCATCAGGTGCAGAATCCGGATCTTGACCTCGGTCGGCGGATCGATCACCGACGGGCTCTGCAGACCATCGCGCAGCGTCTCATCATCGAGCATCGCGGCGCCCGGGCGCGACGCGTCGCGCCCGCCGGATTCAGCCCAATCGTAGATCAGTTGCCTCTCGTCGGGAACGGTCGCCATGACTTCGCTCAGGAAACGGCGGCGCGACCGAACTGCCCCGCCCGCTCAAAGGCATCGCGCGGCAACATCCCGCACTCGGCGCAGGACTTATCGGTATCCAAGATCTCGTGACCGCATCGCCCGCATCGCATCGTCATTGTCTCCTTGCCGCCGGCGCGATCGGTGACGCCGGTACGTGCCAGCGAAAGATGCGCCATCGGCGAACCCGCATCAACACGGTTGTGGCGCCTCGCGGCCGCTTCACGCAACAGGATAACTTCATGTTGCATTCAGCTGTCATCTCCTCCAGCTGTTGTTGCCGCGGTCATCATCGGGATAGACGCCCCGCGGGTCTATCTCCACACCGATCAGCTCCCGTACACCGTGCAGGCGGTACACGAACCGCGGGCCGAGCTTCCACATCTCCACCGGGAGCCGCACGATCTCCGCATCGCCGTCGCCGAAGACCAGCCGCAGCTCCACCGGCATCAACATGTCGCCTCGACTCCTGATGTGGACCTCTGTGGCCGTGTTCGCCGCGCCCGGGACCACGTGCTCGATCGCCTGGTCGAGCCGCGCGGTGCCGTAGATCCAGCCGCGCCAGAACCAGTCCAGGTTCATCCCGCTGGCGTCCTCCATGAACCGGAAGAAGTCCGCCGGGGTGGGGTGCTTGAAGCTCCATGCCTTGGTGTATTCCGAGAACGCCCGGTCGAAGCGGGCCTCGCCCAGCACCTCCGTTCGCAGGAGATGAAGCATGAGCGCCGGCTTGAAGTACGCCGCCCAGAACAGATCGTGTTGCTCGTCGGGCGGCAGCGCCATCGGTTGTTCCCTGCCGGGAACGGCGTGCAGCGGGTACAGGTGTAGCGGTTGCAGGTCGATGGTGTCCCCGTACGCCTCGCCCGCGAAGTACTCTTGCACGGAACCGATGTCGATGAAGGTGTTGAACCCCTCATCCATCCATGGATGCAGTCGCTCCTTGGAGTTCACGATCATCGGATACCATTCGTGCCCGAACTCGTGCGTGAGCACCCAGTAGAGTTCCTCGCGGGACGTAGCGCCCGGCACGAACGTGAGCATCGGGTACTCCATCCCCTCGATCGGTCCTTCCACCGTGGTGGCGTGCGGCCACGGATAGCGCGCCAGCCGTTCCGAGAAATGCTTGATGGTGACCCACGCCATGCGGTTCGCCTCTTCCCACAGCGTGGCCTCCGGCCGATAGAAGGTCTGAATGAGGATCCCGTCCCAGCTACTCGCATCCCACCGGAAGTCGGGTGCCATGGCGAACGCGAAGTCTCGGACGTGCTCGGCGGAAAACCGCCATGTCATGGTGCCCCGGGGGCGCGCACCGCGGGCGGCGATCGCCTCTTCCCGCGTGACGATCGCGACCGCTGTCTCAGAGCGGCGCGCCCGGGCGAGCCGCGCACGCTGCCGATCGGTGAGTACCTCTTTCGGGTTGTCGATCGTCCCGGTGGCGGCCACCAGATACCCGGCGGGCACCGTGAGCGTGACGTGGAAGTCCCCGTATTCCTGATAGAACTCGCCCGCGCCGAGGAACGGCTCGATGTTCCAGCCGCTCACGTCGTCGTAGACGGCGAGCCGGGGGTACCACTGTGCGACCTCGTAGAGAGTACCGTCGCGGGCAGTCCTGCCATAGCCGTACTCGGGCAGCATCCAGCTCCACGCCAGCTGCAAATCGACCGTCGCGCCCGACGACAGCGGCTCCGGCAGCTCTACGCGGGCGATGGTGCCGAGAACCTCGTAGTCCAGCGGCCGGCCGCGGACCGCCACGCGTTCCAGCGCCATCCCGCTCCCTCCGCGGCACGAGAAGTCGAACACCGCATCGCCGAACAGGAGCGGCGGCACACTCAATACCGCCGCCACACTGTGCGGGTCGCACAGATTCGCATCCAGTTTCAGCCACAGGAACGGCAGCACATCGGGCGAGTTGTTGCGATAGCTGATCGTCGCCGTTCCGGTCAGGAGATGCGTGTCCGTGGAAACTTGTGCCTCGATCGCGTAGTCCACCCGCTGCTGCCAGTAGTCAGGACCGGGCCGGCCGGAACCCAGCCGGATCGTATTCGGTGCCGGCAGGTCGAGCGGTCGAAAGGGAGACCGTTCGGTCCAGCCGCGCGGCTCGGGAGATGTGCTCTGGCCCGGCAGGACACAGGGCACGGCAATGAGAACGACCGCACAGGCAAGCGCTTTCATAATCCCCTCGTGGGTTTCAGGATGGGCGAAGATGCGCATGGGCTGCCCAGAGTCAAACCGCGCGCCGGCCCGCCCGATTGACGAGCAAGCCATCGAGCAGCTAGGCTAAAGTCTACAAAATGACTCGGAGAGTCCACCCGTAACTCCGCTAACAACGCGCGCCATCGTGATCGAGCGCCATGGCCCGCCCGATTCACTTGTCGAACGCGATGTCTCTCTCCGCGTGCCCGGGCCGGACGAAGTGCAGCTCCGGGTGCAGGCCGCAGGGGTCAACTTCGCCGATCTCCTGATGCGGGCCGGTCTCTACGGCACGGTGCCGTCCCTTCCCTACAGCCCGGGGTTCGAGGTCGCCGGCGAGGTGGTACGCGTCGGATCGCGGGTGGATGGGTGGCGAGTGCGGGATAGAGCGGTCGCGCTGCTCCGCTACGGCGGCTACTCACACGATGTCGTCGTGTCGCCACGACAGATCGTCCGCTACCCCGACTCGCTGACACCCGTGCAGGCCGCGGCGGTCCCGGTGGGCTTTCTCACCGCGTGGGTCTGTCTGTTCGAGGCGGGGCGTGCTCGCGCTCCTGAGACAGTGCTCATCCTCGGGGCTGGAGGCGGTGTCGGAACCGCGGCGGTGCAGCTGGCCGTGCGGCGGGGCCTGCGCGTCATCGGTACCGCCGGCGATATGCGCAAGCGCACGTTCGTCACGCAAGAGTTGGGAGCCGAGGCGTGCTTCGATTCTCGCGGTGAATGGGAGGCGGACGTGCGCCAACTCGTCGGCGCGCGGGGTATCGATCTCGCCCTCGACCCGGTAGGCGGCCACGCCACGGCGGCCTGCCGCCGGCTGCTGGCTCCGTTGGGGCGCCTGATCTTCTATGGGCTGAGCGACGCGATGCCGCGGCAGAAACGGCACTGGCTGCACGCGGCCCGGGCCTGGCTGCGCACCCCCCGTTTCCACCCGCTCTCTCTCGTCGAGCCAAACATCGGCATATTCGGGGTGCATTTGCTGCACCTCCAGGCCAAGCAGCACATCCTCACACCTGCCCTCGACAAGATCTTCCGCGGCGTCGCCGGCGGCGAGCTGCAACCGGTGCTCGACCGCGTCTTTCCGTTCGATCGCGCCGGTGCGGTGGAGGCGCACCGCTACCTCCACGCGCGGCGCAACCTCGGCAAGGTCGTGCTAGCTGACCGGACCCCCGCGTAACGCCCCGACCCTCATCTGCCGCCTTCTCCTCCTACCATCTCCTGGACCTGTCGCAGTAGCTCGCCTACGAGGCGCATCTGCTCGCCGTACCGCGCCCAGTCCCCAACGCGCTGCGCGGCGAGAGCCTGCTCATAGTGCTCGGAGACCTGACCAATCAGCTCCGCAATCTGCGTCTCTGTGGCCTCGCCCACCGGGCCGGTGGCAGCCGCCGCCACTGCGGCGGGACGAGACTCCAGCTCGATCATGCCACCGAAGAGGCGAGCCATCCCCTCGTGAAGCGTCTCTTCCATGACGACGCGATTCTGGTGGGCGACTATCACACGCTTCAGCTCCGGTATGCGGCCGCCCTCGGCGCGGAGATACAACGCCTGAACGAACATCAGCGATTCCTCAATGGGGATCACCAGCAGCTTGCCCCGAATGACTTCGGAGCCGCGTTGGTCCCACAGCGAGATCTGCCGCGAGATCTCGGTGTCCTGGTTGATGCGGTTCACGATCTGGGTCGGTCCGAACACGAGACTCTGGCGCGGGAAGCGATAGACAACGAGCTGCCCGTAGTGGGCGCCGTCGCTCCGCGCCACCATCCACGCGGCGAGATTGTCTTTCTGGCGAGGCGTGAACGCGGTCATGGTGATGTATTCCTCGCGGGTCTCGCCCGGCAGCTTCATCACCATGTGCCGCAGGAACGGATCATCCCCGGAGGCCTCGCTCGGCGACGCACTCGGGATCTGCCATTGATCCTCTCGTGCGTAGAAGACATCCGGCTCGTCCATGTGGTACGCCGCATACAGCTCCGTCTGGATGCGGAACAGGTCATTCGGGTATCGCACGTGTGCGCGCAGATCGGCAGGCATGGCATCCAACGGCTCGAAGATGCCCTTAAAGATGCTCGCATAGATCTTTACGATGGGGTCGCTAGCGTCGGCGATGTAGGCCCGAACGGTTCCGTCGTACGCGTCGATCACGACCTTCACGCTGTTACGCATGTAGTTGGTGCCGCCACCGACAGGCAGCGAGTAGGGATACCGGTCGCTCACGGTATAGGCGTCGAGGATCCATTTGAGCCGCCCCTCGTCCGTCACGACGAGATACGGATCGTGGTCCCACACCAGAAACGGCAAGGCTTTGCTCGCTCGCTCGGCAATGTTACGGTGGTAGAGGACGCGGCTGTCCCTCGTGATCAACGAGGTGAGCAGGACATCGAGGGAGCGAAACCGCACGCTGATGAGCAGTTTGCGCAGGAAAGAGTTGACGCGAACCCCACCGGTGCCGCGATAGGTCGTGAACGCACTCGAGTCCCCCAACGGATAATCGAACTCGGGCTGTCGCGTGTTGACGAACACGTAGTCGCTCGCAAGCTCGCCGTAGTAGACTTCCGGGCGCTTCACTCCGAGCGAGACGGTAGATACCGGCGGAAGGTCCTTGATAAAGAGGACCGGGAGCCCCTCCGGTGATACCTCGTTCACGGGACTCAGCGTGAGCCCCATGCCGTGGGTATAGGTGAGACGGTCGTTGATGAAATTGCGAGTCGGAAGCGACGCGGTATTGAGTTCACGTGCCGCCAGCAGTACCTGGCGGTACTTCCCGTCGATCCAGTAGCGGTCGTCGTCCACCGAACGGAAATCGTAGTAGGTGCGGATTTCCTGCAACTGCCGGAACGTCTGCAACAGCGGCCCGCGGTCCCACAGGCGAATGTTCCCAACGGTACCGCTATTGGCCTGGATATCGGCCAGTGTGAGAGTGGCTTCGCCGCTCAGGGCGCGGGTCACGACCTCGTCCAGGCCCCAGGCGCGCCGCGTGGCGGCGATATGGTGTTCGAGCTGCGGCGATTCCTTGACCAGCTCATTGGGGTCCACGATGAACTTCTGCATCATCGCCGCCGCAGCCATCCCAGCCACCGAGATGCCGAGGTAGAGTGCCCCAGCAGCCACGGTGTTGCGCACCAGGCGCCCCGTGCGGGCACCAAGAATGACGAGCACGACGCCCACGAGCGCAACCACTCCCACCACACGAAAGACCGGTACTCGAACGACGAGGTCAGCGTAGCTCGCCCCGAAGAGGGGACCAGCAGTGGAATACACCAGCGATGGAATACGCACCAGAAACATGTTCGCGCCGGTCGCGGCGAACAGAACGGCGAGCAGCCCGGCGAGATGTAATTGGGCGGATGGCTCGATCGTCACTCGTCGACCGTGCAGCACGACGTCGCGGCGCAGGACGTAGAGTGGCACTACGATGAGTAGCGCCATGACCGTGAGGGCCACGACGAGCTGGAGCACCACCGATATCATCGGCAGCGTGAACAGGTAGTAACCGATGTCCTTGCCGAAGACAGGATCGACATCGCCGAACGGCATGCGGTGAAGAAACCGGAGCAGCGTGAGCCAGTTGCCCGTGCCGCTGAGCCCCAGGAGCAGGGCGAAGACCAGCGCGACCGGCCAAGAGAGACGGCGCAGCAGTCGCGTGAGTTCAATCTTCGGCATGTTGGGACTCACACTCACCAGCACGAGGTCGGGGACGATCCCGCGTTGGGCGGCGTGCATGTTGCCGAAGAAGAACGCGAACGCAATCAGTCCGATACCGAATGCCAGTCCGAGCTTCGTGCCGAGTGAGGTCAGGAAAACGGTCTCGAACTCAAGAGCCTCGAACCAATACCAGTCGACGACCAACCCGGCCAGCCCGGGGAAGCTCGCCAGCACGACGAGCAACGCCGCCAACAGGACGAGAATTATAGTTCGGCGTTTCACGGGTTCACCCTGCTCGCCACGATCCGTTGAATGGGCCTATGAGTTCTCGATACTGGAGAATCATCTGCAACATACCGGCGACGTGGGGCTGTGCAAAGGAGACCGACGGCTTGGGCGTCTCGACTGTCAGGCGGGCGGTGGCGCGGGGTTCTGCTGGCGTAGGGTTCTAGGCCGCCTCCCCAGTGACATGCTCCTGGTCCTTCTCTTCACTCACGTGTTTCTTCGGCGCCCGGTGATAGGGGCAGGAAGACAGCATCGGCCAGTGCGGCGGAATGGCGAACTCATCGCGTGAGATGGCGCACCCGCATTCGTAGATTGTGTACATCGAACATCTCCTGTGTGGCGAGGCCACGCTCGGCTAGGAGAAGCGCATATATCGTACCACGAGGTCGAGTTCGTGGTTGGACGCTCCAGCGAGCTCGCAGCTCGATGCTACAGTCACAACCTATTGCAGCGAGTGCGTTTACGCCCTTGGCACGGGCACTCGAGACGTGCAGCGGCAGACCACCCGGTTCGAGATCCCCGCGGAAGGGCGTCCCGCACGCGGGACTTTCCCAACCTCGCGCTACATCCTCGGGCGCTCGTGGCGGCGACGGCAGCCAACGTGTTCTTTGCACTTTGGCTCGAAGGAACGTTCCACCCTTCTTCGGCAGCATCACATCTGCGTCTGGAAGCATCTTCTCTACGGAGCGCCGACTATCGAAAAGGCAACCACTAGAATGAGGGCCTGAACCACCCAACCGATCACGCAAACACCGATTGCGCGCCAGGTGCTCGTGTAGTCAAGGGCCTGGCGGACGGCGATCACCAT
>JADFNB010000005.1 GCA_022563595.1 Gemmatimonadota bacterium
CTAGACGTACCGCCTCGTCGGCAAGCCGGACCTGCTGCCCGGTCGTATCCACCGCGCTCTCGCCGAGCGTGCGGCGAAGGATGCGCACGGCTTCACGCAGGGAGTGTCGCGCCGCGGATTCCTCCTTATCGGGCCATAGCAGGCCGATCAGGTGATCGCGGGTGCGGACACGCCTTGGCGACCGCGCAAGGTAGACGAGCAGCGCGAGGTGCCGGCGCCACACGAGTTCGGGTGGGGCGGCCCGGCTCTCGATCGTCACCTCGACCGGGCCAAGCGTGCGACAGACAATCATGCGGTCACCGGCCGCCGCACAGCGCCACGGCGGCCTCGACCTCACGCACCAGATCGTCGTGCGAGGACTCGGCATCGCTCCACCGCGCCAACGCTTCGGGAAGCACGTCGCACACCCGCCGCCTGTCACCCAGCCGCTGCGCCGCCATCCCGCGCAGGTAGCGCGCGTAGGTCTCGAACGCCCAGTCGATCTCCGCGGCCTGTGCGATTCCTGTCAGCCCGCCCACCGCGTCCGCGTTCAGGTACCACAGCCACGTGGAGTCCGCCCCCGGATCGTCGAGTCGATCGAGCCAGCGACCGCGCTCGAGGTGAAGCAACGCCCGCAGGAACGGATCGCCGCCTCGTCCTCCGACGTCCATCTCGAGGATGCGCTCCGTGTGTTGAAGCGCGCCGCGTAGATCGCCCGCGCGGGCAGTCCCGATCCCGTCAGCCATCGCACGCAGCCACATGGTCGCCGAATCTCCTTGCCCTAGCCCGTCGGACCAGGATCGCGCGACAACGCTGTCGCCCGCGGCGAAGCCGTGCAGGCTCAGAGTCCAGGCGGCCCGCGCGCCGAGCGTTGGATGCAGGCTCAGACGCTCGAGTACCGCTCGTCCGCGCTGGACTTCGTCAACGCTCAGGCCCGGCATCCCGACGACGTGCGGCACGACACGCCACTGCGCGGCTTGGAGCTCGTACTCGGGATCGCCGACCGCCGCTGCGGCCGAATCGAAGTGCGCAATCGCCGCCCGCATCCTCCCAAGCGCCACGAGCCCCAGGCCCTGGGCCACGAGAGCGTCGGCGCGCGTTGCCGGATCCGGGGACGCTGCCGCGAACATCCCTCCAACGGTGACCATGGAGGCGGGAACCCCGAAGGCCGGGGCCCAGCGAAACTGCCTCCTCAGCTCGGCCATGCTCTCCGGAGAGTCGAGAAACTCTCCACGCACCCGGTCGACGGAATCAGGCCGGAACCGTTCCGTCCACGTCAACCGGAGGGTACACTCGAAGCAGAAGCCAGGGTCAGTTTCCGGCGCGGCTATCTCATTGTACAGCCGGCGTGCGGCCTCGGCCCCCTTCTCGTCGCCCAGTCGGATCAGGGCCCAGGTCAGCGTGGACTGCACGGGTGCCAACAACGGGTTGAGACGGCCAGCCGAGTCGAGGGCCGCCACTGCGCTGTCGAGCTCGAACCCGGCGAGTGCGCCGCGATGGAACAGCTCGTTGCCGTAGAGCAGCCAGGGGTATCCATCATTCGGCGCGGACGCGATCGCCCGCCGGTAGATTTCCATCCGTTGGGTCGGCGGCGCGAGGTCCGCCTCGATGAGCAGGCGGTCGAGGTCGTTGAAGTCATCGGGGTAGCGTGCGTAGATGTCCGCGAGATGATCCCTGTCCAGGGGGAGGCGCCGCCACCGCCGCACGTTGAAGCGGCGCCAATGGGCGAGTGCGAAGGTCGAGTCCAGCGCGAGCGCCTCGATATACGCCTCCTCGGCCGCCGCCAAACGCTCGCGTTCGAAGTTCAACTCCCCACGGTTGAAGGCGTCAAGCACCGCGGCGCTCCGCGAAGGGGAGCTCTGGAAGCGTGAGCCCTTGCCCGGCGCTACGATGCGCACGAGCGCATGGGCGATCCGAAAGCCTAGGTCATTAAGATCCTCGAAGGTGCCGGCGATACGCTCAGTCTGCCTAACCATACCCGTGGCGAAGACCACCTGGACGCGCACCGCTACAGAATCGCCGTCCCGCATCACGGTGCTGTAGGCGACGAACCGGGCGCGCAGCTCGCGCGCCGCCTCCGGGCCGATAGAGTCCACGACGCGTCCGACGCGATCCCACAACGCAGACGCCAGCCTCATCGGGGTGACGGTGATTCCGGTCGCTGTCGCCAGTTCCAAGTGGAGCTTCGTCGTTCGCGCGAGGAACGTCCCGAGCTCCCGATCCTCCGGACCACTCGCTACCTCGAAGGGCAGGATGGCGAGATCGGTGAAGTCAGGTGGCGGCCGCCGCGGGGCGAGCAGGAAAACCGCCACCCCCACGCTAACAACGCCCGCCGCTATGAAAACCGGATTCCTCCGTGCCTTCGCGCGCAGCAGTGCCGTCCGGAACGCGCCGGCATCCTTCCACCGATCTGCGGGGTCCGGCCGCAATGCCCGTTGGAGAACCCGGGCGAGGCGGCGCGGGACCCCCGTCCATTTGTCCGGGTCCGCCAGTCCCGGCACCCCCAGCCACCGGCATCCGGTGGCCGCCTCGTACAGCAGCATCCCGAAGCCATAGACGTCGGTCGCCGCGGTGGCCGGTTGTCCGGTCAACTGCTCGGGCGCCATGTACCCGGGGGTCCCTGCGGCGTATCCCGATCCGGTGAGCGACTCATCCGAGGCGCCCTTCGCAATGCCGAAATCGCCCAGAACCGGCTGATCCTCGCGGTAGAACACGTTCGCGGGCTTGATGTCCCGGTGAAGGACCCGGTTGCGATGGGCTTTGTCGAGCGCTCCGAGGAGGCCCAAGCCGAGGTGAAAGACCTCTCGCCGCTTCAGCGGGCCGTTGCGAAGACGATCGGCGAGCGTCCCTCCGTCGAGGTACTCCATGACGAAGTAGGGAAGCCCGTCCGCTTCCCCGACCCGGTGGATGGGAACGATCGCCAGGTGATTCAGGCCGGCAAGGGTTCGCGCCTCACGGAGAAACCGTTCGGCGGCGACGGCGGTGGCCCACTCCGGACGGAGAACTTTGATGGCGACCAGTCGGTCGAGGCTCCGCTCGCGCGCGAGGAACACCACCCCCATGCCGCCGCTCGCCAACTCCCGCTCGACGTCGTACTCGCCGCCCAGTGCTGCGCGGAGTCGCTCAAGAATGGAAGGCATGAGGCCAGATCGTTGTAAGAGCGTCTACGCTACGCTCCGCGGGGGGCGCGGTCAATATGGCCGGGCATTACCGATCACGACGCCCCGTTACCTTTCGTGTGTCATCCGACGCGACGATCCAGCAATCCGGAGTTCACGATGAGTGTGACCATCACGTTTCTTGGACATGCAGGCTTCTCGCTCTCCGACGGCCGGCACACCCTGATCATCGACCCGTTCCTAACCGACAATCCGGTCGCGACTGTGGGGCCCGACGACATCACATGCACCTATCTGGCGCTCACCCACGGGCACGCGGATCATTTCGGCGACACCGTCTCGATCGCGAAGCGGAACGATGCCACGGTGATAGCGGCCTTTGAGATCTGCAACTACCTCGAGGAACAGGGCATCTCGAGGACCGAGCCGGGCAACCCGGGCGGCAAGATCGGTACCCCATTCGGCTGGGTTGCGTTCACGCAGGCGTTTCACTCCTCGTCCTACAACGGCCGATACATGGGTCTGCCGTGCGGTCTGGTCGCCCACATCGGCGGTAAGACGGTCTATCACTGCGGGGACACGTGCCTGTTCGGCGACATGCGACTGATAGGCGAGATCTACCAGCCCGACATCGCCTGCGTGCCGATCGGTGACCGCTTCACGATGGGACCTGACCTCGCGACACGTGCCGCTGAGCTGATCAGGCCCAAGGTCGCCATTCCGATGCATTACAACACTTGGCCACCGATCGAGCAGGACCCGGCGGACTTCAAACCGAGGGACGTCGAGGTGAGGGTAATGCAGCCTGGAGAGGTTTGGGAGTACTCCTAGCAAGTTGCCAGCGCAGGGGAAGTGGCGTTCGGGAAGCTCTGAGCGTCAAAGAGTGGGTCAGGCGCCTCGGTCCCGCGGCATCGTGAACAGGGCCGCCACTTCGGGCTTCGTCACCTTGCCCATGGCATTGCGGGGAAGCGCGGTCACGGCTCGGCACGTCTTGGGGACCTTATAGGGCGCCAGGCGGGTCTTCGCCCACTCCTGTAGCGAGGTTGGCGTCAGGTCGCAGCCCTCACGGACCTCCAAGGCAGCACAGATGCGCTCGCCCCAATCCGGATCCTCGACACCTACTACGGCACACTCGACGACATCCGGATGGGTGCGCAGCACTTCCTCTACTTCGAGCGCCGACACCTTGTAGCCGCCGGTCTTGATGATGTCGCTGCTCATCCGCCCCAGAATCCGGTAGGAACCATCCTCGACGACGGCCATGTCGCCGGTGCGGAACCAGCCGTCCTGAAACGCCGCTGCCGTGGCCTCCGGCTGACGCCAATACTCGAGGAACCCGCCCGGTCCCTTCACCTGGATCTCTCCCGGCGTGCCCGGCGCGACGGTGTTGCCGTCCTCGTCGACCAACCGCACCTCGACGCCGGAAAGAGGGGTGCCCACGTGTCCCGGCAGCCGCTCCTCGTGCAGGGGGTTGGACAAGGCCATCCCGATCTCGGTCATGCCGTAGCGCTCCAGCAACACGTGTCCGGTGATCTCCTTCCACCGCGCGAGCGTAGCGACAGGGAGCGCGGCGGAACCCGAGACCATGAGACGTATTCCCGCGCACGCGTCGGACAGAGCCTGCTGACGGTCGGGGGACACCTCCTCCCACGCGGCAATCAACCTCCGGTAGATGGTCGGGACCGCCATGAACAGCGTGAGATCACCGCTCAGGAAGGAGCCCCAAACCGCCGCTACATCGAACGTCCTGTGCATCTCACAGCGTGCGCCGGCCCAGAGAGCGCAGGTGACAACGTTCACGATGCCGTGAACGTGATGGAGCGGAAGGACCAGCAAGATACGATCGGCAGCGGTCCACCCCCACGCATCGACCAGCGTCGTGACCTGCGCGCGCAAAGACCCATGCGTCGTAACCACTCCCTTGGGCTTGCCGGTCGTGCCGCTGGTATAGAGCATCATGGCCCGCCGGCTCTCGGCCATTGCCGGGAGGGTTCTCTTGGATGCGGCCAGCGCCTCGACCGTCGTAAGCACTCGAGTATCGCCTGCGGCGACGGCCGGCCTGATCCTTTCCGCGAGATCGGGATGCACCACGACGATGGTGGCCTGTGAATCCCGGAGCACGTATTCCAGTTCCGCGGGCGGATGGGAGACGGCCAGGGGAACCGCGATGCCGCCGGCGCGCCAGACTCCCCATTGGACGGCCACGTAGTCAAACCCGGGCGGTACGAGGAACGCCACCGGGGTCTCTTGCAGATCGGCTCGGTTGCGCAGGATGCACGACGCGACCCGCGCCGACACGTCGAGCAACTCGCGGTAGGTGAACTCGCCTCCCGCGGCAGCGATCGCGATGCGATCCCGGTGCAATCCAGCCCGAGCTACGAGCGGCAGTTCGGAATTCGGCGTCACTTTCAGGTGGGGGAAAGAGCAACGTGAAGCTAGGCCAAGGCAGCACCCGCGTCCAGCGTGTCGCTAACCCCTGGGTGCCGCTGAAGGGCGACAATTACCCGAGTCCGACCGCCGGGTATGGAGCGCTCACATCTAGCCTAGCGCGGTGTAGCGTCCGGTAATCCGCCGTCCACCGGAATCGTGGCTCCGGTCGTTGGGGTCTGACGGGTCGCGAAGAACATCACCGCCTTCGCTACGTGCTCGGCCGTGACCTTCGCCTTGAGCAGGTTTCGGTTCCGGTAGTACTCCTCGAGCCCTGCTTCATCGAGTCCGCGCGCCCGCATCCGCGCGGGTCCGACCTCCGCCCAGAGACCGGACCTGCGGCCGCCGTGCGAGAACACGGCGTCGGGTGACACCATATTCACCCGCACGTCCAGCGCAGCCAGCTCGAGGCTGGCGACCCGCGCCAACTGATGGCACGCCGCTTTGGTGGCGCTGTACGCGCCGAACTCGCCACTGGGCGCGAACACGTTCTTGGTGGATATGACCACGACATCACCACCGGCGCCCTGTCTCTCGAACAGGCGCGCCGCTTCCCGCAGCACGAGCAGCACACCCTCGATATTGACCCGTTCCAAACGCCGAAACGCCTGCAACTCCATATCGGCGAGCGAGGAGACGTGTGCGAGTCCCGCGTTGACGACCAACAGGTCAATCCCACCCCACGCATCGACCACCGCACCGAACCCGTCGGTCACGTCAGCTTCTTGCGTAACATCGAGCGCCACACCGATGACGCGATCGCCGTATCGCTCACGCAGAGCGTCGACCATACTGTCGAGCTGTGTGCCGCTCAGATCGGTCGCCGCGACATGACACCCCTCATCGAGCAGCTTCTCGCAGATGCCGTAACCGATCGCGCCCGCCGAACCCGTGACCAAGGCAACCGTTCCGGGCGGAAGTGCCGCGTCCGGCCGCTCCAGCTTGGCTCGTTGGAACGCGTTGTACTCCATGTCGTAGAGCTGACTCTCGCTCAACCCCACATACGTTCCGCCCGATTCGACGATAGCGGCCTTCACCGCCAGCGTCTGGTCGGTGACATCCCGGGCGATGGTTGCTTCCCGCACATCGCGCCCGGCACAGGCGACGCCCATCCCGGGGAGCATGACCGTCTTGGGGAGGATGTCTTCTGATGGGACGTCCGAGCCTCCGGCATGGCGCCGCACGTATTCCCCATAGCCTCGGGAGAACGCGGCAATCGCCGTGGCCAACTGCTCTCGCAACTCCGTCTCATCGTCGAACGCCGGTCGTTCGATCCACAGCGGGTGAAGGCCGGTGCGAATAAGGTTGTCCGGCGTGAGCGGAGGCATGAGGGCGAGCTCCTTGCCCTGTTCGCCGTCGAGGAACGCAACGATGGTCTCGGTGAGCAAGGGACGCAGTATCACGCGCTCGCCCGGCACCTCCCGCTCGGCGGCCCGGCGGGTCAACAGACCCCGCAGGACGGGTGCTACCGTGCGGTAACGTGCCGCCCAAGAGGCTGCCGTGGCGGTCGTGTGCGACACGGGCGAACGGCCCCTGCTCCTCTTCTCCAGATACTCCTCCGCCCTGCTCACCAGCTCGATCGTCTTGCTGTACGCGTCACGCGCCGTCTCACCCCAGGTGATCAGGCCGTGGTGCATCAGGACCAAGCCCTCACATGTGGGATCGTTCTCGAACGCTTCTCTTGCGGCTTTGGCGAGCCCGAATCCCGGCTCCACATACGGGATGACACCGATCTGTCCGCCGAGCGCCTCGCTGACGCAGCGCTCCCCGTCGGCACGGTTGGTGAGCGCCAGTATCGACGCGGGATGGGTATGGTCGATGTATTTCGGCGCGAGGAAGACGTGCATCAGGGCTTCGATGGATGGGAGGCTCGTGTGTGGCCGGGCGAGATGCAGACCCAACTCCGTCCTCATCGCCGCTTCACTCAGGGAGTCCACCGTGGAGAGCCTGGCCAGGTACTCGTGATCGAGCGCCACGAACCCCGACTCCACGATCGTTTTGAGATCGTAGCCCGACGCCTTCACAAAGGTGACCGGCGCAGTTTCTCCGAACACGTTGGGCAGCGCGGTCTTGAGCGAGACGTTGCCGCCGCCGTGCAGCACCAGGTCCGGCTCCATGCCCAACAGTCGAGCCGAGTAGACGCGCCGGGCCAGGTCATGACCCGGCTGGCCGGGGATCGCGACAGCTATTCCGTCAGCTGCGTCGTCGTTCCAGCGATTGTCCATGCTCCTCGGCGCTCTCGTTCTTCAGCGTCTCGTAGAACTCGAAGGCTTCCTGCGGTTTCATGCGGTTGTGCACCACCTCCCGCACGGCCTTGATCATTGCGATCGGTGCTTCCGATTGAAAGATGTTGCGACCCATGTCGACGCCGGACGCGCCCTGATCAATGGCGTCGTGCGCCATCTTCAGGGCATCCAGCTCGGGGATCTTCTTCCCGCCGGCTATCACGATCGGAACAGGACAGGCCGCCGTCACCGTTTCGAATCCCGGCACGAAGTACGTCTTGACGAACGCGGCTCCCAGTTCCGCACAGATCCGGGTGGCCAAGCCGATGTAGCGCGCGTCGCGCGTAAGCTCCTTGCCGACGGCCGTCACACCCAGCACGGGCATGCCGTAACGGTTCCCCATGTCGATGAGCCGCGTCATGTTGTGGACGCTCTGCGTCTCGTTCGGTCCACCGATGAACACCTGGACCGCCATCGCCGCGACGTTCATGCGCAGCGCATCTTCGACATCGACGGCAATGCGCTCGTCGGAGAGTTCCTTGAGGATGCTCGGGCCGCCACTCGAGCGCATGACGATCGCATTGGCCGACGACGGTGGAATGACCGAGCGGAGCATGCCCCGGGTAAGCATGAGCGCGTCCGCATAGGGTGCAAGCGGCAGGATGGTGACATCGACCCGTTCCAGCCCCGACGTAGGGCCCTGGAAGTAACCATGGTCGAACGCCAGCATGACCGTCTTGCCGGACTGCGGGCGGAAGATGCGCGCCAGCCGGTTCTTGAATCCCCAGTCGTATGAGTTGGACCCCTTGAGGAAGAAGCCCTCGTGTTTCTGCGGGATGTCCAAGTGATAGTTCTTCTGCGCCTCGGACGCATCGGCTTCGGGCATGTCTTCAGACTCCTCGGGGCCATAGTGCAGAGCGAATCAATGATAGTGCGTCGTGGTGTGATTGCTGTAAAGACGGCGTCTTCCGCGGCGAAGTCGTGTAGGATAGGCTGGTGGACGGCGGGCAAGGGAGGTGGGCGAACTCCACGACCATTGATGACCTCATCTACACTGTTCACCTGTTTTCCAGGTCGTCGTGGAAGATCTTCCGGCCCGCACCCCTAACGCCCGAGCCCGGCGATCCGCCGTCTCACCTCCTCCGGCAGCGCCGTCTTCGCTTTCCTTACGTAGTCGTACGAGACCACGACGCCGGCTCCCTCCGCAACGACCTCGTCGTGTTCGAGCGACACAACCCGATACCCCATGGTGAAGCGATCCTCGGAGACATCGACCGCCCGTCCGCCGACGAGCACGGTATCCGGGTAGCGCAGGGCCCGCCGGAATCGGCAGTCGGTCGAATGGAGGATGGCGCCGATCTTGTCGCGTTCGTACGCCTCGAGGAAGCCGCACCGCTCGAGAAACGCGATGCGTGCGGTCTCGAAGTAGCGGAACAGGACGGCGTTGTTGACGTGCCCGTACGCGTCCATCTCGCCCCATTGGACGGGGAGTCGCACGATCACGGGAAAGCCGTCGAGGAGTTCGTGGACATTCGGTTCGTCGCGCATGGGCCGGAATCTGACCTGTCAGCCAGAGGCGGGGAAGCAAAGACAATCGTGTGAACCTCCCCAGAAACGAACAAGTCCCCGATTGGCGGGGACTTATTGGGAGAGGCGCCTGGCAGATTCGAACTGCCGAATAGAGGTTTTGCAGTTCTCTCAGAGCCCTCGTGCGTGGTTGTGTATTGTTGCAACCAGCTGTGTTGTAAGTGCTTGGCAACCGTTCCATCTGCAGATCATTGCGTCCTTTTCGATCTAGCTACGGTCAAACCTTCCCAACAGCTCCCCATCCGCCCAGCTCAGCAACATACCCGAGCAGCCTAGCGGGAGTACTCGGGCGCGAGCACCACGACGCGCTATAGGGGGCGCGTCAGGAGCCACCAGGGCGCCGCCCAGGCGTTTACCGCACTCTTGCCGACTCCGTGGCCGCTGGGGACGGCCACGCGGGGGTACGCGACCACGTCCTCCAGTACGGCGAACTGGTGGGGCGTGCCGTCCCTGCGCCGGGTGGCATTCCCGACCCCGAGAGCCTGTTGGCAGAAGTCCACCGGATCGTCGCGGTAGCGTCCGAACCGCTCCTCCGCGCGCTGCGGCACCCTCCAGGCGGGCCATCTGGTCCCGGAGCTGGCGCACGTGGCGGCCAATGTATGTTAAGTAGAGCAACCTCTGTAAGTCGTTGTCCTGCTCACCGGTAGCCTAATCCGTCCCTTGACCATTCTCAAACGAGAGGCGTCCACCTGTCAAGCTGGCGTACTCAGGAGAAGCATGCGCGCGGAGCCCCACGGCGAGCTGTTCGCCGTCGGTCCCCTCTAGCTGCCGGCCGCCCGTGGCCGTAACCTTCGCTTTTTCGCACACCGCGAGACCGGATGACGAGCGTCGACCCACAGGAATCCAGCGGCTCCGCGGCCGAAATGCGCTCCGCCCTTCTCCGCCTCAGTACCCGAATAGCCGAGGCGCAGGGGGAGGACGACGTGTGCCGCAGTGTCGTGGAGGGGCTCCGGCACCCGGCGTTCGGGTTCGACGGTGTCGGGATGTACCTGGCCGGATCGTCGGCCTTCGAGCCCGTCCTCAAGGCCAAGGCCGGCTCGTTCGGCGACCAAGAGGCGCCGGTCGAACTCAAGCTCCCGCTCAAGATCGATCAGAGTGCCATCGGCGAACTCGTGGTGCAGCGCGCGCGGGGCCACGCGTTCCCCAGCGGCGACCTCGAGATCCTCGCGGCGGCCGCCAATCAGGCGAGCATCGCCATCGCGCGCACGCGGCTGATTGCGGCCGAACGCCGGCGCGCCGGTGAGCAGCAGGCGCTGCTCGACACGCTCACCGACCTCTCCGGCCAGCTCGAGCTGGATAACCTGCTCCGCGCGGTGCTCGAGCGCGCGGTCTCGTTGCTCGGCGTGACCGGCGGTGAGCTGGCCGTGTTGGACGAGGCGACCCAGGAGCTGGTGGTCGTCGCGAGCCGCAACATCGGGACTGACTCGACGGGCACCCGCATGGCGCTCGGCGAAGGGGCGATGGGCCACGTGGCGCGGACGCGCGAGCCGCTCATCATCCCGCGCTATCAAGAGTGGATGGGGCGGTCGTCGCAGTACACGCAGAGTACGATGCAGGCGGTCATGGTCGCCCCGCTGCTGATCGGCCCGCGCCTCGTCGGCGCGATCGCCAGCGTCCATTCGGATCCCAGTCGAGAGTTTGGGCGCGAGGACCTTCGACTGTTGAACCTCTTCGCGGCACAGGCCGCGATCGCGATCGAGAACGCCCGGCTCTACACGGCAGAGACCGAACGCGCCGGCGAGCAGCAGGCGCTCCTCGATTCGCTCGCCGATCTGTCAGGCGAGTTGGAGCTGGACAAGGTGCTGCACGCGGTCCTCGAGCGTGCCGTGTCGCTTCTGGGGGTCACCGGCGGTGAGCTGGCCGTGTTGGACGAGGCGACCCATGAGCTGGTGGTCGTCGCGAGCCGCAACATCGGGACAGACTCGACGGGCACCCGCATGGCGCTCGGCGAAGGGGCGATGGGCCACGTCGCCCAGTCGCGCGAACCGCTGATCATTCCGCGGTATCAGGAGTGGGAAGGCCGGTCCGACAAGTACACTCAGACCGTCGTGCAGGCCGTAATGGCGGCACCGCTCATGATCGGGAATCGCCTGGTCGGCGCCATTGCGAGCGTGGATCAAGACCCGGAACGCCATTTCGGGGACGCCGACCTGCGACGACTCATGATGTTCGCGCCGCAGGCGGCCATCGCGATCGAGAACGCGCGTCTGTTCAGCGCGGAACGCCGCCGTGCCGAAGAACAGCGCGCGCTACTCGAGACGATGCGGGACCTGGCGGGTGAGTTGGACCTGTCATCCGTCCTGCAACGGGTGTTGGAGCGTGCCGTCTCGCTGCTCGGCGTCACCGCTGGCGAACTGGCCACATACGACGAGGCGCGCAACGAGCTGGTGATCGTGGCGAGCCACAAGATGGATACGAACGCCGTCGGTACGCGCATGGCGGTCGGGGAAGGCGCTATGGGCCATGTCGCTCAGACGCGCGAACCGCTGATCATTCCGCGCTACCAGGAGTGGGCGGGCAAGTCCTCGCAATACGCGCGGAGCTTCGTCCAGGCGGTCATGGTGACACCGCTCCTCATCGGGAACCGGCTGGTTGGTGCCATCGCCACCGTCCACGCTGACCCCTCACGCGTCTTCGGCGACGAAGACCTCCGGCTGCAGCAACTGTTCGCTCCGCAGGCGGCGATCGCGATCGAGAACGCCAGACTCTTCTCCGTGGGCCAGCGCTATTTCGAGAACCTGGTGCTGAACAACCCAGTCGCGATCGTGAACCTCGACCTCGACTTCAACATCACGTCCTGCAATCCGGCATTCGAGAAGCTGTTCGGGTATTCCGAACAGGAAGTGATCGGCCGGAACCTGGACGCGCTCGTTACGACCGAGGGCACGTTGGCCGAGGCGCACGCGTACACGGAAGCGGCTGAAGCCGGTCGCACGACTGGAGGCATTGGACGAAGGCGCCGGAAGGACGGCTCGCTGATCGACGTGGAGATCTACGCGATCCCCGTGATGGTGGGCGGTGCGCGCGTTGGGATGATGGCGCTCTACCATGACATCACGGAGATGCTGCGGGCGCGGCGCGAAGCGGAAGATGCCAACACGGCCAAGAGCCAGTTCCTGGCGAGCATGAGCCACGAGCTGCGCACGCCGCTCAATGCCATCATCGGCTACTCCGAGATGCTTCAGGAAGACGCCCAGGCGAAAGGCCAGGATGCGTTCGTTCCAGACCTCGAAAAGATTCACGCGGCGGGGCACCATCTGTTGACGCTCATCAACGACGTGCTCGATCTGTCCAAGATCGAGGCCGGCAAGATGGAGCTCTACCTCGAGACGTTCGACGTCCGGACGGTCATCGACGAGGTGGCGATGACCGTGACGCCGCTCATTACGCGTAACGGTAACCAGCTTGACCTGCGGTGCTCGGACGATCTGGGCTCCATGCGCTCGGACGTCACCCGCGTGCGGCAAGTCCTGCTGAATCTCCTGTCCAACGCGTCGAAGTTCACCGAACAGGGGACGATCACGCTCGCGGCGCGCCGCGAAACGGATCCCGACGGGGATGCGATCGTCTTCGAGGTGCACGACACCGGTATCGGCGTAACCGAGGAGGAGATGGCCCGGCTGTTCCAGGCCTTCTCCCAGGCCGACGCCTCGACCACGAGTCGGTTCGGCGGCACCGGTCTCGGCCTCGCGATCAGTCGGATGTTCTGCCACATGATGGGCGGCGACGTCGCGGTGGAGAGCGAGGTGGGCAAGGGGTCGACGTTCACGGTGCGCCTGCCCGCCGTCACGCGCGAACCGACCCCGGAGGTGCCGACGCTCCAGCGGGAGCCCGCCGCAGGAGACGCGGTCGTGCTCGTGATCGATGACGACCCGGCGGTGCGCGACCTCATGGGTCGCTTCCTGCGCAAGGAAGGGTTTGGCGTGCTCGAAGCGGCCGGCGGTGAGTCCGGGCTCGCGCTCGCGCGCGAGCATCGGCCCGACGTCATCACGCTCGACGTGCTGATGCCCGGCATGGACGGCTGGGCCGTGCTGACGGCGCTCAAGAACGATCCCGCGCTCGCCGAGATCCCTGTCATCATGATGACGATCATCGACGACAAGAACATGGGGTTCGCGTTGGGCGCGTCCGAGTACCTCACCAAGCCGATCGCGCGTGATCGACTGACGACGATCTTGCGACGCTACGTGAGACGTGACGGCCGCCGCCGAGTGCTCGTGGTCGACGACGACCAGTCGACCCGCGACATGGTGCGGCGCGCCCTCGAGGAGGAGCGCTGCGACGTGATCGAGGCCGAGAACGGCCGGCACGCGCTCGAACGGCTCGCCACCGGCGGGGTCGACCTCATCCTGCTCGACCTGATGATGCCGGAGATGGATGGCTTCGAGTTCCTCGAAGAATTGCGGCGCGGGAACGGGGACGCGATTCCCGTGGTCGTCATGACCGCGAAGGAGCTGACCGAGGCCGACCGTCGTCGCTTAAGCGGCAGCGTGCAGCGCATCGTCGAAAAGGGCGCGCACGGGCGCGACGAGCTACTGACCCACGTGCGGTCGCTCATCGCGGCGCACGCGACGCCCGTCGGTGGAGACACCGGATGAGTAAGCCCGCGTCGTCAACCGACGTGCGCGGCGACGTCCAACGACGCCAGGCCGCGTTGCTGCGCCTCACGACGGCCATCGCCTCGGCGAAGGACGAGCACGCTGTCTATCAGTCCATGGTAAATGGCCTCCGGGACGAGGCGCTGGGCTACAACTTCCTCGGCGTGTTCATCATCGAGCCCGAGACCGGTGACCGCGTGCTCCAGGCCAGCGTCGGTTGGCCCGACATTCCCTCGGGAATGCACGTGCACCGCGGTGAAGGCATCAGCGATCGGGCGGTCCGGGATGGCAAGCTCCACTACACGCCGGACGTTCGGGCGGATCCCAGCTACGTCCCGAGCCTCGCGAGCGGGTCCGAGGTTGACGTCCCGCTGACGGTGGACGGCCAGACCATCGGGGTGTTGGTCGTCGAAAGCAGCGAACCGGACGCGTTCGGCGACGACGATTTCGAGATCCTCCAGGCAGCCGCCGACCAAGCCAGCATCGCGATCGGCCGGGCTCGCCTGCTTCACGCAGAACGCCGGCGCGCGGACGAGCACAAAGCGCTACTCGACACCGCCGCCGACCTCACGTCCGAGCACGAGCTCAGCAAGGTGCTCCACGCCGTGATCGAGCGCGCCGTCTCCCTGCTGGGCGTGACCGGCGGGGAAGTGGCGATCTACAACGAGGAACACGAAGAGCTGACCGTCGTCGCCAGCGACAGCATCGGCAAGGACTCTACGGGCACGCGCCTCAAGCTCGGCGAAGGCGCGATGGGCACGGTCGCGCAGACGCGCGAACCGCTCATTATCCCGTCCTACCACGAATGGCAGGGACAATCTCCTCAATACGCGGACGTCGTCGTCCACTCGGTCATGGCCGCTCCGTTGCTAATTGGGCGCCGCCTCGTCGGGGCGATCGCGACCGTCCACGCGGATCCCGATCGCACGTTCTCTGAAGAAGACCTGCGATTGCTCAACATGTTCACGCCATCTGTGGCCATCGCCATCGAGAACGCGCGCCTCCTCGCCGCCGAGCGGCAGCGCGCCGACGAGTACAAGGCGTTCCTCGACACGATGGAAGACCTGTCGTCCGAGCTCGAGTTGTCCAAGGTCCTCGAGTCCGTCTTAGCGCGCGCAGTGTCGCTGCTCGGTGTGACGGGTGGCGAAGTCGCGATCTACGAGGAGGGCGAGGACGAGTTGGTCGTTGTCGCGAGCCGGAACATCGGGAAGGACTCGACCGGCACGCGCCTCAAGCCGGGCGAGGGTGCCATGGGCACGGTCGCCCAAACGCTCGAGCCCCTCATCATCCGGTCGTACCACGAATGGCTCGGCCAATCGCCTAAGTACTCGGACGTGACGGTTCATTCGGTCATGGCGGTGCCGCTGCTCATCGGGAAACGGCTCGTTGGCGCCATCGCGACCGTCCAGGCCCATCCGGATCACGTGTTCGACGAGGAAGATCTCCGACTCCTCAAGGCGTTCGCTCCCCAGGCGGCCATCGCCGTCGAGAACGCGCGACTCTACACGGCCGCGGAACAGCAGCACCAGTACTTCGCGGCGCTCGTCGCGAACAGTCCCGTCGCGATCGTCATACTCGATCCGGATCACAACATCGCCTCGAGCAATCCGGCGTTCGAGCGGCTGTTCGGTTACGCGGAATCCGAGGCACTCGGCCAGAACCTGGATCGCCTCATCGCCACCGAGGCCACGATGAGCGAGGCGGAAGCCTACACACGCGAGGCGCTCACCGGACCGGTGCACGGTATCGCCCGGCGGCGGCGCAAGGACGGCACCATGGTCGACGTCGAATTGAGCGCCGTGCCAGTCAACGTGGGTGACGAGTACGTGGGCCTCATGGCCCTCTATCACGACATCACGGAGCTGCTCGATGCGCGGCGCGAGGCCGAGGCCGCCAATGCCGCCAAGAGTCAGTTCCTCGCGAGCATGAGCCACGAGCTGCGCACCCCGCTCAACGCGATCATCGGCTACAGCGAGATGCTCCAGGAGGAGATCGAGGACCTCGACCAGCCGGAGTTCGCCGACGACTTGCAAAAGATCCAAACGGCGGGGAGGCACCTGCTCGCGCTGATCAACGACGTGCTGGATCTCTCGAAGATCGAAGCCGGCAAGATGGAGCTGTTCCTGGAGGACTTCGCGATCGCGCCGATGGTCCGGGAGGTGATGAGCACGGCGACGCCGCTGGCCAAGAAGAACGGTAATCGACTGACGATCGAATGCCCCGACGACATCGGGCAGATGCACGCGGACCTCACCAAGGTGCGGCAGATGCTGCTGAACCTGCTCAGCAACGCGTGCAAGTTCACCTCGGACGGGGCGATCCGCCTCACGGTCGAGCGCGACCGGGATGTCGACGGCGGGCGCGAGCTCGTTCAGTTCAGCGTGTCCGATACCGGAATCGGCATAACCGACGAGCAGATGGACCGCCTGTTCGAGGCGTTCGCGCAGGCCGAGGCGTCGACCATGCGGCGGTACGGCGGCACGGGACTCGGCCTCGCGATCACCAAACGGTTCTGCTACATGATGGGCGGCGACCTCCACGTGCAGAGCGCCCCGGGGTCGGGCTCCACGTTCACCATTTGTATCCCTGCGGTGGTCACAGGCGGACCACCGACCACGAGCTGACTGCACAGAGGAGCACGGGCATGCCGACGATCCTCCTGGTCGAGGACAATGAGATGAATCGTGACATGTTGTCGCGCCGGTTGCAGCGGCGCGGGTACGAGGTCGCCATCGCGGTGGACGGCCGGGAAGGCGTCGAGATGGCGCGGGCCGGCGGCTACGATCTCATCCTGATGGATATGAGCCTGCCGGGCCTCGACGGCTGGGACGCGACGCGCCGGCTCCGGGCGGACCCCGACCGGATCACCACACCCATCATCGCACTCACCGCCCACGCCATGGCCGGCGATCGCGAGCGCGCGCTCGAGGCGGGGTGTGATGACTACGACACCAAGCCGATCGAGCTGCCCCGTCTTCTGTCGAAGATCGAAGCCTTGCTGGCGAGCGCGGAGTGACCGACCCCAGATTCACACCATCGCACGGCCTGGCCGGCGTCGCGGAGCTGCGCCACGAGCTGCGCACGCCGGTGAACCACATCGTGGGCTACACCGAGATGCTGCTCGAGGATGTGGAAGATGTGGGACACCCCGACTGGCAGGAGGGCCTCGCCGCCGCGCTGAGCGCCGCGCGCGACGCGCTCGTGATCATCAACGAGTCGCTCCCGCCCACGCGCCAGGCGGCGATCAGCGCCGAAGAGTTGTCCGCCCTGCACGATTCCCTCGCGCAACCCCGCACGCGCATCCTCGATACGCTCCGGGATATCCTCGAATCCGTCACGCCGGAGACTGACGATCGATTCGCCAGTGACGTGCGCAAGATTCTCAAGGCCGCCGATCGGCTCGGCATGCTGGAATCCCTGCGGCGCGAACCAGAAACCACGGACGAAGCAGCGCCGGCACCGAGCGACGGCACGGGCGACGATGCGACGTCGGCGCTGCCGCGCGGGGCCGGCCGCATTCTCGTGGTGGACGACTTGGAGGAGAATCGCGACGTGCTGGGGCGGCGGCTCGAGCGTGAGGGATATACCGTCGTGCACGCCGAGAACGGGCGCCGCGCGCTGGACCTGATCGCCGCCGAGCCGTTCGACCTCGTGTTGTTGGACGTCATGATGCCGGAGCTGGACGGGTTCGAGACGCTGGGCCACATCAAGGACAACCCGGCCACGCGGGACATTCCCGTCATCATGATCTCCGCCGCGGACGACATGGCCAACATCGTCCGGTGCATCAAGCGCGGCGCCGAGGATTTTCTTCCCAAGCCGTTCGACCCGGTGCTCTTGCGGGCACGTATCACGGCGAGCCTCGAGAAGAAGCGGTTCCGGGATCAGGAGAAGCAATACCTCCAACAGGTGAACCGTGTGATCGCGGCGGCGGCGGCCGTCGAGTCCGGCGCCTATGAGACGGGCGAGCTGAGCGGCATCGCCCGGCGCGCGGACGAGTTGGGTCGCCTGGCCCGCGTGTTCGACGGGATGGCCGGGCAGGTCAAGGCGCGCGAAGCGCGACTGCTGGATCAGGTGCATCATCTGCGACGCGAGATCGAAGCGGCGCGCGACTCCGGGGAGATGCAGATCCCCGGCCTCGATTTCGCCAACCTGCCGGCGGGACAGTTCGGCGATCGCTACGAGATCCGCGCGGTCATCGGGCGCGGCGGCATGGGCGTGGTGTACCGCGCGCACGACCGCGAGCTGGACGAGGTTGTCGCCATCAAGACCCTCCGCCCGGAGCTCGTCAGCAACGAAGACCTGATCGAGCGCTTCAAGACCGAGGTCCGCTTGGCGCGGAAGATCTCACATCGGAACGTTGTCCGGACGCACGACTTCGGCGAGTGGATGGGCGTCTACTACCTGACGATGGAATACGTCGAGGGCATCACGCTCCACGACCTGCTGGAGCAACGCCAGACACTCGAGATCTCCTCCACCCTCGCGCTGACGCGGCAACTGGCCGATTGCATGGCCGTGGCGCACGAGGAAGGCGTCGTGCACCGCGACCTCAAGCCGCAGAACCTGTTGCTGGATGCCGAAGGCCTGCTCAAGGTCATGGATTTCGGCGTGGCCAAGCTCGCGGAGGGATCGACCGGAACGACCGAAGTTGGGATGATGATCGGTACGCCGTCGTACATGTCACCCGAGCAGCTGCTCGGCGAGTCGATCGACGCGCGGACGGATCTGTACGCCGTGGGCGTCGTCATGTACGAATGTCTCACGGGCAAGCTCCCATTCGAGGCGCGGTCGCCGGTGTCGTTGATCGCCAAGGTGCTCAATGAGGATGCCGTGGAGCCGGTCACGCTCAACGCCGATATCCCCCCTGCCCTTTCCACGCTCGTCATGGAACTCCTCGCCAAGCATCGGGACGAGCGCATCCCGTCGGCCACGGCGCTTGCGGAGCGGCTGAGCCGGATCGGATAGAGAGCGGCGGGTTCGGGCATCGTTTTCGCGAGTGAGACGCTTCACCTGCGCCGCCCTTCACCGGTCTTGGTCAGGATCTGGTGCTACCTCGTCCCCCTCCGTGCTAACGTGACTGAGACATCTCTACCCCTCGCAGCAGAATGTCGCGCTCACCCCACGCTGCGTGCTCGCTCCCCGTTCAGTCATTGGTGAGTTTTCACACGGCCTCGGAAGAGACCTTCCCAGAAACCTTCCCACCTCTTGCCGGACGACCGAGCGAGAGGACCCTGACAACAGTTAAGCCCTTTGGAAAAAAAGGATTACGCCAGAGGCGCCGGGCAGATTCGAACTGCCGAATAGAGGTTTTGCAGACCTCTGCCTTACCACTTGGCTACGGCGCCGGGAAGCGTAACTTCGCCTGGACGTTGGCGTTTCTCAAGGCTGCCCGCACCCCTTGGACGAAGCCAAGACCCGTCAGGAAATCATCGATCACCGGCTCGGGCTGGCCGGCTGGGATGTGTGGGATGCGTCTCAGGTGATCCAGGAACTGGACATCGAGCTGGCCAAAGCGGGGCACCCGATCGTCTTGGAGCCGCGCGCTGGCGTGGCGAGCGGCAGCTTGCCCTCGTCTTCCCACTACTGCCTCCGCACCCATGTGCCGAAGAGAGGATCACCGACGCGATATCGATCGCGCCTGCGTTCCACGAACCCCAGCCGCACAAGACTGCGCAGCGCCTGACTGACGGTGCTCTTCGCGGGGAGGCGGTGCCCTCGAAGGTACGAAACGGCGGTCGGCGAGCACGTGGTCTCCGTGGCGATGGCCATCAGTACCCGTCGCTGTGGATGGGTAAGCGTCGCGAAGTCCCGGTCGTAGACGGTATCGGCGACCTGCAGTGCCACCGCCAAGCCGTCATAGACGATCCCGCGCGTGACGCGGGAGTGACCTCGGGTGAATGCCTCGTTCCATACGAAGTGCGCGAGATACTGCGACGCCCAGGGATGACCGGCCCCAAGTTCTATCAGCGCATCGAGGGCAGCCGGTTTGCATTCGACACCGGTCTCCCCAAACCGCGCTTCGAGCCACGGTCTCAACTCATCATCCGACAATCGATCCAGCGGGAATGGCACAGCAAGCTTGAACAACGGGCGTTCCCGTGTGCCGAACATGGCCTCGAGCAGATGCTGCTCACTGCCGGCAAACACATAGGCAACTCCGGCTTGATTCTGGATGACCGTCCTAATGGCCGCTTCGGTCCGGTGGTTGGCATCCCACGCGCCGATCTCCTGGAACTCGTCGAATACGAACACGGCCGGCCTGCCACGTGCATCGGCGAGGCGGCCAGCCGCCCCAAGCGCGTCCTCAACGCCGACCGCGCCGCCAGAGTCGGCCAGGTCGATGCTCACGCGAACGTCGCCGTCCGGACCCACGCTCAACGTTGGCCTGAGGCGCTTGAAAAGTGCCCCCGCGGCCCTGGCCCACTGCGTCAGGCCCTTGCAGGCGGTGGCCCGTACGACCGGCTCGGCGATACGCCGGGCGAGCGAGTCTGCGTCGCCGGTAACCAGGCAGTCACACCAGAGCAGCAGAAGACGGTCCGCATGCACTTCGGGCTCGAACGCTTCCCGTAGCAGTGAGGTCTTGCCGTAGCGGCGGGGAGCGAAGAGGAAGGTGCGTTGGCCGTCGCGCGCAAGAGCCCGCAGCCGAGCGATCTCGTCCCTCCTGCCGGCGAACTGCTTGCCACGGGCGACACCGCCTAAAGTGAATGGATTACGCAGGTTATGTCGGTTCATATTGTATGGTCCATAGAATATGGTCCATATTATATGAACCAAGGGTGGGGGTCAAGTGACGGGACGCTCAGGTGGGTCATCCAAGAGGATCCACCACCGCCGGCGCCTGCAAAGTCAGAGTTCCCTTTAGGGAACTAGAGCAATCTCTTCCTCAATCCAACAGGCGATAGTCCCCTATAGGGATCTATGAGTTGGCGACAACGCCCCAAGTGAGTTATAGTTCCCTAAAGGGAACTCCAATGTCCGACGAAAACAGGATCTCGAGCCTTACCCAACTCGGCCGCCTCGTCCGCAGCCGCCGCGAGGCCGCAGGCCTTACGCTCGATGAGGCCGCTGCCCTCCTCGGCGTTGGCCGCCGGTTCCTCATCGAGCTGGAACACGGGAAACGCCGTGCCAATATCGAGACCCTGCTCCGCGTCTTGCATGCGCTCGGCCTCGAGCTGGTTATCGAAACCCGCACGCCCGGCGCCACCGCCACGACCGCGGAGCGTCAGCCAATGAATGAGGACGCATGACGTACGGCGTTTACTTGTTCGACCAGAAGATCGGAATGCTCGACGCTGAGCGCGGACGACTGTCGTTCAGGTACGCGGAGGAGATTCTCGGCGCCGACGTCGCACCCCTCTCCGTTCGCATGCCGATCCGTCCGGAACCATACGACGACAACTCCACACGGGCATTCTTCGAGAATCTGCTGCCTGAAGATGAGTACCGCCGCCTCATCACCGCGGCGCTTCGTCTCTCCGACACCAACACCGCGGGGCTCCTCGGCGCCATCGCCGGCGAGTGCGCCGGTGCCGTCTCAATCTGGCCGCGCGACACCGCGCCACCAGCCGAGCCCCGTTACCGGACGCTCTCGAGAGATACGCTTCGCGACCTGTTCGCGGTCCCGGGCGACCCGCTGCTGGCGGACGCCCAGCGAGAGGGACGGCTCTCGCTGGCAGGCGCGCAGGCGAAGCTGACGGTTCGGCGACGGGACGACGAGTGGTTGCTGCCCATCGACGGCGCTCCCGCAACACACATCCTCAAACGGACTCGCGTCACCGTACCCTACCTGGTCGAGAACGAGTTCTTCTGCATGCGGCTCGCCGACGCGAGCGGGCTTTCAGTGCCCGATGTGGAGTACCTCGACGTGGGAATACCGCTACTGGCCGTGCGCCGTTTCGACCGAGAACTCCACGACACCGAGGTCCGCCGCATTCACCAAGAGGATTTCTGCCAGGCTACTGCCACGTTGCCAGCCAACAAGTACGAGGCCGAAGGTGGGCCGGGCCTATCAGCGTGCGCCGATGTCGTTCGGCAGCACAGCGCCCTCCCGATCGCCGACCTGCCGATGCTCGTGCGTTGGACCGCGTTCAACTACCTCATCGGCAATGAGGATGCGCATGGGAAAAACCTGGCGCTGCTCTACACGGACGACGGAATCCGCCTCGCGCCGTTCTACGACCTCATATCGAGCATCGTGTACAAAGGCTTCAGCCGTAAGGCCGCGATGGGAATTGGTGGGGAGCGTCGCTACGGATATGTCGAGCTGCGGCACTGGGAGCGCTTCGCAGATGCGCTCTCACTTCGCTACGATGTGGTGCGGCGTGTGCTCTTGGACACCGCGAAACGGACGGAAGCGAACCTGAGCCGAGCCGAGCGCGACGCGCGCGCCATCTTCGGAGAAACCGAGTTGTTGGACCGAATTGTCGAGGGAGTGCGCGGCCGGCTCGGACGCCTCCGCAACGAGTTGGCCTAGGCGGCCTACTGCTCCGACAGCATCTGCTGCAACAGCCGCTCGAACTCGCTCAGATCCTGCCGCATGAGCCCACGCCACCCATCCACATCGATTATGCCTCCAGGGTGCTCCGCACGTCACCGGCTCGCCGGCGGCTCACGTGGACTGTGCGCCCGTTCGACAGCGTGATGGTGGCCGAGCCGTCGCCGTTCGATGCGATCCGCGCCACGTGATCGACATTCACCAGCTCGGCGCGATTCACCCGCACGAATCCGCCCGCGCTGCGGGTCTCCAGATCGGCCAGCGTGTAGTCGGTGGGATAGACGCCGGCGGCAGTGTGGGCGCACACGATACCCTCGTCGGCCGCGAACTTTATGATCTCGCTGAAGGGAACCAGCAGTCGCCCGGTCCCGTCGCGCACCAGGACGCGGGGGCGGCGCGCACTGGAGACGCCGCTCACGGCGCGCTCGAGCTGTTCCAGGAGATCGATGGTGAGTGCGGGACGTGATTTCGCGGCCAGCCGCTCGCGGGCCCGCTCCAACGCCCGTTTGAGCCGATCGAGCGTCACGGGCTTCACGACGTAGTCGAGCGCATCGTGCTCGAACGCGCTGAGGGCGTACTCGTCGTACGCCGTCTGGAAGATGATCAGGGGTTTGGGGTCGCGCAGATGGCGCGCGACGTCGAGGCCGTCCACCTCCGGCATCGCGATATCGAGCAGCAGCACGTCGGGCAGGCGTTCCTGGACCTGCTCGAGCGCTTCGACGCCGTTGGCGGCCTCGCCCACGACCTCGACGTCCAGCTCCTCGAGCATGATCGCCAGCCGCCGCCGGGCGGCCGGCTCATCATCTACGATCAGGACCCGCATGATTCATCCATCCGGTCCCGTCACCGGGATCTCCACGATCACTGTAGCACCGTTCCCGTTCCGCTCGACCTCGAGGACCGACTCGTCGCCGTACAGGGTGGCGAGTCGGCTGCGCAGGTTGCCCAGCCCGGTTCGCTCGCGATAGCGCGGGCCGAATCCAACGCCGTCGTCCGTGACGGTGAGGCGGAGCTTCCCGTCCGACTGGGTGGCGCTGATCCGCACGCGCCCACCCTCCAGACGATTCCCGATACCGTGTTTCAGCGCGTTCTCCACCAGAGGCTGGAGGGTCATCGGCGGCAGCGGGAGGGACAGGGTATCGGGCTCGACCGCCCAGTCGACCCGGAGCCGGCTCCCCCAGCGCTGCTGCTCGACTGCCAGGTATGCCTTGAGGAACTCGATCTCCTCGCGCACCGTGCTCACCGTCTTGCGCGAGCGGTCGAGGGTACGGCGCAACACGTCGGAGAGATTCTCGACCGTCCGTTCGGCGGCCTTGCCGTCGATCCGCACCAGCGATGCCACCGTGTTGAGCGCGTTGAACAGGAAATGCGGGTTCATCTGCGCCTGTAGCGTGGCCAGCTGCGCCTCGGCGACATCGGCCTGCGCCTGCGCCGCCACGGCGGCCTGTCGCTGCGCGTACTCGTACAGGAAGCGGCTGGTATGCACCACGGTCCGGATAGCCAGGCCGAGGTACGTGACGAACAGCGCGACCACGATCAGCAGGAACGGCTTGTCGATGACGGACGGCACGAACAGGCCGATCGCCGTGGCCAGCAGGATAGCGGCGAGCAGCGCCATGACCGGCAGCGCCACGAAGATCCGGTGCATGACCTCGGACCGAAGCTCGAAGAACGACATCGGCGCACAGTCGGCCGAGGTCTGTTGGCTGGTGTGGTGGAGCACATATGTGACGGCGAGCAGGCCGAGCCCGATGATACCGATCACGATCCCGGCCAAGCGGTACGGTTCCAGGCCCTCACTTCCCATGAAGAAGTCCACGGCGGCGACCACGAGGGCGAAATCGGCGGACGCGAGGTTGAACCAGAGCGCACGCCGGGCTCTGGGCGGGGCGCTCGCGATCAGGTCGCGGACCACCGCCCACATGCTTTCTCCCGGGTCCCGCCTGCTGCCGGCCTGCTGCATAGCCTAAATCTCGCGCACCGCGTCCCCCGGGGCCACCGGCGGCATGCCAGCGGTCGGGATCGGCGGCCCAGCGGCGGGCCGGCCTGGCAAACGGCGAGCCCGGCTTTCGAGAAGGGGTGGAGCGCCCGTAGATTGATCGCTCTACCACCCGCCATCACCGGAGACGCGACATGCTGACTACCACGACACCGAGCGTGGACGGTTACGAGATCGCCGAGTACTTCGGGATCGTGACCGGCGAGGCGATTCTCGGGGCCAATATCTTCAAGGATTTCTTCGCCGGGATCCGCGACATCGTCGGGGGCCGCTCGGCAGCCTACGAAGAGGAGCTGCGCCGGGCCCGGCAGATCGCCATCGAGGAGATGCAGGCCGAGGCGGAGACGATCGGCGCCAACGCCGTCGTGGGTGTCGACCTCGACTACGAGACGATCCAGATCGGGCAGGGCGGCACCATGCTGATGGTGAGCGCGTCGGGCACCGCAGTGCGGGTGGCATGGTGATCTACCGCCCTTTCGGCCTCGTACTCTATCGGTAGATTCGCACACATGGCCAAGCTCGACCCATTCATCGCGGTGATGTTCGAGAAAGACGGCACGGAGATCACGCTCGGCTCCGACCGTCCCGTAACGCTGAAGCTGGGCGGGAAAGCGCATCCGATCACCAAGCACCACGTAGGCACCCCGCAGCTGCTGGCGTTATTGGGCGAGATCATCCCCGAAGAGATGCGCGCGCAGCTCAAGGGAGGTGACGGCCGGCTCGCCTTCGGCTACGCCGTCGACGACCGGCAGGTGGAGGTGGAAACGGATCGCTCGGCCGGTCAGATCAGCGCAACGATTCGGCCGGCGCGTACCGGGCGATCGACCGCGGCCGTATCCATGCCGGCCGAAGCCCTGTTGATGGAGAAACCTGCGGCGGCCCCCAAAGCGGGGCGCCGCAGAGGCGACGCCGCCGCGCGCGCGGAGGCGGAGATCCAGGAGCTGCTCCGCTACCTGGTGAAATCCGATTCCTCGGACCTGCACCTCCGGGTCGGCCTGCCGCCCACCTACCGGACGCACGGAACCCTGTCTCACAAGGAGGGGGAAGAACCGCTCACACGCGAGCGGATCGACGAGCTGATCCTCTCGATCATGCCCGAGCGCAATAAACAGGAATTCGCCGAAACGAACGACACCGACTTCGCCTACGAGATGATCGATCTCGCGCGGTTCCGCGCCAACGCGCTGCGCGACCGGATGGGGCCGGCCGCGGTGTTCCGCGTGATCCCGGCGGACATTCTCACTGCCGACCAGCTCGGGCTGTCGGAGGAGGTGCAGAAACTCTGCTACCTCACGAAAGGACTCGTGCTGGTTACCGGGCCGACCGGCAGCGGCAAGTCGACCACGCTGGCCAGCATGATAGACCTCATCAACGCCACGCGTACGGATCACATCATCACGATCGAGGACCCGATCGAGTTCGTGCATCCGAACAAGAAATGCATCGTGACCCAGCGGCAGGTGGGCAGCCACACACAGTCTTTCAAGCGCGCGCTGCGTGCGGCGCTCCGCGAGGATCCGGACATCATCCTGATCGGCGAGATGCGCGATCTCGAGACCGTGGCGATCGCCATCGAGACGGCCGAGACCGGCCACCTCGTCTTCGGGACGCTGCACACCACCACCGCCGTGAGCACCGTGGATCGCATCATCGACCAATTTCCCGCGGACCGGCAGGATCAGATCCGCGTCATGCTCTCGGAATCGTTGAAGGGCGTGGTCGCGCAGGTCCTCTGCAAGAAGATCGGGGGCGGCCGCGTAGCTGCTCGCGAGATCCTGCTCTCCTCCCATGCCGTCTCGAACCTGATCCGCGAAGGCAAGACATTCCAACTCCCGTCGATCATCCAGACGAACAAGCGCATGGGGATGATCACCCTGAACGAATCGCTGCTCGACCTGGTCGACAAGAAGCTCGTCGAGCCTCAAGAGGCCTACATGAAGGCGGTCGACAAGGGGGCGATGGAAACGTCGTTCAAGTCGCGCGGGGTACGACTCGACTTCAAGAGCTAGTGGAGCGTATCTCAGGTCGCGCTAGTGAGCGAGCCATGCCGCACAACCCAACGAGACTTCGGTTACAGTCCCCTAGCAAGGTGCTGAAGCAAGGACTGGGTGTGGCCGAGTGGTGCGGACTCAATCACCCTTTCTCAGCAGCCAGCTAGCTAGACAGGCCGTCAGAACTCGAACGCCTGCCCGAAACTGAACACCCACCGATTGCCGTTCACCCCGTCCCCGAACTGATAGGCGAGATCGAACCGGCCCACATTGGGCCCGGTGGAGCGCGTGGTGCCCAGCCGCAGCCCCAACCCGACGTCCCCGCCGAACCGCGCGTCCTGATCGCCGAACCACGCTCCCCCGTAGTCCACGAACGCGGCCAGCCCGATCCCGATGAGGCCGAGCAGGTCGTCGATGAGAAATGCGCGATGCTCGAAGATTCCCCAGACACTCCGGGTTCCAGTGAACGCGTGGGGCACGAACGCGCGCGGGCCGATGCCGTGCCCGAGATCGAACTCGGCCCCCAGCACCGGTGAATCCTGCACGCCGGCCTCCACGTGCAGCACCGTAGCCTGCCGGGGGAACACCCGCGCGGCCAGGGTCGCTTCCGCCCGTACCTGACCGGAATCGACGCCGGCCGAGGTGAGCAGGCCGTTCGCGCGCATCCGTAGACGCACGAACAGCTTGCCGGTTCCGGCACCGACCTGCACGCCGACCGACGGGAGCACTCCGTTGCGCTCGTAGCCGAACGCGGTGAGCGCGGCGGCGGCAGAGATGTCAATGCCGGCTCCGAGATCCACATCCTCCTCGCGCGCGAACCCGTTGTAATGGGTGACGACGATGAACCGCGGGCGGAACCATTCGGCGAACAGGCCGACCGTCCCGAACACCGAGTCGGGAACGACGGGCCCCGGATCGGGCTGCACGACGAATTCCTCCCGCCGGATCTCTCCGCGCAGGCCCACGCGCACGTATCCATCGGCGCCGGCGACGGGAGCCCACGCAACGCTCGCGCGTTGGATGAATGCGCGCCGGCGAACCGAATCGGCTTCCATACCGTCGCGAAACCGCAGCAGTCGCCGGTTGGCTGCGTGGCCCTCGAGCACGATGGCCACCCGATCGCCCAGCGCGCGAAACGGCGATCCCACCAGCCAGCGCGCCGTCCAGCCATCGCTGAGGTCGTCATAGAACCCCTCGGCGATCACGCGCGTGCCGAACGCGCGGTTGATCCGGCCCTGCACGCGGAGCGCGTCGCGGTCGACCTCGTTGCGGTAGCTCAGCCCGGCCATGTTGGCGGTGCCGAGCACATTCTGCTCGAACAGCCCGACGTTCCACGTGAAGACATCCCCCGTCGACCGGGCACCCACGTCCAGGTTGGTGCTCCAGCCGTCTTCGGTCACGACCCGGACGGCGAGCCGGCCATCCACACGCACCGTGTCGAGCGTGACGTCCCGGAAGATCCCGAGCGCGCGCAGGTTGCGCTGCGTTTCCGCCGCCAGCGCCGAATCGTACGGTTCGCCCGCGCGGAAGAGCAGTTCGCGCATGACGACATAGGGGCGCGTCGTCACGTGGAGTGCGTTGGTGAGCTGGAACAACGGGTTCGCTTTCGCCTCGGCATCGGCGAAGACGTTGCGCGTTTCAACAATGATGGTGTCCACCACGGGGGCCGCCTGGGCGGCGGCCCGGGCGGGGGCGATGAACGCGGCGGCGGCGAGAAAGAGACGGTGGTGCAAGGCCCCGTAAAGTAATCGGGCTTGCGCAGCGGAGCCGGATTCTACGGGGTGCGTGCGGCGCTCAGGTGAGCGAGTCCAGCAGGTTCCACAGCTCCTGTGCCGAGAACTCCCCGAACCGGGTCTCGATGTCCTTGGCCGACCACTCCAGAAAGATCCATCCAGAGAGCCGGTGCAGGTTGCCGGAGACAAAATGGATGCGGCCGCGAAGCGCGCCGATCTCTTCGTCGCGTGCAAGTTCGAGGAGAACGTCCCAGCGGCTCTCGCCGCGAGCCAGCTCGCCCATCTGACGCGCCTGAATCTCCCGCAGGGGAGGATCGAACCATTGGGTTTTCTTCGGCTCGCTGCTCATGGCGCTACGTTAACGCATCGCGTCGTTCCCCACCACCCATTCCGCCACATCCCGTCCGTCTCACCGGCCGGTTGGGCCGGAGATCTGGGTCGCGGTCAACGTCGCCGTGAGGATCACCTCCCCCTGGATGTCGGTGCCGACGAGCGACACGTCGAAGGGCGTGCCGCGGGCACTGCGGACACCGCGCATGACGAAGACGGCCATGACGCCGAGCCTGGCCCGCGTGCGAAACTCGGCCGTGAACGCGTCGTCGTTGCCGGCCGCCCGGTCCGGGTCGCCGAACAGCCCGTCGGCGCTCCGGCGCACCTCGCCGCCGATCCAGTCACCGCGGACGAACGCCGAGAACACACCGGGTTGGAGATCGTCGAGGTAGAGCTCGAGCGTCACGTCGATGTCGGCCCCGCCAGCCCGTCCCTGCAAGCGATACACGCCTTCGCGCGGGTCGTCGACATCGGCGACAACGCGCAGCACGTAGGTACGCGTCTCGACGGATCCGAACACGCCGACACCGCCCTCGAGGTGGTTGATGAACCCGCGGCCGGTGAAAGGATCACTGCGGGAACGAATGAAGTCGTAGTAGTTGCTGTCGGTCACCGACACGGACAACAGGTAGGCTCGGCCGGCCCGAAACACCGTCTCGCCTGAATCGCCCGCGAACGGGTTGATCAGGTTGCCGGCGAGCGCGACGCCCAACGTGTCGGTGAAGAAGAACACGGCTATCTCGTCCTCTCGATCCTCCGGCCGCACATCCTGCTGGTCCTCGCGCCGCACCTCGATCTGGAGCGCCCGCGCGAGGATCGGCTCGACGGCGATGCGGAGCGTATCGCGCTCGCGATGCAGCTCCAGTTCCTGGAACTCGAACTCGGCCGAATCGCCACCGACCAGCACCGATACGGCCTCCGCTCCCGGAACACGCGTGGTCCCCGTCACGATCCGACCGTCCGGCGTCTCCACCCTGAGTCGCACCCGGTCGCCGGCCCGAAGCGGGCAGAGCGACGCGGTCGTGTACATACCGCTCGTGTCGCTGCGCGGCGACAGCGGTACGGTCGTTCCCGGACAGGTGCTGGGATCGAGGTGCATCATCGTCACCGTGGCGCCCGATACCGGCAGGCCCGGCTCGGCCGGCGGGAGCAGGACGCCGGAATGGCCCGGCACCTGCACACCTGTAAGTGCCCGTTCCACGATCACGAACTGGATCGGCCGCGTGGTGTTCAGCACGGATTGCACGATGACCGTCGGCTCGCCTGAGGGAACGGTCACCTCGGTCAGCTCGCACCCGAGAAGCGGCGGCAGAACCAGCGGCGACAGGAGACACAGGCGGCGGGCGGTCATCAGAATGTGAACTCGATCCCGAAGGTGGGTAGAATCGGGAGCTGCGAGATACCCGTGCGCGTAGCGGGCGAGTCCTGATAATCGAAGAAGTAGAGGAACACGTTCTTGCGGTTATAGATGTTCGCGACCTGGAGATACGGTTCCCAGCGAACTCCCCACTTATCGAAATCCCAATGTAATCTCACGTCGAGCCTGGAATAGGTCGGAAAGCGCTCGCCGTTGATCCGGGTGCTGATCGGCTCACGCTCGGTAGCCTCGAACGCATGGCCGGTGGCGCTGTAGCGCCGGTGCTCCCACTCGCCGGTGAACCCCGTGTAGGGGAGCGGCGAGCCGAATCCCCATCGCACGCCCATGTCGCTGCCCAGCGGTCCCGGCATCAACATCACCACGTTCAGGGAATGACGCCGGTCGTGGGCGGGCGGGAACTCGACACCCAGCGCGCGGCGGACCGTCTTCACGAACCCGTAGGCGATCCAACCTCGCACGGTCCCGAAGTGCCGGCGGAGCAACAGATCCAGACCCCAGGCATATCCGTCGACGGGAATGAACTCGTCGCCCTCCAGGCGCAGGTCCTGCGCCCGGTTGGGGGTCACGAGGTTGCGAAACGTCTTGCCGTAGCCTTCGACGGAGAGTTGGACGTCGCGCCCGAACCACTGCTCGTAACCCAGGACCGCGTGATCGGACCGCGCCACGGGAATGTGCTCGTCGGCCCCGATCCAGAACTCGAAGATCGTGATCGGCAGCTCCTGGTCGCGGATCGAGTGGATCGCCTGGTAGTACCGGCCGACGGACACCGAGACGGCGCGTGTCGCTCCCAGGAACCGCTTGACGGTTAGCCGCGGCGAGAGGGCGGTGAAGCCGGCACCCGCGACGTGCTCGCCCCGCAGGCCGGCACGCAGGAGGAGTCCGTCACCTGCCGCCCACCGATCGTCGATGAACGCCGACCAAACCACCGGTCGATACTGCGCCACGAAGAAGGTGGTCTCCAGTGTCGGGCTCGAGATCCGGTAGTTCATCGTATAACGCTCGACCCCGGCGCCGAGCCGTACGTCGTGCACGGCATGCGGGTGTGGCGTGTAGACACTCTGAAGCGAGATCACCCGCGCGTCGTTGTCGAACCGCACGAGATTGGGGAGCAGGCCGAGTGTGGTGGAGAAGTCGCTGTACGCGACGCGATGCTCGAGCGTGCCCGTCCGACCGGTCGGCTGTCGCCACGTGAGCCCTATGAGCCGGTTCCCCCAGTCGAAGGCGAGGTTGACCGGATCGCGGCCGGGCGCCGCCTTCACGAGTTGGAAGTCGAGCACGTCGCGTCCCCAATACGCCGTGGCCGCGACCGACCCGCGCGACCCGTATGGGTACCGCACCTTCCCCAGCAGATCCGCGAAGTAGTAGGGCAGGACCTCGGAGCTGAAGGCGCTCACGACCGCGTCGGCGTAGGTGCGGCGTCCGCTCACCAGAAAGGTCGCCCCGCCGATCGGGCCCTCCGCTAGGAGCTTGCTCGAGAGGAGCGATACCTGGCCGCGCATCCTCGTCTCTCCCGGCGTTCCCGATCGCAGGGTGATGTCCAACACGCTGCTCAACCGGCCGCTGTAACCGGCCGGGAATCCGCCGGTCAGGAAATCGGCCCGGTCGATGGCGTTCGCATCGAACGTGCTGAACAGTCCCGCGAGGTGTGACGGATTGAAGATGGTGACGCCGTCGAGTTGAATGAGGTTCTGGTCGCTCTCTCCACCACGCACGTTGTATCCGATCGTGTAGTCGTTCTTCACGACCAAACCCGGCAGCAACTGCACGACGCGCAGCACGTCGGCCTCTAGCAGTCCGGGTGTCGACGTGATATCCGCCCGTTCGAGCGTCACCGTACTGGTCTGCGCGACGGTCTCGAACCGCTCCAACGCCACCGACCGTTCGCCGACCACCACGACCGGTGCCAGGGTGACGGCCCGTGCGCGGACGTACACGGTCAGGGTATCGCGCTCCGCAGCCAGGACGACGGTATCGGCGGCGATCCCGAGCCTGCGCACGGCGATCTGGAGCCGGCCTCCCGGTGCGCCGCGAATGACGAAGCGTCCGGAGTCGTCGGTCAGCGTGGCGAGCCCGGTTCGTACGATCGCCACCAACACGGACGCGAGCGGAACGCTGTCCTCGACGGCCCGTACCTGTCCGCGTACCGCCCGTTCCTGCTGCGCGGCGGCGGGCGTAACACAGAGCGCACACCCGAGGCCTGCGAGCGCGGCGGCCTTCTTGAGGGTCACAGCGTAATGTACATTTCCTCTTCTCAAAGCGGCTTCCGTGGAGCCTACACCGTGAAATGCCCGTCGTGTGGCGCCAACGCCAGTGGGAAGTTCTGCAGCAACTGCGGCGCGAACCTAGGTGGCAACGCCTGTTCGTCGTGCGGCGCCTCTCTGAGCGCCGGCGCCAAGTTCTGCCATGCGTGCGGAGCACCGGCGGCCGGTGGTGCGGTGCGGGAGCGGTCAGGCAGCATGCCATGGGTGGTAGCGGGCGGCGCGGTCGTGGCTTTGCTCGTCGTGTTGGCGATCACGCGGCTCGGCCCCGCAGGAGGCGGCCGGCCGGCAGCGGGCCCGCCGCCCGTCGGCGGGGGACCGGCCATCGACATCAGCGCCATGACCCCGCGCGAGCGCGCAGATCGGCTGTTCAATCGCGTGGTCTCCTCGGCAGAACGGGGCCAGCTCGATACGGCGCGGTTCTTCACGCCGATGGCGCTCGCAGCGTACGCCATGCTGGGCCCGCTGGACGAGGATGCGCGCTATCACGTCGGCTTGATTCATCTGGTGAACGACGAATTCGATGCGACGCTAGCCCAGGCCGATTCGATCGCCGAAGTGGTGCTAGGTCATCTGTTGGCCGCAATCTTGCGCGCGCAGGTCGCGGAGAAACGCGGTGACGACGCGGCGCTCGCCCGCGCACGCCGGGCGTTCCTCGACAGCTGGCAGTCTGAGAGTACCGCCAACCGGCCCGAGTACCAACAACATCAGGGCCTGATAGACCGGTTCCGTAACGAGATCATTGCACCAGATTCGCCCGGGTCCTGAGCACGCACGTTGCCAACGTCCTGCCGCCGGTTATCCTATCTGCTATACCGGCAACGAGGGGATGAGCCGTAGTGACGCCGCATAGCGAAGACACCGCCGAGTCCGCGCGCATCCTCGTAGTGGATGACGAGGCGACGTTGCGGAACGCGCTCAGCCAGTATCTGGGGCACCGCGGGTTCGACGTGCATCAGGCGGAATCGGGTGAAGCAGCGCTGGAGCGGTTGAGAGACGGCGGGTTCTCACTCATGCTCCTCGACATGCACATGCCCGGCATGACCGGCCCGGACGTCGTGCCGGAGGCGTTGGACATCGATCCCGACCTGGCCATCCTGATGGTGACGGCGGCGGGTGACGCTACCACCGCCGCGATCTGCATGCAGCGTGGTGCCGTCGATTATCTCACCAAGCCGATCGAGCTGAACGACCTCGGCGGCGCCATCGACCGCGCGCTGATCCGCCGGGACACCGTGCTCCAGGAGCGCGGCATCACGGACTGGCTCAAGCAGGAGGTGGTGCGGCAGACCGAGGAGATCCGGCACGAGCAGCAGAAGCACGAGCGGCTGACGGTGGCTACGCTGGAAGCGTTGATCAACGCGCTCGAAGCCAAGAACGAGTTTCTCAGCGGCCACTCGGCGCGGGTCGCGGCTTACTCCGCCGGTGTGGCCACCGAGCTGGAGCTGTCCGACGACGAGATCGAGACCATCCGCGTTGCCGGCCGACTGCACGATCTGGGAAAGATCGGAATTCGCGAGGCGATACTCGACAAGAAAGGCCCGCTCACGCCGGAGGAGTACGCACACGTCAAACAACACGTGGTCATCGGGGCGGAGATCCTCGCGCCCCTCGATCACCTCGGACCGATCGTGGGGTACGTCAAGCACCACCACGAACACTGGGACGGAAACGGCTATCCCGACGGATTCGCCGGCGAAGACATTCCCTTGGGAGCCCGTATCATCTGCGCAGCCGAGATCTACGACGCCCTGACGACATCCCGACCGTACCAGGATCGTCTGGAACCCGACGACGCGATCGAACGCATGCGCGTGCTCTCCGGGTCGGTCGTCGATCCGACGGTCATGGAGGCGTTCGCCAATTCCGTCGTGCATCACCGGCAGCTGGTGTTCTTGGAAGACGAGAACGAAACGCCGCGACCGTCAATACCAGGAACGGAGACGCCCGAGGCGTGACGTCGTGAGCGACTCTGCGGCTGCGCCACGACGCAACACGAGCTTCGTATTGGCGCCCGCGCGGCCGAGTCCGTTGGGATGGATCCGGATCTCGGAGCGCGACGCCGTAAGGCTCACACCCCGCCGTGCCGGCCCGGGGCGGGCCAGGAACACCGAGTCCGACACTCCTTCGAAGACCGCCACCAAGGAGTCGGCCGCGAACCGGAGGCGGACGCGCGTGCCCCGCACTATCGCCGAGTGCCGCGCCGAGTGGTAAAACGCCATGATCTCGAGCCTCGCCCGCCGCACGGCCAGCCGGTCTCTCCAGCCGGCCACCGACGGCACGAAAAGCGAGACGAGAATTGCAATCAGCGACATCCAGATCAGCAACTCCACCAGGGTCAGGCCTCGACGACGCATGGGCACATTCTGCTACGGACCGCTCCGCAACGGGGTACCGAAGTGACTTTGCGCGTGTCATGAGAACGCCGCAGCACTCGGCACGCCTCTTGCCGCTTGCACTGTGAGTGAGCATACTACGCTGATCCTCACGACTACTACTACAGTTCCCCTGAGGTACCCCGTGGGCCAGTCATTGCGCGGCATCACCGACCCCCCGCCCAGCCACCTACACGAAGCGTTCCTAGAGCGCGCGGCCGATCCGGAAAACGGGTCGGGAGGTCAGGCGCTGGGTGCGTTCCTGACGATGCGTCTCGTCGATCATTTCGCGGTCGACGGCCACAGCCACCATGAGGCCCTCGAGTACCAGGCGCGCTCGACGGCGGACTTCCTCCGCAATCTCCACCCGCAGAACAGCGATGTCGCTCAACTGCGCGAGATCGCGCGGATAGCGCAGGCGGCGCTCGATTCGGGCAAACGGCGCCTGCTGTGGTCCCCGATGCTGGCCTACGCCTACTGGCTGGAACAGCAGCTACGCCTCGAGGAAGCACTCGACGTACTGGAGACGGCGCTGCGCCTCAGCGACGGTCGGGACGCGGAAGACGAATTGGCGGCGTTCTACCATCGCGGCCGCGTGCTCCGTAAGTCCAGCCGCTATGATGAGGCGACGGCGTCGTACACGGCGGCGGGCGAAGCGGCGATGCGGATGGGGAATAAACACATGGAGTTCCGCAGCCGGATCGGCAACGCCATCGTGCTGGAGAAAATCGGGAACCTGCCGGAGGCGGCGCAGGTGCTGGACAGCGTAATCGAGGAGGCCATCACTGCCAACGACTCCGACGCCGAAGCCCGGGCGCGCCACGACCTAGCGAACACGTTGATGATGATGAACCATCCCGCCAAGGCGATCCCGGTGGCGTACCGCGCCTATGAGCTGTACGAGCCGCAACAACAGCGGCTGCGGGCGCTCAGCGATCTCGGCATGGCGTTCAAGATGATGGGCGACCTTGCCGCGGCTGAGGATGCGTTCGGCATAGTGCTGGACGCTGAGGTGTGCACCGTCGAGATCCGCATCAACGTCATGCTGGAGCTGCTCCATGTCGCCGCGCTCACCGGGAACCGCATGGGCTTCGCGCGGTGGCAGCGGGCGCTCTCCGAGCTGGAAGCACGGATGATCCCGGATGCCCGGACCGACTTCGATCTCAAGCTGGGGATCGGCTTCGCGGTGTTCGGGAATCGCAGCCGCGCCAGGCAGCTACTGGAAGCCGCGGTCGCGCGAGCCGAGGAGCACCACCTCAACGCCTACCTGTTCCAGGCCGAAGCGGAACTGAAGCGGCTCGACGAGGAGCCAGAGCTGGAACCGGATGAGGCGCCCACAGCACCGACCGCGGCACAAGACGAGGAGACACGGCAGGTCGCCGATCGTCTCCGCGCCTTGCGCGGCGGCGGCGGCTGATCAGCAGTTCTCCGAGTGCTGGCCCTGACAGAGGACTCCGTCACCGCGCGGGGCGGTCAGATCGGCACACGCGGTGGAGCCGATGGCCACAGCGCAGACGAGGGCAACGAGAACGAGGCGGAGCTTGCGCGACATGAGTACCTCCCTTGTAGGCGGTTGCCTTACAAGTGTTGGATGCTGGCACCAATCTCAATAGTGCGTTTTTGGGACATCGACCGGCGTTTTGGGGACATTCATGCTGGTTTTAGCCGCAGTCTCTGAAGAATTGGCCGCTCGGCTCCGTCGAGCGGCCGGAAAGCGGTTCGCGTTCCAGCCGGCGGTCAACTGGGAAGAAGCGCTCAACGCCATCCTCCGGCACCCTGTCGAAATGGCAGTTGTGGACCCCGGCATGGGGGGGCAACCGCGTGCCCGGGAGATCGAGCGCCTGAGGGTATTGTTTCCCTCGTTGCCGGTGCTGCTCTATACGCACCTCACGCCGGCGATCGCGGCAATCCTGCTTCAGCTCGGCGGCACCGGAATCCGCCAGATTCTGTTGGCCGGGCATGACGACCACCCTCAGCGATTGGGCGAGGCGCTCATCAGCGAGGGCACCCAAGCCGTATCCGAGCGGCTCATCGCCGCCATCAGCGATCTGCTCGCCGACTGGCCCGGAGAGCTGCGCTGGGCGATCGAGACCATGGTGCGGAACCCCGCGAGCGTGCAGTCGGTGCAGCAGCTCGCCGAGCGGGCACGCATGGATCGGAGGACCTGTCTGCGCTGGTTCGCGCGTGCCGCGCTCCCACCGCCGAGCGTAATCCTGATGGTGTTCCGTGTGGTCTACGCGCATCGGCTGCTGCAAGACCCTGGCTACACGGTGGAGGACATAGCCGCCAGGCTCGGGTACGCGCAGACGCGCTCGTTCGCGCAGAACGTGAAGGAGGTATTCGGGATGACGCCCGGGGAGCTGCGGGTGCGGCTCTCGCCCGACGAGGCGTTGGGGATCATCCGCGAACGGTATTTCGGGCACGTCGACCGGAACCTGGTGGAGGCCTCGTGACGGCCTACCGGGTGCTGGTCGTCGATGACACCGCGGCCGTGCGGCGATCGCTCGCGCGCTCGCTCGAACGCGCGGGGCATACGGTGCTCGCGGCCGCGAGCGGCGAGGAGGCGTGCGACCTGTTGGCAGAGATGCCGGTGGACGTCGTGCTGATGGATCTGCGGATGCCGACCATGTCGGGCCGCACACTGTTCCAGTTGATCCTCGCACAGTGGCCGGATGTCGCACGAAGGCTGGCCGTCATGTCGGGCGATCCCGATGCCGAGGATCATACCGGTTGGTTGGCGCTGCACAATCTCCCGGTACTCGCGAAGCCATTCACGCTCGACGAGGTTTTCGCGTTGGTGGAAACGCTCGGCAAGAGGATGGACCCGCCCGTCCACGGGGTGCCCAGGTGAGCGTGGATCCGCTCGCCACACTGCGCGCGTATCGTCGACTCGCTCCCTGGAACCTGCGGGATCTCGCGGCTACCGCTGCCGGCATTCTCGCGCGGGCGGCGGTCAGACCGCTCAACGCCACCGCGGCAGCCGAGCCGAGCGAGCGTACCATTCGCTACTACGTCACGCGCGGCCTCGTCTCACCGCCCGCCGGACGCGGCACGGCGGCCAGCTACTCGTACCGGCATCTGCTCCAGGTGCTCGGCATCAAGTTGCGCCAGATGGAGGGCGCGACGCTGGACGTGATCGCGCGCGAGATGGTGGAGGTGACGGGCGACGTGCTCGAACGGCGCGTAGCCGCCGCGCTCGGGGCGGGACTGATCGGCCCCGACAGTCTGCGCGTCGCCGGGGCCGGCAGGGCGTTCCAGGCCGAGCGCAGCGTTACCGAGACCGGCGTGCGGTCCGGGTACTGGCGGCGCCTTGCCATAGCGCCCGGCGCGGAGCTGCACCTCTCCGACAGCCACCCGCTGGCCGGCGATCGCGAGCGTGAGGCCAAGATCGCCGATGCGGTGCGGGCCGCGCTGGCCGCCCACCTACCAGCCTCTGACGGGAGTGCCCGATGATCGAATGGATCTTCCTGGTACTGCTGGTCGCCGTCGTGCTCTGGAAGATCGGCGCCTACAACAAGCTGATCGCCTTGAAAGGCCAGACGGTCAACGCGTGGAAACAGATCGACGTGCAGCTAAAGCGGCGCCACGATCTGATCCCGAACCTCGTGAACACGGTGAAGGGGGCGATGGAATTCGAGCGTGAGACGCTCGAAGCCGTCATTCAGGCGCGCAACCAGGCGGTGAAGATCCAGGCCGATGCGCTCCCGACAGGCGGGGTGAAGGCGCTCGCCCAGGCGGAAGCCAACCTCACGTCCGCGCTGTCGCGGCTCAACGTGGTGGTTGAGCAGTATCCCGACCTGAAAGCCACCGGCAACGTGGGGCAATTACAGGAGGAATTGACGTCGACCGAGAACCGTGTGAGGTTCGCCCGCCAACTCTACAACGACACCGCCACCGACTACAACGTCAAACAGCAACAGTTCCCGTGGAACCTGATCGCCGGCGTCGCCAAAGCGGAGATCGTCGAGCTGTGGGAGATCGAGGAACCCCGTGACCGCGACGTGCCGCAGGTCGATCTCTCCATGAACGCGAAGGCGTGAGCGCGACGAATCTCTTCGCACAACAGCGACGCAACCAGAGACGGTCGGCGCTACTCGTCGCCCGCCCCAAACAGGTGCTCTGGGCGACGGGCGCCTGGGAGGCTGGTGAACCCGCGCTCACCCAAAGAGAAGCAGTTCGTGAACGTGGTGGCCGTGCCAACTCGAAACACGGGTTGCTCGCAGACGTGCTCGCCACCCATCCACCCATGGCGGTACGTGGCCCGGCTGCGGCGGACGGCCTATCAGTACGAGAAGACCGGCGTGCTTCCCGAAACGGTGTGAGGGACAGGACACCGGACCGGTGACGGCGTGACGGAATGACCCGGATCCGCTGGATCCTGCTTGCGGCTGCCGCGCTCGTGGCGGCTGGGGTCACGCTGTGGGCCGTCCGGCGCACGCGGGAACTGATACGGGCGTGGACGCGCCGGCTGGTTCTGCGCAGCGTCCATCGGTTTCGCGTTCGGCTGAACCGTTACAAGCTGGTCAGGCGCAGCGTCATTCGGGACGAGTTGCTGCTCGATCGCATCGTGCACGACGCCATGCGGGAGCACTGCCGCGAGACGGGCGTGAGCGAGATCGAGGCGCGTGCCCGGGTCGAGCGCTACATCCAGGAGATCGTGCCGTTCTTCAACGTCCTCTCGTATTACCGGTTCGGTTACAACGTCTCGCGTATCCTCATCAATCTCTTGTACCGGGTCAGCATCACCCACGCCGATCGCGCGGCGTTGGACGCCATCCCCCAACGTGACGTCGTCGTTTACCTGATCAATCATCGCTCCAACGCGGATTACGTCGTGGTGGCGTACGTCCTGGCGGAGGGCGTGAGCATCAGCTATGCGGTGGGCGAGTGGGCGCGCACGTGGCCGCTGGAGTACATCTTCAAGTCGTTCGGCTCGTACTTCATCCGGCGCCGGTTCCGCGAGCCGCTCTACCACACGGTGCTCGAGCGCTACATCCAGCTCATCACCCGCAACGGCGTCACACAGGGGATCTTCCTGGAGGGCGGGCTGAGCCGCGACGGAGCGCTCCGGCCGGCGAAGATCGGTTTGCTCGACTACGTAGCGCGGACCCTGGTCGATCCCGCATTCGATCGCGACATCTGGCTCGTGCCGGTGGCGCTCAATTACGACCGGGTGCTCGAGGATCGTTCCCTCATCCGGGAGCTGATCGACGAGGCCGACCGGCCGAGCCGGGGCCGGCAGTTGGCCGGAGTCGTCCACTACGTGGGCTGGAACGTGCTCCGGTTCCTGACGGGGAACCTCAAACGCTATGGGCGGGTGGCGGTGAACTTCGGCACGCCGCTTTCGCTCAGCGCCTGGGCGGCGAACCATCCCGGCGCTCTCGAGTTGCCGAAAGAGGAACGCCTGCCCGAGGTGCAACGGCTCGCCGACACCCTGCTCGCGCGTATCGCGGAGATCGTCCCCGTAACCAGCGTCCCGCTGTGCGCGGCCGTGCTGCTCTCCTTCGGCGAGACGCTCGTGCCGCGCAACCGATTACTCGAGCGGTTGGACATCTATCGGGATCACCTGCTGCAACGCGAGGCGAAACTCGTGCACGCCGAGCGTGATGCCGAAGCCATCTGGGACCGTGCCTGGCGCACCTTCCGGATGCGCCGGCTCGTGGTACGTGAGGGAGACGCATATATCATTCTACCATCGCAGCGACCGCTGCTGGAGTATTACGCGAACTCGGTGCGGCATCTCCTGCCGCGCGAGCGGCCCGTCGAACAGCCGCACCCGGCGCGCGAGGTAGACGAGTCCCTGCCACGGCTCAAGCAGTGGCAGCCGGCTCCGAGACCAGGATCAAGCGATTGATCCGCTGGCTGAGGAGCGGGCGATCGATCCGGATCTGTGGAGGTGAGCCGGATCCTGCTCGACACCTCGGGCTACGCTGCTTTCATGCCACAGCTGAACTCCTACGGGTCTACCGGGAACGCATCCTCGAGATCGCCTAACAGAACGGCATACGGAACGTGCGGGTGTTCGGTTCCTATACTCACCGGCCGAGTCGCTTCCAGGCGGCCTCTCCCCGCGCCACGGCCCGCAGTATCGCGCCCAGCAGCTGCCGCTCCCGCGGGGCAGCCAGGTCTGGGACCAACAGCGCGGCCACGCAACGAATCCCGGCCAGCGCCTGGCGCAGCTCGTCGAGCGCCGCGGCGCGGGCGGCGGCGTCCTCATCGGGCATGACGTGGAACGGCGACATGGTGTGAGTGTGCGCCGGACGGCGCTGCGCTGCGGTATCGTTTTCGCGGGCGAGGCGGCGTAACGCTGCGAGGTCCCCAAAAACGAAACGGCGGGCCAACCTCAAGAGGTTGCCCGCCGTCTCCGCATCGGCTACCCGGAGCCAAGGGATTGACTCCCCTGTTCTTCTTCCCTCTGCCGCCGCATGGACTGCTGCGTCCGCGGTAGGGCATCCAGGAGCTCCGGCTTCCATCCCCAAGCGGCCTGGCCGAGCCACGAGGTTCACCGGTGCGAGCGCTGCGAGTCGGATCAGGTCGCGGACTGACCCTTCGCACTGCACGCCGAGGCGCTGGATCGGCGTGGACGAGGCACGCGACTGGCCCCGCCGGCTCGGGTCGGAGTAGCCACCCGGATCGTCAGACGCCTGAGCCCTTTGTTGCGTCGGCGCCCTCCCCGGAATTTCCGCCCGAACTTGTCACACAGGGCGTGGTCAAGACATAGAGTCAAGACCCTTCCCCCATGCAACATGAGGGTCAATATATGCACCCCGCAAGACCGCGCAAGTGCCGATCTTTCTTCGGCTTACGTGCCCTGTGTGCAGCCGATGTGGAAGCCTAACCGCGCCTGCCGCAGGCGTTTGCGAAGGCTATCCACTCGATGTGGAATTGTCGATTCTCGCACACGGCTGATGATCAACAGCGGGCGTGGAAAACATCCCACTCGAGGCCGCTCGGCGATCACTCGTGGATGCCGACTTCCGCGTAGATGTAGGGCTCACCATCACCTATCGGAAGAAACAGCACTCCGCCGCCGCCGGTAGCGAACCACCCGGCGAGCAGTTGGTTCGACACGGCCGGCGCGGGTTCCTGAAACATCGCCGCGAGCCACCGCTTAACGTGACGCAGCTCGGGTGCGCGCTTGGAGAGCATCGAGACGGCGGTTCCGGCTCCTTGGGTGGCACGCAGGAAATGGGCGTGCGCGTGCACCTTCTGCACGAACTCGTAGGCCCTGACACCCGGCTCGTCGTAGAGCAGCGTGCCCTCGTACGGGTCAGCCGGCGGCGCGTCCATGCGTGGCCCCAAGTAGACGTAGATCCGCCGCCCCTCGCGACGGCGCTCCACCATGGCCGCGGCGGCGTCGCCGCTCAGGCGTCCTGCGTGGACGAGATCGCCGAGATCGAGAATGCCCACCGCAAGCGTCCACTCCAGCGCCGCCAGCGCAGTGTGAAGCGGGCATCCGACCTGGTCGTTGTAGGCGATCAGGCGCGGCGCCTCACCCGCATGCTGGAAGAAATATCCCAATGCTTCGGCGCGGTCCGTGAAGGCTTGCGTAGTGCGGGATTCGGCGGGAACCGTCATATCGGTGTCAACATAACCACGCGGTGGGAGCGGCGCCTAGCTCGACGGCGTAGACGTGCCGGCCGCTTCACGCTAACCTATGTCGATGCGCGTCGTGCCAGTCGTCCTCGCCCTCGCGTGCCTCCTCAGCCACGGGCTCCAGGCCCAGCGAGACAGCGTGCTCGCGCATCGCTGGGTCGGTACTCACCTCGGCCGGCCGCTGCACTTCGAGTTCTACGGCGACACGATGCTGGTCCTCAACGACCGGCATGCCCTCGATTTCCGGCTCACTCACGACTCGCTTGTTGCCGTGGGCGACACCCTCGTGATGGGACGGTACCGACTGTCGTTCGGCCGCCTTCTCTTCACCACTCCGGACGGCGTCGTCACCATGGCGACTCAGAGCGCGCTGGCGCGGCCCCTCACCGGCAGGTGGCGAGGGCCCCTGGGCACGGATGACGACGCGCGCCTCGAGATACAACTGTTCGCCAACGGGGTCGCCCGCTGGCGTCTCTTCCCGAACGGTCGGCGGACCTCCGGCGAATGGGACCGCGATTTCCGCATCATCACGTTCGTATGGGAGGACCAGGAGGAGACGGAGTGGAAGGCCCTGTACGACCCGATCGGGAATGCGCTCCAGTTCGAGCAGACGGTGCCGGAGAGCGGGGCCACGATATTGCGACGGACGTTTCGCTAGCGCCCAGGGACATCCTTCCCCGCGTTCCGGCGCCCGGCTCTCCAGCGGCTAGATCACGACCACCGGGCTCAGCTCGTGGCGGTGTCGCTCGAAGGCGGCCTCAGCCCTGTCCAACACGGCCCGAACCTTTCCGTCCGTCAGGTCGGCGAACTTGGTATTCGGCTCGAGTCGCCCGGTGATGCGACGCACCATGACCAAGGCGCGCGTGACCTCGCACAGTTCCGGGTCCGGCGCCGTATGTCCCGTAACCAGCAGATCGCGGATGAACGGCAGGGTTCCCGGATCGCCGAGCACGAACAGCGACTCGAGTATCCGCGGACTGAGAAACGCGCGCAGGTGAAGATCCGAGCGCACCCCACCGAACAGGTTCATGAGCACGTCTGCGGCACCGGCGCGAGGGTAGTAGCGCGCCGCTTCGGCCGCCGCACCCACGAACGCGTGGTGGGCGGCGGGGTTGAGATAGCGATCGAACAAAGGCCACTGTGCCGGCGGGTGCTGTGCGGCGAGGGCGAGAAAGGCGTAGTAGCGACGCGGTAGCGGCGCGGCGGCGTCACCGACCACGGTGGCAAGCCCGGCCGCGCCATAACGGTGCGCGACCAGGGCGGCCGCCGTCGCGTGTTGGAGCCGTTCGAGCGCCGGCACACGGAAGGTGGCGATATGCCGGGCCACCCGTGTGCCGCGGCCGACGATCAACGGCACCCGGTCGAGCAGCCGCAACAGCAGCCCGTCGATCTCGTCCAGGACGGGCACCCATCCCGGATGGGTTTCCCGCCGAGCCTGCCGCAGCACCTCCCATCCGCGCGCTTCGACCCGGGCGCTGCGCCACCGCGCCTCGACCTCGGCGGCCTCGTCGAGACCGAGCAGGCCGCGCAGCGCCTCGGCGAACAGCCCCGCACGCTGTAGCATGCATTCAATGTAGCCGATTGCCTTCCCGCCGATTGCGCGCCAATCTGCCTCGGGTGTCTGCCCTCGATAAGGTGCGGCCGGAGCCCTCGAGGAGATCGTGAACACGGTGAACGAGATCGAGCAGGCCGCGCGCCGCATCACCGAACAGGCCAGCGCCACCCGCGAGGCGGTCACGGGGATCTCGGATGTGCTACAGCAGGTGGCCGTGGCGGCGGCAACCCAAGCGTCCTCGGCCCAACAGGTCACCGCCGCCGCCGAGGAGCAGGGCGCATCGACCGAGGAGATGGCAGCCCAGGCCAATACCATGACCCAGGCGGCCGACCGCCTGCGACATTTGGTGGAGGGGTTTACCGTCTAGCGGCGTTTCGTCGTCTTGGACTCGGCGCGCTTCGTGGCCGTCTTCCGCTTCGTCGCTATCTTCTTCCTCGCAGCCTTCGGCTTCACGACCTTCTTCTTGGCCACCTTCTTCTTGGCCTTCCGCGTCCGCGCAGCCGACCGGCCACGCGAGGTCTTGCCAGCCTGCCGCACGTCCGCCAGCACCTCATCCCCCTCGGCGGTTCCGATCAGGCCGCGGCGCACGGCATACTGCACCAACTCCTCGGCATCCTGCCGGGAGAACGGGCGGAGCCGCGCCGCGCTGCGGATCGTGTTGACCAACGCGTCCGCGACGGAACTGCGCAACACATTCGCAATCCCGGGTACACTTTCGAGCAGCGCGGAGATCTGTGAGCCGCCTAGTTCAGCCGCCATGCACACTCCCTAGGTGGCAGGGGAAGGTTGGGCGGCAACCTAGTCGCTCCCCGGCCCCGAGTCAAGCGCATTGCCGTTCGCGGGGCAAAAGCTCTAACTGATTTATTGACAGATAGTTAACGACTAATGCCGCCGCTCCGCTCAGGTCGTGGGGCTGCGGGTCCGCAGGCGCCGGGCACGCTGCCCCAGGGGCGGTCGCACGCGGCGTGAGATGCGCCACTCCGATTGGGACAGCATTTCGGCCAAGACGGCGCGCGTTCGCCGATCGACCGGGAGATCCAGGTGCATCTCCAGGCGATACTCGGCGCCGTCGGTTCCGCGGCCGTCGAGCAGGAATCCCGTCTGTACCGGCCGGACCACATCGACCTCGATGTCGGCCAGCGGAACGAAGGCCTTCCCGTCGTGGGGGTCGCCCGCCATCCAGTGCTCCCGGTATGATTCTACCCGGAGAGATACCGCTTACCGCCCGTCAGTCAAGGGGTTACGGCGGTTTGCCAGCGGCTCTTTCGCTGGGTAGATTTCGACGTTCTGCAAGAAAGGGGTATTCGAGTGGGACGTCGTGGAATCAAAGAGTACCGCGCCGCCGAAGCGCTGCAACTGATCCTCGCTGATCGCGACCGTGAACCCCTCAGTTGCCCCTCGTGTGGGGCGGTGGCCATCGACCGGACGCCGAAGCGCCGCCTGCGGGCTTCCGCCCGCGAGGCAGACCGTCGAGTCATGCTCAAGTGCACGAAATGCGGCCGACAGGCAGCTTACGCGCCGAAGAACGTCACGCAGCCGTCCGAGGCGCAGCTAACGGCCACCTGAGGTTACCCCCAAGCGGACCGTAACAACGGCTGCGGCGCCTCGCCTGAGGCGCCGCGTCGTTGTCCTGTCGATTGTCAGTCCGGGGTGGCGAAGAGCCGTCTCCAGCGGACGGATGTAATGAACGGCAGCGGCAGCACGCCGTTCTTGTCGTAGCTGTAGTAGACGATCAGCGGGCGACCGCGTATGCGCCTGCGGCCGAGGAACCCCCAGTAACGGCTGTCGTACGAGTGGTCGCGATTGTCCCCCATCACGAAGAATGAATCCGGCGGCACCACTATAGGACCCCAGTTCTTGAGGGTCGGCCTGTACTCGGTGGGATCGCGGTCCGCTGTCAGGTAGCGGACCTGCCAGGCGCGCATCTTGGGATCTTCGGGATCCGCCAGCGAGTCGACGTGAAGCGCATACGGCTCGTCGCGCGGGACGCCGCTGACTTGGAGCACGTTGTCCACCATCGCGAGCGTGTCGCCGGGCACGCCGATGATCCGCTTGACGACGGTGAGCCTCTCGTCCTCGACCGACCTGAAGATCACCAGGTCGCCGCGTTCGGGCTCGCGAATGGGCGGTAGCCGCACGCCGGTAAACGGGATCTCCGCCCCGTAGAGGGCCTTGTTCACGAAGAGGAAATCCCCGATCAGCAGCGTGTTCTCCATGCTGCCCGACGGAATACGGAACGCCTCGATCAGGAACGTGCGCAGCAGGAGAAATATGGCCAACGCGATCACAATCGACTTGATCCACTCGCGCATATGCGACGCTGTGCTCTTCCGTTCCGTCTTATCCGCCATCGCGACTTCCTTCCCCTCCGAATCGAGTGTGCCCGGCTGCTCTACTCCCGCGTGGGTGTTGCTACCCAATCCGCGATGAAGATGTTCGTCTCGCCTGGAAAGCTACCATAACGGTTCGACGCGAACACCAGTTTCGCCCCGTCCGGGGAGAAGATGGGGAACGAATCGAACGCCTCGTGGGTCGTGATTTGCGTGAGCCCGCTGCCGTCCAGATTCACCATGAAGATGTCGAAGTTCCCCTCGCGCGGGTCCTCGTTGTGGTGATTGGACGCGAAGACGATCCGCCGCCCGTCGGGATGGAAGAACGGCGCGAAGTTGGCCCCGCCGAGCGAGGTGACCTGACGCTGGTTCGAGCCGTCGGCGTTCATGACCCAGATCTCCATGCGGGACGGCCGCACCAAGCCCTCGGCCAGGAGCCGCCGGAAGTCGGCCAGCTCCTCCCCGGATTCGGGATGCCATCCGCGGTAGACGATCAGGCTGCCGTCGGGCGAGAAGAACGGCCCGCCGTCGTAGCCCGGCGTCGTCGTGAGGCGCCGGACACCGGTGCCGTCCACGTTCATCGTGTAGATATCGAGGTCCCCGTCGCGCAGCGATGTGAATACGACCGTCTTGCCGTCGGGCCCGAGCGTCGCTTCGGCGTCGTAGCCCGGTGTTTCGGTCAGGCGAACCAGATCGCTCCCGTCCAGCATCGCGGTATAGATGTCGAAGTCCGGGATCTGCCAGACGTAGCCTTGCGAGTAGTCGGGCGGCACCGGGCACTCCGCATTCATGTGGAACGTGCTCGAATACAGGATCCGCGTTCCCCCGCTGTGGAAGTAGCCGCACGTAGTGCGGCCCAACCCGTTGGATACCATCCGGAGATCATTGCCGTCGACGCTCATTACGTACTGTTGGTCGCAGGCATAGGTCGAGTCGGTCCGCTGGAAGATCAGTTGCGTCCCGTCCGGCGAGAAATAGGCTTCGGCGTTCTGCCCGTCGAAGGTCAGCTGCCGCAGGTTGGCCAGGTGGACCTCACCCGGCTCGACATCCCGCGGCACCGCGGAGGTCTGCGCACAGCAAACCGTGACCGCCCCGAGGGCGAGAAGCAAGAGGCGCTGTATGATCAATGACACCCGTGTTATCGTGTTCGATAGTGGAGGCCAAAAGATAACTCGTGGCGGGCCGCGGTGGTCCCGCCAAAGGAGAGGGCGTATGATGCCAGGCTCGCCGAATCCGCCCCGGGGGCCGGTGGATGCCCTTGGGAAGCTCCTGTTCGAAGGGAAGGACGTCACCGACTATCTGTTTCAGGTACCGGACGACGAGAGTCAACGCGAGCGGCTTCGCGGGATTCTCACCGAGGTGATCGCCGAAGCCCGTGCCGGCAACCATCATGAGCTACCGCGCATCGCCGCGGAGGTAAAGGCCGTGTTGGACGAGGCACCCTCTGCTCCGGGGGCCGGGATGCTTCAGGCGGGGTTCGACCGGTTGTTGCGTTTGTGGGAGGCGGCGAGAAGCGGGTTGTTCTAGAAGAACAGCCCTAACTCGAAGCGTCCTGCGACGCCGCTCGCCTGCTTGAAGAGCCCGCCCAGCGACTGGCCGGCGATCTGGAGGAAAATCGTCCGGCCTTCGATCGCGATCCCGCCGGAGAAACCGACTCCCTGGTTGTCGCCCAACACCAGCCCGACGCGTAGCGGCAGGGTGCGAACGAAGCGCCACGTGCTCCCGACATCCACGGCGAACGGCCGAGGAAAGTCGCCGCCCACCGGCAGGGTCGCCGAAATATCCAGTTGAAGAATCCGATTCGCCCAGACGCTGGCTCCGAAACGCACGATACGCGGGAGCGTGAGGTCGAGGTCGATGGTGTCCCGAATCACAAACTCGGCGTCTTCCAGCGCCTGAATCACCGAGTCGAGCAGCGTCGTGGCCACGTCGAGCTGGAAGATGCGCCGTTCCACGCGCTCGACGGTGACGCTGCCGAGGTTCGCGACCATGGCCTCCAGCGCCAGGCCGTTGGTGGGCCACTCGACCCGAACCAGAAAATCGGCGACGATGCCTGACCCGCGGTCGCCGAACGCGGTCGACGCCTCAAACTCGTCGATGGGGGTATAAAACGATTCCAGCTCGATCTTCGCGATGATGCTGTCGCCGGTGACGGCGATCCGTCCTCCGTTCTCGATCGTCGATCGCACCCGGCCGTAGACGACCGGACGAACCTGCCGGGCCCCCGCTCCGAGCGTGATGCGGGGACCGTCGGCCGAGTAGACCGGTCCGATGCGCAGGACGGCGTGAACGCCGAATTCCATCGAGGCGATTCCTGCGCCGCGGGAATCGCCCAACGTGAACTCCTGGCGCGCGCCGTTGCCGTCCCTCAGGAGGGCGATGGCATCGTCGTCCAGCTCGAAGGCGCCGTAGCCCCGGCCCTTGGCCGAAAGCCCGATCGCCAATCCGCCTGCCAGCGGGCCGCCGAGATAGAACCCACCCTCGCCCTCGGCAGCGCCGCCGATGCCCAGGCCGCGCGGCACGAGCCCCAGCACGTCGAGGACATCACCCACCAGGATGGAATCCTCGTCGTTGATCTTGATCAGCGCACCGATGTCGCGAAAGTTCAGGACGTTGTTGACACCACGTGCCCCCACCGAAAAGACGAACCCCCAATGCGGGATCATCACGTGCCGGAACGGATCCACCCGCAGTGTCGGCGTACGCCGGTATCCGAAATCGACGCGCGCGCCCTGGGAACGTTCCGGGACCGCCTGGCCGTGGGCCGCACCGGCCAGCCCCGCCAGCAGCACGGTGAGAGCGAGGAAGCATCTCATTGGTTCTCCCCCGCCTGGATCGTGATCGCCACGCGGGCGTCGAGCCGCACGATGTCTCCGGGCCGAACGACGGCCCGCCCCCCGGAGCCGGCCGATGCGCGGAGACTGATCCGCGATCGGCTGGTGAACTGTTCCCGCAGCAGCGGCTGTAACTGGGTGCCCGAAAGTTCGATCGTCACCGTAGTGGTGGCCGGATCCGTTACCCGGCCGGCCGCATCGACTGACGCTCCAGACAGGGTGATCCGCGGTATGACGACCGCGCCCGGCAGCGCGAAGAGATCGGCGTCACCCAGGTCGCCGTCGAGGAACGCAAGATCAATGTCGACCGCGAACGGGGTGCCGTTGACCACCGTCGCGGTGAACGTCGCCTTGGTCACCCGCTCGGCCACCTGTTCCGCGTCGGCCGCGTCCAGCTCGGCGCCGTCCTGGACAGTGTTGGACGACAACTCCACGCCGGCACCCGGCAGCGTGAGATCGAGCAGCACGACCAGATCCATCGTGCCGACAAGGAAGGTGACCGGGAACCCGCCGCCGCTGCCCGATCCCGTGATCACCACCGCCGCCCGCCGCCCGTCGAGCACCAGATCGACCAGCCCGTCGACGACGAGAGCGGCGTCGAGATCCACGGTGTCGGTTCCGTTGCCGGGAACGGTCAGTACCGTGCTGCCCGGATCGGCGACGGCCACCGACCGCGGAACGCCCGTCGCAGTGGTGTCGTAGACCGGCGCGCCGCCGCCATCCAGCGGCACCGAGCCGTCTGGGTTCAACTCGACCACACCGACGATCACGTTGGAGAGCACCACCTGCTGGGCGCTGTCGTTGGTGAGGACGAGACGGGCCTGGGCCACGTTGATCGTCGCGTCCCGGATGGCATCCTCGAAATCTCCGAAGTCGATGGCGTTGCCGCCGAACTCAACCGGCACCAGGAAGCTCGCGACCGCCGGGACGATGAATGTCTGCCGATCGATAGGGACGCCGGAGATACCACCGATCACGGTATCGACGCCCTCCGGGAGGAAGTCGGCGATTACCACCGAATCCTGCGTGACCACCACCGTCAACTCGAGCGTCCTGAGACCACCCCGCTTGAGCTGATCGCGCGCTTCGGTGATCGATCCCGGCTCGCAGGCCGTGCCAGCGGCCAGCGCCACGGCCGCCGTCAGCGCGCCGCCGGTGATGCGGCGGAGATACTTCATGATCATGGGCTCATCTATTCTGCGTCCCCGAGAATCGCCTGTGGCCCGGTGCGGCGGCCTGCCTCCCGCCCGCTCACCCGTAGCATTGTGTGCACCCGGGTGCAGTGTCAACCACCCACCGGCCGGCAGGATACCACGCCCGGCGGTTGTTTTCCGTGATGGCGGTCTCATTTGGAGACCGTAGGGTCCGACTCACCGTCTCCCTACTCGGCGGCCATGTAAGGATACCGGTAGTTGGTGGGCGGCACGAAGGTTTCCTTCACGGTCCGCGCCGACACCCATCGGATCAGGTTCAGCGGCGAGCCCGCCTTGTCGTTGGTGCCGCTCGCCCGCGCGCCGCCAAACGGCTGTTGGCCCACCACCGCGCCCGTGGGCTTGTCGTTGATGTAGAAGTTGCCCGCCGCGTGGCGCAACACGTCGTGCGCCCGGACGATCGCGCGGCGGTCGGCTGCGAATACAGCGCCGGTGAGCGCGTACGGCGACGTCGTATCCACGAGGCGCAGTGTGTCCTCCCACTTGGATTCCTCGTAGACGTAGAGTGTCACCACCGGTCCGAAAAGCTCCTCGCACATGGTCACGTAGTCGGGCCGGTGCGCCTCGATCAGGGTCGGCCGGATGAAGTAGCCCTCGCTCCCGTCGGCGTGGCCGCCCACCAGGATATCCGCGTCACCGTCCTGGCGCGCCTGCTCAATATACGCCGTGATCTTGTCGAACGCGGGCTTGTCGATCACCGCCCCCATGAAGTTTCGGAAATCGGCCACGTCCCCCATGAGGAGCGAGTCGATCTCGGCCAGCAGGTCGTCTTTCATCATCTTCCACATCGAGGCCGGGAGGTAGACGCGCGAGACCGCGGAGCATTTCTGGCCCTGGTACTCGTAGCCGCCGCGGGTGATCGCTGTCCGGACGGCATCGATGTCGGCGCTGGCATGGGCGATGATGAAATCCTTGCCGCCTGTCTCCCCGACGAGTCGCGGATAGGAGGCGTAGTTGGCGATGTTCTTCCCCGCGGTCTGCCACAGGTTCTGGAATACTTCCGTCGAGCCGGTGAAGTGGATGCCGGCGAAATCACGGTGCGAGAGGGCCGCCTTGGAGATCTCCGCCGATCTCCCTGGAATGAAGTTGATCACGCCAGGCGGGAGGCCAGCCGCCTCCAGCAGACGGTGGATGTGGTAGCTGCTGAACACCGAACTCGACGCCGGCTTCCACAGCACGGTGTTGCCCATCATCGCGGGGGCCGTCGGGAGGTTGCCGGCGATGGAGGTGAAGTTGAACGGCGTGATCGCGTAGACGAACCCCTCGAGCGGCCGGTACTCCATCCAATTCCAGATGCCCGGTGTCGAGAGCGGCTGGTCTTCGTAGAGCCGCTCGGCGAAGTGAGCGTTGAACCTCCAGAAATCGATCAGCTCACAGGTCGCATCGACCTCCGCCTGATGCGGGGTCTTGCTCTGACACAGCATGGTGGCGGCATTCAGCCGTGCGCGCCACGATGTGGCGAGTAATTCGGCGGCGCGCAGGAATACCGCCATGCGGTCTTCGAAGCGCCATGACGACCACTCACGCCGCGCTTCAGCCGCCGCGTCGATCGCCCGCCGGACCTCGTGCCGTCCGGCCCGGTGCCAGGTAGCGACCACATGACCGTGCTCGTGCGGCAACACGGCCTTGGCTTGGTCGCTCGTTCTCACTTCCTCGCCGCCGATGATGAGCGGGATCTCGATCTGCGTCGACGACATCTCGGCGAGCGCCGTCTTCAGCGCGTCCCGCTCGGGCGTTCCGGGCGCGTAGGAGCTGACCGGTTCGTTGATCGGAAGAGGAATCTGGATATCAGCAGTCATGCCAAAGTCTCCTTGGAGGCCAGAAAGATGCACCGGCGGGGGCGGCCGTCCAAGAGTGGTGCCAGCAGCTCCCAGCACTCGTGTCAGAAGTGCACGTGCGCCTCGAGACTCACACGATCGCGGTCACCGGTAGCCTGCGGAATGTCATCCAGGAGCGTATAGAACGCCGCCAGCCGAATGAACTGGACCGGGAATGCCTCCACTCCGAACCGCGCCCGGATCCGCTGGTTGTCGACACCATCCAGATCGGGATCGAGATAGCCGTAGGTGATCTTGAGGTTGACGCCCCGGCTCACCAGCCAATCGACCTCGGCGTAGGCGGCGATCTGTTCCAGCTCGCTCCCCGCATCCGGATTGTCCCTTATGTAATCGACCTCCCCCAGCAAGACGAGCGGGCCCACACTCACCCCGCCGAAGGCGCCCACCACGTCGTGCCGGCTATCGATCCTGTAGTTCTGCGACGCCGACGCTCCGATCCGGCCGCGCCGGAAGACGAGCTCCGCACGGGAAGTGATCTGTTTCCCGCTGTTGCTCTCGGCCGCGCCGGCCTCCCCGTTGGTGAGTGCCAGCGAGAGCGAGAGCGGTCCGGGCTCGAGTCCCACCTCGACCCCCTGATCCGGCGTGAAGTACGTGAATCCCGTGCGGGCACGGATGAACTCCGCGTCGTCCTGTAGCCGGAGGCCGTAGGGCAGCAGGAACTTCCCGACCTTGGCATAGCCGTTGCCCGGCAGCCAGCGGACCATCGCGAACGCCTCGCGCGATGTCGCCCGGTCCGGCCCGACCGTCTCGTCGATGTAGAGCGTGATCCGGTCGTTCAGCAGCCGGGCGGCGAGATAGACCTGGGCCACATCGATTCCTAAGGAGGTGCGCGGGGTCGACTCCCGAAAGGTCGCGGAAGCCTCGGCACGTAGATCCCACCCGATGCTCAGGTAGTCCGTGAGAGCTTTGCTCAACACCGTCCCCCCTTGCCGGGGGAGCGCGGTCTGAGCGTAGATGTTCCCGAACCGGGTCCGGTTCCCCCCTCCGGTGACGTTCGTGTGGCAGGCGGAGCACTTGAGGCCGGTGCGCAGAGCGAGGTACGGCTCGCGGGCGGCAGAGGCCACGGATGTGGCTGGAGCCGCGAGCAGTGCCAGCAGCGTAGCGAGCGTCACGCGTGTGTCCATGATCGGTCCTTGTCTACGAGTCATCCGCGGCAGCAAAGGGGCGGAGCGTGTTCAAGAATGCTAGCGATCCCGGACGCGCGACAAGGCCCCCGGGGCGGGGCTACCGCTCCAAGACCCCCGAATCGAGGGCGAATCGGGTGAGTTCGGCAACGGTCCGAATGCCGAGTTTCTTCATGAGGTTTTCACGATGACTTTCAACTGTCCTGTGACTTATCCCGAGTGCGGCTGCCGCTTCCTTGTTGGTCCGGCCGCGAACTACTAGCAGCAGGACGTCCCGCTCCCGAGCCGTGAGCCGGCCCAAGCGGTCTTCCTCTTCCCGGTGCGCCTCCTCGGCCCGAACCGCATCGCCGAGCTGGCGCGCGATCACCGGACTGAAGAACGCCTCGCCTCCGTGGACGGCCCGGATAGCTGCACGCAGCTCGCCTGGCGCAGAGTCCTTCAGGAGATAGCCGTTCGCGCCGGAGCGAACCGCTTGGAGCACGTATTCCCGGTGATCGTAGACGCTCAGGATCAACACTCGTGTGGCGGGTGCGACCTGACGCACCTGGCTCGCGACATCGAGCCCTGAGAGCCCCGGCATGGAGATGTCGAGGACGAGCACGTCCACGTCCAGCTCGCGCAGGATCCGCAACGCCGCTTCACCGTCACTCGCCTCCGCGACGACCTCGAACCCGGTTCCCTGCTCCAGCACGGACCGGATGCCTTCCCGTACGATGGCGTGATCGTCGGCCACTAGGACGCGAATGGGCGTTTCGCTCACGACGCCTGCGACTCGCGGGGCACGCAGACGATCAGCTGCGCCCCGCCGTTCGTCCCGTTCGAGACCGTCACTTCACCGCCGAGCGCCGTGATGCGTTCGCGCATGCCTGCGAGTCCCATGTGTCCGCGGCGCTCCAGGCTCTCGATGGGACCGTTGGGGGGAAGGCCGCGGCCGTCGTCGCTGAGACACAGCTCGACGCCGGAGGGTGTCACCGAGATCGTCACCTCTACTCGGCGCGCGTCGGCGTGTCGCGCCACGTTCGCGAGCCCTTCCTGGAGCGCGCGGTACAGTGCCACCTCGGCGGTCTCGGAGAGTACGGGCAGCGCATCGGGTACCCGAAACTCGAATGCGATGCCGGTCCGATTCTGGAAATCTTCGACCAGCGCCCGCAGCGCCGGCAGCAGGCCGAGTTCATCGAGTAGCGGCGGGCGTAGCGAATTGGTGACGTTGCGGATGCTCCGCATGCCCGTGTCCGTGAGTTCCAAGGCCCGGTCCAGGCGCGCTGCCAGCTCCGGCGTGGCCACCTCGCGCATGAGACCGAGCTGGAGCTTCACAGCCGAGAAGACCTGCGCGGTCTCATCGTGCAGCTCGCGCGACAGCCGTCGCCGCTCTTCCTCGTGCTGCTGCACCATACGCGCAGCCAATCGCTCCAGCTCGGCCCGTCTAGCCTCGAGCCGGCGATACAGATCCTCGTTCTCGAGCGCGGCACCCACCTGTTGACCCAGCGTGACCAGGAACTCGGTGTCGAGTGCGGCAAACGGGTCGCGCGCGTCCCCGACGATGATGAGCGCTCCGGTCGCGACGTTACCCCGCAGCACCGGCAGGGCCGTGGCGAAGGCATGGGGCGGCGCATCGCTCTCCGCGTGCCGCCAGTTGCTGACGGTCTCCGGGCGCCCCGTCGCGAGAACGCGCTCGATCACAGTGGCCGCCGCCCCAACCGGTTCGGTTCCGGCCCAATGGGCACACAGGCCGGCACCGCGCACGTATTCCCCTTTTCCGTTGACGCGCAGGTAGATCGCGCTCCCGCGAACGGCGGTGAGCGTCATCGTGCGCCGGAGCAGCGCCTCGACCACGTCGGCGACGCTGTCCCGCCGCTGGAGATCGCCGGACAGGGCCGACAGCGCTCCTAGCCCACGCTGCAGGTCCTCGAGCACGAGGAGCAGGACACCGGCCCCAATCGCCAGCACGAACAGAATGTCCAGGTAGTAACCCCACGGATTCCACGCACCGCGCGCTCTCAGGAACGGATAATCCAGGTGGTGGAGACCCCAAGCCAAGAACGCGACGGCCAGGTACCCCGCGGCTGGCGAGACGACGCGCCGGTGATGGCGGAAGAACGTCCAGCCCGTCCACAGCGTCGCACCGCTCAGGAATACGACCGCCGGCCCGGCAGCGAGGAGGAAGTTGTCCATCCGGTAGATGGCGACGTACGACCACAGCGGCGAGAACAGCAGCAGGATGACGTACCCCGGATTCCACCGCAGCTGTTTCGAGAACACCAACGTGGCCCAGAGGAGCGCCAACGCGGTCCAGCCGGTGATGACCTGATGCCAGTAGAGCCAGATCCAGTTCTCGTTTGTGAGGAAGCTGACAATGGCGCCGATCCGCAGCATGTAGAGCAGCCAGGCCACGGCGAACCAGCCGAAGTACGGTTTCCGGTAGCGCTGATAGAGGAACAGGAACAGCAACGCCAAGCCAAACATGATCGCGGCCTGGAGGTAGGCTGCCGCCAGTTCGGTTGCCGCGCCGGTGGGAACGTCAAACTCCATGATCCTGAGTAAGGAAACGCGCGTGTGGTGAGCGATCAATGGGTCAGCCCAGCGATCACTCTTCCCAGGGGGCCAAGGCCGGTCCATCCAGGTGCTCGACCAGCGCGACTGCATCGGAGGGTGCAAGCCGGATTGCGCCCGGCACGCCGAGCGGCTAGTCTCCGCGACCCACACCACGACGGACGGACTCCATGCTGCGACACTGTGCCTTTGCGCTGGCGGGACTCGTGGCCGCCTGCGCGCCCGACTACGACGTCATCATCCGCGGCGGCACCGTGTATGACGGGAGCGGATCGGCGCCGGTCGTGGCGGATGTCGCCATCACCAGCGATACCATCGCCGCCATCGGCGACCTCAGCGCCGCGTCGGCCCGGACGGAGCTAGACGCCACCGGTCTCGCCGTCTCGCCCGGATTCATCAACATGTTGAGCTGGGCCACCGAGAGCCTGATCGAGGACGGCCGCTCGCAGAGCGACATCCGGCAGGGCGTGACCCTCGAGGTGTTCGGCGAGGGGTGGTCGATGGGTCCGCTCACGGACGCGATGCGGCAGGACCAGCTCAAGCGGCAGGGCGACATCGAGTTCGCCATCCCCTGGACCACGCTCGGCGAGTATCTGGAGCACCTGAGCACCCGCGGCATCTCGCCCAACGTGGCGTCGTTCATCGGGGCGACCACGCTGCGCATCCACGAGATCGGCTACGACGATCGCCCTCCGAGCGCAGACGAGCTGGAACGGATGCGCGCGCTCGTGCGGCAAGGAATGGAAGAGGGGGCACTCGGGATCGGGTCGTCGCTGATCTACGCACCCGCGTTCTACGCCAAGACCCCCGAGCTGATCGAGCTGTGTCGTGTCGCGGCCGAGTACGGCGGCATGTACATCTCGCACATGCGCAGCGAGGCCAACCGCCTGCTCGAGGGGATCGAGGAACTGATCATCGTGGCGCGCGAGGCGGGCATCCGGGCCGAGATCTATCATCTCAAGGCCGCCGGAGAGGCGAACTGGCCCAAGATGGACGACGCGATCGCGCTGATCGAGGCGGCGCGCGCCGAGGGGCTTCGCATCACGGCAGACATGTACACCTATCCGGCCGGTGCCACGGGGCTCAACGCCGCGATGCCGCCCTGGGTACAGGAAGGCGGGCACGACGCCTGGGTGGAGCGGCTGCGCGATCCGGCCGTCCGGCGACGCGTCGCGCGGGAGATGCGCACGCCGACCGACGCGTGGGAGAACCTCTACCTCGCCGCCGGATCAGCCGACCGGCTGCTGTTGGTCGGGTTCAAGCAGGACTCGTTGAAGTACCTGACCGGCAAGACGCTGGCCGAGGTGGCCGAGCTGCGGGGGACCTCGCCGGAACTGACCGCGATGGACCTGGTGATCCTGGATGACAGCCGGGTTGGCACGGTATACTTCCTCATGTCGGAAGAGAACATCGAGAAGCAGATCGCGCTCCCGTGGGTGAGCTTCGGGTCCGACGCCGGTTCCCTGGCGCCCGAAGGCGTATTCCTGCTCTCGAATCCGCACCCGAGGGCCTACGGCAACTTCGCGCGCCTGCTCGGCGGCTACGTCAGGGAGCGGGGAGTGATCCCACTCGAAGAGGCCATCCGCCGGCTCACCGCGTTACCGGCCGAGAACCTCCGGATCCGGCGCCGCGGGTCGCTGCGATCAGGCTACTTCGCCGACGTGGTGGTGTTCGATCCCACGACGATGCAAGATCATGCTACGTTTCGGGAGCCGCATCAGTACGCCACCGGTGTCCTGCATGTGTTCGTAAACGGGACCCAGGTCCTGAACGATGGCGAGCATACCGGAGCGCTGCCCGGACGCGTCGTGCGCGGCCCCGGCTGGAGAGGCGCGTCGGACGAGTGAACGACGCCTAGGATCGAAGCAACGGAGGAGCGACATGTACCAGGGAACAGACCGCCGTTCCGGCACCGAGCGCAGGTACCGCCAGCTGCGGCTGGGTCAGCGCCGCAAGAGCACCGCGGCAGTTTCGATCGACCGTCGCGCAGGTGCGGAACGGCGCACGGACGAGCGGCGGGGCGCGCCGGACCGGCGGACGTAGTGGCCCCGGCGAAACCCGACAATCCGGACCGGCGGACAGGACGTGAACGCAGGGGTGAGCCGATCCGCGAGGGCAAGCGCCGCGAGCAGGACGAGCCGGTCCCGCGCGACCGCCGTTCCGGCACCGAGCGCCGCGTCGATGACCGGCGCACCGGGAAGGACCGGCGCACCGGCTGAGCGCGGACGAGGGCACTCCTACCGGCCGGAACTCCTTCGCGCCTCGCCGCACTGCACCCATCCCCTCGGCTTATCAGTCCTCGGATCGACCGGCAGGACGGAACGATCGCGCGGCACCCGCTCGGGATCTTCCGACGCCGCGTAGGCAAGCATCGCCGCAAGCGTGGCGTTCTCCTTGAGATCGTCGAACACGATCTTGTCGTATGTATCGCGGTTGGTGTGCCACGTGTACTGCCGGTACTCGTCGTACGCCGACTGAAGGCGGAACGCCGGTACCCCATGGCAGAGGAACGCGACGTGATCGCTGCCGCGGTTGTTCTGCCCGCCCGGGAACTCCAAGGTGATGTGCTCGCTGATCTCGTCCGGCACCAGCGAGATCCAACGCCCGATGTGCTGGCCCGCGTACAGCAAGCCCTGCCCTTCGATCCGCTCGACGCGCCAGGTCCCATTGTCCTGATTGAACAGCACCTGGATTCCGTCCAACAGGTCGGGGTGGTCTTCGGTGAACGCGCGTGAGCCGGTGAGACCCACTTCCTCGGGGCCCCAGTGGCCTACCATGATGGTACGCCGCGGATCGGGGTAGGTCTGCTTCAGGATGCGCATGGCCTCGAGCATCAGGATAGTGCCGGTGCCGTTGTCGGTCGCGCCCGTAGCCGCGTGCCAGGAGTCGAGGTGGGCCGAGAGGACGACGTACTCGTCGGGGAGTTCGCTGCCCCTGATTTCCGCGATGACGTTGAACTGGGGCATCTCGCCAAGCGCCTCGGCGCTAGCGTCGACACGGATCCTCGGCTGCTGGCCGCGCTCCGCCATGCGATACAGCATCCCGTAGTCCTCACACGACAGGTCCAGGACGGGCACCGCGCGGGTCCAACTCGAGAAGACCTTGTTCACGCCCCAGCCCCGCGACCAGTTGCTCGTGAGCATACCGAGGGCACCGGAGGAATCCACCAGCGACCGGACCGCTGCCCTACCACCGAGCGCGCGTACCCGGCCCAAGAAGTCCTGCCGCGCGGATGCACGCGCCGCCGCTAGCCGTTCCACCGTCTCGGGGCGGGCGTTCCGCTCCAATTCCTGCGGTGCACGGCACATCGGCTCCGGCGGACTGCCGAGGATCCACTTGCCGGCGAGACGCGCACCCCACTGCCCCGGTTCCCCGAGCGCGGCGGCATCGAGCAGAAGCACCTCACCTTCCGCCGGCCCATCGGTGCCCGGGCTCCAAGCCAGCAGCTCGGCCTCGAGCGTCTGTATCCGCGGGGAGACCAGGTCGACGTGCAGGTACCCCTGCCGCCAGCTCTCCCAGGTCCCGTATCGCTCCTTGCGCACGGTGATGCCCCAGCGCCGATACAGCGCAACCAGCCAATCCTGTGCCGCGGCAAGCTCGGGCGAGCCCGCGAGCCGGGGGCCGATCGAGTCCATCAGGACCTGGGCCAGCGTTTCGGTCTGGGAGTTCTGCATCCCCGCCTCCCAGATCCGGTGGATCACGGGGTCAGTGGTCCGGTGGGTCTGGGCAGCGAGGTGCGTTGGGGTCACCGCGGTACAGAACACCGCGATGACCAGCGGGACGGGGCCGCGCGAGGCGATCCTGAAGAATGACATCGTCGCTCCTGGCGATTGAAGCTGAGTTAAGGAATGTAGAGCGGCGGCGGAGTGTGCAGCGACTTACCTGAAGGGTGAGGGTGATGTCGCGACGTCCCGCACCAGTACTGGTGGTTAGGGAACCGGCTGAGTGGCAATGGCCAGGGGCAGAATTGAACTGCCGACACGCGGATTTTCAGGTCGTTACCCGAGGGTGGACTCAGCGACACCCAACGACACCAAACGACACACCGACGCGGAGTTCGTCCCGACGACGGATCGTATGTGCGCTGAATACCGTTCAGCGACGCTCCGTACCGGGATAATTCCGGGACAGCGACACGCCTAGCCACGGGGCGCCCGGGCGCCCATCTTAGGCCGACTCGCTGCAGGAGTATCAGGCGGTGGCCGACAACCCTCTCGAACGCCTTCAGGCCGCTCTCGCGGACCGCTACGCCATTGAGCGGGAGTTGGGCCGTGGTGGCATGGCGACGGTCTATCTCGCCCACGACGTCAAGCATCACCGCAAGGTGGCCATCAAGGTTCTGCTACCCGAGCTCGCCGCGGTGCTTGGAGCGGATCGTTTCCTCAACGAGATCCGGGTCACCGCCAACCTCCATCACCCCAACATCGTGCAGCTCTACGATTCTGGTGAGGCGGACGGGGATCTGTACTACGTGATGCCGTTCATCGAAGGCGAGTCGCTGCGGGACAAGCTCGACCGGGAACGACAGCTGTCCGTTGAGGAAGCAGTCGAAATCACCCGCGTGGTGGCGGGAGCACTGGATTATGCACACCGCCGCGACGTCATTCATCGGGACATCAAGCCCGACAACATCATGCTGCACGAGGGCACACCCATGGTGGCGGACTTCGGTATCGCCCTCGCGGTTGACCTCGTGGCTGGCGACCGCATCACTGCGACCGGGCTGTCGCTGGGTACGCCCTACTACATGAGTCCCGAGCAGGCAACCGGTAACCGCGACGCCAAACCCACGACCGACATCTACGCGCTTGGCTGCGTCTTGTACGAGATGCTGGCTGGCGATCCACCGTTCACTGGGTCCAACGTGCAGGCCGTCATCGCCCAGGTCGTCACCGAGAAGCCGGTGAAACTCCGTACGCTGCGTGACACCGTGCCCGCACACATCGAAGCCGCCGTGGACAAGGCCCTGGCCAAAGTGCCGGCCGATCGTTTCAAGAACACCAAGGAGTTCGCAGACGCACTCGTCGCCAAGGCTCCGGTCGCTTCTGTGGGGGAGGTGACGACACCTTCTCCATGGTCACGCACCGCTCGAATCGCCGTTCCCGTAGCAGCGGTGGCCGTACTCGCATGGGCGCTTTTTGGACGGGGCGGCGGTCAAACCTCGACAGGGGATTTGACGGGAGCGACCACCACGCGATCCGACCTGACCTATCTGGATCTGGCCGAGGATCCCCGCCCCGCGATCGCGGTGCTCCCCTTTGCCGACATGAGCCCGGAACGCGACCAGGAGTACTTCAGCGATGGCATCTCGGAGGAAATCCTCACCGTGCTGTCCAAGATCCGTGGCCTCCGAGTAGCGGCCCGGTCGTCCGCATTCATGTATAAGGGCCGGGGCGTGGACCTGCGGCAGGTTGGTGAGGAGCTCGGGGTGGCGTACCTCCTCGACGGCAGCGTCCGGAAAGACGGGGATCAGTTGCGCATCAGTGTCGAGCTCGTGAGCGCCTCGAACGGATTTCGCCTGTGGTCGCAGACATACAATCGCCGGCTCGAGAAGATCTTCGCCATCCAGACGGAGATCGCCGAAGCAATCATCGAGGCACTACGCGTTCCCCTCGGGCTGAGCCAGGAGGCGCTCGTCTCCCCCACGCTCGACATGGATGCGTACGACGTGTACCTGAGAGGACGGGCGGCGATGCGCCGGCGGGGCCCCGGCATCGGGGAGGCAGTGCGCCTCTTCGAAGCATCCATCGCGAGGGACTCCATGTGGGCGCCGGCGTGGGCTGGGCTAGCTGAGAGCCTGGCCATAAGCCCGCTCTACACGGGGCTGGGGAGAGTGTCCACGGACTCCGTGGTGTGGGCAGGTAGTCTCGCCGCGGCGGAGACAGCGGCCCACCGCGCGCTCGACCTAGACCATCGGAACGCATCGGCCCGGGTGGCTCTTGGTGGCGTCCACCGTGACCGGTGGGAATGGGAGAACGGCGAGCGGGAGTTCCTCCGGGCGCTGGAGTTCGATCCGGACAACGAGGAGGCCCACACACAATATGCGGAGCTGCTCTGGGGTATGGGGCGCATGGACGAGTCGCTGCGGGAGACCGGTCGGGCGCTGGCCCTCGACCGGGCGCCCATCCGTCTGGATATCCACGGTTTCATGCTATACGTGAACGGCCGCGCCGAAGAGGCCGAAGCGATGTTAGAGGAAGGGCTCGCGATCGACACGGCCGGAGACATGCACTTCCTCCGCACCGTCCTGGCCAACCTGATGCTGTTCGACGGGCGATACCGGGAAGCGATCGATCGCTTTGCTTCCTACCTGCCCGACCCCGCCGGTTACCGCCAGATGGGCGAGGCTCTGGAGGCCGGGGATCCGGCGCTCTTACCGAAGAGCGCGGGACGAGGTTGGCCTCAGGCGCTGGTGTTGCTCGGGGAGCCCGATCGAGCGCTGGACGCGCTCGAGGAGATGGTCTTCGCCATGCCGTTCCGCGTCCAATACGACATCTGGGACCCCATCCTGGCCCCGATCTGGGACACGCCTCGGTTCCAGGACGTGATCCTGCCCCGCGTGCGGCTCGAAGGGGTAGCAGCCAGCTTCGCGGCGTCGCCGGAAAATCCCTGACGCTCGCGAGTCGGGTCAAGTGGTTACACAGTTGTTGCTTGGGGAAATGGCCAGGGGCAGAATCGAACTGCCGACACGCGGATTTTCAGTCCGCTGCTCTACCAACTGAGCTACCTGGCCTCTAACGGCGGGGAATTATACCCATCCCGAGGCGGCTCCCCAACCCCGGGGCAGCGCCCGCTCAGGTGCTAACGGCCCGTCGTCCCAGCTCACGCCAGTGCGGCGTAGCGGACATGCCGACGCCGCCTTCGGTGAAGCTGCGGGCGGCCCAATCGCCGAACGGGGCGAGGACCCGCTCCCACAGGATGTCACACACCGTCCAGATGAGCCCCAACGTTCCTGCCGCGACGAGCGCCCGCGCCTCGCCCAACGCGATGCCGGCGATACCGAAGACGATCGTGGCGCCGGCGAATGCCGTGCGCACGATACTGCCCGGGCTGATTTACGATCTGCGGTCACAGGAACGCCGTGGGCATTGCCCTCGCGGCGGCGGTCGGTGACAGTTCTATTTATGGTTCCCATGTCAACCGCACAACGCCGTTCCGGTCGAGGTCAATAGCGGATGAAGGTCGTGGTCACCGGCGGTGGGCTCGCCGGCCTTGCCTGTACGACCGAACTCGTCGCTCATGGGGCCGACGTGGTTCTCCTGGAGACGGCGGACCGGCTCGGCGGGCAGATCCGGACCACGCGGGACGCGGGGTTCCTGATCGAAGACGGCGCGGCGACCCTCGACCCATCGGGTGATCTCTGCCCCGAATGGGCGCACGATCTAGGACTCGGCCGAGATCTGGTGGAGCGGCGGGACCTGCCCATGCTCGTTCTCCTGAACGGCGCGCTGGACCGGGTGCAGTCGGGAGACACGGCGGCGTTGTTCGGGCTTCCCGCGGGTAGCAGCGCAGGAGAGGCAGCCCCGGTTTCACTGCGCGACGGAATGGACTCGCTGGTCGGCGCTGTGGTTCGCTCGCTCGCCGGCAAGGCCGACCTGCGGAGCGGGAACGGGGCGGTGGCGCTTCAGAGGGACGGCAACGCTTGGACTGTTTCCCTCGAGATCGGACCCGCGCTCACCGCCGACGCCATCGCGCTCACCATCCCGCCCCGGCCGGCGGCATGGTTGGTTCACCCGGTCGATGCGGCGGCGGCACGCGCGCTGAGTCGCCTCTCCGCCCGCGCCACGGTAGTCGTCACCCTCGGGTTCGCCCGGTCGGCCGTGGCTCACCCCCTGGACGCCGCCGGGTTCACCGTCCCGCTCGAAGCTGCGGAGCCGGGGCTCCACTCGTGCGCCTTCTCGAGTTCTCAGTTCGACAATCGGGCTCCCGCGGACGCGGTCCTACTGCGCGCGGTGATCAGACCGGGACGGGGGGAACTGGTCGGGGTCACGGAGGCCGACTGGGCGAATCGCGCGGTCGAGCTGCTCGCGCCCCTGCTCGGGATCAGAGATGACCCCCTCGGCGCGTGGGTCTCCCGCTGGCCGGAAGCGATGCCGGACTACGGGCCGCGTTACGCGGCCGACGTAGGCGCCGCCCGGGAGACATTGCGGTCTGTGGGTCAGATCGAGCTCGCCGGGGCCGCCTACGATGGCTGGGGCGTGGACGGGGCGATCAGCTCCGGCCGCGCCGCCGCACGGCGGCTGCTGAAGCGACATTGATCAGCCTAACGGGCGCCGGCCGCGAACTCAAGCCGCACGGTGGAGCACCACTTTCTCGGCACCCGTGTCCCTTCCACGGCGTGGCGCGCCATGCCACTTTTTAGGGCGGTGAATCCTCCCTTCCACAACGGAGTCACTGATGTGCCGCATGTTCGCTCTCGGTCTCGTCGCCACGCTGAGCGCAACGCCACTTGCCGCCCAGGAGGCCGCCGAGGTCTGCCGGGCGATGAGCGAGGTCGCCGTAGGTGATTGGGTCGAATACGAAACCCGCGGGGCGACGGGCCCTGGAGCGATAGCCATGGGGCCGACCCGTATCACGCAGGCCGTGGTGGATACCGAACAGGTGGACGGTGAGCGCCACTTCTGGTTCGAGAACAAGATGGTGACCACGATGGGCGACGTGATCGTCCAGATGCTCGTACCCGGTTGGCCGTTCAACACCGGTCAAGTGCAACGGATGGTCATGCAGATGGGTGATCAGCCCGCGATGGCCGTGTCCGCCCAGGTCATGGACATGATGCGCAGCCAGATGCCCGAAAACCCGTCCATCGATGCCGCGCACGGTTGCGGTGATGGTGAGGTGTTGGGCTGGGAGTCGATCTCGGTCCCCGCAGGCACGTACAGGGCACTGCACATCCGGCCGCGCCTGCCGGATCGGGCGCAGGTGACGAGCGAGATCTGGGTGTCGCCCGACGTCCCGTTCGGCATCGTGAAGGTCACCATGGGCGGAGCGGACGGTGGAGAGATCGTGTTGGTGGGACACGGAACCGACGCCACGTCTTCCATCGGCGAGCGCCGGAGGCAATAGCGTCCATGCCCACGTTCCGCAATCTCCACATCCTCGACCACCCGCTCATCCAGCACAAGATCACCAAGCTGCGAGACCGCGCGACCGCGACGCGCGACTTCAAGGCGCTGGTCAACGAGATCGCCATGCTCATGGCGTACGAGGTCACGCAGGATCTTCCGCTCGAGGAGATCGCGGTCGAGACGCCGCTCGAGTCCACCGTTGGGATGCAGGTTGCCGGCAAGAAGCTGGCGCTGGTGCCGATCCTGCGTGCCGGGCTCGGGATGGTGGACGGGATCACGCAACTCATCCCGAACTCCCGGGTCGGGCACATCGGATTGTACCGTGACCACGAGACGCTAGAACCCGTCGAGTACTACTTCAAGATCCCCGGCAGCGAAGAGGACCGCATCTTCTTCGTGCTCGATCCCATGCTGGCGACGGGCGGGTCGGCGGTACAGGCGGTCACGGCACTCAAGACCGCGGGCGCCACCCGTGTGCGGTTCCTGTGCCTCGTGGCGGCGCCGGAGGGCGTCGAGCGCATGGAACGGGCGCACGCCGACGTACCGATCTATACGGCGGCGCTGGACCGCGAGCTGAATTCGGTGGGGTACATCCTCCCCGGCCTCGGCGACGCCGGCGACCGGCTCTTCGGAACACAATGACCGCGAGACCGATGAAACAGTACCAGGTCGTCATCGCCAAGCTTCAAGGACGCAGCCAGAGCGACGAGGAGACGCTGACCGATCTCCTGAACGAGCGTGAGCGCACCGGCTGGCATTTCTACTCGCAGACGGCTCTCAGCCCATCGAGGCTGATGCTCGTGTTTGTGCGCGAAACGTGACGGCGCGGTGAGAGCCGAGAGTGAAAAGTGAAGTGTGAAAAGTGAAAGCAGAGAAGCTGGATTCCCGCCGCGCCTACGCCGGCCGCCTGCTCAAGGTGGACATCGATACGGTACGGATGCCGAACGGGAAGAAGGTCGAGCTGGAAATGGTCCGTCATCCCGGCGCGGCGGCCGTCGTACCCCTCCTCTCCGAACCCGATTCCGAGGATCCGCAAGTGCTCCTGCTGCGGCAGTACCGTTATGCCGCGGGCGGGATGATCTGGGAGATCCCCGCCGGCGTGCTAGAGGCGGGCGAAGACCCCGCCGCATGCGCCAGCCGCGAGTTGCGCGAGGAGACCGGCGCCGAGGCGCGGCACATCCAGCACCTCACGACGATCTATACCACACCGGGATTCACCGACGAGCGGATCCACATCTTTCTCGCCACCGGAATCACGGCGGGCCCGGCCGACCTCCAGCCCGACGAGATGATCGAGGTCCGGGCACTTCCCCTGTCGCGGGTGCTGGAGATGATCCGCGACGGCGAGATCGTAGATGGGAAATCGATCGCCGCACTCCTCTACGTAGCCGGCTTTCGCCTCGACCTGTAGCTACCTCCTGTCCTCCCAAGGTGACGCAGGGAACTCGCGGGCGGCCCCGTGCGTTTCCCTGTCAGATGGGGTTAAATACTTCATTAGCAAACGGTTAAGATTCTTCTCCCGGGCAGGTTACCTGGGGTACGAATGTTGCGGGTTGTGACTTCTGACCAAAGGAGACCGGGTATATCGAACTCTATCCGTCTGAATCGCGGACGCTCCCACGTGGGGCGCCCCAAGGAGCCACGATGAGCACAGGGATCAGAGCAGCGCCCCCGCCCCCGCCCCTGGCCAGCGCCGCGCCGTCCGTCCGCACACTCGGCGACTCACAGGTAGTGGCCGCGTATCTGGCAGGCGAGGTCCGGGCGTTCGACGAACTCGTCGAACGCTACCAGCGGCGATTACTGAACTTCGTGTTCCGCACCATCGGCGACCGGGAACGGGCGGAGGACCTCGTGCAAGAGGTCTTCATCCGGGTGCACCGGCACCTGCATCGGTTCGATCAGACCAAGAAGTTCTCGACGTGGATCTATACGATCGCGTCCAACCTCGCGAAGAACGAGCTGCGGAACCGTTCCCGCAACCCGCTGGTCCTGTTCCAGACCATCAAGAAGAACTGGGAATCCGACCACCGGCCGCTCCAGTTCGAGGACCCTCACTACCGGCCGGACGACCTGTTCCGGAAACGGCACCTGCGGGAGCTGGTCGAGTGGGCGGTCGCACAGCTGCCGGAGCACCACCGGATCGTCTTCGTGCTTCGGGAACTCGAGGGGAAGACCTACGAGGAGATCGCCGAGATCACCGATTGCAACCTGGGGACGGTAAAGAGCAGGCTGAACCGGGCGCGGCATCGATTCGCGCAGATCATCGAGCCTCTGGTGGACTAGCGCTCCCCGACCCGGAACTAGCGCCCCGGCCATACGGCCGACCCGCGGCCAGGCGGCTCGAGAGCCCGCCTGGCCGTCGCCGCACCCGTCCAAGTTGGAACATCGCCCGGTTTCGGGGTAGAACTCGCCGGTTTCCATCATCGATTACATGAACTGTTCCGAATTCCTGAAGCGTTACTCGGAGGTACACGACGGGTGGCTGCGCGATGCGCGGCTGGTCCGTCGGCTCGAGGCTCACCGCCGTAACTGCCGCGGCTGCGCACGCTGGGTCGAGCTTTGGGAGCGGGGTGTCGCGGCGCTCAGGGAGTCTCCCCGAATCGAACCGTCGCCCGGGTTCCGGGCAGGTCTGCGGCAGCGCCTCCAGTCCGAGGTGGCGATCGGCGACCCCATAGCACCCACCCATGCTGGGCTTGCGGCGGCGTTCCTCTTGGCGGCCGCCCTGGGTCTGTTCCTGATCGAGGGCCTGACGCACCCGGAAGCCGAGCCGGTCATGGCGGCGCGGGCGCAACCGGCAGCGTTTCCCGACTCGCTCGACGTGGTGCCGGAACCCGTCCCGGTGGACGTGACGATACCGGCGTTCGGCCGTTCGACACTCGAGTTCCACAGCTCACAGGCCCCGCTCGGCACCCTGCTCGTCTTCTCGCGCTAGCCGCGTCACTTTCAAAGGGTCAGCGCGGTCGGTAATTTCCGCTTATCTATGGCGGATCTCACTCTTCAGAAAACGTACGGCGCGTTGCGGCGTCATGAGATATCGCCGACGTACTACCTGACCGGCGCCGCTGACGTGCTCAAGGACGAGTTGGTCGCCGCCATCACCGACGCCGCGCTCGATCCGGCCGACCGCGATTTCAACTACGATGTGCGCTCGGCCGGCGATCTGAACGGCGAGACGCTGCACGCCCTGATCGAGACTCCGCCCATGCTGGCCGAGCGGCGTGTCGTGGTCGTTCGCGGGATCGACCAGTGGCGCAAGAACGCCAAGGTCTGGGAGGTGTTGCACCGGTATCTGGAGAATCCGTCACCGACGACCGTCCTGATCCTGACCCAGAGCGGCGACCAGAAACCGAGCACCGCGCTCTCCGCGCGCACCACGCATGTCGCCATAGGAGAGTTGAAGCCGGCGCAGATCAGGCGCTGGCTGATCCGGCGTGCCGAGCGCGTGAGCCTGCATCTGGAAGCCGATGCGGCCGATCACCTGATCGCGGCGGTCGGGGGTGAGCTGTCTTATCTGGCCAGCGAGGTCGAGAAACTGGCTGCCGCCGTGCCCGATGACCGGGCGGTCTCGGCCGCCGACATCGCGACGTTCGTGGGCGTGCGGCGGGGCGAGACGATGCACGATTGGGTGGATACCGTGCTGGCGCGCGATGCCGGGCGGGCAATCTCGGTGCTGGACGTCGTTCTGGCCCGGGCGGGGGTGACGGGGGTGCAGATGCTCATGAGCTTGGGGACCGCGCTCGTCGGCACGCGGCTCGCCCGAGCGATGCTCGATGACGGCACGCCCCCCACCCAGGTCGAGCGGGCGGTCTACCGGGGCATCCAGGCAGCCCGTCTGCCACGGCTGCGCCGCTGGGGGCTCGAAGCGTCCAACTGGACGAAAGCGGCCGGGCACTGGACCGCACGCGAGCTGGACAGCGCGCTGGCCGCCGCGTACGACGCCGATAGACAGCTGAAATCCACCACGATCAGCGACGATGGCGGCATCGTGAAGAACCTGCTGCTCCGGCTCGCCGCGCGGGAGGCGGCGTGAAGCGTCTGGTGTTGCTCATCGCGCTCGCGACCGCCGCGCCGCTCGCGGCGCAGGCGCCCACCGACTCGAGCTTGGCAATGGCGCTCCGGCTGATCACCGAAGGGCAGGGTGACTCGGCCCGCGCGCTCGTGCGGGCGCGGCTGGCGCGGCTCGCCTCGGGCGATTCACTCTATCCCGAAACACTCTACGTCTCGGCGGTCGTAGCGGGTGACATGGAGAGCGCCATCGCCGCCCTGCGTCGCTTGAGCGTGGAATACTCCCAGTCGAGTTGGGCCGACCAGGCATTGCTGCGGATCGCGCAACTGCGGTTCGCGGCCGGCGAATACGCGCAGGCGGGACGGTTCGCCGAGCGCGTGCTGGATGACTATCCGTTCAGCGATGTGAGGGCCGCGGCGGCTTTTTGGGCGGCGCGGGTGCGGCTGGAGCAGGGGGACGTGGACGGCGCATGCGCGTTCCTCAACACCGCGGCCGCCGATGCGGGCGACGATGTCGAGCTGGCCAACCGCGCGAGCTTCTATCTGCAACGCTGTAGCGCGGTGGCGCAGGCCGACACCGCCGCGGCCGACACGACCCAGGGTGCCGCCGTAGCCCGTGATACGGTCTTCGCGGTGCAGGTGGTCGCTGTCCGGACCGCGGCCGCCGCCGACGAGGCCATGCGGTCGCTGCGCCGGGCGGGTTTCGAGCCGCGCGTGATGCGCGACGCCGACGGACTGTTCAAGGTGCGGGTCGGCCGGTTACGCACGCGCCGGGAAGCGCGCCGGCTCCAGGCCGAGATCCGACGCAAGGTGGGCGGCTCGCCCTTCGTAGTGGGGGAGCCGTGAGCCGGCAGGCACCACGGCGTCCGGCGGAGACGCCGCTCATGCAGCAGTACCGCGCCATCAAGGCGCGGCATGCCGATGCGATCCTGTTTTTCCGAATGGGCGATTTCTACGAAATGTTCTTCGAGGATGCCCATCTCGCATCGCGCGAGCTGGGGCTGACGCTCACGTCACGCAACAACGGCGGTGCGGGCAACGTCCCCCTGGCCGGCGTTCCGGTCAAGGCTGCCACCGAATACGTGCGCAGGCTCGTGGCCCGCGGTCACCGCGTGGCGATCTGCGAGCAGGTCGAGGATCCCAAGACCGCGAAAGGGGTCGTCCGCCGCGAGGTCGTCGAGACCGTGACACCCGGTGCCGTCATCGCCGGCGACATGCTGGAAGGCGTGCGCAACAATTTTCTCGTGGCGATAGCCCCCGGTGATCCCTCGGGGATCGCGGCAATAGACGTCTCGACCGGCGAGTTCCGGCTGGAAACCGTTGCCGCCGCGGACCTCGGGGCGGTGCTGGCCCGGCTGGAGCCACGCGAGGTGGTCCTTGCGGAAGGCGATGAACCCATCGGGTTGCCGACTCACGTGATGCGGACCCGGCGCGAGGCGTGGGAGTTCGAGCCGTCTCTCGGGGCTGCGGAGATCGAGCGGCGTTTCGCGCTGGCGACGCTGGACGGTCTCGGCATCGCCGCTACCGACCGGGCGGCACTCGCGGCGGCAGCCGCACTGCTAGCCTACATCCGCGAGCTGCAGCCGGCCGGTCTGCCGCAGCTCGCGCGGCCCGTCGTCATCCGGTCGGGAGCGACAATGGCGCTCGACGAGATGACGCGGCGGAACCTCGAGATCGTCGAGCCGCTCCAGAGCGGCGCTGACGCGCCGACACTCCTGTCCGTCATCGATCGAACGGTCACGCCCATGGGAGCGCGGCTCTTGCGCCAGCGTCTCCTCGCCCCGGTACGCGACGTAGCGACCATCCGGGCACGGCTCGACGCGGTCGAGGTGCTGTATCACGATCAACGCGGCCGCGAGCGACTGCGTGACGCTCTCAACGGGCTCCGCGACACCGAGCGACTGGCTGGCCGTGCCGCGGCGCGACGCGCCACACCGCGCGATCTGGGCGCCCTGCGCGATTCCATCCAGCATCTCCCCGACGTCAAGAGCGCCCTCGATGTGCTCGACGGGCGCGAGGGAAGCGGCGAGTTGGAGGGGCTGGCCGAAGGGTTCGATCTCCTCACCGATCTCGGCGAGCGGCTGGCGCATATGCTCACCGACCAGCCACCCGCGGCCCTCGGCAACGGCGACACCATTCGGGCCGGAGGTGACGCGGAACTGGACGAGCAGCGCGACTTGCGTGATGGCGGAAAGCGATACATCGCGGGTCTCCAGGCGCGCGAGCGCGAGCGTACCGGGATCGGCTCGCTCAAGGTGGGATACAACCGCGTCTTCGGCTACTACCTCGAGGTCACCAAGAAGCATCGCGACGCCGTACCGGCGCACTACGAACGGCGCCAAACACTGACCGGTGCCGAACGGTACGTGACACCGGAGCTGAAGGAGTACGAGGCGAAGGTTCTCGGGGCCGAAGAACGTGTGCTGGAGCGCGAGCGCGAGCTGGTGGGCATCCTGTGCGACGAGGTCGGGAAACGGCTCGAGCGCATCCAGGAGACGGCACGCGATACGGCGACGCTCGACGTGCACGCCGGGCTGGCCGAGACGGCGGTACGTGAATCATACGTGCGCCCGGAGGTAACCGACGGATTCGAGCTGGATCTGCGTGACAACCGCCATCCTGTGGTGGAGCGGATGCTCCCGGCGGGGAAATTCATTCCCAACGACGTTCGGCTCGACGAGGCCGGACGGGTGATGCTGCTGACCGGGCCCAACATGGCGGGGAAATCCACCGTGCTCCGTCAGGTGGGGCTCGCCGTCATCATGACCCAGGCGGGTGCGTTCGTGCCCGCGTCACGGGCGACGCTCGGGGTCGTGGATCGGGTCTTCACGCGCGTGGGTGCGAGCGACGATCTCGGGCGCGGTCGGTCGACGTTCATGGTAGAGATGAGCGAGACGAGCGCGATCCTCAACACCGCCACCTCGAGGAGCCTGGTGCTGCTGGACGAGATCGGCCGCGGCACGTCCACGTACGATGGGGTGGCGATCGCGTGGGCGGTCACCGAGTTCCTCCACGACGTCATAGGGTGCAAGACTATCTTCGCGACACATTATCATGAGCTGACGCAGCTCACCGAGGAGCTGCAACACGCCCGCAACTTCAACGTGTCGGCCCGGGAGTCGGGCGACGAGGTCGTATTCCTGTACCGGCTTGAACCGGGCGGTGCCGACCGGTCGTACGGGATCCACGTCGGGCGGATTGCCGGGCTGCCGGGAGACGTCGTGCGGCGGGCCACCGAGCTGCTCTCATTGCTCGAGGCCGGGCATCACGTGGCCGGCGCCGCGCCGCCGGCGCCGCCTGACGCGTCCCAGCTCGCGCTGTTCGAGACGACACATCCGGTGCTCGAAGAACTCCGCACCCTCGACCCGAACGCGATGACCCCGATCGAGGCGCTGGCCCGTCTCGCGGATCTCAAGCGTCAGGCAGGTGACAGGTGAGACACGATCTCCCGGTGATCGTGGCGGCAACACTGTTGGCGGCGTGTGCCGCTGACCAGCCACGGTCGGTCGATACCGAAACTGGAAGCGCGGCGCCTACGCCGGCCTTCGAGCCGCCGGTGGTGATCAATGCCGAGACGCCCGTGCGTTACCCGCCCGATCTCTACGAACTGAAGACGGAAGGCACAGTGGTGTTACGGCTGTACATCGATGAGCACGGTGTGGTGTTGCCCGATTCGACGCGCATCGCGGAACGCAGCGGGCATCCCGCGCTCGATTCGGCGGCGTTGGGCGCGGTAGCCGCCATGCGCTTCGCGCCCGCGCGTCGGAACGGCACGCCGGTCGCCACCGGGTTCCTGCAACCGGTCCACTTCCGGCACCCCGAAGGGGCCGGTCCGGGAGGTCAACTCTGATGCCGCCACACATGCGACCCTACGAATCGGTCCTGGATACGATCGGCTGGACGCCGCTGATCCGACTCACGCGGGTCACGGCAGGGATCCGCACCCCGGTCTACGGCAAGGCGGAGTTCTTCAACCCCGGTGGCTCGGTCAAGGACCGGATCGGCCTCGCCATCATCGAGGATGCCGAGCGCCGCGGCGAGTTGAAGCCCGGCGGAGTGATCGTCGAGGGAACCTCGGGCAACACGGGGGTGGGGCTGGCGCTGGCGGCGGCGCTCAAGGGCTATCGCTGCATCTTCACGATGCCCGACAAGATGTCGAGCGAGAAGGTGCGGTTACTGAAGGCTTTCGGCGCCGAGGTGATCATTACGCCCACCGCCGTACCGCCCGACCATCCCGATAACTACGTGATGAAAGCCAAGGCGATCGTCAGCGCGACGCCCAACTCGGTCCTCGCGAACCAGTTCTACAATCAGGTCAATCCCGACGCCCATTACGCGACGACCGGCCCGGAGATCTGGGAGCAGACCGAGGGTCGGGTCACGCATTTCGTGGCGGCCGCCGGGACCGGCGGTACCGTCAGCGGGGTGGGCCGGTTTCTCAAGGAGAAAAACCCCGCCATACGCATCATCGCCGGCGACCCGGAAGGTTCGATCTACGCCGAGTACGCCCGCTCACACACCACGTCCGAGGGGCGCCCGTACAAGATCGAGGGGATCGGCGGCGACAAGATTCCCGACACCTTGCAGTACGAGTACGTCGACGAGTTCTACACGGTGAGCGACGCCGATGCGTTCAAGTTGGCACGGCGCGTAGTGCGCGAGGAAGGACTCTTCGTGGGCGGATCGTCGGGCCTCAACGTCCACGTGGCGCTCGAAGTGGCGCGTCGGGTTGACGATCCCAAGGCGTGCGTCGTCGTGCTGCTCGCCGATACGGGCGAGCGCTATTTGTCCAAGCTGTTCAACGACGAATGGATGCGCGAGAACCAGCTGCTCGAGGAAGAGCGTGTCACGGCCAGCTCCTTGCTCCAGGCCAAGGGGAACGGCGGACCGGAACTGGTGACGGTCGGCCCGGCCCACACGGTCCGGCAGGCGTTGAACCTCATGAGCACGTACAACATCTCGCAGCTGCCCGTGGTCGAGACGGGCGACTGTGTGGGTGCGGTATCGGAAGGTTCGCTCATGGCCCAGGCGATCGGCGAGCCCGCGCTGCTGGAGCGGCCGGTACGCGACGTCATGGAGGCGCCGTTCCCGGTGGTCGATTCTGACCTGGCGCTGGAGCGCTTCAGCAGACTCCTGTCGCGTGCGGTTCCCGCCGTGCTGATACGGGCGGGCGGCGAACTCACCGGGATCATCACGCGCTACGACGTGTTGCACGTCGTCCAGGGAATCCACTAGGATGGGGCACTACCTGTTATCGGCCGAGGCGAGGTTCTCGGCGGCGCACACGCTGCCCGGCGTGGACATGTGCGAGCGGATGCACGGTCACAACTGGCGGGTGCAGGTGACGGTGCGCGTTCAGCAGGATGATCTGGACGCGGCAGGAATGGGCGTCGATTTTCGCATGCTGGCCACCGTGGCGAGCGAATCGGTGCATGATTTCGAGCACCGCTACCTCAACGAACTCGAGCCTTTCGCCGAGTCTCCTCCGACGGCCGAGACGATCGCCCGCGTCGTATGCGAGCGGGTCGCGGCCCGGCTCGCCGCTGTGGCGCCGGCGGCCGAGGTGGTGGAGGTGACGCTGTGGGAGATGCCCGAGTACCGCGTGGTCTACCGGCCGGCGTGACGCGCGTCACCGTCGTGACCGGGGGGACAACCCCTGAACGGAACGTCGCCTTCGCCGGCGCGGCGCAGGTGGTGGCTGCCCTGCGTGAGGCAGGCTACACGGTCACAGTGGTTGACACGGCGTCCGGCGAGATGTCCCCCACCGCCGAAGCGCGCTACCTCGCCCCCACCGTGGGCACGCACCCGCCGAGCCTGGAGGAATTGCGGGCGCTGGCGGCGTCGGAACTCGGCGCGACTCTGGTCGAGATCCCGGTCGTGCGCGACGCTGACCTGGTGCTTCCCGTCCTCCACGGCCGGCAGGGTGAAGGCGGAGAGCTGCAGGCACTGCTCGACTCGGCCGGTATCACCTACGTGGGCAGCGGCGTACTGGGGAGCGCGCTCGCGATGGACAAGGACATAGCCAAACGGCTGTTCCGGGCCGCCGGTGTGCCCACACCCGACTGGGCGACCTGGCCGGCTGGCCCCACCGAGGTTGCCGGGCTGGGCCTCCCGCTAGTGGTCAAGCCCGTCAAGGCGGGGTCGACGGTGGGACTCACCGTGGTGCGCTTGCTCGACGATGTCGAGGCGGCGATTGCCACCGCGCATGAATACGACGATGAGGTGATGTTCGAAGCGTATCTGGACGGGCCGGAATATACGGTCGGCATCCTCGCCGATCGCGCCCTCGCGGTCGGCGAGATCATCCCCCGGCACGAGATCTTCGACTACGAGTGCAAGTACACACCCGGGATGACCGAGGAGATCTTCCCGGCGCGCATCTCGGACGAGCGCGCCGCCCGGCTCCAGGCGCTCGCGCTCGCCGTGCACCGTTCGCTCAAGCTGCGCGATTTCTCGCGCGTGGACTTCCGCATGGGAGCGGACGGGACGGCCCATTGCCTGGAAGCAAACACCCTCCCCGGGCTCACCGCCACGAGCCTCCTGCCTCAGTCGGCCGCCGCCGCCGGGATTGGGTTCACCGAACTGTGCGACACCATCTGCCGGCTCGCCCTGGCGCGATCGGGCCCAAGGAACAAAGTTCAGCCCTGAGGGAGTAAAGTAGGTATGCGCTCGGTGTCGCCATCTCCGTTCCAGCTCACCCCGTGGGTACGCCGCCTGCTGGCGGCCAACGCGGTAGTGTATTTGCTCTCGATTACCGTGTTCACGGGGGCGTGGTTCGGCGACATCTTCGCGTTCAGCCCGCTCGACGCCGCCGCACGACCGTGGACGTTCCTAACCTACATGTTCGTCCACGCCGGGTTCCTGCACCTCGCCTTCAACATGCTGATGCTGTTCTTCTTCGGTCCCGGCGTGGAGCGAAGAATGGGTGGCGTGGCGTTCGCTAGATACTACCTGCTCTGCGGGCTCGGCGGCCCGGTCCTGGCGTTCGGCCTGTCGCTGTTCATGCACGTCGCGCCGTTCATCGGGGCGTCGGCGGCCGTCTTCGGGGTGGCACTGGCATTCGCGATGTACTGGCCCCACGCGCGTATCTTCGTCTTTCCGCTGCCGTTCCCCGTGCCGGTCAGATACCTGGTCGGGTTCCTGGTGGTGCTGGACCTGGTCCCGTTGGTGCTGGGCATCAATGACGGTATCGCGCATCTGGCGCATCTCGGCGGGTTCCTCTTCGGCCTGCTCTACCTCAAGGGCGAGGATCTGGTCGAGCGCCGGGCCCGATCGGCGGTGAGCAGCCTGCCCGAGACACCGGTGTTGGTTCACCGACTCGCCGCCAAGGCGGAAGAGGAACATCCGGCCGAACCGCCGCAGCCACCGAGCGGGCCCACGCACGAGGAGATCTCCGAGGAAATGGATCGGGTACTCGACAAGATCTCGCAGCACGGTCTCTCGTCCCTGACCGCGGCCGAGCGCCGGTTCCTCGACGACATGAGCCGGCAGATGCGCAAGCACTGACGTGCTCCGCATCACCGTTCGGCAGGGCGACATCACCACCTTCCAAGGCGACGCCGTCGTCAACGCGGCAAACAACCATCTCGTCCTCGGTGCCGGCGTCGCCGGGGCCATCCGCCGCGCGGGCGGTCCGTCGATCCAGGAAGAGTGCGACCGACACGGCCCGATCGCGGTAGGCGAAGCCGCGATCACCGGCGCTGGCGACTTGGCCGTACGGCATGTGATTCACGCTGCCGCGATGGGCGACGAGCCGGTCTCCAGCGACACGATCCGGAACTCTACGGCCGCCTCGCTAGCATTGGCAGCGGCGCACGAACTCAAGCGCATCGCGATGCCGGTTCTCGGATCGGGAGTAGGCGGATTCGATCTCCGCGAGTCGGCGCAGATTATGCTGGCGGCAATCCGCGAGTCCCCCCACGCGGCCGAACTCGAGGAGATCGTGTTCTACGGCTATTCGCCCGCCGGTGCGGCCACGCTGGAGGCTATCATGAGATAGGCGCGCCGGATCAGGGGTTGTCAGGTTCCACGTTGTGGCACAAATTCGTGGCGCTTCCATGGTCGTCAACCTTGTTCCCGAATTCTTCGCTGCGCTCGACGCGCAGGATCCTCTAGAGGCGTACCGGAAGTATCTCGACGAACATCGTCTGGTCCTCGCAGCCTACTGGCACAACTACGTGCTCGATCTCGACAGCCCGCACGCCGAAGACGTCATGCGCCGGACGCTTGCGGCCGGGCGGCACGACCTGACCCGCTTGTTGCGGGAAGTCGATGTCGTAGGGATGGCCGATGAGGCGCTGCGCGCCTGCGAGAGCACGTTCGAGATCGAGCGGCCGGTCGATGTCTACCTCACCGTTGGTGTCGGCGCCGCCAACGCCGGCGAGCTAGTGGTGGCGGGCCGGGGCATCGCATTCGTGTGTCTCGAGCACTTCACCGGAAGACCCAATCCCGAGACCTACGGGCTCGGCCTCCCACCGCGGCTGATCCCGTTGTGGATCGCCCATGAGGTGGCACACACGGTCCGCTACACCTCACCGACGAGCCGGGCTGAGATGGCGCGGATCGTGGCCGGCTGCAACGGATCGTACGATTACTGGGAGAGCGGCAGCCGGGCGACACTGCGCGAGATGCTCGTCAACGAGGGATTGGCGGTCGCCGGTGCCGAGGCGGTGGCGTCCGGGTTCGATCCGTGGGATTATCTGGGATACAGCCGTCGCCAATATCGGAGGCTGCGGGAACTCGACGCGTTCTTGCGGCATGCGATCCGCACCGAGCTCGACGAGCGTGGATTGGGCCTGCGGCTCCGCTACCTCTCGGGCGGCATGAGTCCGGCGCAGCGGCTGGTGGCCGGCAAGGTCATACCGGAGCGATCTGGTTACTATCTCGGCCGTCGCATGGTCGAGTCGGCGGTTGCCGTTCAGGGAATCGCCGCGGCACTCCGTATGGACGCGCACGAGATCGACCGGCTCGATGTGAGCGCGTCCGGAGCCCAAACCGCCTGATGCCCAACCGATCACCGCGGACCAAGCCACCGATACCGGAAGACCGCCGAACCAACCGGCCGTTACGGGAAACGCTCGACGAGTTGGTGGAGCACGTGCGCGCCGTAGCGCGAACGGTGCACGAGATGACCCCGGAGGAAGTCGACTACGCCCAGCAGCGGCTTGAGTGGCTCGCGGACGAGGTCTGGCGGGCGACCACCGAGTCGGAGCTTACCTGAGCGGCGTCACTTTCCGATACAGAAGGTCGAGAACACCGAATCGAGCACGTCGTCGGTCGTGACCAGCCCGATCACGTCCTCGAGCGCGGTGACCGCTGCGCGGAGATGGGTCGCTGCCACCGCGCCCTCGAGACCACGCTCCCGCGCCACCCCGAACGCATTCACCTCCTCGAGGGCCCGGCTCAGCGCCACACGGTGCCGTTCCCGCGTGACGACCGGTTCCACGTCCGCCGAGCACGACAGCCGGGTGAAGGCCACACGCGCCAGCTCCTCACGCAGCTCCGCTAACCCCTCACCCGTGAGCGCCGACACGCCGACCTCCCTCTGCCTGTCCCAACGTCGCTCCCCCGTCCGGTCGATCTTCGTTCGCACGATGACCAGCGGTGCCGCCACCGTCTCCAGGAACCGGCGCTCCTCGTCGTCCATCTCCCGCCCCGCTTCCGCGCAGTAGAGCACCACGTCGGCTGCCGCTAGGTAGCGCCGGCTCACCTCTACGCCGAGCCGTTCCACCTGGTCCCCACTCTGGGTGAGCCCCGCCGTGTCGATCAACCGGAACGGGAACCCCCCACACGTGGCAGGCGCCTCGATGGCATCGCGGGTCGTCCCAGCGATCTCGGTGACGATCGCGCGATCAACCCCCAACAGAGCGTTGAAGAGCGACGACTTCCCGGCGTTGGGGATCCCCGCTATGACACAGAGAGCACCGTCCCTCAGCCGCTCCCCCTCGCCCGCCGTTCGCAGGATCAGCTCGAGTGCCGCCCGCAGCTCATCGAGCGCGGCGCCGATCCGTTCCGGTGGAACCGGGCCGCTGTCCTCCTCGGGAAAATCGATCTCGTAGCTCACCAAGGCCTCGAGCGCCAGGACGCGGTCCCGCAGTGCGTCGATCCGCTGGGAGAGCCCACGGTCGAGCTGATTGATGGCAGCGCGCCGCTGCGCCGGTGCGCTGGCGTCAATCAGGTCGGCCGTCGCCTCGGCCTGTAGGAGATCGACCTTCCCGTTGAGCAGCGCGCGCCGGGTGAACTCGCCCGGCAGCGCCTGGCGCGCCCCCGCGGCAAACAGCGCCCCCAACACCTCCGCCGGGGCCAGCAGGCCTCCGTGAACGCCGATCTCGACCAGATCCTGCCCGGTATACGAGGCGGGCGCCGCGAATACCGTGTAGAGCACCTCGTCGAGGAGTTCCTTGGTCTGGGGATTGATCGCGCGGGTCCGCCGCGCCATACGCGGCGGCTCCCGCTGGAACGGTGACAGCACCGTCCCCGCGACCGTGTGCGCCCCCTCGCCCGAGACCCGAATCAGCGCAAGAGCGGAACGGCCCGCCGGCGTGGCGAGGGCCGCGATGACGTCGGACAGCATACGCTCAATCAGCCCGGGCGGCGTTCACCCCTTCTGTTTCCGCCCCTTCCGCTTCTGGCCTTTCACCTCTACCGAGCGGAGCTTCGCTCGCTCACCCATGCGCCTGATCCGCTCATTGCTGATCAACCACTGCTGCGGCAGGCTCGCGATGTTGCTCACGGTGTAATAGAGGTTCAGGCCCGCCGCGAACCGCAGGAACATGAACGTCATCAGGGGCGGCATCATGTAGGCCATCATCTTCATCTGGGGATTGGGCGGCACGCCCCGCTGCCCCAGCTTCATGAGCGCAAACATCGAGGCACCCATGATGACGGGCACGATGTAGTATTTATCCGGCCCCGACAGGTCCGACAGCCAGAGAAAGCTCACGCCGCGGAACTCGATCGTGTTGGCAAACACGAAGAAGAGGGCGAAGAGAACCGGCATCGGGATCAGCATCGGGAGACAACCACCCAGCGGATTGACACCGTGCTCGCGGTACAGCTTCATCATCTCCTGCTGCAGCCGTTGCGGGTCCTGCTTCTTGTACCGGTCCTGCAGCGCCTTCATCTCCGGCTGGATGGCCTGCATCGCCGTGCTGGAGCGCATGGCCTTCTGATTGAGTGGCCAGAGCAGCACCCGCACCCCGATTCCGAAGAGAATCAGCACCCAACCGTAGGCCAGGTTCATCGCCTCGTGCATCCACAACAGGATGCGCACGATGAAGTTGGCGAAGGGCCGGACGATGGGGCGCACAAAAGACCACCCGTAGGGATTGACGTCCTCGAAATCGTGCCCAATGGTCTTGAGGCGCCGGAATTCTTGTGGCCCGACGTAGACCGAATGGCTGAACCGGCCGGCCGGTGCGGGGAGCGAGACCTGCGTGTAGACATCGGTGGCCAGCCCTCCGCTGCGTGGCCCGCCCACCGCGACCGCGCCCCCGAAGCGCGACTGCCCTTCCTCGATGGTGAAAACCCCCGCCACGAAGTAGCGCGACTTGATCACGACCCATTCGAACTGGCCAACCAGGTCCTTGCGCTCCAGGGGATCGAGCGAGCCGAACTTGAGTAGTTCCGTGCCCTGCGCTTTGGTGACAACCCCGTAGGCCCGTATATCGGCCGTCGTGTCGGCGTCGATCGAGCGGAGCCGGGGCCCGATTTCCACTGTCACGAGCCCGTTCTCGCCGCCGCCGATCTGTCCCTCCACATCGAACAGATAGCTGCCGGGTCGGAACCGGTAGGTCAGCCGCACCCGGCGGCCGGCGCGCTCGGCGCTCCACCGCAACGTCACCTCCCGATCGCTCACGCGCACCACTTTCCGGTCCGCCTCGAACAGCCAGTCGCTCAGCGCTAACGTGTCCCGAGTCGTGGCGAATCCATAGGCCAGGAACCTGGAATCCCGCGGGATGAGCTGCGCCACACCCCGTTCGCAGTCGGGGGTCACGACCCCAAAGTCGCCCGGAGCGAAGGAGCAGTAATCCTTGAGTTCCGCACTCACCAGCCGCGCCCCGCGAGTAGAGAACGCCAACCGATAGAGATCCGATTCCACGATCACCGTGTCGAGGGCTACGGAGTCAATCGGCTGGGCGGGCTGTAGCACGGCCGGCGGCACCGCGGCCCGGCCCGCCGGTCCCGCCGGCGCGGGCTGCGGTACGAAAACCGTCTCGCGCGGCGGCGGCGAGAGCACTGCCGAGTCGCCCGCCACGCCCGGTTCCCCGGGTGCCGGGCGCTCCGGCGGCCACAGAATCGATGGCAGCACCGCCACGATCAGCATCAAGCCGATGGCGAAAAGGAGCCGGCGGTCCATCTAACGCGTGCTCACGGAACGGGGTCGTGACCCCCGGCGGCGAACGGGTGGCACCGCAGGATTCGCCTGATCCCCAGCCACGACCCCTTGAGCGCACCGTAGCGGCCCACCGCTTCCAGTGTGTACTTGGAACAGCTGGGCGAATAGCGACACGCTGCGGGGAACGGAGACGCCGCCACCTGGTAGACGCGAATCATGGCCGCGACCACGTAGCGTGGCCATTGAGTCACAGCGGCAACGTCTCGAGCCATTGATCGATGTCTGCGGCAAGCGCGTCATGGGTTGCGGAATAGGCGGCGGAACGGGAACGGATGACGAGATCGACAGGCGGCAGCACCGGGAGGATCCGGCGCCGGGCCAACTCGCGGATCCTGCGACGCAAGCGGTTGCGCGCCACCGCGGTTTGACCGAAACGGGGAACGATGACCCCCAGCCGCGGGTGCTCCGTCTGGTTGGCACGCCAGGCAATCTCGAGCCTCGGCGTGCTGCAGCGCGTCGCTGCGCTGAGCACCGCCTTGAGATCTTCGCCCCGCGTGATCCGCCAGCTCCGAGGGAGACCCTCGGACGTCAGGCCGCTCCGTGCTTCGACGGCAACACGGCAGCGAGTCGATTCCGGCCCTTCTTGCGTCGGCGGCTAAGGATTGCGCGTCCCCAACGCGTCTTCATCCGCGAGCGGAACCCGTGTTTATGGATGCGCCGTCGATTACGCGGCCTGTAAGTCGGTTTCATCGTACTACCTCATTTGGGCGGTGAAAACTAGCCGCGCCAGGTGCTGAGGGTCAAGGTTGACTTTTCCACACGGTCGTCGTAACATCGGGCGCCCTTGATGGACCACCCACCGTTCTTGTGCTAATGGAGCTGTCAGCCAAAGAGGTATGGACGCGTCTCCTCAGTGAGGTGCGGCACGAGCTTCCGGATTCCGCGGTGCGGACCTGGTTGGAACCGGCACGAGCTGTCGCCCTCGAGGAAGGGCGTCTCATCGTCGCGGCTCCTGACCAGTTCGCGGTAGAGTGGAACGAATCCAAACATGCGTCGCTGCTGACACGCATCGCCAACGGGGTCCTGGATAGCCCCATCGAAGTGGTCTTCCAGGTCCAAGAGGAGCGCGTAAGGCGCTCGCAGATGGACTTCTTCGTCAATCCCACCAGGACGGAAGACCCGCTGCCCAGCCGCGCCAGCGGCACACCGCTCAACGAGCGCTACTCTTTCGAGACCTTCGTGATCGGCAAGTCGAACGAGCTGGCGGCCGCGGCGGCCCATGCGGTGGCCGAGGCGCCGGGCGGTACCTACAACCCGCTGTTCATCTACGGCGCCACCGGTCTCGGGAAGACCCACCTGATGCAGGCGATCGCCCACGCCGTCCTGGATCGCCACAAGGGCACCCGGGTCGCGTACATGGGCGCAGAGCAGTTCATCAACGAGGTGATCGAGGGGATCCACGGCCGGACAATGCCCGAGTTCCGCCGGCGATATCGTAGCGACATGGACATGTTCCTGGTAGACGACGTGCATTTCCTCGAGGGCAAGGAAATGACGCAGGAGGAGTTCTTTCACACCTTCAACGCGCTCCACGAGACCGGCAAACAGATAGTACTGACCTCCGACAGGCCGCCCAAGGACATTCCCGGACTCGAATCCCGCTTGGTCAGCCGCTTCGAGTGGGGAATGGTCGCCGACATCGGGCAGCCGGACCTGGAACACCGGATCGCCATCTTGCGGAAGAAGGCGGAACAGGACCATCTCGAGCTTACCCTCCCGGACGACGTGCTACGGTTCATTGCCGAGCATGTGCGTACCTCGGTGCGGGAACTCGAGGGGTGTATCATCAAGTTGTTGCTCTACGCGTCGTTGAAGCGCCGGGAGATCTCCATCGAGCTGGCGCGGGAAGCCCTGTCGGACAAGATCCGGCACGGCGACGGGAGCGCGGCGGGCGCCACGTCGTCGATTCCCAGCGTGGCCCGCGTACAGGAGGTCGTCGCACGGCGGTGGGGCGTGACTCCCGAAGGGTTGCGTTCCAAGGCTCGGACCAAGACGCTGACGGTACCACGCCAAGTGGCGATGTTCCTGGCGCGCGACCTGCTCGGGATGCAACTCGTAGAGATCGGGCAGGCGTTCGGTGGGCGGGATCACTCCACCGTGATTCATAGTCTGGGTAAAGTGCAACGGGACATGGCGCACGATCGCCAGTTCAAGGAACGTGTCGAGTACGCGCGTCGAGAGTTATCCGCACCGTGATACGCAAAACACCAACAAGGGATGTTGGCGGATGTGGGTCGTTGGTGAAGACTGGTCGGCCGGACGGAACGTCCACAACGGTAGGTCTAACAACCAACACCGGTGGCAAGGGCTAGCGCGCAGTGCTACAAGGACATTACCGAGACGATCAAGGTTTCCAGACACCCTACTACTACGACTAAAATGAAGTATTCTAGAAGTAGTATCTTATATATTCACCGGCCGGAGACGCTCACATGAAGTTCACCATTACACGTGAGAAGCTCCAAGAAGGCCTTTCGGCGGTCGCGGCATGCGTACCAACGAAGACCACACTTCCGGTTCTCTCGAATATTCTCATAGAGGCCACATCAGAAGGAATCCGATTGTCGGGTACCGATCTCGATATCGCTGTGAGCACCAAGGTGCCCGCGGAGGTCGATACCGAGGGAGCGGTAACACTGCCGGCGAAAAAGCTGGTCGAGATCGTCCGGGAACTCCCCAGCGCGGCCATCCGCATTACGGCAGCCGGCGAGCAGCGTGTGAACCTGGAGTGTGGCAGGTCGAAGTTTAAACTGCTCGGGATTCCGCGGGACGACTTTCCCAACTTCCCGCCGGTCAAGTTCGATGAGCCGTGGCGGGTGACGTCGGGCGACCTACAGAAACTGATCGGCCACGTGGCATTCGCCGCATCGACCGAAGAGAGCAGGCCGATCCTCAACGGGGTGCTCTGGGAGCTGCGGGAAGACCGGATGCGCATGGTAGCCACGAACGGACACCGGTTGGCCAAGATGGATGTCCCCGTCTCAGGCGCGACCGGATCGGCCGATCTGATCGTGCCACCCAAGGCATTGGAACAGATCCGGCGCCTGTTCGACGCCGCGGACGAGATCGAGATAGCCAAGAGCGACAACCACTTAGGTTTCCGGTCGGGCGACACCTTGGTGTTGACGCGCCTGATCGAGGGCCCATATCCCAACTACGAGCAGGTGATTCCGCGTGAGAACGACCTCAGGGCCACGGTCGACAAGCAGGGTCTGGCATCTACCCTGCGCCGGGTCGGCGTGGTGGCCAGCGACCAGACCCACCGAGTCCGGCTCGCGTTCTCGGGACCGATCCTCAAGTTCACGGTGAGCACGCCGGATCTGGGCGAGGCGCAGGACGAGATGTCGGTGGCCTACGACGGGGAGCCGCTCGAGATCGGCTTCAATGCCCACTACCTGCTGGAGATCCTGAAGTACATGCCCACCGATGAGGTGTGCATGACGATGAAAGCACCGGAGCGTGCGGTGACGATCGAGCCGGTCGGCTGGGACGATCCGGCTGTGTATCTCTGTTTGGTGATGCCGCTCCGCCTGGTCGACTGAAGCGCCGCTACCGGAGGCCGCTTGGTTTGCCGAGCGGCCGGGTCGACAGGGCCGTCAGGCTGATTCCATCGATGAACGTGGTGTCCTCTCGCCGCGCCCCGCCACCTACCAAAGCGAACCGGTCGGCCCCACCGAGGACGAGCCCGAACAGCAGGCGATCGACGCCGAGGTCATCCCGCAGGTCGAGTGCCGAGAGGATACCCAGCGGTAGCCGCATCACGCGCGCCAGCGAGAGCATCACGCCGGCGCGGTAGGACACTTCCAATCCGTCCGGCGCGCGGGGATCGACCAGTGTCGTCTCCCCATTGAGCTGGATCACCCCGCCGGCACTCCACGAGAGCCCGAAGACGCCGGTAGGACGGAGGCGTACCCCACGCACGACAGGTTCGCCGATATGACGCAGCACGGCTCCGACCTGAAGTGTGGGGGCGAGGAGCAGCCGAATCCCCAGATCGACCTCTCGCTGATTGATATCTGCCGCGTAGATGGTGAACGAAGCGCCCACGGTGACCTTGCGAAAGGCGCGTGATCCCCCGAACCGCCAGGTGTTGCCGGCGGTGGAGTCGTCGAACCGGTCCCGACGAAAGGCGAAAGCGAACCCGCGGGAGTTGAATCCGGCGGTGATCTGAGCAAGTGAGAAGTCGTCGTTCCCGTTGCGGACCACGAGGATCTCCCCCATGACCGACGCTTCGAAGATAACCGCGAGGCCTGCCGGGTTGACCCAGAGTGCCCGCGCGTCCTGTACCGAAGCCGCGAACAGGTAGTCGCCCGAGCGGGGCGCGCGAAACTGGGCAGCGGCCGGTGCCAGCGCGGGGAAAGTGAGGAGAGCGGCCGCCAGCAGGGCCCGCGGCATTCAGCGTACCACGGTGAGTGTGTCGGCGCCGTGTTGCTTCACCGGTACCAGGATGCCTGCGGCTACCACTAGGACATCGACCTCCGCGGTGTCCGCCACGATGGAGCCCAGATACCGGCCGTCGGCCGAGAGGAACTGATCCACGTAGCGCCTTCCCGCGCCGGTCAGCTCCAGCTCCTGGCCTCCCTGTTGGCCGCTTCCAGACACCGTATAGGAGGTGACGGTGTGGATCTTGAGCGCGCGCTCGCCGGCGTACTCGGTCCACTCGAGCGCCTCGTGTTGATTGACCGAGCTGATCTCCAGGGTGATGCCGCTGGCGTCGACCTCGGTGTTGGTCGTGTCCGACCAGACCCGTCCCGGAGCCACCCCGTCAGCCGGGATCCTGGGGAAGAACTCCTCGAACTCGCGGGCAACCTGCCGCAGGTAGGGCTGGGTCGTGTCGCCCCCGGTGAACTCAGCGAACCGTCCGTCCGGTCCGAGCATCCCGCTGAACCGCGTGCCGCGCACGGCCTCGATTTCTTGGGGCGTTGCGTTGGCCGATCCCGTAACGTCGATCGAGTCGAGCACGAGCGTGGCCTCAAGCCCGCCCTCGTCGGCCACCAGATCGACCGAGAGGACGAATGTGGTGACCTGGTCGTTGGCCGTCACCTGCCCGTTGAACTCCTGTTCCACGTGCCGGTGCTGCCTGGCCCGATACCGCAGGTTGGCCGGAGCATACCGGACCACGTTCGGCAGGGCGTCGGGCGTCGGAGTTGCCTCCACGCTTGATTGCGCGCCACCGCCACAGGCGGCGGGGAACAGAACGACGGCAAGCGTAACAATCCGGCGCATGCTTTTCCTCGCGTGAAGATAGGGAATGGTCGGGGTGCCGGTGGAGCCGTAAGCCGAGTTCTGTTCGCCTACCGCAGCAGACGGACGGTCATCTCTCTGGGATGACGGTCACCCGCCACCTCGTGCGGCCTACCCACGACTCGAACGGCTCGGGCCGAGCCTCGTCGCCTATTTGGCCTTGCTCCGACTGGGGGTTACCGTGCCACCAGCTGTTACCAGCGGTGCGGTGGGCTCTTACCCCACCTTTTCACCCTTACCCGCCGAAGCGGGCGGTTTGTTTTCTGTGGCCCTTTCCGTCGCCTCACGGCGCCCAGGCGTTACCTGGCAGTCTGCCCTGTGGAGCTCGGACTTTCCTCAGCCCGCCGTTTCCGGCGGGCCGCGACCGCCCCACTCCCCGGCACCTCTGACCGATTCGCAAGATAGGTAAGCGACGGATCGACGGGTAGACGTCTGTTGATCTGGCGTTGATCTGGCGTTGACCGCCGCCCCACAATGTTGCGTCGGTAACCATGCATGAGGTGATACCGATGGATTCGATCCAACATACGCCCACCGTCGCCACGGTGGTTGAGCCGGCCGCGCGAGTGCGGCTCGATGCGGCCGGTCACGGGTGCTTCATCACTATCCATATGGACAGCGTGCCGGAAGCGATTCAGGCTGTCCGGGAACGGCCGGTAGACGCCGTGCTCATCTCCCCGGGATATGTCCCGCCCGAGGAGGTCCCTCGACTGGCCTCCTTGGTGCGGGGGTTTCCGGGCGTGCCTACCGTTGCCGTGATCTCGCGGCACGACGCGCGCTCCAGCGAGTGTCTCCTCGAGCTGGGCGCTACCGGCGTGCGGCGGATCGTGGACCTCACGGCACGCGATGGGTGGTGTCGGCTCCGTGATCTCATCGCGCGGCCCGCAACGCCCACATCCGCACGCATCCTGGCGCGCGTCATGCCGGAGCTGGAGCATGCCACGACGGACTGCGAGATCTTCTTTCAGACGATGATCCGCCTCGCGCCGGGCGTGGGGACCGTGCGGGCGCTCACGCGCCACTTCGGGATTCGTCCGAGCACGTTCATGTCACGGTTCTTCCGCGCGCGACTGCCGTCACCCAAGCGCTACCTCGCCGCAACGCGGATCCTCTATGCGGCGGCACTGTTCGAGGTGCGCGGCCTCTCGATCGCCGACATAGCATATCGGTTGGAGTACTCGTCGCCGCAAAGCTTCGGGCGACACCTGCGGTCCGTGGTGGGCATGAGCGCGAGCGTCTATCGCGAGAAGTATACGCTGGCCAAGGCCCTCGACGAGTACTGTGACCGGCTCATCGTCCCCTGCCGGCCTGCCTTCCGCACATTCCACCCGTTGAACCAGAACGGGATGGCAACACTCGGACAAATCGGATAGGTGGGTCGCGGGGACGATCAGCGGAGCGAAGGGAAGAATGGGTGAAAGGTGAAAGCGCTACCGGAACACTTTCACCTTTCACCCTCGATCAGCTCTCCCAACGTAACCAGGACGACGGTGTCATATCCGGCCCGTTGCAATGCCTCTCGGCCACCTTCTTCCCGATCGACCACCGCCAGAACGCCGAGTACCTTGCCGCCCGCGTCGCGCACGGACTCGATGGCTTGGAGTGCCGAGCCCCCGGTGGTGATGACATCCTCGACGACCACAACGCTGGCGCCGGCCTCATACGGCCCCTCGATGCGCCGGCCGGTGCCGTGCTCCTTGGGTTCCTTGCGTACCGTGAACGCATCGAGCGTCGGCGGATCCTGCTGGCTGGCGGCGGCGATCGCGTAGGCTACCGGGTCGGCGCCCAGGGTCAGACCGCCGACGAGATCGGGTGCCCAGCGCGCCCCGCGCAGGGCACGCAATCCCAGCTTCCCCACGAGGATCAGGCCGCGAGACGACATCGTCGTAGCTCGCGCATCGACGTAGTACGGGGAGCGGCGGCCCGACGAAAGCCGGAAATCGCCCCTGCGGAACGAACGGTCCCGCAACAGGGCTACCAGCTCATCGCGGGTATGATCCGGCACCGGTATTAGGTGGTAGTTGTAATGACTACTACGCTGTTCATGTCTTCCTGCCGAACAGCGAGCGCAGCGAGCCGAAGACCCCTGGCCGCGGTTCTGTCTCGCCGTTCTGGCTGCCGGGCTCTTGATCCGGGGCAGCCGCGGCCACGCTGAGTTCCGCCGCGAACGCCAATACGTCGGGATGCCGTTCCTTAGGGTTGCGCGCGAGGCTCTTCATGATGAGCGCTTCCACGTTCCGGCTCACGCGCGCACCGCGCGCGGTGTCGCGCAGCGGAGTGGGCGGTTGGGTCAGCAACTGCTGGAAGACCTCGCGCGGGGAGCGGCCGCCGTGCGGGTGTTGGCCGCTCAGCAGGTAATACGCGATCGTGGCGAGGCTGTAGATATCGGCTGACTCGTCGACCAGTTCCCCGGACAGGGCCTCGGGCGCCACGTAGTTCAGGCTTCCGACGAAGAATCCCGTCCTCGTCAGCCGCTCGGCGGGATCTTCCCGGGAATCGCGGGCGATTCCGAAGTCAAGCAGCTTCGTCTGTTTGGTCTCCGGATCGTAGATGATGTTCTCCGGCTTGAGATCGCGATGGATGATCCCGACTGCGTGCGCCGCCGCGAGTCCGCCGGCCAGTTGCGAGACGATGTGCGCCACCGTCTGCGGGTCGAGCGACGCGGCCGCGAACTCGGTCAGCGGCCGCCCGGTGACCCATTCGAGCGCGAGGTAGTAGAGACCGTCGACCTCACCGAAATCGTAGGTGCGCACCACAGCTTCGTGCTCCACGCGTGAACCGTAGCCGGCCTCACGCAGGAAGCGCTTCACGGCTGTCGGGTCGGAGCGGGAGCGCTGCCGTAGGACTTTGATGGCACACTCTCCGATCTCTTGATGCTCAGCGCGGTATACGGTGGCCGTGCCGCCCTCCCCTACCTGTTCGAGCAAGCGGTAGGACGCGATCGTGCGGCCGGTGAGATCTTCAGGTGGCATCCGCGGCAAACTAAGCGCCGTACTTGAACTACGGCAAGTCGGCGACGTACCGTTCAGTCATGCCCGCACTCGGAAGGTCACGTGGAGTAGCGGTCGCGGGCCTGTTGCTCGCGGCGGTGGCAAGCGCATGCGGGACGTGGCAACGTGCCGGTACGGATTCCGGTCCTGACCCGTCGGTGCTGGTGCCCCGGTTGTTCGATCCCACGACGGTCTATGCGGGAATGGGATTCTTCGCCCAAGGTGCCCCGCTGCCGTTCGTAGCGACAATCCGCTTTCTCGCCACCTCGTCGCCCGATACCGCGCTCGCCGTCTTCGGTCTCTCGCTGGCCAACAATGCGCTTTCGTTTCGGCGCAGCCCTCAGGCGTTCGAGGCGGAGTATCGCGTGGAGGTGACCTTCCGCAGTAGCGGTCGGGTGATCCAGCGCCTGGCGTCAGAGGAGACGGTACGTGTGGCCTCCCGCGACGAAGCGCGTCGCGCGGACGAAAGCATCATCTTCCAGCAGTTCGGTTACCTGCCGGTCGGCGCATATCAAGTCGTCGTGACGGTTCGCGACCAGAAAGGGACGGCGTTCTCGGCGGACGAACGCGCGGTGACGGTACCGCGATTCGCCGGCCATGCCCTGTCCGATCTGATACCCATCTACCAGGGTGTACCGCGGGGGGCTAGAGACGAGTTGCCACGGCTGCTGGTCAATCCCCGTGCCACCGTGCCATACGGACAGGACTCGCTCGTGTTCTACGTCGAAGGGTATGGTCAGGCGGAAGGCGCGACGGTGGTGGTCCGCGCCGTCTCGCTCAACGGGGATACCGCGTGGGTGGGCCGTGCGCCGCTCGCGGGTGGCCGTGACCTCGCCACGGCGATCATAGCGATAGCGCCCGAGAGCCTGCCGGTAGGCGAGCTGCGGCTCTGGGCGACCGTCGAGGCGACGGGGGACTCGGCCCAAGCAATGGCGCTGGTGAGCTTCTCCGACCGGTGGGTGATCACGAACTTCGACGATATCCTCTCGCTGCTGCGCTATTTCGGCGAGGACCAGGTGATCGCGGACATGCGTGCGGCCGATCCCCGCGACCAGGCCGGGCTCTGGCGTGAGTTCTGGGTGGAGACCGATCCCGATCCGATGACACCGGAGAATGAGGCGCTGACGCAGTACTTTCGCCGCGTTGAGATCGCCAACGTGCGTTTTCGGGAAGCGGGCGATCCGGGGTGGCTGACCGATCGTGGCGAGGTATACATCGGGCTCGGTGAGCCCGACGAGGTGTTCGACCAGAGTGCGGCTCTCCAGGGGCAACGCCGCGTCATTCGCTGGACCTATGTCAGGGAGCGCCTGGTGCTCGATTTCATTGACGAGACGGGGTTCGGTCGTTTCCGGATCACGCCGAGTTCCCGCGCCGATTTTCATCGCGTCGTCGAACGCGTTCGGAGAGAACGCTGAGGCGCGTAGCGTTCTGCGCGGCCCTGTTGGTGCTGGCCGGCCGGGGCGCGGTGGCGCAGGAGATCGACGGTCCTTGGCCCTGGGAGCCGGACGACGCCCTGCACCGGGCACTTGCCTGGCGTGACGTCGAGGGGCATCCCTCCACCGGCGCCGTGTTGCGCGCGGCGCGTGCGGAGCTTCGCCTCGGCCGGCCGGCGCGGGCCCGGTTGATTCTCGATGCATACCGGGTGGTGGATGCGCGCTACCAGGCCCACCTATCCGCGCTTGTCGCGGCGACCGCGCTCGCCGAGGGAAAGCTCGGGGAAGCGGCCAGAGGGTTTGCCGCGGCCGCCGCGCAGGCGCCAGGCACGGTGGCGGCGGTGCTTCACGTCCGGGCGGCGGCGGCGTTTGAGCAGGGGGGAATGCCGGGGCCGGCTGCGACCCACTATCTCGTGGCGGCGCGCGAGCTTCCCTCGATCGGTGCCTGGCTCCGCGTGCGAGCCGCGCGGGTGACGCCCGATCTCCACCTGGCCGACAGCCTCCTCGCGGGTCTGCCGCCGGTAGTCGAGGCACTGGCTCGACGGGCTCGGGCACAGGTGTTGTTGCGTTCCGGCGACTCGGTCCGGGCGGTCGATGGGCTGGTGGCGGCGGGCGCCTTGGCCGAAGCCGCCGTGATGATGCTGGCGCTCGGCGACACCGCTGACGCGCGGAACCTCAGCTACCGCGCGCTGCGAGAGCCGGACACCACGGTGGCACGCCGGGCGCTCGAGCTGGTGCGGACGGCGCTCTCCCCGCAGAGTATCGCCGAGTTGCTGAGCGCGGCCCGGGTGGCCGCGCGGACAGGTGACCCGCGGCAGGCGGTCGAGTACGCGCGCGCCGCCGTGGCGGCCGGCGACTCATCCGAGACGACACTCCTGGAATGGGCCGGCTGGCTCGAGCGCATCGGGCAGCGGCGCGAGGCGCTCGATGTGTATGAGAAGGCCGGTACGGAAGGAGCCTACCGAAGAGCGCGGGCTCTGCTCCGACTCGGCCGGCGCAGCGAGGCGGCACGCGCGTTTCTCCGTTTCGTGGATGAGCGACCGCGGCACCGGTCCGCGCCTCTCGCGCTCTATCTGGCGGCCGACATCACCCGGCGGGACAGTCTCTTCCTGGAGCTGGCCCGTCGCTGGCCGGCTCATGAGTATGCCTCGCGCGCCCGGATGCGGCTCGCTACGCGGGCCCTACGGCGCGCCGATACGGCCGTGGCGAGCCGGCTCTATGCGGCCGAAGTGGAGGCAGCCGGGCGCGAGGACCGGCTCGCGCGCTACATGCTGGCGCGCATCAGGCTCGCCTCGGGCGACCGCACTGTGGCGCTCGCCGCCTTTGCGGCCCTCGCCCGCGACGACTCGGTGGGCTACTACGGAATGATCGCGCGGGAGATCGCGGAACTGGCACCGCCGGTGTTTAGCGCGCCGGCGAACCGTGAGCCGACAGCGGCCGCCCGGAAGGCGCTCGCGGCGCTCGACCTGCTCGACGCGGCCGGGCTGCGTGAGGAAGCGGACGTATGGGTCGGTCATCTCATGCGCCGGGACTGGAGCGCTGCCCACGAGTTGTTGGACATAGCCGAAGGGTTGATCCAACGGCGGCGTGTGCCGGAGGCGATTCGGTTGGGATGGCGTGCCACGCGCGACCTTACCCTGAATCATCCGCGGGTCATCCGGACGGTCTTCCCGTGGCCCTCGCGCTCGCTCGTAGAGGCGGAAGCGCGCGAGTTCGGCCTCGACCCCTATCTGCTGGCCGGGCTCATCCGGCAAGAGTCCAGCTTCGAGTCCGGTGCCCGATCCCGGGCGGGGGCGCGGGGGTTCATGCAGCTGATGCCCGCCACCGCCCGCGACGTGGCCCGACGAATCCGGATTCAGTGGAACGACGCGATGTTTGCCGTAGCCGATGCCAACCTCCACGTTGGGGCCGCGCACCTGGCGGGTCTGTTGAGCCGCTTCGACGGCGCGGTGGTGCCCGCGGTCGCCGCCTACAACGCCGGCGGCACACCCGTCGTACGATGGCTCGCGTTCCCCGAAGCGGGGGATCCGGCATTGTTTGTCGAGCGCATCCCGTACAGTGAGACGCGCGGTTACGTGCGCACGGTGCTTCGCAACCGGGCCCTGTATCGCGCGCTCTATCCGCCGGACGATTGAGCCGAACCACTCTCCGGCCCGTCCTCCACGCCGTCTCCGCGGTGCCGCTCGTGCTTGGGTTGCTCTCGTGGGATCTGTTGCGGGGCGCGTTCTCCGGCGCGGCGATCGTCGCGATCGCGTTCGAGATCCTGCGGCTGCGGCATCCCGGTCTGCGGAACTGGCTGGCCGAGCTGGTACCCGTCTTCCGACCCCGGGAAGCACGCCGGCCAAGCGGCGCCATGTGGCTCGCACTCGGCTACGCGGTGGCGGTGTGGCTTCCGCCGCCGGCCGCGCTCGTGGGTATCCTGAGCGGCGCGCTGGCCGATCCGGCCGCGTCGCTCGTCGGTGGCCGATGGGGCGGCGGAAAACCGAAGAGCTGGATCGGTACGGCAGCGGCGGCGACGGTCACTTCCGGGGTCGCGTTCCTGGTGGGGTTCGGGCCGGTGCCGGCCGCGAGTGCCGGACTCGCGGCGGCGGCGTTGGAGCGCTGGCCCGCGGGTCTCGACGACAATCTCCTAGTGGCTCCGGGAACCGCAGCAGCGGTGTGGCTGCTTGCTTGACAGCCTAGCACCGCGCCACGCAGTTTTGCCGGGTCCACCGTCAGGAGGCCCCGGCCCATGCATGGCAGAGTGAAGTGGTTCAACGACGCCAAAGGCTATGGATTCATCGAGCAGGAAGGCGGTACTGATGTGTTCGTGCACTTCTCCGCGATCGAGATGGAGGGGTTCAGGACCCTGGCGGAGGGTGAAACCGTGGAGTTCGAGGTCGAGACACGCGACAGAGGCCTCCACGCCAAGAACGTGCATCGTGCCTGAACTCGTTGGGTCATTCGGCGCCCCGCTCGACCGTCGAGCGGGGCGTTTCGTGTGCGGTTAACCTTCCGGTATGACGGACCCGCGCCCGCGGATTTTCCTCATAGATGGGTACGCGCTGATCTACCGCGCGTTCTTCGCAATGATCGCCCGACCGCTCACGACGAGCAAGGGTGAGAACACCTCGGTGATCTGGGGGATCGCCAACTTCCTGCTGCGTCTCTTCAGAGAACACGAACCGGAGTACGTCGGGTGGGTGCACGATGCCGGCACGTCGTTCCGGCACGAGGTGTTCCCAGAGTACAAGGCCACACGCGAGAAGCTCGAGCCGGAGCTGCAGGAAGTGTTCGACCGGTCCCTCGAGCGGGTCGGGCAACTGCTCGAAGCGTTCCGCGTCCGGCTGGTGGAGCAGGACGGGTACGAGGCCGACGACGTGATCGGCACCTTGGCCGACCGAGCGGTGCGGAACGGGTTGCATGCGGTGATCGTCTCGGGTGACAAGGACTTCTACCAGCTCATCTCCGAGCACGTATCGCTGCTGAACCCAGGACGCAGGGGACCGGCGGCTATCGACGAGCAGTGGGTGGATTGCTCGAATGCCGCCGAACGGCTCGGTGTGCCGCCCGAGCGGGTGGTGGACTATCTCGCGTTGGTGGGTGACGCGTCGGACAACGTGCCCGGCGTGCGGGGTGTGGGGGACAAGACCGCCCGCAAGCTGATCGCGGAGTTCGGCGCGCTCGACGGGATCCTGGCGCGAGCCGGCGAGGTGAGCGCCAAGCGCGCGAGGGAAGCGCTGCTTGCGGAGGCCGACACTGCGCGTCTCTCAAGGGACCTCGTGACGATCCAGCGGGATGTCCCGGTGGAAGTGGCGCTAGATGCACTGAAGGCCGTGCCACCCGATGGGGACGCCGTGACCGCGCTCTTCTCCGAATTAGAGTTCCACTCGTTGATCCCACAGGTCGAGAAACTGGTGGCCACCACGGCTGCCACGGCCGCCGAGACTGCCCAGGGGGCCGAGGCGTTCACGGTCGTCACGGATCCCGCTGTGATGCGCGAGGCCATCGATGCGGCACGGCGGGCACCGATCGTCGCGGTGCAGGTGCTGGGCGGGAAGGATATCGTCGGGCTCGCGATCGGGATCGGCGGCGGTCGCGCGTGGTACCTGCCGCTCGGTCACCGTGCTCCCGCTGAACTGGGTGCCGAAGAGCCGCGGAACTTCCCGCCGCTAGACGACCCGGCGTCGCGGGCGGTCGTTGAGCTGTTGGAGGACGCGTCGGTATCGAAGGCAGGACACGAGACGAAGCGCGACTGGCTGGCGCTGCGACGCGCGGGCGTCGAGCTGCGCGGCATGGCGTTCGATTCGTCGCTGGCCAGCTTCCTGCTCGATCCGGGGCGGCGGTCCCAGGATCTCGATGTGGTGGCACTTGAGCGTCTGGGGCTGCGCCTGACCACTCGCGCCGAGATCGTTGGAAAGGGCAAGAACGCCCGGTCGTTCCCCGAGATCTCACCGGCCGAGGCGGCGGCGTACGCGTGCGCGCAGCTCGATGCGGTACTGCGGCTGCGCGACGCGTTCCTGCCGGAACTCGAGCAACTGGCACTGGCACGACTGCTCTCGGAGATCGACATGCCGCTCGTGCCGGTGCTCGTTGCCATGGAGTGGTGTGGCGTGGCGGTCGATCTCGACCGATTGGCCGATCTATCGAGACAGTTCGCCGCTGAGCTGAAAGAGCTGGAACGACAAATCCACGCCGATGCCGGAACCGAGTTCAACATCAACAGTACGCCGCAACTCCGACACGTGTTGTTCGAGAAGCTTCAGCTACCGGTCATCAAGAAGACCAAGACCGGTCCGTCGACCGATGCGGACGTGCTGGCGCAGCTCGCCGAGCTGGGATTCACTACGCCGCAGCTGCTGCTGGAGTATCGGGAGCTGTCCAAGCTGCGCTCCACGTACGCGGATGCCCTACCCGGGTTCGTGAATCCCAAAACGGGACGTATCCACACGACCTTCAATCAGACGGGCGCGGCAACGGGACGTCTCTCGTCGCAGGACCCGAACCTCCAGAACATCCCCGTTCGCACCAAACGGGGTGAGGAGATCCGCCGCTGCTTCGTTCCCGCGAAGGGATGCCGCCTGATCGTAGCGGACTACTCCCAGATCGAGTTACGCATCCTCGCGCATCTTTCCAGGGACGCGGCCTTCATCGCCGCGTTCGAGCGGGAGGGCGACATCCACCGCGAGACTGCGGCGGTTATCTTTGGCGTCGAGCCCGGCGACGTAACCGCGGAGATGCGCGCGCGGGCCAAGACAATCAACTTTGCGACGATTTACGGGCAGGGACCGTTTTCGCTGAGCAAGCAGCTGGGGATCACTCAGGAAGAGGCACGCGCGTTCATCGCGACCTACTTCGAGCGGTTCGCCGGCGTGCGTAGGTTTCTCGATGCGACCGTCGAGCAGGCGCGAGAGCGCGGCTATGTCGAGACGATACTCGGACGGCGGCGCTACATTCCTGAGTTGCGGGACAAGAACCGCAATGTCCGGGCGTTCGGCGAGCGCACGGCGATGAACTCGCCGATGCAGGGATCGGCTGCGGACTTGATCAAGATCGCCATGATCCGGCTCGCCACGGTGCTGGCAGACGGCGCGTACGACGCGGCGTTGTTGCTTCAGGTTCACGACGAGCTGGTGCTGGAGTGTCCGGATGATGAGGTGGAGGTCGTGAGCCACATCGTGAAGCGGGAGATGGAGGGCGCGGCGGAGTTGAGCGTTCCCCTGGTCGCCACGGTGGCGGTGGGAGATAATTGGATGGATGCGAAACTGTGACGGAGTGGCGGGAGTTCGGCCTCTGGCGCGAGGGGTTGGCCTACGCGTTGGACGGCGGGATCTGGCTGCACCGCTTCACGCTGAACGGGGAAACGTGGGCGCATCTCGTCTCGGCGGATCCGGACGCGCTGCTCGCCGCCGGGCGGAGGTTGGGGATGAGCGTACGCCGGTTACAGTACCGTCCCCTCAAGGACCCCAGAACAGGGGAACGGGTAGACGCATGGCACTGGGACTTGCGGGCGGATCGGTTGGAACGGGCGTTGGTGCTCGCCAGCCCGCACGTGCCGTACCGCAACGACACGTCAAGGATTCGAGGAGCATAATGGGCGCACGCCGTGCAGCACTCACGTTGGTCTTGGCGGGAGCAGCGTGGGGTTGTAACACCTCGCCGTTCCAGAACCCCCTGAACGAGACGCTCTCGGCGGAGATCGATAACTCCGACACCACGATGTTCCGCGGCGCATCGGTCGTATTCCGCGGACGGGCGGAATACGTTGTGGGACCGGGCGCTCCCCAGACAGTGTCCTGGGGTGTCAGCGACACGTCCAAGATCGTCGTCGTGGTCCTCCCCAATCTCACTGCCTCGCTGCTGGCGAAGGACACCGGCTCGGCATATCTGGTCGCGATACTCAACCAGGATTTCCGGGACAGCGTGTTGATCACGGTGGTGGACGATGGATTGCTCCGCTGGCGCGCGGCGCTGCCGGGAACGATCTCGCTGTATCCTGCCGTCGCGCCTGACAGCAATGCGCGCGTGGTGCACGGCGGGGCTACGCCGCGGTTGGTTGGCTATACGCCGGCGGGCGAGCAGATCCTCGCGGTGGCAAGCTGTGACAGCCGCCTGGCCCCCAGTCTGGGACTCGATGGGCAAGCGTATGTCACGGGTTCGCTATGTACGAAACGGCACACCGCCGCCGGTGCGGTGAGTTGGGCGCTGTCTGCCGGAGGCGCCGGCGGAGGTGTGGCAATCCCGAGCGACGGCGGGACGGTAGTACTGGCCGGCGACACGGTGCTCCGCATCTCGCCGACCGGGGGGGAGGTGTGGCGCGACACGCTGAGCGGGACGGCGCGGACGGCACCGGTGATCGCTTCCGACGGAACGATCTACGTTGCGTGGAGCGCCGGCGCCGGCGCCGACTCCGTCACGAGCTACACGAGCACCGGGTCGGAGCGCTGGACGGTGGGCGTCCCCGGGGCGCCCGACCTCGCCACACCGGCGATCACTGGAAACCGCGTCGTGTTCACGTGGCCGGGCGGGTTGTTCGTGGTCGATGCCACCGGAACGCTGCTGTGGGAGCGCGCGTTCGCCGCTGACAACACGGCGGCCTCGGCGACGGCGCCCGCCTCCTCACCGGTGGTCGACGGTGCCGGGGTCATCTTCGTCCAGACGACCGACGCGCTCTACAGTTACGATTCCGGCGGACAAAACCTCTGGTTCGCCGACTCGCTGGGGTACGGCCCTAGCAGTACCGGGGTGGGCGCACCCTCGCTGCGCGTAGACGTCTCACTCGTAGTGCCGTGTCGCGGGGCGGCGAGCGGGGTTCGCGAGATCTGCGCGGTGCGGAACGTGAGCGGCGCGCTCGTCTGGCGAAGCGCGTTGGGGAGCGGAGCGTCGGACGGCCTCGCGGTCGGCAACGAGGGGACCCTGTTCGTCTCGCGCACCCTCTCGGGTGGCTCGAGCGAGCTGGTCGCGGTCTGGTCGCGCGTGCGCTCCGATGTGGTGGGCTGGCCTACCGAGGGTGGTGATATGGCCCGTTCGCGGCGCAACTAACCGGGCGGCTTTTCTGCCGGCGACCTCTCCCGCAAACGGACGCCCGGCCACCAGTTCCACCGGCCGGCTATGTGCATGAACGCGGGGACCATCACCATGCGGATAAGCGTCGCGTCCAGGAACACCGCCACCGCTAGCCCGAACCCCGTGAGCTGCACCGCGAGCACGCGCGAGAAGCTGAACGTTCCGAACACGATGATCATGATCGCTGCGGCGCTGGTGATGACCGACGCCGTTGCGCTCAACCCCTCCATCGTCGCCTGACTGTTCCGTCCGGATCGATCGAAAGCCTCCTTGATTCGGGCCAACAGGAACACCTCGTAGTCCATGCTCAACCCGAACACCACGGCGAAGACCACGACCGGGACCACTACGTAGATGGCCTCGGTCGGCCCGTCCAGCCCGAAAAGGGACACGCCGATTCCGAATTGGAAGACAAGCACGATCAATCCGAATGCACCGGCGACCGGGAGGATGTTCATCACGATCGCCTTGAGCGGGACCAGCACCGACTGAAACGCGACGAAGAGTGCCACGGCGGTAATGATCAATACGACGGTGATGAGAAGCGGAAAGCGCCGCAACAGATTGCTCTGGAGATCCACGCTCGCCGCCTGGAACCCTCCGACTAGGATCGAGACGGAATCCAGCCCACGAATCCCGTGATCGCGGATGGCGCGAATGCGCCGCACGACATCCATCGACCCGGTCAGCGAGGTCGAGTCGGCGAGCAGGATGTCCATGCGTGTTATCGACGCGTCTTCAGACAGGTAGGTCGCCAGCAGATCGGGGTAACGTTGGCGCGCTCTCTCCACGTTGCTGTAGAGCAGCGAGTACTGGAGTATCGACATGCGGCGCCCCAGGTCGACCGCACTGCGCACCTGTGCGACACGCGGGTCGGCTTTGAGCGTATCGGACAGCCGGCGTAGACCCAGCAGGTAACGGCTGCCGACTATCTTTTCGCCGTCGGGTGCTGCCACCACCACCCGCACCGGCAGGAGCGCGCCGCGCGCGCCGATCTCGTCGAGGGCCTCTATCCCCAGCGTGGATTCGGTGCCGGCGGGGAACCACCCGGAATGCGGCAGCCCGATCTTGATGTGCGCTATCGGCCAGGTGATCGCACCGGCGGCGACCAGCCCGATAGCCAGCGCGCGGAACGGGTGACTGCCCAGCCAGCGGGCCCAACGTTCCCACGCGGTGGGTGCGTGATACCAGGCCAGCTTGCGGGCGAGCCCGCGCGGCATATCGATCGCGCGGCCGAGCACCGCCAGGGCAACCGGCAACAGGGTCACCGACAGCAAGACGGCGACCGAGACCACGATGACACCCCCGATCGCGACGGAGCGCGTTTCCATCAGTGGGATGATGAACAAGCCTGCGAACCCGGCGATGACGGTGAGCCCGCTGGTGACGACGGCACGGCCGGCTGTCTGAAGTGTTCTGATGGCGGCATCACGCCGGCGCAGCCCGCGATTCAGCTCCTCCCGAAAGCGGGTCACCATGAGCAGCGAGTAGTCGATGCCCACGCCGAGGCCGATCATCGTCACGATGTTCAGGACGAATATCGACATCGGGTAGAAGTTCGCGGCTACATGCACGAGCGCGAGCGTGCAGGTGATGGCGAACATGCCGACCACGATCGGCAACAATGCCGCTACCAGGGCGCCGAACGCGATCACCAGTACGATGGCGACGAGCGGGAGCGCGCGCCTCTCGCCCAAAGCGGCGTCCTCCTTGCTCACCATCCGGGTGTCGAAGTCGAGTGCGGGGCCGCCGGTGACCGCGATCTGGTAGTCCTCGCTCGCCGGGAGCCGGCCTGCCGCGCGGTGAATCGTCGCGCGGAAGTCGGACACGAGATTGGTAGCGCTGTCGGCGTGTGCGTCTTCGATCACGGCCACGAAGAATGTGGCGTGGCGATCGGCGCTCACGAGGAGCGGATCGTCGGTGGTCAGATGCGACAGGACGGTCCCGATATACGGCCGTTCCCGCGCCACGCGCGTGAGCGTGTGCAACACCTGCCGGTAGGGAGTACTGTCGACGGAGATGGGTCCCCGCACCGTTACGGCGAGGAAATGCGAGAAGGGTTGGCGAAACCGCTCCCGAATGATCGTCTCGGCCCGGTCGGACTCGTTGATCTGGATCGACCGGCCCTGGACCTGTAGCACGTCGTGAACGCCTCTGGCCCGCGGGATGGCGAACGCCGCCACCGCGAGCCAGAAGGCCATGACGAGATAGCGAAATCGGATGATGGCGCGCGCCGGCAGCGCGATCACGCATCGACCTCCGTGCCGCGTGTTCAGGGGTGTTGGCCGCTCGGCGGACCACCCGGTGGTTCTGGGAGACCCTCTCTACAGAGCGGCTAAGACGATACCGCGCGGAATGATAGACGCCTCATGGCCGGTGCGCCAGGACGAGGCGCCGGTGGCGGCGGTCAGCATTGCCCGGCCATATTGAGAGCGTGCGTACCCTGTTCCGGATCGGGAGAATCATGGTCGTGGCCGTCGTCGCCGTCCTGGCATACGACCTGGCCCGGCGGATCGCGGTGCCGGAGAAGGAGGTGCCTGTCGCGGCCGATGATGCGGAAACGCTGGGTGGCAGGCTCAACCTGGATTCGGTTCGCGCGGCGCGGGCAGCGGTGCTCCGCCACATAGCCGGGCCCGACTCTTACCTCCCCGCCATGCTGGTGGAGGGCGATTCCGTTCTCAAGCGGTGGCCCGAGCGGACCAACCGCCCGCTGACAGTCCATCTCCCCGCCGGTGCGGTGCCGGGCTACACGCCGGAAATGCGGGAATCCGTGCGAAGCGCGTTCCTGCGGTGGGAACGTGTGGCGCGTATTCCCGTGCGGTTCGAGTTCGTATCGAATCTGGCGGCAGCGGAGGTGACAGTCTCATGGATTCGGCGCTTTGCAATCAGGCGTGCGGGCCAGGCCGACATCACCTGGAACCGGGCGGGCTGGATCGTGAGCGGCCAACTCACGCTGGCAACCCATACGACGAACGGGATTCCGCTGTCGCAAGAGGCCGTTCACACGGTGGCGCTCCACGAGATCGGCCATCTCCTGGGCCTGGGTCATTCTGACGACCCACGCGACGTCATGTTCCCGTCGACCGAAGTGCACGATATCACGGCGCGGGACCGGCATACGGCGCGACTGCTGTACGGCGTGCCGCCCGGCTCGGTGAAGTTGGGGGCACCGCCGGTCGGTGACGGCTCGCCGGCTACTCGATCCGTCCCGGGTTTCTATCCACCGCTAACGCCAGCAGGTACGCGAACTCAGCATAGCGTTGCAGCCCCGCGAACGGGAACTCTTCGTAGAACTCGTCGGCCGCTTGATGGTAGCGGTCCCAGCGGCGCTGCAATGCCTGCGAGCTGTCGGCCGAGAGCCCCTGGTACGGCAACCTCGGAATAATGAACACCGACGCGACGCCTTCCTGGGCGAAGGGGTAGTAATCCGAGTTGGCCGTGGCGGGTGAGGTGGTAACCGACCAGCCGTGTGAGGCGGCGACGTCCTTGGCGAGCGCGCCGAGCGGGTTGCCGGTTCCGCCCGCTACGCGCCAGTGCCACGGTCGGGCCGGCGGCGCGCCCGCGTCCAGATTGATCAGGGCGCGCATGCGTGACAGCGGAACCGGCGGCCGGGCCACGAAATAGTCCGACCCGAGGAGACCGCGCTCCTCGCCTGTGAAGAAGAGGAACAACACGGAATGCCGCAGCGCGCGCTCCGGTGTGTTCCGCACCTCTTCCGCTATCGCTAGCAGCATCGCCACCCCCGCGGCGTTGTCCGAGAACCCGTTGTAGATGGAGTCGCTGCGCTCGTCGGGTGTGCCGATACCCAGGTGGTCGTAGTGCGCGGTGAATACCAGTGCCGTGTCGCCGAGCCGCTCGTCCGCACCCGGCAGGAGACACGCGATGTTCGCGGCGTGGACCGGCCGCCGTTCCAGATCCAGCGTCACACGCACCGTCCCGCCGCGTCGCGCGGCCGCTACGAGGGCGCGGGAGAGTTGTGGGCCGGCAATCACGGCGGGGATCGGCGGGAAGAAGGACGACCGGACGGTCGTATCGGTCAGGACGAGGAAATCCCTGCCCCGACTCGCCGTGTGGAGGCGATAAGTGCCGGTATCCGCGATGAGATGCACCATTCCCACCGCACCGTGCCGTGCCAGAATCTCGGCGGCCGGCCGGCGGACCGCGCCGGCCGTCACCGCGACGGCACCGCTGAGCGTGGGAAGCGCCTCGGGTCTCTCCCGGATCTCGTCCGCTCCACCGACCCAGACCAGTTGCCCGGCGAAACCGCGCAAGCTGGCGCGGGTTCCGCCGGTGGGCACGAAGTCGCGCTGCAAGGTGAAGCGCGCGGAGTCGCCGTTCGGGGCGAACACGGTGAGGGCCGTGCCGCCGGCGACGGGCACCGAGAGTTCGAGCGGCACGGCATGCATGAAGCTCCCGCCAACCGGTTCCAGGCCGAGCCGGCGACATTCGCTCACGATATAGTTGGCGGCTACCGCGGCGCCATGACTGCCGGTCGCCCGGCCGCGCAGAAGGTCGTGGGCCAGAAAGAACGTGTGCGCCCGCAGTGTGAGTGTATCGATCGATGGTGCGTGGGCCGGTCTCGGCCGGACCGGCCGGCCGGCCGGCGCGCACGCCGACAGGAGCGGCAGGAGACAGAAAACAGATAGTGTGGAGAAACGGTGCATGGGCGCTCCGATTGGCGCTGGTGTCGGATGTGTTGCTAAGATAGTCGCGTGAGCGTGCTCCTTGCGGTGCTCGTAGCGGTGCAGGCGGCCGCCGGTGACATCGACCGCGCCGTGCTCGACGGCGTTTCGGCCGGGATCTATCCGGCTGCCGTCGTCGTGGTCGGCACGCGCGACAGTGTCCTTCACGCCCGGGGCTACGGCCATTTCACCTGGGATGCGTCGAGCCCCGTGCCTACGCCCGACAGCTCGCTGTTCGACCTGGCGTCGCTCACCAAGGTCGTGGCCACGGCCTCGGCTATCATGCTCCTTGCTGACCGCGGCCGTGTGGCCCTCCGCCGGTCGGTCGCCGCGTATCTCCCCGCTTTCCGCGGCGAGGGTAAAGCCCGCGTCACGGTCCGCCACCTCCTGGAACATCGCTCCGGATTGCGGGCGTTCCTGCCGCTGAACACGCTCGCGCGCGACATGGAAGCAGCCCGGCAGCTCGTCTTGACGGAGCCGTTGCGCTGGGAACCGGGCGCGCGCATGGAGTACAGCGACCTGAACGGAATGTTGTTGGGATGGGTCGTCGAGGCCGCGGCCGGCAGGCCGCTCGACGCGTTCGTAGCCGCTGAGCTGTTTGCGCCCCTAGGGATGACACAGACGATGTTTGTGCCGGCGCGACGGTTGCGCGGGCGAACGGTGCCCGTCGGTCTGTGGCGCGGGCACGCCATCGCCGGGCAGGTCCATGACCAGAACGCCGTCCGCCTCGGAGGTGTCTCCGGGCACGCCGGCCTCTACTCGAGCGGTCTCGACCTCGCGCGCTACGCGCAGATGATCTTGCGGCGCGGCCGGACCGAGACGGGGGACCAGCTCATCCGGACGGGTACCGTCGAGCTGTTCCTGCGACGCGGCACCGACGCCCGCGCGCTAGGCTGGGCGATGCGCGATACGACGAGCGAAGACAACACCGGGAGCCTGCTCTCGGCGTCCACTGTGGGGCACACCGGATATACCGGCACGTCGATCTGGATCGATCCCGACCGGAACCTGTTCGTCATTCTGCTCACCAACCGTGTATTCGCCCCCCGAACCCGCCGGTCGATCCCGGGCCTGAAGCGCGTGCGCGGCGCCGTCGCCGACGCGGCGGTGAGGCTCTACGAGACCTGTTGTGCCTCGGCGGTGGACCGTGACCGCTGAGCCGGGCATCGATCGCCCCATTCTCATCTACGACGGCAGTTGCGGTTTTTGCCGTCGCTGGGTATCGCGGCTCAAACGTTGGGACCGGGCCGACCGGATACGGCTGCTGACCCTCCAGGACGATGCCGCACCCCACGTATCGGCCAGGGCCCGGACCGAGCTGGAGCTGGCCGCTCACGTCGTGCTGCCGTCGGGAGAGGTGCTCGCCGGTGCGGCGGCGTTCCATGCCCTGTGCCGCTATCTTCCCGGAGGATGGCTGCCGCGCGGGATCCTCTCGCTACCAGGGGCGCTGGCCATGGCCGAGCGGACCTATCGCTGGATCGCCCGCAGGTGGGGACCGGTTGGCGACCGGGAGCACGGAGGCTAGGTTGGAGGCAGTGGGCAGTGGGCAGTGAGCGGTGAAAAGTGTAAAGTGAAAGAGGCGGTCATGGCAGGGCTCACCGAAGAAGTCGTTCGTAAGAGCTTGCGTTCGGTGAAGGATCCCGAACTCAACCTCAACATCATGGATATCGGGTTGGTTTACGACGTCGATATCGAGGACGGGAACGTGACGGTAAAGATGACGCTCACGTCACCGGGCTGCCCGGCCGGCCCCGAGATCCTCGGCGACACTGAGCAAGCGGTCAGGGCTCTCGAGGGCGTGAAGGACGTGCAGGTCGAGCTGGTCTGGGAACCGTACTGGACGCCGGAGCGGATCGACCCGCGCGTGAGGGCGTTTCTCGGGCTGTAAACGGGAAGCCAAGCACGGAAAACGGTGGCGGGTTTCGGCCCGCCATTGTCATTTTGCGGCCCGCAGGATGGCCTTCTTGCCGAGTGATTCGCGCTGCCAGCTCCGCAGCTCGGCGATCTGGTCGAGATCATGTGAGTTTCGGGGTGCGGCCCGGGCGATCGCCTGTAGCGTGCCGTTGGGGCACAGCAGGCCGGGGTCCAGGGCGACGGCCTTGGCGCGTTCGGCCCGCAAGGTCCGCAGTGACTGGTAGCGCGCCTCCGCCTGCGGATCGGATGGCCTGCGCGGCGCGCGCCGCACGTTGGGCCACTCTTCTTTCGGCGTCTGTCGGCCGGCCTCGATCGCGCTCAGCAGCTGCTTGCCGTAGCGATGCGCGGCGGACGACGGAACCACAGCGATCTTCTCGAGTTCGCTCGCGC
>JADFNB010000033.1 GCA_022563595.1 Gemmatimonadota bacterium
GGAGACCGGCAGCATCGACGCTCAGGGCCGCCGCGCCGAGCACCCCCAACCGGTCGGCCCTCGAGCCGTGGCGAAGAGCCTGAAGTTCCTCCGCCAGATGATGCGGTTTGCGACCAGCTACCGGCGATCCGACGGCAGCTATCTGCTCCAGGCCGATCCGACGCGAGGACTGCCCCTCCCGGTCGAGCTCGACCCCAAGCGCCCGATGATGACCGAGCAGCACTACCAACGGCTCCTCGAAGTCGCAGATGAGCGTCTGCGACCGCTTCTCGTGCTGGCGATGGACACGGGCCGCCGGATTTCGGCGATTCTCGGACTTCGCTGGGACGACTGGCAGCCCGCGGTGGGTCTGTACGGCCGGCTCCGGTGGCGGGCGGCGAACGATAAGGTCGGACGGACCTGGGAGGTTCCCGTGACGGCGGCGGTCCGCAACATGATCGGGACCCTGCCCCGGACCAGTGGTTACCTGTTCCCGAGCCCGGTTAACCCGAACGCGCCAGTCACGCGCCAGCGGGCGACTATCTGGCTGCGGGCGGCCGAGGAGCGGTCCGAACTGGAGCACATCCCAGGCGGGGGCTGGCACATGTTTCGTCGCCTCTGGGCGACGAGCCGGAAGGGCATGTCTCTGAAAGACGTGGCCTACGCTGGCGGCTGGACCGACACCGCGACGCTGCTGAAGCTCTATCAGCAGCCGGACGAGGAGACGCTGCAGCAGGTGGTGGACGGTGGACGTCGGGAGCTGAGGGCGGTGAGATGATGGGTGCCGAACTTACCCAAAAACTTACCCACCCAGGCCTGCGAGGCGATCGGATTCGACGCATAACATGTGGTGCGGTAGGAAGTTGCCCGCCCAGGATTCGAACCTGGATTCCCGGATCCAAAGACCGGTGTCCTGCCATTGGACGAGCGGGCAGTGGGGTACAATCTATAGCGTGTGAGCGGTGAGCGGTGAGCGGTTACGGCTATGCGGCTCCGCTTCCGGCTTGCTAGGCCCGATCGAGCGACTCGGGGCCGGGCGCCGCGGTCCCGCGGGTGGCCGTGGCTATGAGTTTGTAGTCGCCGCCCCGCAGCTCGAGGGCGGCTGCGTCGCGCTCGCGCTCGTTCTTGTAGATGGCGATCAGCGCCGATCCCGAACCCGACAGCCGGGCCAGGAGCGGCCGGGTGCCGCACAGGCGCTCGAACAGCTCGCGCAGCGCGGGTTCTCTTGCGAATACCGGGACCTCGAAGTCGTTGCCGCCGAGGCGGCCGATACCGCCCCACATGGTGAACGCGTCTTCGTCGAGGGTCACGGCGCCGCGAGCCCATGTCTCACTGCGTCCCTCGTCCAGCAGCGCGTAGGCGCGGGCGGTGCTCACGCCGAACGGCGGCACCGCCAGCAGCACCGGCGCCGATGGGAGCGGCGACAGACGGTACATCCGCTCACCGCGACCCCAAGCCAGGGCCAGCAGCGCACCGCTGGTGAAAAAAGGCACGTCGCTGCCGAGCTTGGCGGCGAGCTGGAGAATCTCGTGACTCGGGACCGCGTGCCCGGCCAACGCGTTCACCAGCTGGAGTGCCGCCGCGCCGTCACTTGAGCCGCCGCCGAGACCGGCCGCGACGGGGACGCGTTTCTCGAGGTGGAGCCGGACGCCGAACCGGCGTCCGGTTGCCGCCAATATCATACCGGCCGCGCGGTAGACCAGGTTGTCCTCTATCGGGCCGGTCTCCGCGCCCTCGACGGTCAGCTCGACACCGTTGGGGATCCGTTCGGCGGTGAGCCTGTCGGCCAGCTGCAACAGCACGAACAGCGTCTCGAGCGTATGGAACCCCGAGACTTCGCGGGCCAGCACGCGGAGAAACAGGTTCGCTTTTGCGTGCGCGGCGATCGTGAAGCTGTCTGGCGCGGCTGTTCCCGGTGTCATGGGTTGTCAGCGGCGCTCGCGGGCGGTCGCGGGGCGTCGTCGTCCCCGGGCGCGTGTTGGAGTGTGCGGAGTGTGAGGCCCGCACGTCCCAGCGAGTAGAGCCCCAGCAGCGTGATGGGCAGCATACCGGCGACGTGGTAGCTGATCGCCAGTGAAACGGCGTCACTAGCGGCGATACCGTAGAGCCCGAGAGATACCCGGGTCGCAGCCTCGAAGACTCCCCAGTATCCCGGTGACGACGGCACGGCCACGCCGAAGGCGATGACACCCTGAACAACCAACGCGGTGCTCCAATCGGTCCCCATGCCGAAGGCCCGGAGCGCGAACCAAAAAGATGCACCGTTGACGAGCCAAAGGACGAGAGACCAAAAACCCACAACGACGATGCTGCCTGGCGTGCGCAACGCGCCGAGTCCCTGGACCATGCCCTCCAGGACGTCGCTGACGCGTTCCGCCCACCTGGCGGGCATCAAGGCTCTCAATAATCGGCGGGCCAGTCCGAGGATCAGCGAGGGCCACCGCACCACCGCCAGTGCGGCGACGAAGAGGCCGCCAAACGCCACACCGCCGAACAGCGCCAGGCGCTCTACCGACACGCCCTGGATCGCCGAGTCTGCTGGGAAGTCTGACGCTATGACGGCCACCGCGAAAAGCGCGACGAGCGTCATGCCATCGAGGATCCGTTCGACCACGATCGAGGCGAACGCGGTCGAGAAGCGCACGCCGGTGAGGGCGCGTGCCGCGTATGCGCGGGCGAACTCGCCGGCACGGGCAGGAAGAAGGTTGTTGGCCATGAACCCGATCGCCGTGGCGTGCCAGAGTGGCCGGAACGGCAGAGTGACGCCCTCTAGTCGGAGCAGATAACGCCAGCGGACGGTACGTAGCGGGAACGTCGCGGTGACGGCCAGGATGGCCGCGATGAACAGCTCGGGCCGCGCGCGTCGCAGGTGGCCGAGCAGCTCGGACAGACGCACGTCGTGCAGGGCCCACCACAACAGGAGGACCGAGATGACGATGCCGATTACGCCGGTCCAGGCGTAGAGGCGCGCTCTACCGGTCCGTTGCGAGGCCGAGTTGGACGAGATCGAAGACTTCCTCGATGAGATCTGTGGCGTCGACGCCGGAGGCGATCGCGGAGGTCACCTGGTCGCGCAGACTGATGGCGCGCTCCAGCGCGGCCGGCCCGCTGTAGCACAGGGCTGTGATGGGGATGACCTCTGCCTCCACCTGTGCGACGGCAACGGGCGCCGCTGGCTCGGCCGGTGCGGCCGCGCCCGGGTCGGCCGGCGGTCCGGCGATCAGCTCGTCGAGAGATGCTCCTTCGAGCCCCAGCGCCTCGACGTAGCGCCAGTAACGCATCAGGCTGCCGGAGAGTCCCGGACCTTCCGTCTCACCCGCGGCCGGCGCGACGGCGGGTGTGGCGGGCGGTGGCACCACCTCTGCCACGGCCTCGGCGGCCTCGGCAGCGGGTGCTCCGCTCAAGGCGGCGGCGACCTCGCGGAGCTTGCCCGCCAGTGCCTCCTCGGCTCCACCTGCCGCCGCGCTCAACGCGTTGCTCGCCTCGCGGAGGCGCTGAGAGAATGCCGCCGGATCGCTCAGCGCCGTCCCGCGGCCGATAGCGTCCTTCACCGCGCGCGCGAACTCCCCTGCCGCCCGGACCAAGCTGCCGCCCCGGCTTTCTTCCAGGGCCCGCAACGTCTCGGCCAGGGCATATACGCGGAAGGTGCGCTGTGTGGGTGTGGCGGCTTCGTCGAGGGCTTCAGCGACCTGTTTCAGGTGATCGCCGTGCGACACGAGATCCACCTCGCCGAGCACCGGCCCCTCTTCGGGCGGCGTTCCCTGCTCGACGATATGGGGGCCGGCGTCGTCGTAGTACAACGATTCGATCGGCGCGACCGGGCGATCGAGTTGCAGTAGACGGCCGAGCAGTTCAGCGAACTGCCGCACCGGATCGGACTCGATGTCTGCTTTCCCATCGGAGGCGATCTCACGCGCCGCATGCGACAGCGCCCGCGCCGCGGCGTCGAAGACGTCGGGTGCCTCCGGCTTGGGATGTGGGCCCCGTCCGGCCTCGGCCACCGCCCACTCGATTCCCTCGAGCAGATCGGACATCGGCGGCAGGTCCTGGAGGCTCGCCAGGCCGCGCAGCGGCTGCATGACGTTCAGCACCGCCTGGAGCGGGTCGTGGGCGAGCGGGTTTTGGGCCAGCGCCTTGCCGGCGCGGTCGAGCGCGCTCGCGAGTGATGCACCCTCGCGCGCCACGAAAGCCCGGGTTCCGCTGTCCGGTCCCGCCACGGACTTTCGCACGGGCCGCGACGGGCGCCCCGTGATCGCTTCGAGCTGGGCTGCCAGGTCGCGCGCCTTCGCGGTGTCGTCGTCGGTCCAATTCTGGATGCGACGGACGAAGATCTTGAGGTCGTCCACGGCCCGCGTCGCCAGCTGGCGCGTAGCCTCACCCCACGGTCGCTGACCTTCGCGCACCGTGCGTGCGAGCTGCTCGAGCGCGCCCGCGGCCTGCGCGATGGCGTGTTGGTTGGCCATCAGTGCCGCGCCGCGCAACGCTCGTGTCAGCCGCTGGAACTCGGGCGGGTCCGGCACGCCGGAGCCGGACACGAGGGCGTCGAGCCGCTCGAGGTACTCGCCGGCTTCCATGGCGAAGAATTCGGCCATCCCGAGTTTCTTGTTCATCGCTCCGCGCGAGTGAAAGATGTCGCTAAGCTACGGCGGCACAGGAAGTTAGTCAACGCGCGCCGCGCGGATCGCCACGCGCATATCCTCAACCGCCCGGCCGATACCCGTCGTGATGGCGCGACTCACGATGCTGTGCCCGATGTTCAGCTCCTCGATCTCCGGGATAGCCGCAACGGGCCGAACGTTGCGATACGTGAGGCCGTGACCGGCGTGAACGGCGAGGCCCAGCTCGCGCGCGTACCGCGCCGCCCGCTGGAGCCGCTCGAGCGCTTCGTCCGCGTCGGGGAACGCGTTCGCAAAGGTGCCGGTATGCAGCTCGACCGCATCGACGCCAAGTTCGGCGGCCGCGTCGAGGACACGAGCGTCCGGGTCGACGAAGAGACTGAGACGGATGCCCGCGTCGCGCAGCCGCGCGATGGCTTTGGTGAGCTTGGGGTCGCCGCGGCCGAGTTCGAGGGCGAGGCCCCCTTCGGTCGTGATCTCCTGACGGCGTTCCGGAACGAACGTGGCCTGATGTGGCCGCAACTCGCTCGCTAGCGCGACTATGTCAGGGGCGGTTGCCAGTTCCAGGTTGAGGACCGTGGTCACGGACCTCGCGAGACGCCGGACGTCGTCGTCCTGGATGTGGCGGCGATCCTCACGCAGATGTATGGTGATCCCGTCCGCTCCGGCCGCTTCGCACAGCCGGGCCGCCTCTACCGGGTCGGGCTCGTCGGTGCGGCGGGCCTGACGGACCGTCGCTACGTGGTCCACGTTGATATAGAGCCGCATCGGCTTGTGCGCGCTTTTGGAAGCACTTACGTTCATCCGTCACCTCGAGGGCACGTATCCGTGAAACGCCTGTTCCCATTCGTGTGCGTCGTAGCGATCGGCCTTGGCGGGTGCGGCCGGTCGACTTGGTCCGGGCCTGTGCCAGCCGATCCCGAAGCCGCTGTGCGGAGCTTCATGGCGGCGGTCCAGGCCAACAGTCTCGTCGCGATGAGTGAGCTTTGGGGCGGCCGTCGCGGGCCGGCGGTCAGCTACATGGACGTGGAAGAACTCCAGAAACGGTTGACGGTCATTCAGACCTATCTGGAGCATGAGCGCTACGAGATCCTCCGGGTGAACGAGCCCCGTCTCGATGACCGGCCGAATCAGCGGACCATCGAGATCCGACTGAGCCGGAAGGGCTGCACGCCTGTAGTGCCGATCACGGTAATTCGCTATCGTGCCGGTTGGCTCGTGTACGATATCGATTTGGGGGCCGCCGGCAACCCGGCGCGCCGCTGCCTGTGGCGACCCACGGGTTAGTCGGTCAACTCTATGAGGATGTCGGCGGTGGACTTGGGGTGCACGAACGCGATCCGGTGACCGCCGTGACCGACGCGCGGCGTTCCGTCCACGAGGCGGTAGCCGGCCTGCCGGCAGGTCTCGAGAGCCTGGTCCAGGTCGGGAACGCGGTAGCACACATGATGAATGCCCGGGCCGCGGCGGGCCAGGAACTTCGCGACCGGGCCGTTCGTTGTCAGCGGGTGCAGCAGTTCGACGGCCACATCGCCCAGGGAAAATGCGACGATCTCCGCACCGTCGACGGTCTCCGGGGGGCTCGGTACGAGCCCGAGGACGTCACGATAGAAGGCGAGCGCTTCATCGAGATCCGCGACCGCGATGCCGATGTGCGCCACGCGGGCGTGAGGAAGCTTCACGGCGCCTCCGCCATGGCAGACAACTAGAGCAGCGCGCTCCGGTGCGCCGCGATGGAACATAACGGAAGGGAGCAACGCATGGCAGCACCAATCGCGGTGAGCGATTCGGAATTCGAGGCGGAAATCGAGCGCCACGACGGACTCGCCATGGTAGATTTTTGGGCGGAATGGTGTGGTCCGTGTCAGATAATCGCGCCGGCTGTCCAGCAGATCGCGGAAGAGTACGACGGGCGTGTGAAGGTCGCCAAGCTGGACGTGGACTCGAATCAACAGACCGCCGCAAAATTCAATGTGCGGTCGATTCCGGCGGTCCTGTTCTTCAAGAACGGGCAACACGTCGATACCGTGATCGGCGCGGTTCCCAAAGCGCACCTCGTCGACAAGATTGAGCAGCACTTAGAGTGAGATGACTCGTCGGGTTGGGGAGAGCCGTACCATCACGCGATCGGTACCAGGGCACGGATGCGGCTGAGCGCTGCACACCTCGTCGATACAGCGGTCCGTCTCGCGGACCTGCGGTTTCCGGCCACGACCGTTCACGTGCACCGGACCAGGCTGGCGTACATCCATCTGGAGCACCTGCTGCACTTCGCCAAGATCGATCGCGACGGGCGGATCGACGGATTCATCGCGGCCTATCTCCCCAACGAAGTAGCGCTCTTGTTCCTCGAACAGGGCGAGGTCGTGACGGCAGCGGCCATGGCCGAGTCCGGGCGGGAGGTCCTGCCGATCGCGACCGCGCTCGGCCGGATAGAGGACGAACTCGAGCGCGGTGAGCTTGCGTTCTGCGAGGCGCCGCTCCAGCAGCTCGGATGGATGTACTCCAGCTGTGCCGGGCCGCTCACGCAACGGCCGGTGATACAGCGCGAGCCGTGGCTGCTGTTCGAGGCGCTCAAGCACGAGCGGTATTCCGGCATCCTGGAGTTGATCTCGGACGGCCGGGTCACCTACCTGCACTTCTCCGACGGCCGGTACCAGAGCGGTCAGTTTTGCGATAAGGACGAAGCCGTCACCGTTTCAGATTTCGTGAAAGGCCTCTTGGCGTCGGGTCCCGAGGGATCCGTGCCGAACATCGTGGCGGCGGTCTTCGATGCGCAGGACGTGCTGCCCAAACAGGCGCCGCCTCCGATGATCGCGACCTATCACACGCTGTTCTGGCGCATCGCCGATGCCGCTGAAGGTCAGGTGGCGGGCGAGGGGCTGCGCCGCGCGGTGACGGTGCGGGATACGGTCCGGAACATCCATCCATCGGTGCGGGCTATCGGCGGCGATCGCGATTCGGAGCCTGAGGCGGTGGTCGTGACGCCTGAGGCACTCACCCTCGGGTTGTCGGATTGGGTCGGTCAACTCCTCGAACAACTCGAAGTGATCGCCCCCGGCGTGGCGCCCGAGATCCTGCGGGAAGCGACACGCGAGCATCGGTTCGTGCTCCAGAAAGCCGGTTTCTACGACCGGCTCCCCTGGTCAGTGACCTGGTGAGTGGAACTCTCTACGTCGTTGCCTCCCCGCTTGGAAACCTCGGCGACCTCTCGGAACGCGCCGCCGAAACGCTGCGCGCCGTAGACCTGGTCGCCGCGGAAGACACACGCCGGACTAGAACACTCCTCGCGCACATCGGCGCGCGCCCGCGCGTCCTGAGCTACCACGCGCATTCCCCCGCGGAGCGCCCGCGCCGGATCCTGAGCGCGCTGGCGGAAGGCGCCAGCGTCGCGCTCGTCACCGACGCGGGGACGCCAGCCGTCAGCGATCCGGGCGCCGGGCTGGTGGCGGCGGCGCATGCGGCCGGTATCGCCGTGGTCGCAATCCCCGGTCCATCGGCCGTGCCCACAGCGCTCAGCGTCTCGGGACTCACCGCCAACCGGTATACCTTTCTGGGGTTCCTCCCGCGGCGGGGACCCGACCGGCGCGAATTGCTGGAGACCGCTGCCGGCAGTCCATGGACAGTGGTGCTCTTCGAATCGGCTCGGCGGCTGCCACGCCTGCTCGAGGACCTGGCGGCGTGTGCCGGACCGGAGCGCAGTGCGGCCGTCGCGCGCGAGTTGACGAAGCTGCACGAGGACGTTAAAACCGGAACTCTCCACGACTTAGCGGTTTACTACGGCGAGCACGAAGCGCGCGGTGAGGTCACCGTCGTTCTCGCCGGCTGCGGACCGCGCGAGCCAGCCCATCCCGACATCGCGGCGGCCCGGAACCGGGCGCGCGCACTTCTTGCCGACGGGGTGAGTAGGAGAGATGCGGCGGCTCGACTCGCCAGCGAGACATATCTCTCCCGCAATGAGGCCTACCGGGTGGTATCCGAATTATGATCAGCATGGTGGTGCGCGGCGCGGCGTTGGGAACGGCCTTGTTGATCAGCGCTGCCGGGGAGGTGAAGGAGAACCACGCGCAGCGGGCCGACGAGCCGATGACGATTGCGCGGCTGCAATACGATGGGGGCGGTGACTGGTACGCAAACCCTTCCAGCCTGCCCAACCTGCTCGCGAGCATCCGCGAACAAACCTCGCTCAACGTCGCGGCGCGCGAGACCGTGGTCGCGCTCACGAGTCCGGGTCTCTGGGAGGTCCCGTACCTGTACATGACCGGCCACGGCAACGTGCTGTTCTCCGAGCCGGAGGTGCGCACGCTGCGCCGGTACCTGGAGGGCGGCGGCTTCCTGCACGCCGATGACAACTACGGGATGGACGAGTCGTTCCGTCGCGAGATCGCCAAGGTCTTTCCCCATCGCCCGCTGGTCGACGTACCCTTGGATCATCCTGTATACCGGATCGTGCATCGGTTCCCTCGCGGCATACCCAAGGTGCACGAGCACGACGGCAAACCGGCTCAGGGGCTCGGGATCTTCGTTGGCGACCGTCTCGTCGTGTTCTACTCGTATCAGACCGATCTGGGTGACGGCTGGGAGGACGCCGGTGTGCACGATGACCCACCAGCGGTACGGGAGGCGGCACTCGAGATGGGAGTCAACCTCTTCGTGTACGCGGTGACCTCGGCCCGATGACCACGACCCGAGTATGGCTCGAGCGGCGACGGATCGGCATGGTCGTCCGGGAAGGGGTGGCGATCGCCCTGGCAACGCTCGGTTGGATCGCAGGGGCGCTCGGGCTCGGCGTATGGCTTGGGCGTGCCGGTGCGTACGTCTGGCTGCCCGAGTTGGTCTTGCTGGGCTGGATGGCCGCCGTGACCGGCGTCGTGTTCGGCGTCGTCTGGATCGTGCGGCGCGTGCGCCGACTCTCGGCGACGGCGCTGGCGACCGAAGTTGAGACCGGTGCGGGCTTGCGACACGGGTCGGTGGGCGGCCTGACGGCGGACCTGGCGACGGGAAGCGACGCGCTCGCGGCGTTGGCCGACCGCAATGCGACCTCTTGGCTGACGGCGCACGGCGACGCAGCGCTCGCCGACGCGCGGGCCGTGCGTGCGCGGGCTCTGATGCGTGGGCTCGTCTTCGCCGCCGCCGGCGTCGTGCTGTTCGGAATGGCGGGTCCGCGCTCGGCAGCCGGGTTCTGGCGACCACTCGAGGCGATCAACCGGGCACGCGGCCCGGTCGCACTCACCGTCGATCGCACCACGGTGCGCCGCGGTGACTCGGTGACAGTCGCCGTCACCGCGGCAGGTCGCCGGGCGGCCACGCTGTACGTGCGCGCCACCGGCCAGCGGTGGGAGCCCAGCCGCCTGGCGCTCGACAGCACGGGCACGGCGGTCATCATCCTCGGCCCGCTGGAGAGCGATCGTTTCCTGCACGCGACGAGCGGCGGGCGCACGTCCGATACGTTGCTGGTGCGGGTCTCCGTCCCGGCGTTCCTTGCCGATCTGTCGCTGGTGGTGCGCTACCCCGCCTACCTCCAGCGCGCCGACGAGCCGCTGGCGCCCGGTCCCGAACCTGTCCTGCTTCCCATCGGAACGCGCATCCAAACCCGGGGCCGACTGACGGTGGGAGTGGCGCGCGCGGCGTGGGTGGCGGGTGAGCGGTCGGTCGAGCTGGCGGTTGACGGCACGGGCTTCAGCGGTGCCTTGCCCGTCACTCGCTCCGCGGGCTGGACGCTTCAGCTGACGGCTGCAAACGGCTCGCCGCTGGAGGGCACGGTACCAGCCCTCACCGTAGTCGCCGTGCCGGACAGCGTTCCGGAGGTCAGCGTCCCCGTCCCGGGAGCCGACACCACCGCCCCGACGACCCTGCGGCAACCGCTCGTAGTGGACGTGCGCGACGACCATCGGGTCACCGCGGTCGAGGTGATCAGCCGGCGCGTGAGCCGGCTGGGTACACGCGGTGATCCGGTCATCGATACCATTCCGCTGCCGCCGGCCGGGGTCGAGCGGGCGGTGCTACAATGGATTCTGGATCTCAACGGGCGCGGTTTCCTGCCCGGTGACACGGCCTATTTCCGCGTGCGGGCGAGAGACAACGCCCCGACGCCGCACGTGACCGAGACGCGGGAATTCGCGCTTCGGCTGCCGTCGTTATCCGAGTTGCGTCAGGCCGCGCGCGAGCAAGCGCGTGCGCTGGCGACGTCGGCTGATTCGCTGGCGCGCCGGCAGCGGGAATTGCTCCGCTCGACCGAAGATCTGGCCGCGGAGCGTGACCGCGCGGTCGCGGGGCGGTCGGGATTCCGGCAGGGAGACGAGCAGCTCGGGTTTCGGTCGGCAGAACGAGCGGGCGAGGTCTCAGCAGAACAGAGCCGGCTGCTCGAGCGCGCCCGCGATCTGAGCGAGCGGTTGGACGAACTTGCCGAAGCCGCGTGGTCGGCGGGATTGACCGATCCGCAATGGCACCGGCAGCTCGCGGACCTACAGGCATTGCTGGACCGGGCCATCACCTCGGAGCTGGAGCGGGCGCTCGAGGCGCTGAGGCAGGCGATGCAGCGGTTGGACGCGCCCGACGTTCGTGAAGCGCTGCAACGTCTCGCCGAAGCGCAACGGGAATTCCGGCTGCAGCTCGAGCGGAGCCGCACACTGTTCGAGCGGGCCGCCCTGGAAGGCGAGATGACGACGCTGGCCGAGGACGCGGACGAGCTTGCGCAGCGGCAACGCGAATGGAACCGCGTCGCGGAACGGAGTGCCGACAGCGCTCTGGCGGAACAGGAACGCCTCCTGGCTGCGGCCGTCGATTCGCTCGCCCAGCGGGTGGGAGAGATGGAGCGCGCGGCTCGGGAAACCGGCGCGCAACCGCCTGACATGGCATCGGTGCGACAGCGCGCGCAAGCGGCGTCGCAGAACATGCAGCAGGCCGCGCAGGCTGCGTCGCAGGGTGAATGGTCGCGGGCACGGCAGCAGGGTGGCGAGGCATCCTCCAACCTCGATCCGATTGCGCAACAGCTGCGTGACCAGCGCGACGAGTTACGCGAGTTATGGCGCCGCGAGGTGCTGGAGGCGATGGATCACGCGCTCGTCGAGACGGCCCAGCTCGCCCGGCGACAGGAAGAGATCCAGGGTCGTCTCAGCCGTGGTGACGCGTCGCCGGATCTGCGGTCGGCGCAGGCCGCGGTGCGTGACGGGGTGGACCGTGTGGTCGAGCGGCTCCAGAACGCGGCGGGCAAGAACGCGTTGGTGAGTCCGCGGCTCGGCACCGCCTTGGGGCTCGCCACCCACAAGATGACCACGGCACTGGAGAACCTCCAGCAGGCGAATCCCAACACGCGGTCCGCCGGTCGTGAGGCGGGTGAGGCGCTGGACGCCCTGAACTCGGTGGCGCACCAACTGCTCCGCAGCCGGTCGGACGTGGCGGGCGCGGCATCCGGGTCCGGCTTGCAGGAACTGATCGAACGGCTCGCGGAGCTTGCGCAACAGCAGAACTCGATGGCGGGGCAGGCGAGCGGTATGCTGCCGTTGATGCAGTTCGGTGGTGAGATGTTGATGCAGGAGCTGCGCCTGCTGGCGCAACAACAGCGCGCACTCGCCCAGGAGCTGGAACGCATGCGCGCGCGGGGCGATCAGAGCGGTGCCGGCGAGTTGGCCGACGAGGCGCGTGAGCTGGCGCGCCAGCTGGACTCGGGCGTCCTGAACCGGGAGATGGTCGAGCGGCAGGAACGTCTGTACCGGCGGTTGCTCGACGCCGGGCGCACGTTGCGTGGGAACGAGGAGGACGAAGCGAAAGAGCGCAGCAGCCGCACCGGCCGGGCGGATAACGTTCTCGTGCCGCAGAGCCGGCCGCCGGAATCGTCCGGTCCGCGTTACGCGTACCCGTCCTGGGAACAACTGCGACGGCTGTCGCCCGAGGTGCGCCGCATGATTCTGGATTACTTCCGCCGGCTGAATGAGTGGCACCGCGGCGGTGATCGGCGCCGTGACCAGTAGGCGACGGACGGTTGTCGCGGTCTGGGTGATCGTGGCGCTTCTTGGCACAGCGGCGCCCGCGGTGGCGCAAGCTCGGCCGGCAGAGGTGCAACGTGCGATCGAGGCGGAGCGGGCGGGCCGGTATCAGGAGGCGGCCGACCGGTTCGAGCGCATCTTGAAGGCCGAGCCCGCCAGTTTCCCGGCGCTGTTGGGTTTCGAGCGGGCGCTACAGCGGCTGGGACGGCTGGACCGCATCCTGGTTTACATCGACGCGGCGATCCCGCTCGCCGCCGACCAGCAGCCGGTGCGCTCGCTGCAGCTCCGCGTGCTCGCCCAACTGGGCCGCACCGACGCGCTGAATGCCGCTGCCGAGGCGTGGATCGCGACGGTCCCGAAGGCTGAGGATCCGTATCGGGAGTGGGCGTTCGCGCTCGCCCAACGCGGCGACATCGAGGGTGCGCGACAGGTCCTGCTTCGTGGGGGTCGCGTGTTGGGCGCCGGCGCGCTGCTCCAGGAGCTGGCGCAGGTGGCTGTGGCCTCCGGCGACTGGCCCGGCGCGGCGCGCCACTGGGTTGAGGCGGCGCGAGCGAAGCGGCCGGCAATACCGGCGGCGGGGCTCAGCCTGTCGCACGTACCACCGGCCATGCGCGCCGGCGTGCTGGACGTGTTGCTTCGCGAGCTGGGCGACTCGGTGGCGCAGATGATCGCGGCCGATGCGCTGGTGAGCTGGGACCGGGCCGGCGAGGCCTGGGCGTTGCTGGACCGGGTGCTTCCTGCCGATCCGCGTAGCGCCGTAGCCGCGCTCCGCCGGTTCGCCGATCGGACCCGGCACACGACGAGCGCGGAAGCGGCTCGGATGCGGGGTTACGCACTCGAGCGGCTCGCGACGCTGGTGCAAGGACCCGAGGCGCAGCAGGCGCGTATCGACGCGGCGCGCGGCTTTGCCGACGCCGGGGATCGTCGCGCGGCGGAGCGGATGTTGCACGAGATCGCCGGAGACAGCGCCGTGGCGCCGGCGGCTGCATCCGGGGCGATGGCCACCCTGATCGCCGTCACGGCCGATGCGGGGCGCGCGGCCGCTGCGGAGCGCCGGCTGCGGGAGTGGCGCGATCGGCTCAGGGCTGAGGACGTGGCGCTACTCGAGACGAGCATCGCTCGGGCGTGGGTCCGTGCCGGCGAGTTGGCACGCGCCAACAGTATCCTCGGCGACGATTCCAGCGTTGGCGCCGCCGCCGTACGCGGCTGGGTGGCGCTCTACCGGGGCGACCTCCGCGGCGCCTCACGGTGGTTCCGCGAGGCGGGGCCGTATGCAGGCACGCGTGCGCGCATCACCCGCCGCACATCCATGTTGGCGTTGATCCAGCGGATCGGTCCCGACAGCGTCCCCGAGCTGGGTCGCGCTCTGCTCATGCTGGAGCGCGGCGATACCTCGCGGGCCGTCGATCAGCTCGTCGACGTGGCGCGGACCCTGCCGCATACGGCCGGACGCGGTGACGTCCTGGGACTCGCCGGCCGGCTCGCGTTGGCGCATCGCGACCGACGGGCTGAACCGCTGCTGCTCGAGGCGCTCGCGGTCGATGCCACGGGTCCCGTCGCGCCGGCCGCCATGCTGGCGCTCGCGCGGATTGCCGCCAAAGCGGGGCCGACGGCACTCGCGATCGAACGGTTGGAGAGCTTGATCCTGTTGTATCCGGAGAGCGCGGTGGTGCCGGAGGCGCGGCGGCTGCTCAACCAGGTGCGGGGAGCGATCCCGCGATCATGAAACGACGCGAGTTCCTTGCCGCCGTAGGATGGAACGTTGGCGCGGCCACGGGCCTGATCTCGCTACCGGTCGGGCCGTCGCCCCGCCGCAACCACGTAACGCCGCTACCTCCTGCCTCCGTTCCGTCCGGGCCGTCGCTCCTCGTTCCGATGGACGACAGTCAGTCCGACCACCTCAAGGCCTACGGTGTGACCTATCGTGCCCTACAGCGGGGAAGCCGCGCGGAATGGCTGTTGAACTACCGCGGTGGGAGTTTCCTCCTGCCGCTCGACTCCGCGCTGGAACGCGACGCGGCGCTGGCGGGCGTCCGCGCGGAGGCGGTCGGTGACGCCGACGTCGTTTCCATCCGCGGCACGATCGCCGCAAACAACATGGATGCCGTCCCGCTGGAGAAGGCACCCGACGTCGCCGTCTACGTGCCGCCCAATGCTCCGCCGTGGGACGATGCGGTCACCATGGCGCTGCAATACGCCGGGGTCGAGTACGACAAGATTTGGGACGCCGAGGTCATCGGCGGGGCGCTGCGCCGATACGATTGGTTGCACCTCCACCACGAGGATTTCACCGGCCAGTATTCCAAGTTCTTCGTTACCTACAGAGGCTCGTCGTGGCTCGGCGAGATGGTGCGGCGCAACACCGAGATGGCCCGGAGCCTCGGGTTCAGCGACGTGCCCGATCTCAAGAAAGGCGTGGCGCGCACCATTCGCGACTACGTGGAGCGCGGCGGGTTCCTGTTCGCGATGTGCGCGGCGACCGAGACGATCGACTTGGCGTTGGCGGCCGAGACCGTTGACATCGCGGCTCCGTACGCGGACGGGACACCCATGGATCCGGCGGCGTCGGAGAAGATGCGGTGGCAGCGTGCACTGGCGTTTCAGGGCGCGCGGATCGAGGAATCGTACTCGATCGCGAGCTTCTCCGACATCGACGGTCACCAGGTGAACAACCCCGGGCGGCGCCAGCAGCTCGGTGCGTTCAAGCTGTTCGACTTCGCGGCCAAGATCGATCCCGTTCCCACGATGCTCGTGCAATCCCACCGTGACGTGGTTCCCGACTTCTACGGCCTGACGACATCGTTTCGACGTGACCGCCTGAAGCCCGGTGTCACCGTTCTCGCCGACGAAGCGGGAACGCCGTGGGTCAAGTACATCCACGGCGAGGCCGGGCAGGGAACGTTCACCTTTTTCGGGGGACACGATCCGGAAGACCCGCAACACCAGATCGGCGATCCGCCTACCGATCTGTCCCTGCACACCAACTCGCCGGGATACCGGTTGCTGCTGAACAACGTGCTCTTCCCGGCGGCGAAGAAGCGTGAGCTGAAGACGTGAGCCGCCTCGCCCCGGAGGCCCGCGAGACCATCGCCCGCGAGATCGCGGCGGCGCAGGGGCGTGAGGTTTCGTTCGTGGCCACGGTCGACGCGGACGGGCTCGTGCTCGATGTCCGGGTCGTCGCGCGCGGCACGCTAGACGCGGTCCTCGCGCTTCCCGGCGTGGCCGAGTGCGGCGACATGGTGCTGCACAATCATCCAGGCGGTGTGCTCGAGCCGTCGCAGGCGGATCTGCATGTCGCCGCACGGCTGCATGACGGCGGGATCGGGTTCGGGATCGTCAATAACGCAGCGAGCGAGTTGTACGTCGTCGTTGAGGTACCGAAACCAAAGGTGTACACGTCGCTCGACGCGATCGAAGTGGCTGAGTTGCTCGGCGCCGACGGCCCCGTGGCCTCCGTGCTCGGCCAGTACGAGGACCGACCGAGCCAGCGGGACATGGCCGCCTACATAGCCGACACCTACAACGACGGTGGCGTCGCGTTGCTCGAGGCGGGAACTGGGGTCGGCAAGTCGTTCGCGTATCTGGTTCCGGCCATCAGGTGGGCGTTCGAGAACGACGAGCGCACCGTCGTCTCGACCAACACCATCAATCTCCAGGAACAGCTCGTCGGCAAAGACCTGCCGCAACTCGCCGGCGCGTTCGCGGCGTCGGGCAGGAAGCCCACGTTCGCGCTGCTCAAGGGGTGGCGCAACTACCTCTGCCTCTCCCGTCTGGAGCTGGCCATGGGAAGTCACGGCTCGTTGCTCGAGGACGAGCGGCAGGGCGAGCTGGATCGGCTCGCCGCGTGGGCCGAGCACACGGGCGACGGGTCGCTGTCCGATCTGGTCGATCAGCCGCCCCCGGAGGTCTGGGACGAGGTCAGTGCCGAGGCCGATCTGTGCACCCGACTCAAGTGCCCGTTCTTCGAGCGCTGTTTCGTGTTCCAGGCGCGACGCCGCGCGGCGGAAGCCGACATCGTCGTCGTCAACCATCATCTCCTCATGGCTGACATCGCGATCAGGCGGGTGCAGGACAACTGGGAGGACGCGGCGGTCCTGCCGCCTTACAAACGGCTGGTCATCGACGAGGGACACCACCTCGAGGACACGGCCGCCCAGCATCTCGGCGTGCAGCTCACGTCGTTCGGCATCCTGCGATTGTTTGGCCGGCTCGAGCGCAACGGCAAAGGTCTGATCCCCACACTGGCCGCCGAGCTGTCGTCTCATGACGATCTCTCGAGCCGTGCTTCGGTAGAGCTGCTGCGCAAGGATGTGCTGCCTGCCGTCGCTCAGGTGCGCACGCTGGCCAACCGGGTGCTCGGCTTCCTTGCCGACCGCTTGATCTCCGAGTCGGGCTCACAGATGCGGCTCACGGATGACTTCGCCGACGATCCTGTCTGGGAGCAGGGTCTCGGTGACGCGTTGGACGACCTGGTTGGCGTGATCGGCAAGTTACAGGGTGGGGTGGAGACGGTAGCCGACCGGCTCGAGCTTGCCGAAGAGACCGACCGGCGCTCGCAGCTGCTCCACGAGTTGCGGGGTGTGGTCCGGCGGCTCCAGACGGTGGGCGACGGCCTGCTCCAGACGCTTCGTCCCCAGCCGGGAACGCCGACGGTACGGTGGATCGAGCGGCGTGGCGCGCGTCCCGCAGGCGAGCTGCCGTTTCCCATAGGGCTGGCGACGGTCCCGCTCGACCTGGCGCCCATCCTCAAGGAATGTCTGTTCGACCGGGTCGAGAGTGTCGTGGTGACCAGTGCCACACTCGCCGCCGGGGGCGATTTCTCCTTCTATCGCGAGCGGGTCGGCTTGGCGATCCAGCCGAGTCCGGTCAAGTACGAGGCGATTCTCTCGTCGCCGTTCGATTTCGGTGCCCAGTGTCTGTTCGGTGTGCCGACCGATCTCAGCGATCCGCGCGACGACCAGGTGGGACACGATCGGGCGACCGTTCGGGCGATTCTCGAGTTGGCGCACGCCTCCGACGGCGGCATGTTCGTGCTGTTCACCAGCCACGCGGCGCTCCGCAGGGTGGCAGACGCGGTGCGCGGGATGCTCAGCGGGCGGTGGCCGCTGCTCGTCCAGGGTGACGCCCCGCGCGACCAGCTGCTGCGCCGCTTCCGCGATGCGGGGTCGGCTATCCTGCTCGGCACCGACAGTTTCTGGGAGGGGGTCGACGTGCCCGGACGCGCGCTCCGCGTCCTGGTGCTGGCCAAGCTGCCGTTCAAGGTCCCCAGCGAACCGATGACGGCGGCGCGGCTGGAGCGGCTCGCGGAATCCGGGGTCGACGGGTTCATGCAGTATCTCGTCCCGCACGCCGCGCTCAAGCTGAAACAGGGCTTCGGCAGACTGATCCGGCAGAAGAGTGACGTGGGCGTCGTGGTGCTCATGGACCGGCGGATAGTATCGAAGCCGTACGGTCGGCTGCTGCTCGAATCGCTGCCGCCGGCGGATCGTGTCATCGGGACGTGGGCCGAGGTGCGCACCGCGGCGGAGAACTTCTTCGCGCGGCATGGGATCGGCGCGCCGGTCTGACCGCACGGGCCAGACCGGCCAGGAACAGGCGGATGGTGGGGAAGCGGGGTAACATATGGGGTCCACGTGATCGAGGCGATCGAATGAGTTTCTCGAGCCAACGTGCGGCGTCGCTGCCGGCCTATGCGATGGCGCGGGTTGCCGCAATCAAGCGGCGCCTGCTCACCGAGGGGCGGGACGTGATCGATCTGAGCGCCGGGGACGCCGATTTCGCGCCGCCGGAGATTGCCGTCCGGACGTTGGCCGACGCGCTGCGCGATCCGGCGATGAGCCGGTATCCCCATCAGGTGGGGCTGCCGGCGTTTCGCGACGCCGTGGCCCGCTACATGGAACGCCGCTTCGGCGTGCGCGTCGATCCGATGAACGAGATCCTCCCGCTGATCGGATCCAAGGAAGGGCTCGCGCACCTAGCTCTCGCGGTGCTGAATCCCGGGGACGTATGCGTGATCCCGCAGCCCGGATACCCGGCCTACTTGGGCGGAGCGACTTTTGCCGGAGCCGATCCTTTGGTCTACCCGTTGACCGCAAGCACGGGGTTTCTGGTCGAGCTGGACGAGCTGCCGGCGGACCGTCTCGAGAGAACGCGCCTGGTCTATCTCAACTACCCGAACAACCCGACCACTGCGGTGGCACCGCGCGACTATCTCGAGCGAACGGTCGCGTGCTGCCGCGAGCGCGGCATCGTGTTGGCGTACGACAATCCGTACTGCGAGATCACCTTCGACGGGTACCGCGCCCCCAGCGTGTTGGAGATCCCGCAGGCGCGCGACGTCGCTATCGAGTTCCATTCGTTCTCGAAGAGCTTCTGCATGACCGGGTGGCGTGTAGCGTGGGCGGTAGGCAACGCCGACATCATAGCTGCGCTCTCGCAGGTGAAGAGCTGGCTCGATACGGGTGTCTTCCTCGCCGTGCAGCGCGCCGCCGCTGCTGCGCTGGACGCGGCCGAGACTATCGTTCCCGGTTACGTGGAAGGATTTCGGCTACGGCGTGACGTCGCCGTCGCGGCGCTGGCGGAGGTGGGATTCGCGCTCGAGCCGCCCCGGGCCACGATGTATCTCTGGGTCCCGCTGCCCGAGGGCGTGGCATCCGCAGAGCTGGCCGAGCGGGCGCTCGAGGATGAGGCACTGGCGATCATGGCGGGAGCAGCGTTCGGTCCGGCCGGCGAGGGGTACTTGCGGATCGCGCTGACCGTCGGCGAGGACCGGCTGCGCGAGGCGATGACGCGACTACAGCGGGCCAGGGAGCGGATGGAGGTGCACCGGTGAGCAGACAGTTCCGCCTTCCGCCTTACCGCCGGTCGCACACCGGGTTCGGGATCGCCAGCGCCGCCGTCCATGTCGTCGCTATCGTCTTCCTGCTCACCTATTCCGGGTCGGCGCTCGACCGCATGGTGACGGCAGTGGATCCGGGGGGCGGCACGGGTGAGGTGCGGCTGATCGTGCTTCCCTCCTTGGGGCCACAGGACGGAACCGCCCGCGGACGGAATCCCGCGGCGCCGGATACCGTCCCCACCAGGCCGCGAGAGGTGGCGATGGTGCCGCCTCCTGAGGTACCGACCGGGATTCAGGCCGTCGAGCCCCCGCCCCCGGCCGAGGTGGCAGGTGGCGTGCCACAGGCGGACGCTGCGGAGGGCGCGATAGGCGTGCGGCTGGGAAGGGCGTTGCTCGGCCCGCGACTCGGCGACGGGCGACTGTGGATCCGCCCGCGGGACGCCATCGCGGCGGCGATTGCCGAGGCGCTGGGCGACGGGCCGTTCGATCCCGGGACACACCTCGCACGGCTCGACAGCGCGGTCGCCGTCAGCATCTACGCCTTCCTCGATACGCTGCCGCGCGATTCCATGGCGGTCGCGCGTGCGCCCGACTGGGTCACCGAGATCAACGGGCAGAAATGGGGAATCGACGGGAGCTGGATCTATCTCGGTGGGCTCAAACTCCCCTCAGCGATTCTCGCGCTGCTTCCCGTGCCGCAGGGGAACTTCGACGAGGCGCGCCGCGCCGCCGATCTAGGGCGTATCCGTGAGGACATTATCCAAGCGGCCCGGCGTGCCGAGACCGCTGACCAGTTCCGGCGGTACGTAAACGAAACACGAGAGCGGCGTAACGCGGAACGGGAGCGGCAGCGTAATCAGCGGATTGTGCCTAGGGATTCCGTGAAGACGTAGGCGAAAATGTAGCTCGCGCGAGCGGAAGTAAGGCCGGTGCGTATGTCAGTGGAACGGCTGACTACGGGGCGGAAGCAGCCCATTCGTCGGCTGCCCGAATCCGGGCCAGGCTCTCCGCTCGTCCCACGAGCTTCAGCAGCACGTTCACGGGCTCGGATACTGCCGTACCGGTAATCGCAATCCGGATGGGCTGCATCACGCCGCCGAGCCCTAGCCCGAGCGACTCGGCGAGACCGCGCACGGCTGCGTCGAGTGTGTCCGCGTTCCAATCGGCTTCACCCACGCTGTCGAGCCGCTGCACGACCGCGTCCAGCGCGTCGCGGAAGGCTTGCGGGTCCTTTGCGATGTACTTCTTTGCCTTGGCGTCGTCCCGGACGATGCGGTTGCGATCCGTCCGCACTCCGATCATCCATGCCATGTCGTGGGCGGTACGCGCGCGTTCGCGCACAACGGCGAGCAGCTCCAGGAGACGCTGCTCGCCGATCGCTGTCCGATCGATCCCCGCCGCGACCAGGGCCGGCTCGACGATGCCTGCGAGTTCTTCGGGCGGCATCCGGCTCAGGTACTGCCCGTTCATCCACTCGAGTTTCGTCGTGTCGAAGATCGCCTTGGTCTTCTGCACGCGGTCCAGTGAGAACGCTTCTATCAGGTCCTGGATGTCGTAGAACAGCTCGCGCTCGTCGCCGGGGTTCCAGCCGAGCAGGGCGAGGAAGTTACGCAGCGCTCCGGGCAGGATGCCCATCTCGCGGTACTCGCCGACCGCGGTCGCGCCGTGGCGTTTGGAGAGCTTCTTACCGTCGGTCCCGTACAACATGGGAAGGTGGGCGAACACGGGCGGGTCGGCGGCTAGCGCCCGGTAGACGGCGATCTGTTTGGGCGTGTTCGAGACGTGGTCCTCGCCGCGGATCACGTGTGTGATGCCCATGTCGAGATCGTCGGCGACCACGGTGAAGTTGTAGGTAGGCCTGCGGTCGGACCGGAGGATGACCCAATCTTTGATGTCACGTCCCTGGAACCCGATCCGGCCGTAGACGAGGTCGTTCCAGGCGATCTCTTCATCCGGCATGCGAAACCGGATCGCTCCTTCGTCTTCGTAGGCCCGTCCATCGGCGAGGAGTCGATCGGCCAGCTCCTGGTGCCGCGCGACGCCGGCGCCCTGAAAGACGACGCTCCCGTCCCAATCGAGGCCCAGCCAGGTGAGGCCGTCGAGGATCACCTGCGTGTGCTCGTCGGACGATCGTTCCCGATCGGTGTCCTCCACGCGCAGCAGGCACTCGCCGCCGTGTTTGCGCGCGAAGAGCCAGTTGAACAGCGCGGTCCGCGCCCCGCCAACGTGCAGATACCCTGTGGGAGACGGGGCGAACCGGACGCGGATGTGTGGTGGGGTCATGATGTGGTGGTTGCCCATCCGGCACGGAGAGAGGGGGATTCGAACCCCCGATAGGGCTTCAAACCCTATAACGGTTTAGCAAACCGCCGCCTTCAGCCGCTCGGCCACCTCTCCAGACAGTGATCAACAATGTCGCCAGCGTTGTGCCGAACCACAACCCGTTAGTTGGATCCCCCGAGGAGATCTGGGAAGTTAGCGATGATGCCCTTCTTGCCGCTGCCCGAGATCGGCTTGCGGCCCAGATAGACGTCGAACAGTGCCCAGCACAGGGCGGGCGATTCGATGTCCGGCTCGTTGCGGTCCTTGATCCGCGTCGAGAACGTTCCGTCGGGCGTACAACTGAAGAGGAGTTCCGACTGTTTCGTCATCTCCTCGACGTTGAAGTACCCCCGGAACTGATCGAGCGCCTCCACACCGCCCGGCATGTTCATCTCCGCCGCGGCGCGTTCCACCCGAGGCCGCAGCGCGCCATCGAAAGCTTCCGCCATGCGCTCGGCGCCGACGTTGCGCGTCATCACGAGTCGCAGCGTCATTGCGAACTTCATCCCGAGCACCGCGTCGTAGAAGTCGTCGTTCCGCTCGAGTCGATACAGCTCCTCGTTGGCGAACTGGCTCGCCAGCTCGGCGAGCGCGCCCACGGAATCGACATAGAGCCCGAAGGCGTACACCTTCACCTTGAGGAAGGTGCGCGTGCGGATGCCGGTCCCCATGAGGATGTGCCGGCCGCCGCTGCCCGGTGCCTCCAACCATACGTGGAAGGGGACATGGCTGCTCCGCTCCTCGACCGTGGGAATATCCTGCGCCCACGCGGGGAGGGCGACGGCGGCCAGAACGAGCGACGACAGCAGTGTACGCATGATGAACTCCGGTCTCGACGGGTTGCTTGATCAGAAGGTGCCGTAAGTATAGCAGCGGGGATGGTGGATGGTGAGAGGGCTCCCAACGGTCGTTTTGGCGACATCAGCCGAGCCGCGGCTTGAGCCGCGATCGTCTTACTACGGTAGCTGTCGCGGTAGCAAGAGTTCCTCTGCTCATTTGACTTCCTGATCCCCGCCTGTGGAATTGCCCTGTTCAGTGGACAGTTAGGGGCTTACGCCGACTCGCGCGCTGAGTAGGGGAAGAGTGGGAGAGCGGCGCACGCGGCGATATGCCCAGGATTATGCCCCACCGGGCCGATGCACTGGGCCAGTGGACGTGCTTCGGTAAGGGGGTAAGCGGTTGTGCGCACGGGAGAACGGAGGGCCGGGGATTCGAACCCCGATGGGCTTGCGCCCGGCGGTTTTCAAGACCGCTGCCTTACCAGTTAGGTCTAGCCCTCCCAGATCTCCTAACTTTAATGGCGCAATGAAGATACGGCAACAAAACCCGGACGTGTGGGCTGCCCGTATCTCGGCCGCCCTTGGCGAGCAGGCTCGTGCGGTGAAACTCCTCGATGACTCTTTCGAGGCCGGTGCGAACTACACTGCGATACCGTCCTACCCTTTGCCGGCCGGCTTGCAGAAAACGCCTCGCGCCTTCACCAGCGTCGGCGACGCCCCAACCACCACCACCGTGTCCCCGGCCTCAAAACGAAAATCGGTGTGCGGTCCGTAAAAGGGCCGTCCTTCTCGTACCACCGCAACGACGGTTGCGCCCGTTTCGGAGCGGAGGCGTAGGGTGACCACGCTCTGTCCCTCAGCAGGCGATCCGGCCTCGACCTCGAACAACTCCAGCGCATGGTGGATTCCCAGAAACCGCAGCTGGTCGAGCCGCAGGATGTTCTTCGGCACGCCGCGCAGGAGTCCGTAGTGCTCGGCCCGCACCGCATCCATCTCCGTGGCGATCGTGTTCATGGGAATGCGATAGTGGCGCAGCACGCGCTGGAACAACTCCAACGCGGCCTCGTATTCCTCCACCACCACGTCGTCGGCGCCGCGGGCCTCGAGATCGGCGATGGCGTTCACCGCCCGGGTCCGCACCAGGATCTTGACATCGGAGTTCAGCTGTCGGGCCACCGCGACGCCCCGTCGCTCGTCCACCGGAGACGAAATGTTCATCACGAACACGCGGGCATGGCGAATCCCGGCTTTGATGAGCACCTCCGGGCGCGTGCCGTCGCCGAACAGGATGGACTCGCCTTCCTGGCGGGCTGCGCGGGCGACCAGACCGTTGGTCTCGAGCACGATGTATTTGAGGTGCGCCGCCTTGAGCACGCGGGCCAGATGATGGCCGCTCATGCCGAAGCCCACGATGATCGCGTGATCCTCGAGGTCGGACACCGCCCGGTCGTCGTCCATATCGCGCCGCACTCCGCCCACCAAGCGCACGACCCCCTCGGCCACGGGGCGCGCTGCCTGAATAAGGAAAGGGGTCGCGAGCATCGAGAAGACGGCGGCGGCCAAAAACACCTGGTAGGTGGCGCCCGCCAGCAAACCCGCCGCGGTGGCAACACTGGCGAGGACGAAGGCGAATTCGCCGATCTGGGCCAGGGAGATGCCGGTCAAGATCGCGTTGAACAGCGGGCGTTTCAGCAGCACGGCCACGACGCCGACCACCAGGAGCGCCTTGCCGACGATGACGGCTGCGGTTACACCGGCCACCAGCGGCAGATGGTCCACCACGAACCCCAGATCCAGCAGCATGCCCACGGAAGTGAAAAAAATGCTGCTGAACAGCACCCGGAACGGCAACACGTCGGAGATCGCCTGCGCGCCGTATTCGGATTCGGAGATGACGAGACCCGCGATGAAGGCCCCCACGGCCAGCGATAGTCCCAACGACGCCGTGATGAACGCCGTGCCGAGCCCGAAGAACACGATCGTCAACGTGAAAAGGCCGCTCCCCCGCAGGTCCGGGATACGGCCCAGCACGGCCGGCACGAGCCGGAGCCCCACGGGGACCAGGACGATGAGCACGCCGAGACCGATCACCGGCCGCAACGCGTCGGACCAATCGCCGCCCGCACCGCCGCTGCCCAGCACCTGGATCAACACGATCATGGGGACGATCATGAGGTCCTGGAACAACAACACCGCGAGCGAGATGCGGCCCTGTGGGGTGTCCAGCTCGCCGCGGTCCTGATAGGATTTGAGGACGATGGCCGTGGACGAGATGGCGATCATGCAGCCGAACACCACGGCCTGGCTCGGCGGCATCCCGGTGACCAGCGCGATCCCCGCGGTGGCGGCGAATGTCAGACCGACTTGGGTGAATCCGCCGAGCAGGATGGTGGTTCGGGACCGAATGACCTGCGCCAGGGACACCTCGAGGCCGATCTCGAAGAGGAGCAACACGATGCCGACCTCCGCTAGGAGCACCACGTCGTCGGATCGCGCAACGAGCCCCAGCCCGGACGGGCCGATCACGATGCCGGTGATGAGAAAGGCGACGATGGTCGGTACGTTGACCCGCTGCGCCAAGGCGACGGCCGGGATGGCGATGGCGATCAGGACGAGGAGGTCCCTCAGCAGGGCGAACTCGTGCATGATCCAATCTCACCAGTGACGGGACGGAGAGAAAGGCATCAGGCCAACCCGAAAGTGTGAAGTGTTCCTACGAGCGGCCGGCGGGATGGCGGGAGCTGGGCAGCGGCGGAATGGCGACCGTTTTTCTCGCAGAGGGCACCCGCCACGAGCGCCTGGTCGCGCTCAAGGTGCTGAAGCCCGATCTCGCCCATGCTCGGTGTCTGCCTTGAGGACGAAGGGCATATGACGGCGTGGCGCGAGGGAAGCGGTTTTGCAGGGTCTATGGAATGGACAAGTATGGGTGGCGCCGTAGGGCCACCGATTTTCGCTGGTATACATCGAACCACAGTGAGACTAACATGCTGAATCGCATCTCGGACGGACGCACCGACTTGGTGTTCGACTATCTGGCTGCCGGCCATGCGGCGGATTCGAAAGACAGGGACGGAGTGTCCCTTATCGAATCGTGCGCCTACTATGGCGATGTCAGTGCGATACGATTCCTGCTCGCCAATGGCGAGTCGCTGGAGTCGCTGGGAGACAATCTCGGGCTCCATGGGGCGGCGTTTCATGGACATTGGCGACTCTGCCAGTTCCTCATTGAGCGCGGGTCCGACGTCAACCGTCCATTACCGGATACTGCAGAGACGCCCTTGCACGCGGCCCTGACCAAGCCCAATAGGCCGGCGTACGACCTCGTGGTCCGAGTGCTGCTGGCAAACGGAGCCGACGCTAACTCCGTGACAAAGCCGTCCGTCGAAACGGGTGACTTCATGCGAGACTGCAGTACAAGGGCCGAGACTCCGCTGCACCGGGCCGCCGCGTTCGGTACCGAAGCAGCGATCCAGCTTCTACTGGATGCCGGCGCTACCATCGATGCAAAGGACGTGAACGGAGACTCGCCCCTCACCTGGGCAAGCTGGCACGCTCGCCCAGACTCCGTCCTCAGAATGCTCTGCTATGCCGATTTCTCCGTTCACCCGGAAAGAAAGTCAACCTTCGACCACGGAAGGGGGTGGGGAGCTATGGAAATCTTCTTGCTCGGCAAGCCCCATCTGACTTGAGCCTCCCGACCGCGGCCGGAATCGAGCCCCTGAGCCCTGGGGGACCTGCTCACCGATACCTCTCGGACCTATGCGACCAGATGGTTGCCTCGCGTGCCAGCCGGCCCATGTTCTCGCCCTCTCTCCTCCCGGAGAACGGAGAAATTCGCGAGGCCTCCGCAGGATCGTCGTGTGTGCACTTGTTCTCATTCCTACTCCCACGACACGCGGCCGCGAACTCGTCGGATCGGTGATAACCAATTGACCACCACAGGCGTCTTGGGAAGCACCGCTCGGGCCTAGCGGGGCGCTGGGAGATACCGAAGCGGGTCCTCCACGCAGTAGCCGGGATGGTCGGTCACGAAGTCGCGAAGTAACGGAACGTGGCCAGCACCGTATACGACGAAGATCCGGTCGTTGGGGGAATCAGCGACCCGTGTCAAATTCGCGAAGATACGCAGGTTGCGCTGAAACCAAATGGCGACCATGTCCGCGCCGGCGTAGTCGTCCCCTTCGACGATCGGGACGAAGACCTCGATATACGGCTGATGGGCATAGGCGAGCATGTCAGGCCGGTTCATGTTGTACAGCATGTCACCGATCGTGCCTGTCGCGAGCCACGAACCCATCAGCTCCATCGCAGCGCGGACGGTTTCGTCGAGCCTCGCCAAGCGAGCTCCGTGCCGCGGATTGGCCGCGATGAGCGGACCGAACGCTTCGTCATCGAGCGGCATACGCACATCAATGGGGTAAATGGTCTCGAGCCCGAGCTGGCTCGCCAAACGGAATCCGATCTGCTCTTCCTCACTGCGTCGAAGTTCGCGGACGCCCCCCACGTAATCCCGATAACGCCGAACCGTGGCGGTGTCGCCCCACGGCGCTTCTACGGCGACCTTGGTCGGCAGAAACCGGGCGAGCCCATCTACGACCGCCTGGATCTCTCGTTGGCGGCCCGCAACCAAGACGTCGTCGGCCTCAAGGTTGAACCGATCGAGTCCGGGATTGTTCATGTGGTAGCTGCCAAGCAGAAGCACGCGAGTCCGATCCTCATCGGGCCGGCACCCCGCTGGAGGCAGCGGGCCAAACTGCGCCGCTGCATTGGCTGTCGTGCAAAGGGTAAGCAGTATCGCCGCAAACATTGGATTATGCATCACACGGATTCCCCCATCGGAGTCGCCGGGGACATCCGGGATCGCGGGTGTCCGAAGCCGGCGTTCGCGAGAGTTCGGGCCGCAAGACCTTGACGGCCACCTTGCGTTCCTCTAGGCAGGAGGGAGGCTTGAGCACTGCGCGAAGTCCGGACCAAACATGGCACGGCTCTGCGCGGTCCTGCGCTTCAACCAGGGGCGAAAACTGCCGGGTCAGATTGCAGTTGTCAAACAAACCCTGTTGGCGTGGCGCGTTTTGGCTGCTACAACGCGTAGATGCGCGACTGGTTACGGCGAGAGGCGCGTGTATCGAAGCGCCGACCCGTTTCTGGAGTCCGCCGAGAGCTGAGCGACTGCCAAACTGGCCCGCAGCGCTCTCGTAGCGCATCTTAGACCTGTGTCGAGCAAGAGCCAAACCCAGTGGCTGACGAACAGCTCCAGCGCCTGCAAGCCGCCCTCGCCGACCGCTACCCTATCGAGCGGGAACTCGGCAGCGGTGGGATGGCGAAATTGTATCTTGCCGAGGACGTCAAGCAGAAGCGCAATGCTGGACGAAGCGGGTCCGACGGAGCGGCTGAGTCGGCGGAAGAAGAAGTCACCGTTTCTCGACGACTCAATGTCCCACGTGCACCGTAGCTACGAGGAGGAACTCGAGTGATGCTGAAGCGACGTCGATATCTCACGGGGCTCCTCGCGCTCATCGTGTCGGCGGGGATCGTAGCGGAGGTACGCGCGCAGGAAGGACGGACTGCCGAAGAGCGCGAGCACGCGGCGGCGTGGGGGGCGCATCATCTGTGCGCGGGACTCTTTGTCGTCGGGCGGGATATCCAGCGCGATCCGGAGACCGTCGTGGCGCGGGACATTGCTTGGTTCCCGCCGTTCCGGTGGGAAGACTCCTTTGAGTACACCGTCGATTGGGACACGAAGCTCGTGAGCGTTACGGCACCCGGAGCCGCGACGCGGACGGCGCGCTACTACGGCGACCAGGGTTGCATCATTCACGAGCATGGTTCCACGGAGATTCACTTCGCGCCGGTGCATGTTGCCTCGACGTTGCCCGATGCCGCGACCCAGCCGTGGCCGATGGGGGACCTCGATCGCTTTGCGCCGCTTCCCGAAGGCGCGGACGCGGATGCGTTCAACGCGACCCTCGACTGGGCGATGAACGAGGCGGGACAGAACACGCGCGCGCTCATCGTGATCTATCGGGGTAAGGTGATCGCCGAGCGCTTTGCCGAGGGGTTCACCGCGCATACGCCGCAGATCAGTTGGTCGCAGGGAAAGAGCATCGCCGCTGCACTCACCGGCGTCCTGGTGCAGCAGGGCGAGCTGGCGCTGATGCAACCGGCTCCCGTGCCCGAATGGCGCGAGGATGCCCACGACCCGCGTCGGGACATCCTGATCCGCGACCTGCTGCACATGAGCAGTGGGCTCGATTTCCTGAACCTCGGGATCAGCGACCCGCGTTCGTACACCGCCGCCAACGAGCACTTCCTCATCTACTTCGACGCGCTCAACGTCTACGAGCACGCCGTCAACCAGCCGATGGACATCGGGCCAAACGAACAGTTCCGCTATCGTAACAGCGATCCGTTGACGCTCATGCGGATCGTCAAGCAGATCGTGGAGTCCCGTGGCGAAAACAACCTCGAGTTCCCGCGACGACATTTCTTCGACCGCATCGGCATGCGGAACGCCGTGCTCGAGACCGATACGTACGGCAACTTCATCATCACCGGCTATGATTTCCTGAGCGCGCACGATTGGGCGCGGTTCGGTCTGCTGCATTTGTGGGACGGCGTGTGGGAGGGCGAGCGCATCCTCGCGGAAGGATGGGTCGACTTCATCAGCACGCCGACGAAGACCGATCCTCGTCAGCGCTATGGCGGGCTCTTTTGGGTGAATGTGGGTGGTGCCTTCCCCGATCTCCCTCGCGATGCATACACGCCAGCCGGTTGGATGGGACAGAACACGATGATCATCCCGTCGCTCGACATGATCGTCGTGCGCCTCGGGCCGAGTCCAGGTCGGTCGAACCAGTATCTCAATCGCGTGATCGGCGGCATCATCGAGGCCCTGGGGCTCTAATCCACCGTCTCGCTGCCCGGCGGTGGGACCCCTAGGCTTACCCGAGGCGGAGAAGCGCCCCATCTTTACGGACGCTGCCAGCCGGAGCCCCAGGTGTCGGATGTGCTGGACCGTCTCAAAGCTGCCTTAGCGGAGCGCTACGCCGTCCAGCGGGAGCTGGGCAGCGGTGGCATGGCCACGGTCTACCTGGCCGAGGACATCCGCCACGAGCGCCACGTCGCGCTCAAGGTGTTGAAGCCCGATCTCGCCCATGCCCTCGGCCCCGAGCGGTTCCTACGTGAGATCAAGATCACCGCCCGCCTGACACACCCGCATATCCTGCCGCTGCTCGATTCCGGTGAAGCCGACGGGTTCTTGTTCTACGTGATGCCGTTCGTGGAAGGCGAGTCGTTGCGTGACCGGCTCGACCGCGAGAAGCAACTGCCCATCGAAGACGCCGTGCAGATCGCGCGTGAGGTCGCAGACGCCCTGAGCTACGCGCACAGCCACGACGTGCTGCACCGCGACATCAAGCCGGAGAACATCCTGCTGGAGAGTGGGCACGCGGTCGTCGCGGACTTCGGCATTGCACGTGCGATCAGCGCGGCAGGCGGCGACCGACTGACAGAGACGGGGCTCGCGATTGGCACGCCGACATACATGAGTCCCGAGCAGGCGGCGGGCGAGAAGGACCTCGACGGGCGCAGCGACCTGTACTCCCTCGGCTGCGTGTTTTTCGAGATGCTGGCCGGGCAGCCGCCGTTCACGGGTCCAACTATCGAGAGCGTCGTCAGGCAGCACGTCATGACCGAGCCGCCGTCGATCACCAACATTCGTGCGGCGGTGCCCGCTGCGGTGGCCGCCGCACTGGCCCGTGCCTTGGCGAAGACGCCAGCGGACCGATTCAGCCCGGTAGGGCAGTTTGCGGAGGCGCTCACTACGGCCCAAACACTGCCGCCTCCGGCTCAAGCGCCACCACCCACTGTGCCCGCCGCTGCAAGGGAAAAGCCCCGACGAAATGTGATCGCCTACGCGATGATCGCCATTATCGCCATCATTGGAGCTTACACTGTAATCTCTCGCACCGTCGGCGCACCTGAGTCAGTGACGGCAGCCGGACCACCCAGGCTCGCCGTCCTGCCGTTCAGTAATCTCGGCAGTCCAGAAGACGAATACTTTGCCGATGGAATCAC
>JADFNB010000075.1 GCA_022563595.1 Gemmatimonadota bacterium
ATCATCGTTGGCCCTCCCAGAAAAAGAATCGTGAATGCCTGTCGGTAGCTCAGCGGTCGCGTCGTCGGGCGGGCGTCCTACGGGGCGTCCGTCTGGCAGCAGGCCCGGGAGGGCCACCGGATGGTAAGAACGGCTATAGAATGGGTCGCAGGTCCAGAACCCGCAAGATGCGGGTGCGCCACAGCATAGCGTCGGTCACATTTCCGTTGATGCTGCGTTGATCCCCTGAGAACACGTTGGGCCGCCCCTATGACGGAGACGGCCCAATGTCACACCACTGGCCTTTATCGCCCAAGCGGTAGCACCGCGCCCGATCAAGACCGGCGCCCTCATTGGTGTCCGTCTGCGCCCGTGAGCCTCGCTATTCGTCGTCGTCGCTGCCACCCACCCGGTGTCCGTGATCCCCGATCCAGTACCACCGCCCGTTGTCCTTGATCAGGAGATCCGTCCACGCGACGGTGCTCATCTCCACCTCACCGTCCTCATCCCTCTGCGCCTCAGTGTAGAGGTAGTGCACGAACGCGAAGTTGCCGTGGACCTGGATGTCCAGTGGCCGTAGCGCGAACGCCTCCGGTGTCTGGTCGGCCAACACCGCATTGAAGGCCAGGATGTACCGTTTCCCGCGGAGGTGATCATCCCCCGGAGCAAATCCAGAGAAGTCCTCGTGAAGGCACGCATTCCCCGCCTCGATATCCCCGTCCGCGAAAGCCTGCGTACAGCGCTCGACGAACGACCAGACTTCCCGTTGCTCGCTGGACCACTCCTGCGCGGCGGTGGCGCTGGGGACGGCAACAGCGAACAGGACCGTAGCCAGGGTGAGACCGAGCCGTTTCATTGCGACCTCCTTCGTGGGAGTGTGGATAGAAGCCACCGATCCAACCTGAGTTCGACAGAGCCATCATGGCGAGTGACTTTGCCGTGTGACGCGGCCCTGGGTAGCGGCGGTGCGGCTGTCGCAGAGCATCGGCCACCCCCTAGGTCGTTTCTACCTGGCAGAAGTTGCCATCGGAACGGGTGATCCGCTAGATCCGAACCACGCCAGCAGTTGCACGCCAAGTTCGGGGACGAGGAATGCAGGCGGGTTGTCCTAGGCAGTGTTGAGGCGGTCGGATGGTTTTCGTCGTCATCGCCCCCGCGCCAACGTTTCGAGCGCCTGCTGCGCCTCGGTCACCATCCACACGTACTCGGGATCGGTCACGCTACTTCCCCACCCTCGCCTTCAACTCCTCGAACCAGTTCTCGACCACGGTCTCCTCAGCGGCAACAGCAAGACGAGCGCCGCACGGCTCAGCGCTGTCGTCTGAGCAGCCGAGTAAATATCATGAAGTGCGTCACCAGGAGTAGTGGTACGAACAATGTCGGGATGTACCAAGTTGCCCCGAAGTCCGGTATCACGTTCTGATGGCGCAGTGCGTTTAGAAGGTCCACTGTGCCGACAATGTTGAAGAGCCAGACCAGCGCCAGCGCCCGGGCCCAGCCAGTCCGCAGGGCGATGAGCGCCAGCAACGCAAGCAGACCCGTAGCCAAGTCCCCGTAGGCGGCAAGTGTGGCGAAACCGCCTGGCAGCGGTTGAGCAACGACTCCGGGAACAAGGAATACCATTCCCATATACCGAAATGCATGCGGCAGTGTTAGGTAGAGAAGAGCTTGGTGTGGCGACATTTTCTCTAGCCAGGGACCCAGCAACCACTTTGCAATCAGGCCCCACACAACAAGGCTCAAGAAGAACTGCAGTCCGAAAATTGCTTGCGTATCCATACGTTCACCTCAGCTAGTTTCGATCTTACCAGAGGTCCAGACGTACAGCCCGCGTTGCCCCCGCTTAGGCCACGAGCACCGCCGCGAGTTCAGGGCGCAGCACCTTGACCGCCGCCTTCGGCGTGCCGCTTCATAGCTGTACGGCAGCCTTCAGATGCGTGATGCGAATTCTGAAAACGGCCCCTACGAGGCCCGTCGCTCGATTTCCAGAGTGACGAAACTCAACACCCGGGCGGCGGCGTAGCGAAACGCCCGTTCGCGAAACGCGAGGAACGTCACACAGGCGACGAGAATCGCGAGGAGCGAGAGTTGCAGCCCCACGACCGGAAAGGGCCCGAGACGGCCGGCGTCCTGTACTAGCCGAATCGGCTCCCACAACGGGAGCACGACCGCAAACGCGATCGAAGGAGCGATGAAGCCGCGCGCGATCCGATACTGGTCGCGGTAGACCTGGATCGATTTGTACACATCTGGCGCGCGGACCATGACGACGTAGTCCAACGCGTGCATGAACTCCCCGGCTTTGCGCACGCGATCCGCGTCAGCGGGATCCATGATCTCATCGACGGTCGGGGCACCGGTGCCGGGGGCGGAGATCCCCGCGGCCCGCAAGCGTCCCAGCGTCGATCGGCTCGTGAGCACCCGGAACGACCACAGGTCTTTCTGCCGGCGGAACAGATTGCGTGACAGCGTGTGCATCACGACCCCGAGCACCGACCCGGCTGCGACGATACCCATGATGCCCACGATCAACCGCATGCCGGTCCAGTCCGGCAGGCTGGAGATGCTCAGGGCGGCGGAGCCGATGTCGAGCACCACCAGAACCCACAGCAAGGCGTAGAGCCCCTGGAGAAGCGTGATCAGTCCGAGTGCAAATGACACGGTCGGCGTCCCTTCTGCTGGAGTCGGCGACCCGCGGTCGCGCCGGCAAGACCCACGCGGGTTAGAGAGCGGTGAGCACCAGGAGAAACGTCACGAGCGCGGCGAGCGCAACCGCGACGATCCACAGCCGATCCTTGGGAATGAACGATCCCCGCGGATAGATGATGCGTGGACCGCCCGAATCCGGGCGTCGCCGATCCGCCGCCGCCATTCGTGGCCGGTAGTGGCGCAGTTTCTCCCGCGCCTCGTTGATCCGCTTGAGGCGCTCCTCGGCCTTGGCGCGGAGCCTGGGGTCCTGCCCGAACCGGTCGGGGTGCCATACCTTGGCGAGGTCGCGATAGGCCTCCTGGATCTGCTCGGGCGTGGCCCCCGGCGAGAGCCCCAGCTCCTCGAGGTAGCGGTCCGGATTGCCAGTCGGCGTCACGGAAGGCCGGTTCCGGTGGTGCGCTCGGCACCGAACACCACGGTGAGCTCGGACCGCAGCACCTGCAGCGGGACCGTGCGCTCGTGGCGGAGGCCCTCGGCGAGATAGACGGTGGCCATACCACCACTGCCCAGCTCACGCTGGACGGCGTAGCGGTCCGCGAGGGCGGCGGTGAGGCGGTCGAGTTGTTCCTCGGCCACGGGGTGTAGCTCCTGCTGGCGACGGGTCTAAGATGGGGGCTGCGCGCCGGATCGGCCAGCTAGGTTGGCGTTGATGATCCGTTGATCCAGGTGTACTACCGTTGACCCATGTCGGGACTCGTGTCGCCGATCCGTTCTGGTCGCCGGATGGGTCACAGCGCGCGTTCTTTGCGCCCGCGGCTGGGGGGGACGGGGCTCTTCGAAATGGGATACAGGGGGCCGCGTGTTCCGACTCTTACCGCGCCGCAAGCGCGTCGTTACTTTCTCGCCCACGAGGCCACCCTACGGCTTCATCCCACATGGCTTTCTTGGGTCGCCGCCTATCAGGAGACGCTCTATGAGATTCCCCATTTTTAACCTAGCCGTGCTCTACGGCGCGTTGGGCATGATCGCAATCGGCAACGAGGTGGTCGCGCAGGAAACCCGGACGTCGCACATGCACATGGGTCATGTGTCCGACCGATGGAACGATACTCCCGAGCAAGTGGGGCTCCTACCCACTGCCGCCGCTGAAGCGGAAATCGCCTCACGACACGCGGGGTTGGCCATCGGGATGCCTGACGACCTCGGGTCGATCAAGGCGCACATAGGACATGTGATGCACGCGATCGATCCCAGCGCTGTGGAATCCGGCCCGGGTATGGGCTACGGTGTGATCAAGGCCGCCGAGGGCGCCGCTACCCATATTCGACTCGCAGCGAATGCGGACGACGCGTCGAGCGGCGTAAAGGCACACGCTACTCATGTTGCGACAAGCGCGGGCAACGTGGTGGAATGGGCGCGACGAATACTCGAGCTCGGCAACGAGGTTCAGGCTGCTGAGCGAGCTGGTGCCGCGGCGGGTCTGGCGCGACAGATTCAGCAGCTAACCGAGAACATCCTCGCCGGTCACGATGCCGACGGCGACGGTCGCGTCAGTTGGGAAAGCGGAGAAGGAGGGCTCGAGCAGGCCGCCTTCCATATGAACCTCATGAAGCAGGGCGAAGGGATGGACTGAGCGGAGTGCCGGTGGGGGTCACCGCTAGCCAAGCCAGCGACTGAGGCGGAGGGCCTTATACTTCTATGCTGTCGCTACTTCTATGCACCTTCGGTACCGTGGACGTCAAATGGCATCGCCACGGCGTGGGCTCAGACGTGACCTTGGGAAGCGGCTTCGGGAGCTACGGCTGCAGGCAGGGATATCGTCGCAGGAGGCCCTCGCTCATCGGGCTGGCATGCACCGGACCTACATCGGGCGGCTGGAACGGGGCGAAAGCGGTGTTACCGTCGACACGCTGGCGACGATCCTCGCGGCAATGGACGTGACACTTTCAAAGTTCTTTCGAGTGTTCGACCGCCCGCTCCGCACCCGGACACCCCGCCAACGGGAATAGGATCAACCTGAGCGTGAGTTGGACCCTGCGTGCCCATCTGACGTAAGTGCGCGTACGCAGGATGTGATTACGCACACTGTAGGGGTCGTTTGACAGTTTTGCGGCGGCTAGCGTCCCCGCGCCAACGTTTCGAGCGCCTGCCGCGCCTCGGTCACCATGTGCGCGTACTCGGGATCGGGCTGTGTGAACGTGTCTCGGCTAGTTGTCGTACTGCTCCAGCAGACGCTGGAAGCGTGGGTGCTCGCGGAGCGGGTCCCAGCGTGGGTCGAGCCGCAGCGTGTGTACGCTCAGGACCGCTGGTCTTGCAAGAAGTTGCTCGATCTCAACCAGCGCCGCATCTATCTCACCACTCTGCGCGAGAATCTGGGCACGGCTCTCGGCAAGAACCGTCCCTTGGAACGCGTCGCCCCGATAAATCTCCGACTGTTGCAGCCACCGGGCCTCCCGCAACGCCTCTTGTCGCCGCCCTAGCCCTGCCAGCGCCAGCCCACGGGCCCGGTGCACGCGCCAGTCCTCCGGGAGCACCGCGACGACCGAGTCCAGGACCACGAGGGCAGAGTCAAAGGCCGCCCGTGCCGCCGTAGTATCACTGCGCAACTCGTGCGCCCAGCCGGCGTACAGGGCGGCTGTCTGGCCTTCGAACACCACTCCTGTGCCGCGCAGCAGCATCAGCAGACTGTCGGGCTTCCGTTCCCAGAGGAGCAAGAGGGCTCGCCATGCGGTCGCTGTTGACTCTCCCAAGTCCGCGTCCGGCGGCATACCATCGAGTGCGGCTCGGAGGGTGTCGAGTTCTCCTGTCCAGTAGACGTAGATCAATGCCTTGCCGAGAGCAGCACCTCGGAGGTCCGGCGCGAGGACGAGCGCGTGGGTCAGCGCCTCGACCGCCTCCGGATAGCGGCGTAGGGCCCACAGCGTGCCGCCCCCGAGATCGTAGAACAGATCGGCGTTCCGCGGGTCGAGTTGCGTGGCCTTCGCGAACGCCGCCAAGACCTCATCCCAGTTCCCCAGCCGCCGATGCGCGGAGCCGATCCAATCCCACAACTCGGCGTCATTCGGCAGGTCCTGCAGCGCGATGCGATACTCCGCCAAGGCCGCCTGCCAGTCCCGGCGACCCCGGTAGTGCACCTGCCCCATCGCGATGTGCGCCTGGGGCAGCTCCGGGGCGAGGCGCAGCGCGATCTCCGCCGCCTCCCGCTGCCGGACAAGCCGCTCCGCGGACGGATCGTACCGGAACCAGGACATATAGCCATGCACTTGGGACAGCGCGGCGTGCGCCAGCGCGAAGGTCGAGTCGAGGGCCAGCGCCCGCTCGTAGAGTTGCTGCGCGATCTCGAAGTTCTGGCGCAGGTACCCTGGGCGGCGGTAGTACTCCTGTCCTTGCAAGTAGAGCCGGTACGCCTCGGCGTTCGCCGTAGGGGCAGCGGCCAACGCCTGCTGCTCAGCCCCGGCGAGCGTCGCGCCCACCGCCGCGACGACCTGCCGCGCCACGTCGCTCTGAATCGCGAAGGCATCGTCCAGCGTCCGGTCGTAGCTCTCCGCCCACAGATGCTCGTCCGTCACCGCGTCAATGAGCTGCACGTTCACTCGCAGGCGGTCGCCCAGCACCTGGACGCTCCCTTCCACCAGCGTCCCCACTTCGAGTTCCTTCGCGATCTCCTTGATCGACTTGTCCGTCCCCGCGTATCCCATCACCGAAGTCCGGCCTCTCACCGACAGCGCCGCCACCTTGGCGAGTTGGGTCAGCAGCTCGTCGTGCAACCCGCTCGCGAAGTAGGCGTGCGGTCCCTCGGCACTCAGGTTCCGGAACGGGAGAACCGCGATGGCGGTCCGGGGATGTTCTGGCTCACTTGCGGGGCTCGGTCTAATCCAGCGTCCGACAACCAAGGCCGCGCCGACCACGACTACGAGCACCACTCCAAGCAGGGCGGGCAGACGCCACGACCGGAACGTCGGGCGCGTGAAAGGCATCGGGGCAGATACCGCGGCGGCAGACTCTCGCTTCGCCAACGCCTCGGCAAACAGCGCAACCGGGCTGAACCGATCCGCCGGGGTCTTTGCCAAAGCCCGCGCGAGGGCCGACACGACGTCGCTTGGCACGGCGGGCCGCAAATTGGTGATTGCTGGAGCTTCAACCGTCAGATGCTGCTGCACCACACTCTCCACCGTCGGCCCCGTGAACGGTGGCTGACCGGCCAGCATCTCATAGAGCACACAACCGAGACTGTAGAGATCGCTCCTGCCGTCGAGATCGCTGGAGCCTGCCGCCTGTTCGGGACTCATGTAGCTCGGCGTCCCGATTGCGAGCCCGGTCTCTGTCAGCCGGTCGCCGCCTGCCGCGCTGATGGCGCGGGCGATGCCGAAGTCCGCCACCACCGCATGTCCCGACTCCAGCAGGATGTTCTCCGGCTTGATGTCCCGATGGATCACGTCGTGGCTGTGTGCATAGCTGAGCGCATCAGCCACCTCGCGGGCGATCTGCACTGCGTCCTCGATGGGCAGTTGCTTCTCGCGGTTCAGGCGATCCCGCAGCGACTCGCCCTCGACGTATGGCATGACGTAGTAGAGGAAGCCGTCTGCTTCGCCCGAGTCGTACAGCCCGAGGATGTGGGGGTGTTCGAGCTTGGCGGTGATTTTGACCTCGCGGAGGAACCGCTCTTTGCCGA
>JADFNB010000076.1 GCA_022563595.1 Gemmatimonadota bacterium
TCATAGGCCGCCGGCCGGCCAAGCGCCGCGAGGCCGGTGAGCTTGCCTTCATGGCGGTTGATGCGCCAGCCCAAGGCCTGGGTGGCGTAACCGTATGCCAGGCCGAGGCTGTCGATTCGCGCCGGCGCGGCAAAACACTCGTCGCCGCCATAGAGGGTGCGCAATTCGCCCTCCCGGAAGATGCGATGGCTGTATTGCACATTGTCGCCGCCGCCATCGGAAGTGTAGAGCAGCGCATCCTCCCAATCGGTGTGGAACAGGGTGGGCAGGGCATGCGCCAGATGGTGGTTGAAGAAACGGAGGCGCGCGGAATCGCGAAAGCCGAAATCGCCGAGAAATTTCTCGGCGCTGAACAGAGCCTCCGAATCGCTGCGTCCGGCGCGCGCTCCCGGTAATGCACCAGATCGTCGGCCGCCCCGGCTTGCGCCCGGTCGGCCAGCCAGTCGTCGAAGCGCCGGGCCCAACCGGCGCCGCCGTCGCCCTCGAGATCACGGGCGAGGATCCTGTACTGCTCCGCCGATTGGGTGGCGAGGCCGTCGCCATCCTCGAGCGGTCAGCGGTCTTCATGAAGCTCGACGGGCTCGAACACGACATGGCCGCCGGCAGGCCCGAGCTGGTGATCGAGGTGGACCGCGAGCGCGCGGCACTCTACGGCCTGAACACACGCGACATCGGAATGACCGTCCGCAACGCGATCAACGGAACCGAGGCGTCCAAGTACCGCGATGGTAAGGACGAATACGATATCACGGTCCGGCTCGCGAAGGTGTATCGCGAGGACCTGAACTCGCTCGCCGACCTGACGGTCGTACCCGAGGGCGGGGGACAGATACCGCTATCATCGGTGGCGAGCTGGCACGTCGGTAAGGGGTTCGGCGACATCAAACGGAAGGATCTGGACCGAGTCGTGACGATCACGTCCGACGTTCGCGCCGGCTACAATGCGAATGCCGTCTTGGCGGAGGTGGAGCAGACCCTGGCGGGATTCGCGACCGCGCTCCCGCCCGGATACCAGATGCGTTTTGCCGGCCAGCAGGAAGAACAGCAGGAAGCACAGACGTTCCTCACCGGCGCATTCATCATGGCGGTGCTGCTCATCGGCTTCATTCTCGTCTCACAGTTCGATTCGTTGACGAAACCGCTGATTATCCTCACATCGGTGCTCCTGTCCACGATCGGCGTCCTCGTCGGGCTCATAGTGTTCCGGATGCCGTTTGGTGTCGTCATGACGGGCGTAGGTGTCATCAGCCTGGCGGGTGTTGTCGTCAACAACGCGATAGTACTGATCCACTATATCGAGATCCTGCGCCACCGGGACGGGCTCAGTTGCCGGGAAGCCATCGTGCAGGGGGGCAAGACCCGCTTCCGTCCCGTGATCCTGACCGCGATCACGACCGTGCTGAGTCTGGTACCATTGGCGATCGGGCTGAACATCGACTTCATAGGCATGTATACGTCGCTCAACCCCGACATTTACTGGGGTGGTGAGCAGGCGGCATGGTGGGGACCGATGGCGATCGCCGTGATCGCGGGCCTCACGTTCGCGACGTTCCTGACACTTGTGCTGGTGCCGGTGATGTACTCCTTGCTGGACGACTTCGACGACTTCATGCGGACACGATTCCTGCCGCGGAAGGTCGACACGGACCAGTTCGAGATCATCGCGAAGGAAGCGATCCGGTCGGGGGACAGTCATCCAGTACCGACGGGCGTAATGCGCGAGGCCAACGCCTAAGGGACGCGCTATCCGCCGGTGAGCCAGCCCGGATAGAGTTCCGGCCGGCGGTCCCGCCAGAACAGGGAGCGTGCGGGCGACGTATCGCAGCGTTCCAGGTCGATATCGGCGATCACCAGGTCGTCGTCGAGCCTCGCCCCGCGGGCGATGACGCGACCTTCGGGGCCCACGACAAACGATTCACCGGCGAAGGTGAGCCGCTCCTCTTCGCCCACGCGGTTGCAGAGCGCCGTGAAGTAGCCGTTCTGGAATGCGGCGGTCCGTACCTCCGCCTCGTACATCCCCTCGGGCCACTCGTCCAGGCCTCCGGCCTGCGGGATGACGACCACCTGTGCACCGGCCAAGCCGAGCGCCCGCATGTACTCGGGGTAGTGGCGGTCGTAGCAGATCGCCACGCCGATGCGACCGACCGCGGTCTGGTAGACCGGCGCTCCCCGATCGCCGGGATCGTAGTACGCCTGCTCGTGAAAACAGGCATAATCGGTGATGTGCACCATGCGGGTGACACCGAGTAGCGTCCCGTCCGCGTCGAACACCGGTGAGCTGTCGAAGTGCTTTCCGTCCGCGGCTTCGTACATGTTGAACACCGTGACCAGCCCGTGCGCCGCCGCGCGCTCGGCGATCCGGTCGGCTGTCGGCCCCGGGATCGGCTCCGCCAGCTCGCGTGCGCCGGCGAACCGCTCGTGCTGCGGGAAGAACCGCGTTACTGCCAGCTCGGGGAAGGCGACGAGCTGCGCCCCGCGGGCGTGTGCGTCGTCCATTGCACCCAAAGCGCGTTCGAGGTTTCGCTCCGGGTCGGGACCTGCGGCGAGCTGCGCCAGCGCCAGGCGCAGTGTCATCGGTTCTCCCCGGTGATGTCCCCCGGCGGCCGGCGCCCGATCGTGAGCAGCGATCCCTCGACAGTCTTCCAGGCGTCCGACGTTTCTTCTGGGTCGAGCCGAATCCGTTCCTGCGCGATCGACACGAATCCGGCGTCGGCAAACGCCCGCTGCCAGCCGGCCGCATCGAGCAGGTGCATTGGGACGCCGAGGTCGGACGGCCAGCCGTGGCTGGCCACATTCTCGCCGTAGTAATCGACGGCGCAGGTGAACCGGCCGCCCGGCTTGAGCAGCCGGCGTGTCTCCTCGAGCGCGGCCCGCATGTCGGGTAGGTAGTAGAATACCTCCATCGAGAAGACCGCGTCGAACCGACCGGCCGGGAGCGAGTGGTGCGGGAAGGAAGTCACGTGGAATTCCACGTTACCGTAGTCGCGCGACAGCGTGCGGGCGCGTTCGATCATCTGAGGCGACAGATCAATGCCTACGGCACGGCCTCGCGGAGCGGCGGAAGCCGCCCACCGCACGGTGTAACCGTTCCCGCACCCGATGTCGAGGTACCATGCCCGCTCGGTTAGCGCGAGTCGCCGGAACGCCCGGTGGGCGAACGGCGTGTGGCTGGTCGCCATGCTCTCGGCGCGGCCCTGCTGTGCCCACTCGTCGAACACGTCACGCACACGATCGAGCTGGGGATCGCCGGGATTGGGCACCATCACTCCTTCGTTGGACGAGTGGAAGAACCAGCAATCTACCGAAGTCTAGGGAAGCGGTCGAGCACGACCGGTTCAATGCCTTCCGAAGAGCGCCCGCAGCCGGCCCAACGGTCCACCCCGCCAGCGCCGTAGCGCTTTCGTCAGGGCGGCCGCGTACGCTGTGGCGTTGGGGTAGCGGTCGGCGGGATGCTGCGCCGCGCCCCGTACCAGTACCCGCAGCAATTCGTTCGGAACATCGTCGCGGAATGCCTGCACGTCGGGGAGCTGTCCGGACGTCTGGCGGGCGAGAATCACCTCGATCGGCCCGCTACCGAACGGCGAGCGCCCCAACAGCGCGTAGAGGGCCACGATGGACAGCGAGTAGAGGTCCGAGCGTTCGTCCACGGGCTCACCGAGCAGCTGCTCGGGCGCCGCGAACGCGGGCGTGCCGGAGCGCGACGGAGTGCCGCCCTCACCCCGGACGGTCTCCATCGCCACTGCCAAGCCGAAATCCGTGATCTGGAGGTTCCAGTCCGGCAGCTCGACCAGCAGGTTCTCCGGCTTGAGGTCCCGATGCACGAGGCCCCGCGCGTGGGCGTGCTCCAGGGCGGAGAGGCTCTGCTCTAGCAGGCGTACGACTTGTTCCAGCTCGAGCGGGCCCAACCGCTCGATCAACTGCGCCAGGTTCTCGCCGCGGATGTAGGCCATCGTGTACCACAACAGGCCGGCCCGGCCGCCGTAGTCGAATACGTCTACGATGTGTGGGTGGCGCACCTGAGCGGCGAGCTGCGCCTCGCGGCGGAACCGCTCGAGCACGGCCGGATCCGACGTGAGGAAAGGATGCAGGATCTTCAACGCGACCTCACGTTCCAGTGACAGGTCGCGCACCCGGTACACGCGCCCGAAAGCGCCGTCGCCCAGCAAGCTCAGGAGTTCGTATTCCTCCCCGAGGGCCCGGCGCAGAAACTTTTCCCAAGCCACCGGGTCGTCCGCGGAGGCTGCGGCTGACGGTGGCACGCCGGTATGGAAGTCGTAGTCACCCAGCTCGGAGAGCAGGTCGTCGCCCATCTCCTCCGCGGTCTGATAGCGTCGCTCCCCCTCGAGCTGAATAGCCCGCAGGATCACCCGGTCGAGCAGCCGGGGACAGGACGCCCGGAGTGTCGACGGCGGCTGGATCTCGACCGGGTTTGACGGCGGCGCAATCCCGGTGACCGCGAAGTAGAGCAGTGCGGCGGCCGTGTAGAGATCGCTGCTGTACTCGCCGGGCCTACCGCCGCGGGTCTCCGGGGCGAGGAACGTTTCCAGTGCCGGATCGATATCGGGACCGGCGATGTCCAGCAGGGGATTGGCCCAGCGGAGATCGGTGATGATCGCGCGTCCGGCGCCGGTGAGCATGAGGGCGGTCGGCACGATCCGCCGGATGATGATGTTCTTGCCGTGCGCGTAGTCGAGTGCGCTGATCAGGTCGCGTGCCATCTGCAGCACGGCAGGGATGGGACGCGGCCCCCGGGCCACCGCATCGTGGAGGCTCTCCCCGTCGATCCACTTCGTTATTCGGTATGCCCAGTCCCCGCGGTACCCGCCCGAGTAAATAGGGCGAATGCCCGGATGATCCACCTGCGCCAGAAGCACTGTTTCCCGTTCGAACCAGGTACGGGCGGCGGTGTCGGGCTGCAAGTGGACCCGGAGCGCCACTCGTCGCCGGAGAACGGGGTGACGTGCGACGAACAGCGCCCGTACCGTATCCGCCGCCACCAGACGCTCGAGGATGAACCTGCCGGCGAACACCTCTTCCGCGCGCTGAAACAGGCGTGCGGGATCGATCGCCTCGGCGATTTGCGGGTTGGCAGGTGTGGCGGACGGGTCCATGGTGCGTCGAAAGGTAACCCGCTGCGGGTTGCTGCATCTCTGGTCGGTTCGGGACGTGCGATGCATATTTGGCACGCCGCCGGAGACCAGGCGGCCGCCTGGCGACCGGCGCAATCGAGACCCACAGGTGAAGGACATCGTGTATCTCCGCCTCTGTGACCTGCGCGACAACCGGACTCTTGAGTTCGAGACTGACAGCGTCCGTCTGGGACGCGACCCGGAGTTCGAGCTGGTCGTTGAGGGACCGGGCAGCGAGGTGGTCTCTGTGGCGCACGTGCAGTTCGTACACCGCGACGGCGCCTGGTGGCTGGAGGACATCGGCGGCCGCAACGGCACGTTCCTCGACGGGAAACGGATCGTACCGGACCGGCCGGAACAGGTGCGCAAGGGCCAGGTCGTGGCGCTCGGCTCGAAGGGACTGCGCTTCGAGATCGAAGCGATCGAGCAACGGCGTGTTGCCGAGACGCTGATCGAACAACCACAGGCCAGCCCATTGGATGCGACGGTGCCCATGAACAGCGTACCGCATCCCTTGGGAGGGGCCGCGCGGGCCGCACCGCCGCCGCCTCCCACCCTGACGGTGTCGGTCAGAGACGTGCGCAGCGGCAAACAGCTGGACGCGCGAGGTGGGCGCATACGGATCGGCCGAGGCAAGGAGTGCGAGCTGCGCCCGGTCGAGGCGGGAGACACCTCGGTCTCGCGCGTGCATTGCGAGATCGTGCTCAAACCGGACGGCGGGGTGGTGCTACGGGACGCGCGGAGCCGCAACGGTACGATTCTGAACGGCGAGGTGGTGAGGGCGGAACGCTCAATTGGGCAGGGCGACCGCATCAAGCTCGGTGACGCGGGCCCAGAACTCCTGGTAGAGAAACTGATCCTGCCTACAGCGGCCGCCGATCTGACGGAGGAGACGCCGGCCGTACCACCGCCGTCACCAGCCTTGATGCCGGCGGCCGAACCCGTCGCTCCTCCGCCGGCCAGGGCACGGCGCAGCTTCGCTGGGAAGGGCCGCACGGTCTTCTTCAAGGAGCTGATTCACGAGACCGAGCAGCGCTCGGCTACGCGGGTGCGGTGGCTGGTGTGGATCTTCGTCGGGTTGTTGGTGATCGGCGTTGGTGGTGTGTACTGGTGGAGCGAGCGGCGCGTACGGCAGACCGAGGCCGAACTGGCGGCGCAGCGGGAGGTGCTGACACAGCAACGGGTGCTCGCCGATTCCGTCCGGGCGGCGGCGGCGGCCGAGTATCGCCGCCTGGGTGTGGAACTGGAGCGCGCGAGCGCGAGCGCCGCTCCGGCGGCTGTGGTGGATAGCCTGCGCACCGCGTTGGCTGAGGCGGAGCAACGCACGACGGCGCTGGAAGACGCGCTGCGCCGGGCGCAGGAATCCGTCAATCAACAGCTCGCCGTCGGCGATTCGCTCCGCCGCGAGGCGCAGGTGGAGATCGAGCGGCTGCGTGATCAACTGGCCAGCTCGAGCGGCGGCAACGTGCCGCGCGGAGCACTGGACAGTCTGCGCCAGGCCGTAGCTGCTGCCGAGCAGCGGGCGGTCGAGCTGGCTGCGGGACTCCGTGCGGTGCGGGGTGTCGACCTCGCTCACATTGCCCAGGCGAACCAGGGCGCGGTGGGTTTGGTATCGGCGTTTGCGGGCAAGGACATCTACGACGGGTCGGGGTTCGCGATCACCGCGTCGGGGTATTTCATCACCAACCGGCACGTAGTCGCGCCGGACGGCAAGGTGGCAGACTCTGTCTTCGTGGCGATGGCCGATCAGCGCACGTCCGCTCTGGCCGACGTGATCGCGGTCGAGCCGGAGCCCGGTCCCGATCTCGCCGTGATCAAGATCCGCAACTATACCGGCCCCTACGTGCCGCGGGTGGATTGGTCGGGCACGCGTGCCCGGCAGGGTGAGCCGGCGGCCTTGATCGGATTCCCGGCGGGCGTGGCGGCCGCGCGCGGCCGCAGC
>JADFNB010000034.1 GCA_022563595.1 Gemmatimonadota bacterium
TCTCGTGAATCGCCGCCAAGATGCTCAAGACGAGCGCGTCGTCGATCTCGTATAGGTGGAGCCATTGCCCGAAGACGCCGTCGTCAGACATGTACCTACGGAGGTGCTGATAGAACTCCGTGGTGAACAGGCTCGCTACTCCGCTCACCCACGGATTGGAGGGCTCGGAAAAAATGAGGTCGTACTTGCGTCCGGCAGCGGCAAAATGCGTCTTGGCATCCTCGATCACTATTCTCGATCGCGGATCATCGAACACGCGACGATTCGCTGGATAGAACTCGCGCGAGCCACGAATCATCTCTGGTTCGATCTCGATGGTTACCAGCTCCTCGATGGTCGGGCTCGTCAGCAGGAAATGCGATGACATGCCCGAGCCCTGGCCGATCACGGCGGCTATAGAAGCGTCGGGACGGTGGGCCAGGGTAATGAGCGGGGCAAGGGTTTGGGTCGAAGCATCACCGGCGAGCGGTTGCTTGGAAATCGAGTCGGCGCACTCCTTGAGCCAGAACTTGGATAATGAGGCATCGGGCTTTCCGTTGGTTACGATCGTGAGGACATTTCCTTCCCGTATTCTCAGGACGGAAACGGTGGCCGTGCGTCCGTCCTCATGGAACACCGACTCGGCTTTTCCGGGCTGGAAGACGGTTCCTCGGCGAAATACGCCGCTTGCCAAGAGAGTAGGATCGAAGCGCTGCGTCACGGCAGCCGCGCCCGCCACGAACACCGTCACCGCAATCGCTGCGTAGGCGAAGCGAAGTGCCACTCTGCTTCGGTCCACCGCTACGAACAGGATCCACACACCGAGTGCCATGTCTAGCAACGCCCCCGTGATCAGGAGCGCCTTCAATCCGATCAGCGGCAGCGCCACGAGCCCCGCTAGGATCACGCCGACGATCGACCCCAACGTGTTGAACCCATAAACCGTGCCGATTGCGCGCTCGCCGCTCCCGGCCACGAGAAGTGTGCGCATGATGAGCGGAAGCGTGATGCCCGCACAAAAAGTGGAAGGCACCATCACGGCAAGGCAGATGACATACCGCGCGAGTGTAAACCCCGCATAACCACCATCGGTTTTCGCAAATGCACTCATGAGTTGGGCGATCCACCCGAACGACGCGATATACAGCGGCAGCGTTGCCAACGCCGTGAAGCCCATGATCAACTGGACGACACCCAACGCACGTAGCGGTCGTGTCCACTGATCCGACCTTTTGCGGACCCAGAAAGCACCAAGCGCCAAGCCGAGAATGAATGCCGAGAGCATCAACTCGAACGAGTGCGTGGCACTGCCGAGAACCAGTGCGAGCATGCGTAGCCAGCTGATCTCGTAGATGAAGGATGCCAACGCCGTTCCGAAACTCACGGTCAAAAGGAAGGGCAACAACCGGTTCGGCCGCATTACCTCCACCGAATGTGCCGGCTCCGGTTTCAGCGCAGGAGGTCGGGTAGCTTCGGCCAGCGGGAAACGATGCGTCAAGAGGTACGAGACCAAAGCGGCGGTGAGGTTGAGCAGCCCGGCGAAAATGATCGTACCCGGAAGCCCCGACAACTTGAGCAGGTAAAAGCCTGCGAACAGCACGCCTCCGGCCGCTCCGAGGCTGTTGGTGCAATAGAGCAACGAAATGACTTGGCCCGGGGTCGCAGCAAACCGTCTCAAGATTCCCGCCACCATCAACGGGAACGTCATTCCCAATAGGATGGCCTGCGGCAGAATCAAGGCACCTGCAATGCTCCACTTCACAACCGTCAGCATTGCGGTGCCGGTCATGACCGGAAAGACGGTATCGTATGCAAAGGCGGTAATCTTGAGAAAGAGCCCGTGGAACACGAGGGCAATGACGGCGAGGGCGAGCTCCACAAACGCGTATCCCCGCAGCGGATCCCGCAGCTTGTAAGACCGCTGGCCTATGACCATCGCGCCGAGCGCCATGCCGCCCAAGAAGATCGCGAGCACCAGCACCTGAGAGTATGCCGTGTGCCCCACGAACAAGCCGAGGTACCGCACCCAGATGGACTCGTAGATGAGCCCCGCCGCACCCGAGATGATGAAGATGATGTACGCAGTCAGTCTCATGTAGGCCTCGGGCGTCCTAAGGGGCGCCTGTCAGGCGGTGGGGTCGGAGGGCCACCGGCGGGGAGTCGAGTTAGTACGTCCCAACTATGAAGGTGAAGGCCGAGGTGGGCTATCGCAGCGATGGCCAAGACCCCAAATCAATCACTAATCACTAATCGTCAGGGCAACGTCGTCCGGCTCTCCTCGATCAGCCAGTGACTGAACCAACTCCGAATCCGTTCCAGCCGATCCACCAACAGCCACGGCTCGCCTCCTCGCGACAGCCCGTGTGACGAGCGCGGGTAACGCACGAACTCGACCGGTACATGCCGCCGCTGCAGGGCCATGAACCAATCCTCGCCGTTCGGCATGGGCGTGCGGAAATCGTTTTCGCTGTGAATGATCAAGGTCGGTGCGGTGACGTTCTCGACATGCGAGATGGGTGACAGTCGGCGGTACCGCTCGCGCTGTTCCCAGGGCGGACCGAAGAACGCGTGCTCCATGAGTCCGCCCGCGTCGGACGTGGCGTACATTATCTCCCAGCTCGTGATCGAGCGACTCGTCACCGCCGCCGCAAAACGGTCGCTGGTCGCGGTGAGCCAGTTGGTCATGTATCCACCGTAGCTGCCGCCCGAGACACCGACACGATCTGGATCGATGTCCGAGTACTTCTCAACTGCGGCTGCCACACCACCCAAGTAGTCCTCGCTATCCACCTCACCCCAGGCACCGCGCGTGGCGAATTGGAAGTCGTGTCCGTAGCCGGTGGAGCCGCGCGGGTTGGTGTAGAGCACGTAGAAACCCGCGGCGGACAACACATGGAACGTCTGAAAAAAGGTATTGCCGTACGCGCCGTACGGCCCGCCGTGGATCTTGAGGATCATCGGGTACGTCCGGCCGGATTCCCATCCGACCGGCTTGATGACCCACCCCTCTACCTCGGTCCCGTCCGCCACGTGCCACGACAGGCGTTCGGCGGGCATCAATGTCACCTCGGCGAGCCAAGTGTCGTTGAACGACGTGATGCGCACCTCGTTGGAGCCGTCCGCGCGCGAGACGAAGAACTCCGCCGGGTGCTGCACGTCGGTCGAGGTGTACGCGAGGTAGCGGCCGTCGCTGGTGGTCGTGAGCGACCCGACGCGCCGATCCCCGTGGGTGATCTGCCGGACCTCTCCGTCCCGTGTCGAGACCTCGAACAGATGGCGGTCACCGCCGACACCGGCCACGAACCGAAGCGCGCGGCCGTTCCGGGTCCACTCGGGGCTGCCCGGGATGAGATCCCACTCGCCGGTCAGCATGCGCGGCTCGCCGGCGAAGCTGCCGTCCGCATTGAGATCGACGACCATGATGTCCGGCTGGACGTCGCGGGCCAACGACCACACGAATGCGAGTTGCCGGCCGTTGGGTGAGATGTCCGCGCCGGTCTCCGAACCTGGGTTGCTCGTCAAGACGCGCGGGTCGCCGCCGTCAACTGTGACCGCGTACAGCTCCTGGGTGTTTTCCTGGTTCCACTCGTCGTCTTCCAGGGGATTCCCGCCGAAGATGATGGCGTTCCCGTTCGGGATCCAGTCGATGCCGCGCACGTTGAAGGGCATGTCGGTGAGCTGGCGCGGCTCACCTCCTGCGGCAGCGACCACGAACAGCTGCGACTTGTCACGCGTTGCGGGATCCGGCAACAACGTCTGCGTGCCGTCCCGTTTGTACCGGCGTGACGTGATCACACGGCCGTCGAACCGCGACGGGTCGAGCGTGTGACTGATCGCGTCGGGCGCAATCCAACCTTCGCGCCGGTCCTCGGCCTCGTCGTCTTCCTCGTCTTCGTCCTTCGGCGCCCGCGTAAAGGCGATCCATTGACCATCCGGTGACCATGTCGGCGCCGCGTCCACGCCTTCGATGTGATATGCCTCGCCACCCGGCGCCGTGACATGCATAAACCAGACGTTGTTCTTGTCTTCGCCGCGCCGTGACGTAAAGGAGAGAATCGTCCCGTCCGGCGACCAGTGCGGGTTGGTGGACTCTTCCGTGGGGTCGGTAAAGCGGAAGAGCTCGCCCTCGGGCCGGCCGTCGTGCAGCCGCTGGAGCCAGATCTCGCGATGTCGCTTGTTGTCCTCTTCGTTGATCGTCGTGACCACGAACGCGACGAGATCGCCGGTGGGCGAAATCTCAGTATTGCCCACGAAGGTCATGCGGTAGTAGTCCGTCGGGCTGAGGCCGCGGGTCTGGGCATGGGCCGCTGCTGCGGCCAAGAGCATTATGACGAGAGCGAGCGAGACACGGCGCATGGATACCTCCGGGGGACCGGATAGAAGTACGGGAAAGATGCGCCGCGGGCGGACGGCGCGCGAGAGGGGGACGACTTGTGATTACTGATTGGTGATTACTGATTCTTGATTGATGGATACGTTGCCAACATCACTGATCACTATTCGGTACGCCGTCGAGTCGATTTGAGCAAGCCAAGTCTAAATGGAAGGAATCTGCTTTCCCCTATCCCAAGTAATCCCAAGTATCGCTCTTGGTACTGGAAGCGTCCAGCCAGTGGGATGAGGGTACCCGGGCAGTCTCCGGTAGCTCGCATGCCGGGTACGGGACGATTCGTACCACGCGGTGCGTTCAAGCATGCGTGCAATTCCACCACGGCGTGGAAGAATTGCAAGAACCGCTACCGGCCGTTCCGCACTGGATGTGTGTAGCAGCTCGGCACCTTGAAACACCGAGCGCACCGCGCGTCGACTAGCTGTCGGTTGACCCCTCCTATACAGCGATGTATATACATCGCATGATCAGGACGCAACTATATCTCGACGAAGATGTCCACCAGCGGCTGCGCGACCTGGCCGGCAAGCAGGGTCGCACCATCTCCGACTTGGTGCGTGAGGCCATCGCACGCGCGTACGGGACGGGGCACATCGACGAGCGCATCACCACTCTCGAGGGGATTACCTCACTATGGCACGACCGGGACGACCTCGGCGCCACCGCCGCGTACGTGAGGCGGCTGCGTCGCGATACGCACCGGAGGCGGGGCTAGTCGGGGTCCTCTACGACTCCGACGTCATCATCGAGATCCTCCGCGGTCGGCCAAAGACTGTGGAGGCGGCGACTGCACTCGAAGCAAGTGGCGTCCCCACCTACTGCACCGCGATCGCCTGGGCCGAGATCTGCGCAGGGATTCGGCCGGGCGAGGAACCGATCACTCAAGCGTTCTTCGAGGCCCGGGGAGAGATCGTGCTGGACGGGCCCGTCGGCCGGCGCGCGGGTGCCTACCTGGCGCGATACGCGCGATCACACGATGTCGAACTCGCCGATGCGCTGGTCGCGGCGGCCGCAACGACGTCGGGCGTGCGGCTGTGGATGCTCAACCGAAAGCACTACCCAATGCCGGACGTCAGGTTCTCCGACGGTTAACGGTTCGCCGCCGCGCGGCCTCGCGGAGGGTCTCGCCCTCGAGGTAGGGCATCACGCAATAGAGGAATTTGGTCCCACCGTCCCGCTGTCCCATTAGCTGAGCGATTCGACTTCTTGGCGCGCCGCAAGCTCGGCGTCGACCGCCTCGCCCACCGCCCGGGCTTCCTCGATCGCCGCCGTCAGGTCGTCAGGGTGTCCCACGCCCGCCCGCAAACGGAGCAGATCGAGCCGCAGGTTCTCCAGCGCGGAGATCGCGGTGGCTAACCGATCTTCTATGGCGGCCTTGGCCGTTTTCAACTCGGTAACCAACGCGCCGCGTCGCGCTGTGCTCTCCGGTTCGCCCACGTCCGCGATGACCGTCGCCAGCTCGTCACGCCGGGCCCGGAGGGCGACCGCCGCGCGCTCGAGGCCCCCGATCACATCCTGCATGTCGCCCAGCCGCGCGCGCTGGTCCTTCGGCAGCTGCTCGAACAGCTCGCCCGCGGCGCGGCTCAGCAGGACCTCCGTCGGTGCGGCCTCCGGGACCGGCAACCCCTTGCCCTGCTTGAGGCCGATGCCTGAGAGCCTGAAAAACCAGCGGCCGACGGGGCCAGCCCAGAGCTTGCGCAGGAAGCCCGCCCTCTCCGGAGTGCCGCGGGTGAGCGTGGTAATGATGCGCTTCGGCGCGATGGCCATGCCCAGGGTGAATGCTCCCACAGCACTGACGAGGAGAAACTGTGCCAGCCGTGCGAGCAGTCGCAGGATTCCGTACGCTATAAGGGGCCCATCCAGCCCCGCAGGTAACTCGACGAGAATCCGTCCGACTTCGAGAAGATCGGCTAGAATAAAACCCGCGAGCAACGGCACAGGCACGCTGAGCAACAGGAAGGCAGCGCGTCCCCAGACCGTCGCCAACCGTTTGCCGAGGCGTTCGGTTCGGGCGAGCTCATACTCCACGTTAGCGTCGCGCGCCATGATGGATGATGCCACCGCTTCTGCGACGTCGCGCTCGTCCTGCCCCGCGCGCACTACCCCGCGAGCGGCAAGGAACGGCATGATCGCCGAGGCGGCCCCCATCAACCCGACGAACGATAAGAGCAACGGGTCATTGTCGGTCGGTTTCCAAGTGGCAACTATAACTCCCAAGCTCCCGAGGGCGGTCACCTGCGCCAGGGCGGTCTTGGTGGTGCTCAGGAATTGTAGCACGCTCGGCGCGATCTCCCGCCGCGCGACCTGCGAGTCGGCGATCGCTTCGGCGAGCGCTTCGCCGCTGGCGAACCTCGCTGCAGGGTCTTTGGCCAGGCAGCGGTCTACGGCCTCGGCAAGCCGCGCCGGAACCATGCTACTGACGGACTTGAGCGGAGGAGCCGGCTCGGTGATGTGCATGGCTACGAGCGCCGCGGGGTTGGGCGACTCGAACGGCAGCCGCCCGGTGAGCGCGAAGAACGCGGTCACGCCAAGCGAATACAGGTCGGCGCGCCCGTCGATTGTTCCGTCCCCGCTGGCCTGCTCGGGGCTCATGTATTGCAACGTGCCGAGGATTTCGCCCTGCTGGCTGATGGTACCGGTGGTGGTCACGCGCGCGATGCCGAAGTCGGTGACGAGCGCGCGGCCGGATCCGCCGTCGATCAGGATGTTGTCGGGCTTGATGTCGCGGTGAATCACGCCGCGGCCGTGGGCGTAGGCCAGGGCCCACGCCACCTCCTGCACCAGCTTGGCGGCGTCCGCCGACTTCATCGGTCCGGCGCGGCGCACCCGATCGCCCAGGGATTCGCCGTCGACCAACGCCATGACGAAATAGACGAGATCGTCCTGTTCCTCGACCAGGTGGATCGGGACGATGTTGGGGTGCGAGAGACCGGCCGCGGTGCGCGCCTCGCGCAGGAAGCGCTCCCGAGACTCAGGCTGGGTCGCAAGCGCTGGCGGCAGCAACTTGATGGCCACCGGTCGGTCCAGTGCCACATCGCGTGCCAGGTACACGATGCCCATGCCGCCGCGGCCGAGTTCTCGTTCGAGCGAGTATCGGCCCGACAGGGCACGCTGGAGCTTGTCGAACACTTCTGCCGTGTTCGCGGGCTGCGCGCCGTTCGCGTCACCCATCGTCGGTGACGCCAGGAACTCGCCAGCATCATCGTGAGCTGCGAGTAACGCCTCCACATCGGCGCGGAGCCGACCGTCTTCACGACATGTGGCGGCTATGAAACCATTTCGCTCGGACTCGGGCTGGTCGAGAGCCTCGTGGAAGATCCGCTTGACCCGCCTCAGATTCGCTCTTTCCATGATGCGTTTCCTCCTGCTGATTCAGCCGCCGGTGTCCCGGAGAGCATCATAGAGCCAGGCTCGCGCGAATGCCCACTCCCGTTTCACGGTGCGCTCGGACAGATCCATGGCTCTGGCCGTCTCCCCGACGCTGAGGCCGGCGAAGAAGCGCAACCGGACGACGTCGGCCGCCTTGGGGTCCTGTTCTTCTAAGCGCCGAAACGCGTCATCGAGGGCCAGGATCTCGTCGAGATCTTGCTCGTTCGCCAAGTCGACCCCGCTCAGCTCGACCCGCACCCGTTTCCCCCCACGCTTGATCCGGGTACGCTTCCGTGCGTGTTCGATGAGGATTCGGCGCATCGCCTCGGCGGCGGCGCGGAAGAAGTGTTGCCGGTCGTTCCAGGGCGGCTGATCGCCGCTCAACAGGCGCAGGTATGCCTCATGCACCAGCGCCGTTGCTTGCAGCGAGTGATCGGGGCGCTCGTGGCTGAGCTGAGCCTTGGCCAGCGCGCGGAGTTCGTCGTAGATCAATGGCACGAGGCGCTCCATCGCCTCCTTGCGATTTCCTCCTCTCATGCCGTCCAGGATCTGTGTGACGTCTTTCATATCTGCAGCAACGTGTCCGCTTCACCCGAGTCGTAGAGCGGCAGAATGTTCGAGTGCCGGAGGTTGGCGGTGAGTTCGAGGCGGGGGCGAAGCATGATGACGCCTTCCAGGCGCGCCGGCCGCCGGCGAAAGTCGAATGCTGTGGTCCCGATTATGAAGGTGAGGGGCGAGAACGGCAAGGGAACGGGTCGGCGTTATGATTTCGCCAGGGAGTGTCCTACGCCAGCAGCATGCCAAATCTCCAGGCTCGCGACGAGCACCGGCGTGACAAGAGCTGTCCGATTCATTGGTTAGTCTCGCTGGGTTCCTTCCTGAATGGACCCACTCAGCGATCGCAGAAAAGCAAGAAGTGCCAGCTTCTCCTGTCCTGTAAGACGGAGCTGTCGCAGGCTTGGATCGAGATAGGGGTTGGCGTTGCCACCGCGATCATAGAACTCGATCACCTCTTCCAGTGTCGCAATCGAGCCGTCGTGCATGTACGGCGCCGTGCGCTCCACTTCACGTAACGTGGGCGTCTTGAACGCCCCGCGCTCCTGTTCGGCACCGCTTACAACAAAGCGGCCGAGATCGTGAAGCTGCCCCGCGGACCACGCCACGCCCGTGTTGTGAAAGTTTTCGTCAGTGAGGTTGGTGCCGACGTGGCAACGATCGCATCGCGCCTTGCCTTGGAAGAGCGCGAGCCCCTGCCGCTCGACTTCGGTCATGGCGGAGGCATCTCCCCCGACCAGCCGATCGAAGCGCGAGGCACCGGCCTGGATTGTCCGGATGTAACTCGCCAGCGCGCGAGCAAGGTCTTCCGCGTTCGCTTGGCGTGAAAACGCCGACCGGAACCGCTGTGAATAGGTTGGATCGCTACGAACGCGCGCGACTGCTTCGTCGACGCTGAGGTCCATTTCGTTCGGGGCCCGAATCGGTTGTAGGACCTGAACTTCCAACGAAGTAATCCGCCCGTCCCAAAAGAACGACCGCCCATAGCCGCGGTTCAGGATGGCCGGCACGTTACGCGTACCCTGGCGTCCGAACACACCCACGCTGACGCGTCGGCCGTCGGTGAAGCCGCGCTGCGGTTGATGACAGGACGAGCACGCGAGGCTGGAATCTCGTGAGAGAATCGGATCGAAGAAGAGGCGCCGTCCCAGGGAGATAACGTCGACGCGCAGAGGGTTGTCCGGCGGAACCGGCAGGTAGAGATCCAAACCCTCTGGCCGACCAGAAAGCGCCGGACGTTGAGCCGTGGCGTCGACCGCGAACGGTGTGCCCGCGGCCATGACGGCCGCGAGCACACCGATTTTCCGTCCGCAACTCATTACTATTCCCGATCCCGATCCCACGGGAATCCGGAGAGCGTCCAGACTTCGTCGCGACCCGAGGAAACCGGGTACGCCACACGCGTGCCGTTGGGCTCGAACGTCAGCTCTCCCAGCTGGATACCGTCGATTGGGAGTTCCATCGGTTCGGGCGGCCCGCCGTTCAACGCTACGCGGACGATCCGTTTGAACGCGTGTTCGCCTTGGGCTTCCTGGGTCGCGAACAGCAGATGGCGACCGTCGGGCGTCCAGCGCACAGCGCGGATTGCCTCGCCCTCTCCGACGCGGGCCACTTGGCGTGGCTCTCCCCCGCTCAGGGGCCAAACCCACAGGACGTCGGGCGAGGATTCCATGTCAGGGGCTTTGGCGTACGCCAACATGGTCGCGTCCGGTGACAGCTCCCAACCCCACATGGTCCCCAGATCGGCGACCGTCTCCAGCATCATGTCAAATCCGCACTCACCCCGGGGAGGTCGAGGGACATCGTCACAATGAAGCGAGCGGACCCAGGCGACGACGTTGCGAACAAAGAGCAGGTTCTCTCCTGACCTCAGCGGTTCGTCGCCTGAGCGGTAGCTCCGATGGTCCCGCTGGCCCATGATCCGGATGCCCATCGATCGGAGGCGTTCACTCTGCAGCCCTGAGGCGAATCGGGCACTGGACGTTCCAAAGAAACCGGCGTAGTCACGTATGTAGGGCTCTCGCCGTACCTCGCCGGTCTCAATGTCGATTCGGTAGGCCGCGCGCCGCCGCCGGATCGGAATGGGGCCTGTCCGCTCGACATGATTGCCGTTGAGCAGAACGTATCGACCGTCCGTAGACCATTCGGGCCGACTCTCATTCGTCAGCTGCATCGTGAGCTCGATGTCACGCTCCGTTCCGTCCTGGAACGACTTGACCACGAGGTACGACATGCCCTGCATCCCCGGACCGGCACGCCGGGAGAGATATGCGATGTGACTGCCGTCCGGAGACCAGGTGGCTCGGGAGTTCGTCCCTACAAACCGACCGCTCAGTTCGTCATCATTTACGAAACTTCCCTGCTCCCAATCTATCCGGGCAACGTGGATGTCGGTCTCCAAAACCTCGTGAAGGTAGGAGAGGGCGCCATCGTCCGTGAAGCCGAGAGGCGCAATCGGGCCCACGTCCGGACGGATCAATTCCGGCTTGCTGGCGGCCCGCCCATCAACGACCTGCACGGCCCACAGACCGGTGCGGCCGGAGCGATCGCTGAGAAAAACGATGCGGCCGCCGTCCGGCGTCCAATATGGTCGTGAGTCCTTGGCCGCGTTGGGCGCGACGCGCTCTTCTCTGCTTCCGTCGACGGCGAGGACGAACAGGTCACCCTCGTCGCCGGACGCGTCGGGATAAGCGTAGGCGACATAACGGTCGTCGGGAGACAGAGACAGGCTCAGGGCATCGAGCCGAACCTGACCCTGCAACGTCTTCAGTATCCTGACTGAACCGTCGTCGACCGAGACCACGCCGATGCGACGAACGTCGTCCCACCCGACGATGAAAGACACGATGAAATCACCGCGAACCGACCACACTCCGGGCAAGATCTGCTTGTGCTGCTGGTTGGCGGTGATCACACGGTCATCACTCCCATCCGAGTTCACTACATGGAGGTTCTGATGGTCCCACGAGTCGTCCCAGATCGAATAGGCCAGACGCCGCCCGTCCTTCGACCACATGCCGGTCACGATGTAGGTATCGGACGAGCTGCGGGCGACCACCTGATAGTTGCCGGTCCGCGTGTCATGCACGACGAGCGCACCCGTCCCCGGGGGGAGGCCTGCATCCTTGATCCCTTCCCAGTCGACAAACGCGATGAAACGCCCGTCGGGAGAGAGCGCCCCGTGTCGTATCCAGGCATTGGTGTGGTACCAGAGGTGCCGAGCAACCAAACCCTCGGCATCTGCTTCCGGGGGTGTCGGAGTCAGGGTTGCGAGACGCGCACGCGCCTCCTCGACCGCTGCCTGCTGCTCAGGGTAGTCGCTCAGGACCCGTCGGTACGCACGCGCGGCTTCGGCAGAGCCCAGGGTCTCGTGAGCCAACCCCAACTGCACGAGAGCGCGGGCTGCCACCGCGCGATGCTCGGAGAAGTCATCCACGAGGGCTCGAAGAAGCTCGATCGCACCGCCGAGATCGCCCTCGATCTGCTGCTTATAGAGGGCGGACTGCAACCGCTCCTCAGGTGTCTGCTGCCCCAGCAGCGGTGCGGCTGGTAGGCAGAGCATCGCCAAGAAGATGACAAGATGGGTTCGCGCACTCATGATCGACCCCCAGGGACTCAGGTGAGACTACGCTGTGGAGTCAGCATATCTAGTCCCTCGATCCCTTGCCCCAAGGGGGGATGACGTTTCTGTGAAGACTCGGTGGAGTCATCCCGCAAACCGGTAACCCACGCTGCGAACGCCCACGATATGGCGTGGGTCGGAGGGGTCGTCCTCCAGCTTCTTTCGGAGGTTCGCGACGTGCGTGTCGACCGTTCTAGGGAAGACCTCGACCTCCCCTCCCCACACCTCCTTGAGAATCTCGAATCGGCTCACGGCGCCGTCGCGATGCTCAATGAGAAATCTCAGCAGGGCGTACTCGCGGACCGTGAGATCGACAGCTCGACCGCTACGGGTCGTCTCGAACTTCTTGAAGTCGATCACGACGTCTCCGAATCGGTAACGCTCGATCCTCTGGGGCGGTGCCTTACCCCGCCGCAGGATCGCCCGGACTCGTGCGATGAGTTCTCTTGGGCTGAAGGGCTTGGTCACATAGTCGTCCGCGCCCAGCTCGAGCCCCAACACCTTGTCGATCTCCTGGCTCTTCGCCGTCAGCATCAGAATCGGGACGGCCGCACCCGATCCACGGAGTTCCCGACAAACCTCGAACCCGTCTTTGCGCGGTAGCATGACGTCAAGAATGACAAGGTCGTACACACCCTCCTGGGCCATGGACAAACCGCGCTCACCGTCACGCGCCGTGGCGACCTCATATCCTTCCATATTGAGGTCGTCCTCGAGGAGCATGAGGATGGCGTCGTCGTCTTCCACGACGAGGATTTTTTCCTTACTCATGTCGCCGCCACCTCGAGCGGGAGTCGGATGTAGAAAGTACTCCCGCGCCCGGGCTCGCTTTCGGCCTCGACGTGCCCGCCGTGCCCTTCGACGATCTGTTTGACGAGGGTGAGCCCGAGTCCCGTCCCTTTTACGGATCGAGTCAGCTCGTTTCCCCCTCGATAAAACCGCTCGAACACTCGCGCTTTCTCTTTCGGGTCCAGTCCGATTCCGAAGTCCTGTACCGCGATGACCGCATACCCGTTCTCTGCGAAACCACGAACGACGATTTCTTTCGAATCTCCGGAGTACTTGATTCCATTGTCGATCAGGTTGGTGATCGCTTGACCGATGGCGTCGGCGTCGAGTGCGACCGTGGGCAGGGACGGATCGATCTCGCTCCGCACGACGAAGCCCTCGTGACTGACGCGCTGCTGGACTGTCGAAACCAGCGTCTCGAGAAACGGGCCCACGTCGACTGGCTGGAAATCGAACGTGTGGTGACCGCTATCCATCCGGGCGAAGTCCAGGACACCGTCGATGAGCAGCGACAACCGTTCGCTTTGCTCGACGAGAACATCGTAGTACCGACGACGCTTCTCCTCTGACGAGACCTTGTCTGACTGGAGCATCTCGGCAATTTGGCGGACCGCGGTCAGCGGGCTCTTGAACTCGTGCGAAACTGTGGAAACGAAGTCGGACTGCATGCGAGCCAACTCGAGTTGATGGGAGACCGTGCTGACCGTGAGCGTGAGCCCGAAGATCAGAATTCCGGCCAGAAGGAAAAAGGCGTAAAAGAAGACGCCCCGCCGGGACGTGAGCAGGGTTTTGACGAAGCCGGCATCCGGCGGGAAGAGTTCGATCGTGAACGGCGGTACGCCTCCGGGCAGACCCGAACTCACAGCCGGGACCCCGGCTTCCAGCGGGCCGGACGCGTGGCGGACCTCACCGGCCGATCCTCGCAGGGCCCAACGGACCTGTTGTGGGGCAGCCTGACTCTGTAGGGTAGAAACGAGGCGAGATTCCAATGTGTCGGGGTCGAGGAGTAGGCCCCAGGCACCTCCTCCATCATCAGGAGTCTTGGAGGGAGGTTCACCGATCAACAGGTAAAACGCTTGGCCTTCCAACTCGATGGTTGTTCGACCGTATGGCGCGCCGGAATTCTCGGGCTGACGGGCCTGGCGCGCGAGTAACACCGTCCCGGCCGAAGTTTGAAATGCCAGCAATCGCTCCGTGCGGGCTCGTGCCAGCTCTTCTTCCTGCAAAAGGGCCCGAAGGGTGTCGCCGAGCGCTGTTATCAGCACACCGGTGCTGGAATCCGAGAGCAGCTCGTTCAAGGACTCGCGGAGGCGCCCAGCAATGAACCCGAATTGGGCCCTCGACAGTCCGCGCTCCGTTCGGACCAGGTGGGCGTAGAGGTCGACGAGGGTCTGGGCGGCACCCGCGGTGTCGCCCGCGAGCGTCTGGGTGTGACCTAGTTCCAGTTGCGCGGCTATGCCGAACGGGATGCCGCCACCCGTGCGGACCTGGCCGAATTCCGACCCCAGCCGCCGATAGCTGTTTGAGGCGGCGTGGAGTTCTCCGGCGTTCCTTTGAATGCGGGCGATACCGCCCAGCGCCTCGGCACGAACGCGAGGGTCGGACGCGTTCGACACGATGCCCTGATACGCTGCAAGCGCCGCCCGCGGCTCACCGTCACGTAATTCCAGTCGCCGGGCCGTTTCTAAACGGGTCAACTCGCGGCCAGCTAGGGGTGGGTCAACTCCCGTCCGGTCTTCCTCGGAAGCGTGAAACAGCAGATCCGGAGCCACAAACTCGTCGATGGCCCCGTCTGCAGAGAGTCGGAACACCGCCTCGATGAGCGGGTGGCGCATGATGAGTTTGCTCAAGGAGGGCGCCAGCGGCAGGCCGGCAGACTCGGTACGCGAGAGGGTCGAGTCGAGAGCCACTCCGACGGCGACGAGACCCGAGTCGTGCGCGGCCACGGTGACCGAGGCAATTCGCCTCAGGTCTTCGCGCCGCTCGCGCTCCAGCAGGGCCTGGTCGTTCCGGATGCCGCGGAAGGCGAGGTAACCGAGCAGGACGCTCGGCAACCCGATCCCGAGAACGAAAAGAAGGATGGTGCGCCGTCGGACGTCTCCGAAAGTCGCCATTCACATGTCTCACAGGCTTTTGGATGAGGACGGCCGCGCCCGCACTGGGCCTTCCTCCATCTTGCCCTCAAGATACCCACCGCGAGGGAGACCCGCTTGAAGGTCCGGCGAGGAGTTTGTGGAGACTCCGTGAAGATGCTCGGTTCAGTCCTGCCTAGCCGTCAATGTCCGACTGGACCAGGCCCTCCAAAAGGCCGAGCTGTTTGCGGCGACCCGGAAACGGAGCTGAGCAAAACTCGGGAAGGTTTGCTCCCGGCGATGTATCGTCGCCTGGGAGGCCGCACCTCTACCCGAGTCGTCCCTTAGCTACTTCTCGCACTTCACCCGCTTCGAAGTAGGCATAGTTCTTCTTGGTGTAACTCTCCCACTCTTTCGGGACTTCCTCTTCAGCGAAGATTGCGGTCACGGGGCACTCCGGTTCGCACGCGCCGCAGTCGATACACTCATCAGGATGAATGTAGAGTTGGTCCGGACCCTCATAGATGCAGTCGACCGGACACACATCCACACATCCTCGGTCCAGCACGTCAATGCACGGCTCAGCAATTATGTATGTCATCGTTGCTCCGCAGAAAGCAGCATCGCCCGTGTGTCACACCCGGGATGCCGGTTAGTAGCTGTTCATGAGACGTGAGTCCAATGTCGTCACCTTTGATTACTACCTTATCTGGCGTCGAACATCCAGCCAAACGCAAAGCCACCTCGAACAGCGATCGGAGGCGGGTGCGGAACCGACTTATCCGGATAGGTGCTCGTGGCCTAGCCGCTCCCCGCCTCCAAGGAGGCTCGGCAACACCAGCAGGTAACTTACCACAGGGTAGCCGAGATCCGAGGAACACAGCGGCCATGCAGAAATCAGAGTAAATTAGTTAGGATTAAGGATCAAGGGGCCATACCCGACCAGAGCTATCTGAGCACGAGCGCCTGCACGAGCGCAGGTGCGAAAGGGTTTCGTCGTGGCCGGCCCCCCCCCCGGCGCGCCTCGCCATCTGATGGTAATTCATCATGGAGCAGTTCAGGTGCTGTTGCGGTTGTCTCGCTGGCGCTTAGTTTGCGGATGTAGTTGCTACTACACGGTGAAAGAAAAGGAGGGGCTTAGTGCCCTTCGCCGGCCCCGGACAACGCGAGGTGGAAGATCGCCGCATCAGGGCGGATCGCCGCTCACACGAGCTGCGGCGGTCCCAGGATCGGCGCCACGCCGAGCGCAGAACGTTGAATCGCGGAATCCGGCGCGACCGCCGCAGGAGTGGCAATCGCCGAGAGAGGCAGCGACGCCAGGTCGACGACCGGCGTAATGTATTCGACCGCCGGTATGCCCGTCGTCGGTGCGAGACCCCGTCGCCCTATACGGTGGAAGAGGCTGCACGGGTCCAGCGGATGTTCACCGTACCGGGTCAGCATGCCAGGTGTCCCGCGTGCGAAGGCAGGTTCACGCTGGGTCGTTCGCGCCGCCGCCGCAATGACACGGTCCGGCCGATCCGGTGCGTGGACTGCAACCGTAGCGCCATAGTCACCAATTGTAAGATGGCCCGAATCATGGTCATCGAGAGGATGGATCTCGTTCGTGACATGGTGCGGACGGTTCTCACGAGTGCCGGACACGAAGTGGTCGAGACGCCGGATGCCGCGGCCGGTCTCCAGTTGTATCGCGACAACCCGGCCGACGTGGTGTTCATCAACGTGTTGGTAGCGGGTAAGATAGACGGCGGGGAGTTCATCCGGCAGCTGCGGAAGGAATTCCCGGACGCCAGGGTCGTCGCGATGTCGAGTCGCAGCACGTACGGGACCGCGGATCCACTGTTGGTGGCTCAACACCTCGGAGCGGTACGGACTATGCGGATTCCTGTCTCACGCGCCGAGATGTTACAGGTGGTAGAGGAAGCCCGTTCGTAGCCCGGGTCGCCTCACCACGGCTGTTACGCTCTTCGAATATCGCGGCCGACGATGATCGTGATGTTGTCGGTCCCACCCCCATCGAGCGCGTCCTGCAGCAGGTCCTCACAGACTTGTCTGGCCGATGTCATGGTGCGGAGCCGCTCGCCGATCCGCTCATCGGGCACGTGTTTCGTGAGCCCATCGCTGCAGAGTAGGCCGACGTTGTCCCACCCCTGCTCGAGGCGTGTGACGACCGGCGCGGTCTGCGCGCCCCCGATCGCGCTCGACAACACGTGAGCCCACCGTGTCTCGAAGGCGCGCGACTGGGTGAGCACGCCTTGATCGACCAACTCTTGCGCCATTGTCTGATCTCGCGAGATCTGGGTCAGCTCGCCGTCCCGGAGGACATAGAACCGACTGTCACCGACCTGAAGCAGGTATGCCTCGGGCCAAACACCGATCCACAGCGTGAGCGTCGTCGCCATGCCGCGCCGGTCGGGATCCCCCTCCGCTTGCTTCACTACGCTCTCGTGGCACTGCATTGCCGCTTCCCGTAGCGCGTCGAAGAACGCCTGCTCGTCGTGCGGATCTGTGGTGTAGTAGCAACGCATGCTGTGCGCCACGTACTTGGCCACCACTTCGACCGTCAGCCGGCTTGCCATCTCGCCCTTGGTGCCGCCCCCCACGCCGTCCGCCACCATAGCTAAGAATGCCAAACGCTCTCCCACCAGCGGCAGTTCGTCCGCATTCGGGAGACTCGTATAGTGGATTTCCATGTGCTTGCGCATCGAGGAGATCAGGAAGTGATCTTGATTGGTCTTCCGCACCTTACCCATATGCGTCAGGCCAAAAAAGTCGATCTCCTCATCGAGTGGTTTCCGGTGCAGCGAATCGGCGGTGCCGGTATCGGAGGATGTCATTATCCAGCTCCTGTCTCTGGCACACCAAGGTGATCAACAACTGGTAACGATACGGCGTGGATCTGGAATCGGCTAGGATCACGGTGCGGGGCCGGGATCATCTGATCCGGGCGCGCGCGCGCAGGTGCTCGACGACATCCTGCTCGAGAGAACCTTCTTCCTGGTCTATCCACGATAGCACCGCGCGCGCGACTTGCCTGCGTTCGCTCCGGCCGAGAAGCTGTGCCTCTCGCCAAGTCTGAAGGACGCTCAGCCACCGGTCCGCATCGTCTGCCGTGCGGAGCGGGCCCAAGAGGGAGCGATAATGCTGTAGTTGTTGATTGTGCACGAAACTGGCCACGCTTCGGGGCACGGCGAGCGCCCAGGCGGAGAAACCCCAGAGCGCCGCGGTAATCGTCGCGAGCGTACGGTACTCCGCAGCGATGTCCGCGAAGAGAAAGAGCCAGCCAGATCCGGCGACGAGCAGTATCACCATCGTCCAGCGTGCCCACATGCGCCCGGCGAGGATGAGTGAGCCGACGGTGAGCGCCAGGAGGATTCCCGCGGCCTCGCGCCACAGGGTCCGGACCGGCCGGAAGATGTCTGCGTCGTCCAAATCGAACCCGCCGGTTCGAACCTTGAGGTACGCGAGGGCTGCGGCACCGATCAATGCCGCCGCTACGACGGCGACCGCGATCCATCCGCCCCGCCGTGGCGCGTGCGCTTCCTCGAGTGCGTGCTGCCGTGTTGCGGGCTTGCTGCTTGGCTCGTCCATGGAGTCTCCCCGACTCTCGCTTCCCACATGGATTGCCTCGAGAGGTCGCATGATCAAGGGGGCACGGAAGTTCCCATTGTTGAAGGTCAGCGATTGCAGGCACACCCTTCCCCTTACCCGGGCCCCCGCGTGGGAGTGGGCTGGGCAACATGTCGTCTCCCGTGACATCTATGACATGAACAATGCGCACTCGGCGCAGGGTCGCGGCCGCAGCGCAAGTACCGTTGCCGGCGGGTGGCGCGGGATTCCCGGGCGGCTATCTTTCGGTCCATCTTGCACCATGCGAACCGCAGCATCGCTGCACGGGACCGGGAGCGAAAGGACGTCCCACGTGTCATGGATTCATCAGGTTCCCGTCGAGGAAGCCACCGGACTCTTGAAAAGCGAATACGACAAGGCGATCCGCCGCGCGGGTCGTCTCTGGCACATCGTCCAGGTCATGAGCCCGAACCCGCGGGTGCTCAAGACCAGCATGGAGTTCTATGGCGCGATCATGTTCGGGCCGTCGGCGCTGAGCCGGGTACAGCGGGAACTGCTCGGCACAGTCGTCTCCAGCGAGTTGGGTTGTCACTACTGAACGCAGGCGCACGCGCACGACCTCCGGGAAGAGGTCGCCGACCGGTACGAGGATCCTGCGGATGCGGACGCGTTCGTCCATGCGGTCGTGGGCGACTGGCGCGCAGCCGGCCTGAGCGCTGCAGATGCCGCGCTGTGTGAATTCGCGGCCAAGCTGACCCACGACCAGCGTGCGATGTCGCGCGCCGATCTCGACGTATTACGCCGGCACGGCTTCGATGACGGCGCCATTCACGACGCCGCGCAGGTGATCGGCTACTTCAACTACATCACGCGGATGGCCGACGCGCTCGGCATAGAACCGGAAACGTTCATCCAACCATGGGGGAGCTAGCGCACGCCGCGCCTGGGGAATCCTGCTGGCGTTGTTACTGACGCTCGCGGGGGTGGTGGCGCTTGTGCTCGTGCTTGCCCGCTGAGATCGGGTGCTCAGTCCCGCACCACGGGTCCGGAGGGCGGACCGGCTGCGGTTGCTGTGGCGGTCGCGGCGTGCAGGGCGGCCGGGGTAATCCGAGTCTCCGCCACAGCTCGGCAGCGAGTTTGTCACCCAGATCGAGACGCTTCATCGCCGCACTCACATCTCCATCCGGCCGGGACAGCCGGTGCAGAGCACCGACTGGATGGTCATGCGGCTGCGCGTAACGGGCAACGTGAGCAGCAGGTTGCCGCCACAACGCGGGCAGATCACCCGCGTGCGGGAGTCGGTGAGCATCTGGTGGATTCGGGCGACCTCTTCGTCCGTAAATGGCTCGCGGGTCGTGCCCCGGCGTTCGGCCGTCATGCGCCGATCCATGGAGCGGCGGTCGGACACACGGTGATTGGAGGCCACGGACTGCGCCGTGCCGCCGCGCTCGTACCCGCGCCGGTCGGTACCGGCACGCCGGTCGAACCTGGCCCGGAGGTCCTCGAGGAACCTCCACATACCCGCGTTCGGGTCCCGGCGTCGTGGTGTGATCATGGTAGCCCCTTCCTAGTTATCGCCTGGCAACCGATTGCGCTAGATCCGACTCATCGCTTCCCAGAGCGTGGCCTCGTCCTGGCCCGTTTCCCGGGGGGGGGGGCGAAACGGAGCGTGATGTGGTATGCCCCGTCGCCGAGTCCGCTCTCCACGTGCAACTCGTTCCTGTACAGGATCATGAGCATCGGTTGTTGTTTTTGGGATACATCGGTGGTGAATCCGGCGAGACCGCGGGCACGGGCTATCTCCCCCATGCGCCGCATCAGTAGAGTCCCCAGTCCTTGTCTCTGCCAATCGTCCAGCACCACCAAGCGGAAGTGGCGCCGGCCTTCATCTCGTGCGATAATCTCCCAGTCCCAACGAGTCGAGGTTGCCATGAGACCCGGATGGCTCGCCGCACCGCTACTCGGAGCGGTGCTCGCCGGTGGAACCATGCATGCTCAGGAACCGGATTTCGAGACGACCCGGATTGCCGACGGCGTCTACCGGTTTCGTTATCGTGCGCACAACGCGTTTTTCGTTGTGACTTCCGAGGGTATCGTCGCGTTCGACCCGATCTCGCCGACGGCCGCGGATCGCTACGCGGCCGAGATCGAGCGCGTGGCGCCCGGGAGCCGGCTTCGGGCGATCGTATACAGTCACCGGCACGCCGACCACGCCAGCGGTGCCGCCGTCCTGCGGCGCGCTCTGGGCGTCGACGTCCCGATCATCGCACACGCAAACGCGCGTGAGCCGATTCGGGCGGCGGGGGACACGAATCTCCCGCCACCTGATGTGACGTTCGAGGAACGCCTCACGCTCCATTTCGGCGACCGTGCTATCGAGCTGCACTACCTGGGCAAGAGTCACAGCGACGACATGCTGGTCGCGCTGCTTCCCGAGGACCGGATCGCGTTCGCGGTGGACTTCGCATCACACGATGGGATCGGGTACCGCGATCTCGGGAGTTTCCACTTCCCCGACCAGTTCACGGCCCTGGAGCGGTTGCTCGCCCTCGAGTTCGACGTGATCGTCTTCGGTCACGGGCCGGTGGGGGACAGGCATTCGGTGGAACGGCAGATCGGATACTACAGTGACCTGCGAGAGGCGGTGCAGAGCGCCGTCGAGCGCGGGTGGAGCGAGGACGAGGCGGCGGAACGCGTGCGCCTCCCCACCTACGAGACGTGGGGAGGATACGACAGTTGGTTCCCGCTCAACGTCCGCGGGATGTACCGTTGGCTGGTGCGGGACCGGGCGCGCTAGAGACCGGTCGCCGTGAACGTGAGCGGGCTGCCGGGGTTTTGGCTGCCGCTGTCTGGTGAGTCGCTAGTGTGGTGTCGCCGAAGTATGGTAGCTACCGAGGGCGTCACTGCGCCGGGGCGGGATGCGGGGGCGTCCGAATAGCAGCACTATTTCGGCCACACCACACTGAGGAATAGGACGCAGGGGACCGATCGGCCAGATGCCCGGAAGGAGTGCCGTTCCAGAGACCGTTGGGTGGTGGGTCCGGACCGTTCGGTGGCCCATGTCAGCCGCTGGGCATCCCGCCTCTCGCCGAGCCGGAGACGCCGGGGTAGCTTTCCCCCTTCATATGGTGCTTAGACAATCACTCGAGAGGTTTCCCATGCGACGCGTCCTCTGCGCCGGGTTCGCCCTCACTCTCCTGGTCGGTGCCGGGGCCGCTGTCGCCCAGCAGGTACCGCTGATCGACCGGGAGCTGTTCTTCGGCGACCCGCAGATCTCCGGAGCGCAGCTCTCTCCCAACGGGGAGTACGTCTCGTTCCGCAAGCCCTACCACGGCGTCATGAACATCTGGGTGAAGGGGATCGACGACCCCTTCGACGCCGCGCGGCCGATCACCGCCGACACTACCCGCCCCGTGAGGGGGTACTTCTGGTCCAGGGACAGCCGTCTGATCCTGTACGTGCAGGACAAGGGCGGCAACGAGGACTTTCACGTATACGCGGTGGACCCCGCGGCTGCGCCAGAGGCCGAAACGGGCGTCCCCCCGGCGCGGGACCTGACACCGTACGAGAACACGCGCGCCGTGATCTACGACGTGCCGCGGACGACGCCAGGCCAGATTCTAGTGGGGCTGAACGACCGTGATGCCCGGTGGCATGACGTCTATCGTCTCGATCTCGCCACCGGTGAGCGCGAGCTGATCATCGAGAACACCGACGAGATCGCCGGATGGGTAGTGGACAACGACGGCGCGGTGCGGATGGGTGTTCGCGTGGCGCAGGACGGCGGCACGGAGATCCTGCGCCTCGACGGCGACCGGCTGGTCGAGGTCTATAGCTGCTCCAACGAGGAATCGTGCGGTCCGGTGCGCTTTCACAAGGACGGTCGCCGCGTTTACATGATCACCAACCGCGGCGATGACGTCGATCTCACACGGCTCGCGCTGCTCGATCCGTTGACCGGGGACGAGGAATTCATCGAATCGGATCCGGATGGCCGGGTCGACTTCGGCGGCGCCACGTTCTCGGACGTGACCAACGAGATCCTCGCGACGTTTTATGTCGGCGACCGCGTGCGCATCTATCCCAAAGATGACGACTTCGCCCGCATACTCGAACGGCTCCGCGCGCTGCTGCCGGGCGGTGAGATCTCTTTCGGCTCGTCTACGGCGGACGAGAGGGTCTTCATCGTGCGCGTCTCACGGGACGTCGATCCGGGATCGGCCTACATCTACGATATCGCAGACGATGAGCTGACGTTCCTCTACCGGTCGCGGCCGGATCTTCCCACCGAGCACCTGGCCGAGATGATCCCGGTGCGCTACACGGGGCGGGACGGGCTGGTGATCCCCGCCTATCTCACGCTGCCCAGAGGTGTTGAGGCCGAACAGCTCCCGACGGTCATCCTCCCGCACGGCGGCCCGTGGGCGCGGGATAGGTGGGGCTACGACCCATTCGCCCAGTTCCTCGCCAACCGTGGATACGCGGTGTTGCAGCCCAACTTCAGGGGATCGACCGGTTACGGGAAAGCCTTCCTGAACGCCGGGAACCGGGAATGGGGCACCGGCTACATGCAGCATGACATCACCGACGGGGTGCGCTACCTGATAGAAGAGGGGATAGCCGACCCGGACCGGGTCGGGATCTTCGGCGGGTCGTACGGCGGCTACGCGACGTTGGCCGGCCTTGCGTTCACGCCGGACGTGTACGCTGCGGGGGTTTCCTACGTAGGGCCGTCCAACCTGATCACGCTGCTCAACTCGATCCCTCCCTATTGGGAGGCGATCAAGAAGATCTTCAACGTGCGCCTCGGTGATCTCGATGATCCCGACGATAGGCGGCGCCTGATCGAGCAGTCACCGCTCTTCTCGGCGGAACAGATTGACGCTCCGCTCCTCGTGATCCAGGGCGCCAACGATCCGCGCGTGAAGAAGGCGGAATCCGAGCAGATCGTCGTGGCGCTACGTGACCTCGGCCGCCAGGTGGAGTACATGCTGGCTGAAGACGAGGGGCACGGTTTCGCGGGTCGTGAGAACCGGCTGGCCGTCGCGGCCGCAATGGAACGGTTCTTCGCCGAGCACCTGGGCAGCCGGTATCAGGAGGAGCTGCCCGAGGATATCGCCACGCGACTCGCGGCACTGACGGTAGATGTCAACACTGTCGTGCTCCCTGACGCGCTTGCCGCGGCCACGGCCGAGACCGCACCGCTTCCCCCGACCCAGGGGGTGGCGATACAGGCCGGTACGCTGGAGTACACCACGACGATCGAGATGATGGGGCAGCAGATTCCCATCACCGTGACCCGGACGATCGAGCCCGCCAGCTATCAGGGGCAGGAGGTGTGGCGTTTGATCGACGTGGCCGATACCCCTATGGGCACCGGTGTCGATACTGTGGAAGTGGACAGGGGCACGCTCCTGCCGCTGCGCCGGGTGGCCGGCGGCATGGGGACGATTACGCTGAGCTATACCGAGGAGGCCGTCACCGGAGAGATCGGTGGCATGGGACAGACCGTTCCGGTCAATGTCGCGCTCGACGCCCCGACCTTCGCGGGGGAGGGGGGACTGGAGTTGGCGATCGCCGGTCTCGAGCTCGAAGAGGGGTACGAGACGTCGCTCCGTGTCTTCAGTGCCCTGGAGCGGAAAGTGCGTCCGATGCTGCTGGTCGTGACCGGTACTGAGGCGGTCGACTGCGCCGCGGGTACGTTCGAGGCGTTCGTGCTCGAGATCAAGCCGCTCGACGGCGACGATGCCGGAACGGCGACGATGTACGTGATGCGGTCGAGTCCTCACGTCGTGATCCGGAGTACGATCCGGCTGCCCGCGATGATGGGTGGGGGGACCGCGACGACCGAGCTGACCGCGATCTCGCTGGCCGGCCACTAGCCAGCCGGCCCCCCGGCCCCGCCCCCCGGCTCCGTGGAGTCCCGGCTTCAGCCGTGACTCCGCACGCACCTGCAAAACCGAACCGCGCCGCCGGTACCGAATACCCGACGGCGCGGTTCTTTCCCTGCGCAACCTGGTACGATCGTCGCTACGGCGTCCGATCAGCGGCGCAGTTTGCGATTCGGTCCTGGATCAGCTACCGGGCCGGCGATCGCTTGCCCATGCCAGGCTGCGGCTGGTTCTACACTGGGACAATAGATCACCTCCTTGTTTGGGGTTGGACATCGGGCGCTAACGGCCCATAGTAATGCGATTCCCAAAGAGAACGCAAGTCACCAATGGATCTCACGCTGGTCGTGCTGGCCGCCGGGTTGTCTACCCGGTTCGGCCGGCTCAAACAACTCGAGGCCGTGGGGCCGTGCGGCGAGGTCCTCATGGACTACGCCATCTACGACGCGATCCGCGCCGGGTTCTCGCGGGTCGTGCTGGTCGTCGGACGGAAGCGCGAGCGGGCGTTTCGCGAGCACGTGATCCAGCAGTTCGGCGACAGTGTGGACGTTGCCTATGTCACGCAGGAGGTGACGGCCGTTCCCGCGGGCGCCCCCGCCGCCCCCGCCGGGCGGGTCAAGCCGTGGGGCACCGCGCATGCCGTGCTCGCTACGGCGGATCAAATCGACGGTCCGTTCGCGGTCTGCAATGCCGATGATTTCTACGGGGCCGGCTCGTTTCAGGTGCTCGCCGACTATGTCCGCGCCGGTGGGCTCGCGCAGGCCTACGCGGTGCTGGGCTACACCCTCGATGACACCCTCTCGGCAGCCGGTGGCGTGTCTCGCGGCGTGTGTGAGATGGATACGGGCGGGGTACTGCGCAGGGTGATCGAGGTCATGGACATCCGGAAGCGCGAGGATGGGATCGCGGGCGTGACCGAAGACGGGCACCCGTACCCGGTCGCGGCCACGCAGACCGTCTCGACCAACTTCTGGGCTTTCACCCCCGCGGTCTTCTCCGAGTTGAGGCGGCGCTTCGCGCGCTTCCTGGAACGGCGCGGCGATGATCCGAATGCGGAGTTCTTGTTGCCCAACGCGCTCAACGAGATGATTATGGCCCGAACCGCGCGGGTCGTGGTGCTACCGGCGAACAGCGAATGGCTCGGTGTGACCTTCGCCGCCGATCTGGAAGGCGTGGCGGCGCGTCTGCGGGCGTGGACGAAGGCAGGCTGTTATCCTGAGGACTTCACGCGCGGATCGCGCAGCTTGGGAGAAGGGTAGTCGATGCAGCTGAACACCCTGGACTGGCTCGTCGTGCTCGCCTACGGCGTCATCGTACTGGGTGTGGGACTCGTGTTCGTGCGCCGCGCAGGCACTGGCACCACGGAGTTCTTTCTCTCCGGCCGGCGGCTCCCATGGTGGCTGCTGGGCACGTCGATGGTGGCGACCACTTTCTCGACCGACACGCCGAATCTGGTGACCGATCTCGTCCGAACGGGCGGGGTGAGTCAGAACTGGCTTTGGTGGGCGTTCCTCATCACCGGCATGTGCACGGTGTTCTTCTACGCCAAGCTGTGGCGCCGCTCCGGCGTGTTCACCGACATGGGGTTCTACGAGCTGCGCTACTCGGGGAAGCCGGCGGCCTTCCTGCGCGGATTTCGCGCGTTGTATCTCGGTGTGTTCTTCAACGTGATTATCATGGCCACGGTGACGCTCGCCGCCATCAAGATCGGTGGCGTGCTGCTCGGGGTGGACAAGTACACGACCGTGTTCATCGCTGGCACGGTCACCGTGATCTACTCGGCTACATCGGGGCTGTGGGGTGTGGTCGTCACCGACATGTTCCTCTTCGCGATCGCCATGATGGGCGCGCTCGCGGCGGCGCATTTCGCGGTGGCGCAGCCGGAGGTGGGCGGGCTCATCGGGCTGGTCCGTAACCCCGCGATCGCCGACAAGCTCTCACTGTTGCCCGATTTCACCGATTGGCGTACCGCAACGACGGTGTTGATCATCCCGATCGCGGTCCAATGGTGGAGCACCTGGTATCCCGGCGCCGAGCCGGGTGGGGGCGGGTACATAGCCCAGCGCATGCTGGCGGCGCGCGACGAGCGGGAATCGATGCGGGCGACCCTGTGGTTCAACATCGCGCATTACGCCATCCGCCCGTGGCCGTGGATCATCGTGGCGCTCGCGTCGCTTATCGTCTATCCGACGCTCGAGTCGATCGCCGTGCGATTCCCCAACCTCGATCCGTCGATCATTCGGCACGACCTCGCGTATCCGGCGATGCTCGTCTTCGTGCCACACGGCCTCCTGGGCCTGGTGGTAGCGTCGCTCGCCGCCGCGTACATGTCGACCATCAGCACGCACCTGAACTGGGGTTCCTCGTACGTCGTGGACGATTTCTATCGCCGGTTCCTGGCGCCGGACGAGGACGAGCGGCACTACGTGATGGTGGGCCGCATGTCCACGGTGGTGCTCATCGTCCTGGCCGGTGCCGTCTCGCTCTGGCTCGAGAACGCGCTCCAGGCATTCCAGATCCTGCTACAGATCGGGGCGGGCACGGGGCTCATCTTCCTGTTGCGTTGGTTCTGGTGGCGCATCAACGTTTGGAGCGAGGTCGCCGCGATGTGCAGCTCGTTCCTCATCGCGGTGTACTTCCAGTTCGCACACGAGGCGTTGGGCCTCGCGCCGGTTCACCCATCGTTGCAACTCGTCATTGGTGTCGCCGCCACCACCGTCGTGTGGCTGGTGGTGACGATGCTCACGCCGCCGGCCGAGCGCGCGACGCTACAGCGGTTCTACGACAAGATCCGTCCGTTCGGACGCGGCTGGCACGATGTCGTCGATACGGGCACCGGCGCGGACGGCAGTCTCGCTGCCGGACTCATGGGATGGTTTCTCGGGTGCGTCGTGGTGTACGCAGCGCTGTTCGGGACGGGGTTCGTAATCTACGGCAACTTGCGCTTGGGGGCGCTGTTCGGTGTGGTGACCGTGGCCGCGGCCATCGGCCTGTTCCGGGTGCTGCCAAAGGCTGGGCTCGGGTAGCGGCAGCCTCCATCGCGGGCTTTCCGGCTCCGCCACCAGCCTGGCGGGGCGGCCGTTCCCCGCGTCCTATTCCCGACTGCCACGCTGGCCCTTCCCTACCGCTTGACACACCGCCGCCGTTCGCCATTATGGCGATAGGGACACTACGTCCAACAGCCAGGAGGATTCAGCAAAGGACCACACCTTGTTCGCCCACCACAGCAGACGCAGTCCCCGAATCGCCATGGGCCCCGTGCTCATGGTGGCAGCGGCCGGTGCGTGCGAGAGACACGGTACGCGCAGAACCGGCCGGCTGAGGACACGAGCGCTCACATTCCCGACGTGGCGAGTCCTCAGCGGCCTGCTGATCCTCCCTATAGCGGCTTCCGCCCGCGAGGAAACGACTGGTTCGGACCCGCGGCCGCTTGACATCACCCTAGCTGTCTCACCGGAGAGTGCTCGCGTCTGGGTTGATGACACCCTGGAGCTTTTCGCGGTGCGCGGCGGCCGCGAGGCCGATAGCCTGTCGTTGGGCTTGCTCACTTGGACGGTATCCGATACGACCGTTCTCCGCATGGTCTCGGTGCGAGACAGTTCGCTCACGGTCGTAGCGACGGGATCCGGAACCGCGACGGTCACGGCTCGGGCGGGGACGTTCTCCGATCGCGCGGACATTGTCGCGTATCGCGAAGGCGACCTGCTCGCTTCGTACGCCTTCTACGACCGCAGCTTCATCAACGGTGTGGCTGTGGGGGAAGACGGAGCCGTTTATCTTCTTCGCACCGACGGCCTGCAGCTTGTTTCCCTGGACTCCGCCCTGCTCCTGCGCTGGAGCCGAGATGTAGGATCCTCGTGGATGAATCCTGCCATCGGCCCGGTGGGAAGGATCCACGTCACTCCTTTCCGAGCAACGATGACCTTCACCGCCGCCGGATTGCAGTTGTGGCTGGACAGCATCGTCGGTAACGGCGAGACCGCGCCCGCGATCGATGGTGCCGGGAACGTCTATGTAGGCGGGTTCAGGTTTGCCCGCGACTCTACTGGATCACCGGTGAGGGAGTGGCGGTTCGTTCGCTTCGCGCCTTCCGGGCAGGCGACCGTGCTCGGCACGTGGGACTGTACCCTCAAGACGCCCCCGGTGATCGTGAGCGACAGTGTTGTGATCTGGGCCGACCTCTGCAGCACTGTTGTCGGAATGTCGCTGGACGGTTCTGTCATCTGGGTAGATAGTCTGGCCAGCAAGCTCCGATACTTCGCACCCTCGGTGGCCGGCGACGGACGAACCGTGTACCTCCCCGCTCGCTCCCACGTGTACGCGATTGACGGGTTCACGGGAACGGTGCTCCACGAGTGGGACCATGCTAACGACCTGCCTCTCGCCCCGATCGTGGATAGTGACGGCACCATCTACATTCAAACGCGGCGTCGGCTGGTTGCCCTCAATCCGGGCTTCTCGATCAAGTGGGAGGCGGACTCCCTGGGTGGTACTTACAACAATGAGAACGCGGGTGGTGGTCCTGCGCTCGCGGCCGGTGGCGTTCTCTACGTTGCCTGCGGCCTCGACCTCTGTGCGGTCAACACCGCGGATGGGTCACTTCGATGGAGGAAGTCGCTGCCGGTTGCCGGTATGCCCGGCCAGATCGTGATCATGCCGGACAGTTCGATCCTCTTCGCAACGATCAACCAGGTGGCAGGGGCATCTGGCGATTCGGTCTACGTCCTCAAGCTTGCCGGACGATTCCCGCTCGCCGACGCTCCGTGGCCGGTCGATGGTGGCGATCTGCGGCGAACGCGGGGTGGAACGCTCTGGACAGCAGGTCGGCAGTGAAATGGCGTTTCTTGCCGACTCGTTTCTGCCCTGGCCGACCGATGCACGATTCAACGAGAGTTGGATCCGGTGGGATGGCCGCGGTCTACCATCAGCCACCGCGTCGGGTCCGGTACCCAGGCGCCGTAGCTAAGGAGCAACGCATTCAGAGGAGGGGGAGCCCATGGATTCTCTTGGTCGGAAGATGCTTACGTTCGTGGTGCTTTGCATCTGCACCGCCGCGGCGGCCGCGGTGCCGCGTGCTGCCGCTCAGCAAGGGGAGCGTGGGGAAGACATCATCCTGAGGTCCGGCGATCCGGACCTGCCGGACTACAACGTGACACAGGCGCTGCGCGGTCGTGGCTTCAGGCTGTTCGCGAACAGCGACGGCGCCGCGACCGGGATGCGCGGTGCCGGCGACTTCAGCTGGGCGACGGACAACTACAGCCCGTGTGACGCTCCCTTCTCGGGGTTCTGCGCCTATTATGTCCACCCCCG
>JADFNB010000077.1 GCA_022563595.1 Gemmatimonadota bacterium
GCAGAGGACGCCGATGGAGTCACTTACACCCAGAAAACGCGCCGCCGCAGTCGTCGCGGTAGCGAGAGCGGCTCTGGGTGTGAGTCCCGCCAGTACGAGAAGTTCGAGTTCACGGTGTAACCCGGGCCCCGGGAAGATGAACGGGTTACCCGCGTCAGACCCCGCGAGAAGCGGAGCGCCTGCGTCGTCGATCCGGGCCACGAGGTTCATCTCTCGCTCGAAGATCTCCTTGCGTCCGTCGAAATAGGTTTCCGGGCGCTCGGAATGCCACCGGCGGGAGTCTTGCCATAATGCGCGAACAAGATCGGGTACTGGAATGTCAGTCTCACGGTCTTCGGGTGACTGGTAGCCGGGAATACCTTTGGCCTCGAGCACGACCAGCGTCGGCGTGTTGCTGACACCCAACGTGCGAAAAGTTTGGATGAGCGAATCGCACGCCGCCTCCGCGCCGGGAGTGCAGAAGGCACCCAGTTCATCCCGCAAGTGCTCGATGCCTATCTGTCCCGCCTCTACCGCTTCCCGAACGGATACGGAACCCGGTACATGACCGACCACGGGAACACCGAGCGCCGTCGCCGCTTCGAGGATGGCGAAGAAGGCATCGCGCGGGAGCAACGTGTAGACCTTGATGAAATCCGCTCCCGCTGACACAAGGTCCTGCACAGCCCGTGTTCCATCCTCCGGATTCGAGACCGCGACCGAGATGTCCGGGCTAACCGGCTCCGGACCGTCGAGGATGCTGCCCGCCGCCACGATCCTCGGCCACGGAGTGCGTTCGGACGCCTCGATGCTTCGGACCCAACCCAGCACCTCCATGTCTCCACCCATGTCCCGGACTCCCGTGATGCCGTGACGCGCAAAGGCGGCAAGGAAGTTCGCGGCGACGGTCGTGTCCCAGAGTGCATGCACGTGCATGTCCCACAATCCCGGGATGGCGAAGAGATCCGTTCCATCCAGAACATCGGCCGCCGCGGGTACTTCAGCTTCCCCGGCGGGGAGTATTCCGACGATCCGGTCTCCGGAGACCAGGATGGTCTGATCCGGGTGGACCCTTCCCCATTCGACGTCCACCGTCGTCACATGGACGATTGCGAGGTCTACCGACGAAGTGGCGGGCGCACATGCGAGGCTCAGGCCTACGAGAACGAGGACCATTCTCATTTCCGTTTGTACTCCCTCAGACGATTGCGTTTGGTACCGTACGGGTATGGAAGCTCATGCGTTAACGCGCTGAGTCGCGGCTAAAGCCGCAGCTCGGCTGCTGGTCCAATAAGATGCGCAATGCGGGAGGATTCAAGAAGACCTCGCACCCCCGTGCCCCTCGTTGAAGAGCTGCGCCGGGATGCTGACCGGTATGAGCTGGACAGCGCCTTGGTCAGGCCCGACGTGGTGCTGCGGCCCGGGGCCGATCAGATGGAGGACTGGTGGCATGCGTGGAACGAGGAAGAGGCAGCCGGAACCACGCATGCACTTGTCCAATTCCTGAGAGAGGAGCTGCGCATCACGTCTCAAGCTGGAGGACATACATGCACGGCGCCTCGCGACTGCCCTACCGATATAAGGGATTGGGGTGATCGAATCGACAACCAGCGTCCCATTTGGAGCGCTGATTACCATGTGCTGGAATCCCACCTGCATCCTTAATCATTCGCGCTAGATGCAGCAGATTCCAGGTCATGAACGTTGTGTTGCGATTGGTAAAATCATTCTCGGGTCCGCCCGATCCAGGATCCAGATACGAGGGTCCCGGTCCTGCCTCTCCTAGCCAATCGGCATCCGCTTGAGGCGGGATGACGTATCCGAGATGCTGGAGGGAATAGAGAATATTCATTCCACAGTGCTTTGCTCCGTCCTCGTTGCCTGTAATCAGACAGCCTCCTACACGACCGTAGTAGGCGTACTGTCCGTTTTCGTTGAGATCCCCGGAACTCGAATAAAGTCGCTCAATGGTTTTCGTACATACTGAAGTCTTCTCACCCAGCCAAATCGAGGACGTGATCACCAGTATTTCTGCTAGTTTGACCTTCTCGTAGATCCGGGGCCAATCATCTTGCTCCCAGCCCTGCTCCGTCATGTCCGGATAAACTCCATAAGCAATGTTGTAGTCAACAGGGCGCAACACCTCCACAGAAACGCCGTTTTTCTCCATTATGGCCTTGGAAATCTCGATGAGCCCTTGAGTATGGGACAACTCCGGCGTCTTCTTTAGGGTGCAGTTGAGAAACAGCGCATTGAGATCGGAAAAATCCCACTGGCTGGTCTCGCACATCTCGAGTTGCTTTTCGTTCAATTCCATGACTTCCTCCTGTTTTCGTCCATCCGCCAGTCCCCTGGGCCCGCAGGCACTCCCACGGCAAAGACAGCCGCAGGCACTCCCATTGACACCGGGCTGCATACGAAATCAGACACCTAAGAAAGGGTGCGTGGTCGTCCCGGTTCGGGTTGTGCTGTAGTCTGCAAAGCTAGTCAACGTGCTCGCGAAGCGATTGCGAGACATCGGTCGTCCCCCAGCCGCCGGGGCCCCCGGGCTGTCAGCTGTCTGATGATGCGCCTTTTGGGCCAGTCTCTAACCCCTTGAACCACAGCGAATTACCATCCTCTCCCGCTGGCAGGTTTGGTCGCTATTTTCGGGGACCCTTAGGGGTGGCTAACGGTGGGTCAGCGTTGGTCAGATGCAGCAGCGACCGACGGTCGCGGTGTGCTTCATTTCTATGACGCGGTAGCTGGTTTCATCGCGATGTGGCCCTCAGCCGCCGTATCCACGCCCTCCAACCCCACCTGCACCGGACAAGTAGGCTACCCCAGCCGGGCGGAGCGCACTGTTCACTATAGGCGCAAGCAAACGAGTCCCAACGTCGAGGGTTGGCATACGCAAGCCTCGCACGTGGAACTGCCTAACTGCCCTGGGCGCAGTTTTGGATCCTTGCGGGCCGCCTGACGTCGCTTCATAATGGCGAGTCAAGAAGTCGAATAGTGGCAGCGCTGAGGTAAGTGCGCAGGCCACACCGATACGCGCCTCTAGCGACATTGCTGTGGGAGAAACGATGGAACTCAAGGACGCAATCGCCTTGGTTACCGGTGGCAGCGACGGCATCGGCCGGGGCATCGCCGAAGCACTCAAGGCCGAAGGGAGCAGGGTCACGATTACCGGGCGGCGCAAGGAGGCTCTGCGCGCTGCCGCCGAGGAGATGGGCGTGGAGTTCATCGCCGGCGACGTGGGCCGCGAGGCCGATGCTCTGCGGACCGTGGCCGCGGTGATCGCGAAGCACGGCCGCCTCGACATCCTGGTCAACAACGCTGGTTACGGGGTTTTCAAGCCGCTGATCGAGATGACGCTCGAAGAGTTGGAGGGTGTCTATCGCACCAACGTTTTCGGCGCGTTCCTGATGGCGCGGGAGGCGGCGCGCCAGTTCGTCAAACAGGGAAGCGGCGAGCTGATCAACATCTCCTCCACGTCCGGTCTCAAAGGCGGCCGGGGGAGCACGGCGTACAGCTCATCCAAGTTCGCCTTGAGGGGCATGACGGAGTGCTGGCGTGACGAACTGCGGCGTCACAACGTGCGTGTCATGCTCGTAAACCCCAGCGAAGTGATGACTCGGTTCGCATCCAAAGCCGGCCATGAGCAGGAGGCTTCCGCCAAGAAGTTGCGGCCCAAGGAGATAGCCGACGCGATCATCGGCGCCCTCAAGGTGGACAGCCGCGGATTCATCCCCGAGTTCTCCGTTTTCGCCACGAATCCGTTCTAGGTCTTGGCTGAGTGCTCGTTTCCACGGAACGCCGCAACAGCATGGACTAATTGGGCTTCATCCTCTGAGGCTGGCATTGCGTCAGCGTCCGGCGCCGGGTTGCGCGTGCTCGCGGTGCGTGTTGACATCCTGCCCCATAGAAGAGTCGCACGCGTGCGACAAGCAACAACTGAAAGCCCCGAACGCCGTCACGCTTGGGGCGGTTCGATGAGATTCTGTGCCGGCACGCCAGGGCAGCGGCTGATTCCATGTAATTGGTGAACACCGATACGAGCTGGTGCAAACCGTCGGAACCGCCGCCCAGTACGGCACCGGTCAACAAGACGTCGGCCGTGCGGAACAGTCTCCGCTGTGTGTGTGACACCGTATCGAACACCGCGGGGTCGACCAAGAGCTCGAGGATTCGTATTCCGAGGGCCGCCACAATGACCCCGATCGCGCTACCGGCGAAGAACGCGATACGCTGAGTACGACTCTTGTACTCGGCTAATCTTTCCTCCTCGTCCGATGGACTCGGGGTCAGCGAAGAGATGGCCACCCGCCTGGGCCGTGACATCGACCAGATCAAGACCGACGCAGGAACCTACAAGGCGGAGATTCGGGGACTTTTCTGCTGCTCCGGCACGCCCGCGCCATCATGGCGCACCGGCAGACAGCTCGCGGCAGACGCAATCTCGCCCATGCACTTGCCGTCTTCGCTAGTGCGAACTTAGCGCGCCTTGGAGCAACTTGCCGAAGAGTCGATTGGTCGCGTTCAGCACCGCGAGGACCGCGCCGCGGGTCGGATCCTGCTTGATTAGACACGATCCCACAAGGCGTTCCGCTACGTCGCCCACCTCGCTCCAAAGTCGAACCACCACAATAATGGTGTCAAAGGTCTCAATCGCTTTCACAGCGTGGACCTCGAGCGTTACCCGATCTTGTGCAGCCCGTTCCAGCGCACAGGCAGCCGCTTCGGCGGCGCATCGTAATTCGCCCCGCCGCGAGGACGGACCCTCGGCGCTGCCGACAAACTCCTCGGCAGTTTCCCAGGCCAACACGACCCGTCCGGCACACCGAGCCTTCGGGAGCTGTTTGAGTTCGAATTTCTCAAGTCTGATCCGCTGCTCAAGATAGCTCACAGTCGCTCCGGAGGCGGTAGGGCCCCTATCCCGAGAGGGCTTGCGCTGTGGGCGCATCACCGCTTCCGCGCTGCGAGTACACAAACGCGAACAGTACCGCAAACAGTGCGAGGTGTAAGGCGAGATCGGTCGATAGCTGTATGAGCGTGATGCGGTTCGCCAGTGTAGTAGGCCTCGGAGACATAGTTGAGCTCCCGCAACAGCCGCACTTTCCCCTCAGACACGACGAACCGGTTGATCAGCCAGACAGCATTGCTCACCGCCATCAGCGGGACGACGACGAGCGCCGTGCCGCGCACCTGTCTGTTGTCACGCAGGAACTTCCTGCTTGCCTCCGACATCATCAACCATCCAATAGCCAACAGAAGCGATCCGATCGTTTTGAGGACGTCGTTCCCGTAGTCGGTTGACAACGCACCAAGCGAATCATGCAGCAGGGTGAATCGCTCCGCGTCGGTCACGTCCTGGCCGGCGAGCGGTGGAGCAAGGAGCACCAGCGCGGCGATCACGAGACCCGCCACCAGTGGCCTGGTACCCGTGCGCGGCTCAGATCGCCTGGCCATGCGCCTGAATGATTCGGTCAATCTCGGCGAGCGCGTAGCGGGCCAGCCGGCGCTGCGCCCGGATCGACCGCTGGCGGGTGGACTCGAGATCCCCCAGGATGATGATGTTCTCGTCGTTCAGGCGCGTGGCCGGCCCCGTGTAGTTGAAGCTCCCCGCAATCACCACCTGCTCGTCGAGTACCATGAGCTTGTGGTGAAGTTTCCGCAGCGGTCCTCGACCTGGAACCCGGTACAGGGTGGCCCCGGCGTTGCGCACTGGGCGGGTGGCTGCCCACCGCTGATTGGCCTGTCTCCCGTCGAGAGCACCCCGGATCGGAAGTCCCGCTCGGGTGAGCGCCATCATCGTGTCGTCGATCCCCGAGGACTTGGCGAAGGTGAACACCGCGAAGTCGATCCGCTGGCTCGCCTTCAGCATCTGCTTCATGATCTCCATCTCAGGATTGTGATCCGGCGCAAACAGCACCCGCACGGGGACGTCGGAGACCACGACGTCCCGCGGCGCTGCATCGTGCCCCTCGTTGAGCGGCCCGAAATGGCCCCGCATGATCTCGCGGAACTCCTTGGTGTACGTGTTGGCGACTTTGCGATCGCGGATCACGATGAGATGGTTGAGGTTCGTGCTCACACCGGTGTCGGTGAAGTTGGTGGAGCCGGTGAGCAAGGTATTTCCGTCGCGGACGATGAACTTCTGATGGAAGATGGCCGGGTTGTAGTCCGAGTGGACGTTGATCGCCGAGCGCAGGATGGCGTCGTGGATCTGGCGGTTCGACTCGTTTTGCCCGCCTGCAGCCCAGGGGTCAGCGACCACCCGCTTGACGGTGAGATAGTGGCCCTCGAGGACGAGCCGGACGATCACCCGCCGCTGCCGCGCGCGGATGATGGCCTCCGCGATCTCCCGCGAATCCAGTTCCTGGACGGCGATGTCGAGCCGGCGCCTGGCCCCGTCGATAAAGTCCACGACGGCCTGGCGGAGGTCGTCGGGACCCCCGACCTGCTGGGGTCCCATATAAAGCTCGATATTGCCTACCCGCTCTGGCATGCCAGCCTCCTGGCACGGATCCGGAGTGCCTGATACTCAAGGATGGGCCCACTCGGCTGGCTGCACCACTGCGTTTTTGGGACACTATATGTCGGTTTTGGGACATTCGGGCGGAATTCGTCTGCTGCGCCCGTGTTCCGGGCCCAGTCACCACCCCGAGCCGAGATCGTGGCAGTCTACGCGTCCAGGAGCGTTCTAGGGAGACCCTCTGACACCGGCATGGGGTCCGGGGTGGCTTGAGCGCGGCTTGGTGGGGCCGTAACGCCTGGCGGGTCGACGACCGGCAAGCCAGGGGACCGTCCGATCAACAGTTGATCAACTTGAAGGGTAGTGGGAACTCTCTGCTTCCGGCTTCCTCCTCTTAGCCCGGGCAGCGGCTGATTGCATGTAATTGGTGAACACCGATACGAGCTGGTGCAAACCGTCGGACCCGCCGCCCAGTACGGCACCGGTCAACAAGACGTCGGCCGTGCGGAACAGTCTCCGCTGTGTGTGTGACACCGTATCGAA
>JADFNB010000006.1 GCA_022563595.1 Gemmatimonadota bacterium
TCACCCGCCCCCGCCCCCGCCCTGACCTCTCTGTACGGTCCGACCGCGGCGATCTCGCCGTCGTCGCCGATCAGGACGGCGCCGCCGGGAATGACCTCGAGGTCGCGCATCTCGGCACCGCGTCGAGCGCACGCAGGACCCCGGCATGTCACGACCTGTGTGGCGCCGGCGAGGAGGACGCTCAGGGACTCACCTCCTGCATCGGGATGCGAATGCCGTGGGCCTGAGCGGTGGCAATGGCATCGTCGTACCCCGCGTCCGCATGCCGCGCCACGCCGATACCGGGATCGTTGGTCAACACCCGGTCGAGCCGTCTGGCGGCACCGTCCGTCCCGTCGGCGACAATCACCTGGCCCGCGTGAAGGCTGTTGCCGATGCCGACTCCGCCGCCGTGGTGGAACGAGACCCACGACGCGCCGGATGCCGTGTTGAGCAGGGCGTTGAGGATCGGCCAGTCGGCGATCGCGTCCGAGCCGTCCAGCATTCCCTCGGTCTCGCGGAACGGCGACGCGACCGAACCGGTATCGAGATGGTCACGCCCGATCACGACCGGTGCCGACAGCTCGCCCCGTCGAACGAGGTCGTTCAGCGCGAGCCCGAAGCGCGCTCGCGCGCCCATGCCGAGCCAGCAGATCCGCGCCGGCAGACCCTGAAAGGCGACACGCTCGCGCGCCAGGCGAATCCAATTGACGAGGTGGGCGTCTTCCGGAAACAGCTCCAGCACCAGATCGTCCGTGCGATACAACTCGGCCGGATCGCCCGAGAGCACGACCCAGCGGAACGGCCCCTTCCCCTCACAGAAGAGCGGTCGCACGTACTCGGGTACGAAGCCCGGAATGTCGAATGCGTCGGCGACTCCCGCGTCGAGAGCCTCCGTGCGGATGTTGTTCCCGTAGTCGAAGGTCACCGCACCCGCCCGGCGCAGGTCGAGCATCGCGCGCACATGTGTCGCGATCGACGCGCGCGATCGCCGCAGGTACTCGTCCGCGTCGTCTTGCCGGAGCGAGGCCGCCGCCTCGAGAGTGAGACCGGCCGGGATGTATCCGTTGAGCGGGTCGTGAGCCGAAGTTTGATCGGTGAGGATATCCGGCACCCACTCGCGACGGGCCATCTCGGGGAGCACCTCGGCACAGTTGCCCACCAGGCCCACTGATACCGCTTCCCCCGCATCTCTAGCCCGGACGACCCGCGCCCACGCCTCGTCGAGCGAACGGGACATGACGTCGAGGTAGCGCGTTGCTACCCTGCGCAGGATCCGCGACTCATCGACATCGACTGCGAGGATCGCGGCCCCATTCATCGTGGCCGCGAGCGGCTGTGCTCCGCCCATTCCACCCAGTCCACCGGTCAGCACCAACCGGCCCTTCAGGGAGCCCGCGAAATGTTTCCGTCCCACTGCGCCGAAGGTCTCGTAGGTTCCCTGGAGAATGCCCTGGGTACCGATGTAGATCCAGCTCCCGGCGGTCATTTGGCCGTACATGATCAGGCCCGCCCGCTCGAGTTCGCGGAATTTCTCCCAGGTCGCCCACCGGCCAACCAGGTTTGCGTTTGCGATGAGGACTCTGGGTGCGTCCACATGGGTTCGGAACACCCCGACCGGCCGACCGGACTGCACCAGGAGCGTCTCGTCGTGCTCCAACGATCGCAGCGCCGTACAGATCCCTTCGAAAGACCTCCAATCGCGCGCCGCCTTCCCGGTGCCACCGTACACGACGAGGTCGTCCGGTCGCTCCGCTACCTCGGGGTCGAGGTTGTTCATCAGCATGCGCAAGGCCGCCTCCTGCACCCATCCCTTGCACGAGCGTTCCGTCCCACGAGGGGCCCGAACGATCGCCACCGTCATAGCAGCGTCTCCTCAGTCAACATCGTCGTGAGTGCCTCGAGATCGTCGGCCGGCGGCCGGTCGTTCGTGAGGACCGCAACGACGTCCCGCACGCGTCGATACACCCGCTCGACACCACGTCCCGGCCGCAACGGCTTCAGGTATTCCAATCCTTGAGCGGCGCACAACAGCTCCGCCGCCACCACGCGGCGCGCGTTGGCCAGGATTCGACGCGTCTTGTACGCCGCCGCCATCCCCATCGGAACGAAGTCCTCTTGGTTGGCTTCGGTCGGGATGGACTGTACGCTCGCCGGCATGCAGAGCGACCGTGCCTCCGCAACGAGTGCCGCCGCCGTTACCTGGACCATCATGAAGCCCGACTGCAGACCCGCTTCGGGGGTGAGGAACGCCGGGAGCCCCTGTGACAGATCGGGATTGGTAACGCGTTCCAGGCGGCGTTCCGCGATCCCGGCCAGCGTCGTGAGAGCGATCGCAACCACGTCGAGCGCGAGGGCCACCGGCTGTCCGTGAAAGTTCCCGCCCGAGAGCAGGCTTCCGTCGATCACCAGCGGATTGTCCGTGGACGCGTTCAGTTCCACATCGAGAATCCGGGCGGCGAACTCGAGGGCGTCGTATACGGCACCGAGCACCTGCGGCGTACACCGCAGACTGTAGGCATCTTGGACCCGCGGGTCGCCATCTCGATGTGACTCGCGAATTTCACTGTCCGCGAGCAGTCCGCGCATGAGCGCGGCGGACTCGAGCTGTCCGGGATGGGGACGTGCCCGATGGAGCCGTTCGTCAAAGGGCTCGGGTGTCCCCCGTAGCGCCTCGAGCGACATTGCCGCCGCACCATGTGCACTGCGCCACAGATTGCGCGCGTCGTGGATTATCAACCCCAGCATCGCGCACTGTACCTGTGTCCCGTTGATAAACGAGAGCGCCTCTTTGGCTTGGAACTCGAGGGGCGCGATCTTCGCCGCGGCCAGCGCCTCGGACGCCCGCACCCGCCGCGCTTCCCCACCCGAGGTCTCGGACTCCACCCAGCCCTCGCCCAGCAGCGCCAGCGCAATGTGCGACAGCGGCGCCAGGTCCCCGCTTGCGCCCACGCTGCCCTGCTCCGGAACCACGGGATGAATGCGCTCGTTGAGGAGTGCGACGAGGCGTTCTGCGACGACCACCCGCACGCCGCTCGTCTCACGCAACAGCACGTTCGCCCGCAGCACCATCGTGGCCCGCACGATCTCCGTAGGAAGCGGGTCGCCAACCCCGGCAGCATGGCTCAGGATCAGGTTGCGTTGCAACTCGAGGAGCTTGTCGGATGGAATACGAACGTTCTGCAACCGGCCGAACCCGGTGTTGACCCCGTAGACCGCTGCCCCGGCCGCGAGAGCGCTATCGATGACGGCACGCGAACGCCCGGCTCGCTCCGCGGCGGCCGGTGCTATTGCCACCCGCACATGATTCCGCGCTACCGCAACGACCTCGTCCAGCGTCAGCGACGCGCCGTCGAGAACGACAGGCTGTTCCATGACCGGCAATATAGGGTACCGAGTTCGATAGGACGACAAGAGAACTCGATAGGAGGATAATCGTTGAACGGTGAGACGGAAGACGGCCGGCGGCGCCCGCCGCTTGCCACGCGGCGGCGCCCACCGACCGGATGTACGCTCGTGTTCCTTACCTCCTCCGCCCGGCTTGCTACCGACGCTTCACCACTATCCCCGTACCGGGGTGCGTCGGCAGCCCGCCCCTGACCTGCAACTCGGGATTGCCCGGGTCGGTCTGGAAGCTCCAATCGAAGATCATGTATTCCCGCCCTACGTGGGTCGGTCGCAGCGCGCCGTAGCGCGGGAAGCCGTCGCCGCCGTCCATCTCGAACACATAGCCGAAACCCGTGAGCGCATCAATTGACGCAGGGCTGTAGCTAATGTCCGGAGCGAAATCTATCGACGTCAGATCGTCGACCGGGTTGACCGCATCGTAGAACTCTACTCCCGTGCCCGCACGCTCCGGGACGAGGAGCAGCGAGTCCGTTACCGGGTCGCGGAACACCCAGAAATCGATCTCCGTAGAGTTACCGGGCCCCACGACTCCGAGTTCCAGCGGGTCGGCTTGTCCGTTCCCGTTGAGATCCTGGAAGAATCGGAAGCCGCTCCGATTCGGGTCTTCCGCGAGTGGGTAGATGAGCACGTTGCGTGCGTCCGGACGGGGCGTATCGGCCCGGATCTCGGACCAGAGACTCTCCCAACCCTCCACGCTCTCCGCCGCGACCGCGAAGCACCGCGGGCTGCCGTTGGTTAGGGCTGACGCCAGGAAGGCCGGGGAAACGGTTGTCCCCTCCAGCGTCCAGAAGGCTCCACAGAGGTTGTCGTCGAGCGAGAATCCAGTGCTGTAGACGCGATACTGCTCGAAGCCGGCGCCGCCGACCCGGAACGGATTGTCGCCCCACGCGAGATGGATGGCACCGTCCAAGGACGTCGTTGCGAGGAAGCCAGGGGCCTCGAGACGAAGGCGCTCGTCGATGAACACTTCATCGCTCAGCGCGCTCTCCTCGCCATCTTCGCGCACCGCGGAGACCGCATAGAAGAGGTCCGGTTCACCGACGTCGTGGAAGGTGGTTGAGGTGGTGGACGCTCGCAGGTCCCACGTCGCCACGCTGGAGATCCGGGAATAGACATTGTAGACCTCGAGATCGGAACTCAATACGGGATTCCACAGCAGTAACACGCCCGCCGGCGCGTCCGGATCACCGCTGGGATCGAGCCGATACGTGAGGTTCGTCGGCCGTTCGATCGCCGGCTCAACAACCCCCTCGCATGCGACTGCGACGATCAGGCCGGCCAGAAGAACGAAAGGACGGGACATGGTCAACTCGTGGTAGAAGGGTTCGTCCCACCCAACACGCACATGGCGTGCCTTCCCGAGAGTGCAACCCAAGTATTGACGGGGCAATGAGTTACACGCTGGCACCATACGGTGCTCGGTGTCCTCCTGGGAGGACAGCCGGTGTGTGCCATGACCGTGAATGACCCTGGCAGGCTGCTGAAAAAGGGATCGGGCGTGGCCGAGCGGTGCGGACTGATGACGCCCAGACGCTGAGGCGCTCGGACGTCGGCGACGCATGGAGCCTTCCATGAATCTCGCTGCTGGTGAGGCTTGGGATACGGAAGGCATCGGAAACGCCAGCGCCGGCCGGGCGCCTCGCGTCTGAAGCGTCCGGCGTCCGCACCGCTCGGCCACCGACTCAGTCGCCCATTTTCAACAGTCTGCCAGCGTCGCATTCACCGTTGGACGGTTCGCTGGTCGTAGTTGAACTGGATGTCCGGCTGGTCCATCAACGAGATGAAGAAGTTGAACGCGAAGTTCCCGTTCGGCGACTTGAGGAACTGGAACGTAGCCCGCCAGCGGTGCAGGTCGCGCTCCAGACGCACCACGTGGTGCCCAAACTCGTTGGTAGTGAGGTTGTACTGGGTGGTCCAGGAAACCGACCAGTGCTCGGTGGGGTCGAAGGCGAGGCCCAAGCCGAGAGTCCGATTGGCCGGCGACGCGATGGTGCCAGCGGGCAGCACTGGCCCGCGGCGGCGGGTATCGTCGTACGAAATCGAAGCCGTAAACGGTCGGCGAGCGCCTCTCGGGCGCCTGGAGCGCCGGTCGAAATCGTGAAACGGGTCGCCCGGCACGTCCCGGATGAGCCCGGCCTCCTGGGGCGTCAGTTCCGTGTCGGTGGGGTCGTCTGGCTCGGGCGCGTCCGGCGGCTCATGATGTCCCGTGAGCAGCCCGACGATACCGCGGATGGTCGACTCCGATATGGAGAACCGTGCCGATACACGGCTCAGGAACGGTGAGAACCGTGCGCTGTCGGTCCCGACGCACGGTAGCTGATCCGGGCACTCCCAAAGATCGTGTGTCGTGCTCAACGAGAATCCGGGGAGCAGGTCGCTGCTGAACTGGTTCGAGAGTGTCGCCGTCTGCCAACCGGTTCTGCCTGGCTCCTTGGCCTGCTCGAAGTCATAGACGATCGACGAGGTTTGGAGCGAGAGCAGCTTGATCTTCCGCGCGTTCCGGCCATCCGCGGTATCGCCCGGAGGGGGCGCGAACTTTCCCTCGAACGTCTGCGTGAGACCAATACTCACCCGGTGCTGTGCCGGGCTAAGGCGCTGGAGACGGGTGCCGCTGGGATCGAGCGCCCGGGCGTACTCTTCCGGCACCGCAGCTTCCGGCGAGTAACCCCACTGCACGAGCGGTGTCACCGCGTGCCGAATCCGCGCGATCGGCCCCACTCCGGGAAAGAACCCGAAAAACGTGGGCGTGAGCGTCGCCCCGAGCGACAGGCGTTTTCCCTGCCGGACGAACCGACCACCCGTGTTGCGATTCCGTAGCAGGAACGGGCCTGGGGTGCTGTTCTGGATGCCTAGTGAGGGTTGCAGCTTCCACGACGACGGGAAGAGAGCGGGCAGGTTGATGCTCGTGTTCCAATCGACGGCGGTGGTGAAGTCGATGCCGAAGAACTGCGTGAGCGTGTCGGCGGGATTGTCGGGATCGACTATTGTCTGCGTGCCCCTCGCTTCGCTGATCTTGTCGCGAATCGAGAAACTGTTATTCCAGTTCCAGCGACCGATGCGCAGTGGGGTGCTGATCCGCACGTCGGTTTGGCGACTCTGGGCGAGGAGCGTGTCCAAGGGGATGACCGTGTCCCCCGGCATCGGAGGCAGCGGCACCGTGGAGGTGCGCTGGCCGAACGCGCGGTTGTTCGTCACCGTGAAGCTCGGCGACCAGGTGATGCCGTCGGTGATGTCGATCGGTACCGGGGACAACGAGATCACCGGGAGAGTCTGCGTGACGGAGCCGTTGGTGAGATCTTGCCGGCGGCTCCCGCCGACGGTGAGCGTGCCCCAGTCAAACCGCTTCGAGAAGTTGATGTTGCTCCCCAATGTCGCCGTGGCCAGGAACGGATCGACGGCGTTTCGCTCGAGCACTCGGGCGCTGGTAGCGTAGTCGACACTAGCGCTCAACCGGGTCCGCTGGTCGAAATTCTGCTGGTGGCCCCAGCGCAGCCGCAGCGAGCGTCCGCCGGGACCGCCGTCCCTTCCCGACTCGAAGATACGTGAGAGCGAGACCCCTCCGCCGACGAACCGATCGCGCCAGCGGTAGCGCATTTCGCCGTTGAGCGTGACGGATATCCCCGAGTACCAGTCCAGCGACGTCCTGAAATCGACGTAGTCGTTGATGGCGATGTAGTATCCGACGTTCGAGATGTGCCGGCTGTATCCGCCGTTGGGGCGCACGATGTCGTTGATCCCGAATCGGGGGATGAGAATCCCGCTGCGCCGCCCCGGACGCATGTCCTGGAAGATGAACGGGAGCCACAACACCGGAATGTCGCGGACGTAGAGCACCGCCGGCCGGGCCACGAGCAGCGTGTTCGTGACCCACTTCACGGAACCGGCGGCGAAGTGGTAGTGCGGATCGGGCAGGTCGCAGCTCGTGATGTCACTGTGGCCTCCGTAGAGTCGGACCGACGCCGAATCGATCGACAACCCACCGCGCATGAACCACTCCACGCCCGCCTGCCGGAAGTTCGTGAGCGCGCCCACGATGAATCCCCGGCGCTTATCGGTGTCGTAGCGCATCGTGTCACCGACGAGGACGGTCCCCGCCTGAAACAGGGTCGGCGAGCCCCTGGCCAACAACCGGCTCTTTGCCTGTTCGAATCGAATCGTGTCCGCCTCGAGCGTGGCGTCGTCCTGGACGACCAGCGCCTCTCCCAGAAGCTCGACCTCTTGGGTTTCGGCATGAAGCACCACGCTGTCGGCCGCGTATCTAGTGACCCGGTAGCCGACCAGGCCGAGGAGCGCGCGCATCACCGAATCCGCCTGGGGCAGCAGCCGTGACGGAGCGGTCGGCAGCCCCAGCTTGCGCGCGGTCGCCGTATCGAGCGCGGTCCCCGATCGATCGGTCGGGCCGCGCAAGGAGTCGCGGACCCCGGGCTCGGGACGGACCACCCGAGTGGTGTCCTTGACCGGACGGAGCACGCGCCGGCCTTCCTGGCCATGCAGGCCACTGGGCAGCGCCGCGAGCAGCAAGAGCACGGCCGCCGCGCCGATCTTCGGGGTCCGGCGTCGCTTCCAAACGATGCGCCCGATGGCGACACCGCTCTCGTAGAGCACGACGAGCGGGAACAGCATGAAGAGCAATGAGAGCACGTCGGGCGGCGTGAGGAAGGCCGCGATGACCGCCGCGACGACCAGCGCGTACGCCCGGTTCTTGGCAAAGAACCGTGGGTTCACCAACCCGAAAGCAGACAGCAGGATGATCACCAGCGGCAGCTCGAACATCACGCCGAACGCGAGGACGAGCTGGGCCGCAAAGCCGAAGTATTCGTTCGCGGTGATGATCGGCTCGAGGTCGGGTTGCTGAAAGCTGAACAGAATGCGCAGCGCGGCCGGGAGCACCCATAGATAGGCTAGGCAGACACCGATGGCGAAGAGCACCAGGCCGGCGAAGGCCGCGGGTATGATGAAGCGCTTCTCCCGCTCATATAGAGCGGGTGAGAGGAACGCCCACCCCTGCCACAGGATCACCGGCGCCGCCAGGACGACGCCCACCATGAGCGCGAGCTTCATCGTGATCATGAACGCATCGGTCGGCCGGGTGATGAACAGTTTGTCGCCAGGCAGGAACGGCGTGATTGGACGCTTGAGCAGCTCGAGCACATCCAGGTTCTGGACCACGAAGAACCCGATGACAGCACCGACCACCAGAGCGACGAGACTCCAGATGATGCGCCACCGCATCTCTTCCAGGTGGTCCAGGAAGGGCATCTCGCCCCGTCCCCGCATCTCGGTCATGGAGGCACCGCCGCCGGGCGCGCTTAGCGGCCCGGGTTCAGCTTCTCTCGGGCGAGAGCGGCTTCCTCCGAGCGGGGATACCCTGCAATCACGCGGTTGTAATACACGCGCGCGTCCGAGATGTCCCCACGCCGTTCCGCGAGGAGCCCGAGCTTATAGAGCGAAGAAGGGGCCCGGGATGAGTTCGGAAAGCTCTGGGCGACCTCTTCATAGGCCACTGCGGCGGAATCCGCCTCCAAGCCGGCCCAGGACTCGCCGATGAAGAAGAGCGCGTCCGCCGCCCGCCCGTGCGTGGGGTAAGCCTGGAGGAACTGTTGGAACCCCATGCGGGCGGCCCGGGGACTCCCGCGCCGGAGCTGTGAGAGGGAGAGATCGTATAGCTCGTCGGGGCCGGGCAACCCGGGGATCCCGCCGGCCGTCGTGTCGGTGCCTGGCGCATCCGGGGTCGCCGCCGCTCCCGTTGCGCGCACGCGGTCCCGCCGCTCGAGCTGGGCGCGCAGCTCCGTCAAGCGTTGTTGGCTCTGCCCGGTGATTTCCTGGACCTGAACCAGTTGACGCAGCACGTCGGTGAGGTCGGATCGGAACTCACCCCGCATGATGACCAGCTGGCGCTGTTGGGCGCTCAGTGTGTCCTGCACCGCGTCGAGTAAAGCCACCACGCGCCTCAGCTCGACAGCCCGCGCCGAGTCGGCACGGGCCGTTTCCGCCCGAAGCTCCTGCACCTGTGCTTCCACGCGGCGGACGTCGCCCTTGAGCGCACATCCGCTCAGCGCGACTACCGCCGTCGTGAGAAGGACTGCCTGCCTCACATGCCGCTTGGCGCGCGCAACGACTGACCTCCGGCGGTGATCATGAACTCATCCCGCCGGTTCTGGGACCACGCGTCTTCATTGTGTCCCGAATCCACCGGATCTTCTTCGCCGCGCGATGCTGTCGTGATCCGTTCGGGGGCAATCCCGCGGGCCGTCACGTATTGCATGGCGGCCAGCGCCCGCCTGTTGCCCAGCGCGAGGTTGTACTCGTCGGAGCCCCGTTCGTCGCAGTGTCCGGTGATCGTGATCGTGAGGGCCGGGTTTGCTTCCATGATGGCGATCTTCTGATCCAGGATCGCCGCGTCCTCCGACCTGATGTTGGACTTGTCGAAATCGAAGTGGATGTGCGCCGTGAAGGTGTTGCGGACGCGCTCGGTCTCACGAGCGATGATCTCCAGCGAGTCGGCGCGCTTCTCGGCCACGATGCGCTCAGCCGCTTCCTGTGCGCGGAGGATACTGTCCTCTTGGGCAACGCGCGCCGTTTCTGTTCGCGCGATCGAGTCGCGGATCACGGCTGAGTCGATGGCCGGCTCGGGAGGGGGTGCCGGCTGGCCACCACCGCAGGCAGCGGCAATCACGATCGCGCCGACGCTCACTGCCAATGGAATCGAAAGTCGCATGTCAAGTCCACTCCGTTCAGTGGGTTAGCGTTGGGTTAGCGTTCAGAGATCGACAGGGTAAACTCGCCAGCCCCTAACTTAATCAATTCGGGGTGACCACGCAGGAAGGCGGGCGTCACCCAACCGGGTCAGCTGGCGCACGCGGCCCGTATCGAGATCGATGATCCAGATCTGCCGATTACCTGTCCGATTCGAAACGAACGCCAGGTGCCGGCCATCGGGCCCCCACGCCGGGTCCTCGTTCCGACCGGCACTGGTCAGCTGGCGCACGGTGCGGGTCGCCACGTCCATCACGAATACCTGAGGGCTGCCGGCAACGTCCCGGTGGAAGGCCAGGTGCAGCCCGTCCGGCGACCATTCAGGGGCATTGGAGCTTCCGGTCATCCCGTAGTCGAACGGCGCGAGCAATTCCTGGCCGGTCCCGTCCGCCGTCATGACGTAGATCTGCGGCAGGCCCGGCCGCGTGGAAACGAATGCGATCCGGCGCCCATCGGGGCTGTACGTCGGGCTGAGGTTGTCGGAAAACCGGCCCACGGTCAACCGCTGGAGACAGCAATCGGCCGTGATATCGTAGGTGTAGATATCGGTTCCGTCAGAGCTCGACCGGCTGAAGGCGAGCCAGCGTCCGTCGGGCGAAAACGCCGGCGTGTAGTTGAGGTGCCGGGCGGTGGGGGCAACCAGCCGTCGGGCTCCCGAGGAGACATCCTGGATATAGACGCGCCCGCCGCCGCCGCCGAATTCTGTATATGCAACGGAGCGGCCCGCCGGCCCCCACACGGGCGAAAACGTCTTCGCTCCCGCAGGCGACACCGGAACCAGGTCAGCACCGTCCGAATCAACCCGGTAGACGCGCCCTAGCTGAAGCAGCAGGAGCCGCGTGGCCGCCGTTCCCGGCGTCCCGGTGGTGACCCGTACGACCGCGTCGCTGATCCGGTGAACGGCGAGACGGAAGTCCGGCGGCGGGAGATCACGCTGCGGGATGGCGAACTCGCGCCGCACACCCTCCCCGCGCACGTCGTAGACCACCACCCGGAGCACCGAGTCCCGGGTCAGCGTCACGTGTACGGCGTAGTCCGCCCCGAGCGCGGCGTAGAGTCCGTAGTTGACGAACGTCCCGCTCCAGGTCCCGCCGGAGTTCGTGTCCGCCGGCTCGGCGATCCCGAGCGCCAGGTTATCCTCAGCCGGCAGCGTGATCATCTCGAAGCGATCGCTGTAGTCGAGATCACGGGCCAGGATAGCGCGGACGGAATCGAGCTGCTGTACCCTGGGGCCGCCCAAGACCAGCATCCCCGGACGAACGCCCGGCGTGTACGTGATGCCGACCCGGATGACCCGCTCGGCCGGCGGTACGGAGTCCTGTGCCAACGCCTGCCGCCCGCCTGCCGCAACGAGCACCATGAGGAGACCGAATCGTGCCTTCACCGCCCCTTCCGCGGATCGAAGAAGAAGCTCACCGGTAACACATCGTTCTCATATCCGTCGGGGAGCGGACCGAACCCGCCAACGTTTCCCGCCGCCTCGATCGCTCCCTGGGCCTCGAGGTCGAACGCGAACCTGCCCGAGCGAGCCACGAATCGCAGATTGGAAATAGATCCATCACGGTGAATCAGGAAAAAGACTTCCGCCCGGAGCGCGACGTTCCCCGCGGGACGCTGCCAGCGACGGTGGATCTGCGCCACGATGTTGCGCAGGTACTCCGGATAGGGGAATTGCTGGCCCTCGACTTTTACCGTCTGCTCGTCGCTGCCGGTCGACGGCGCCTCTCCGGGGAGCGGCTCCGCATCGGGCGTCGTGCGTGGCGCCGGCTCCCGATCGACCTGCGGTTCCGGCGGGAGCGGCGGCGGCGCCTCGGCCACCGACGTCCGGCGGGGCCCGCGCGGGGCGGGTGGTGGGCGCTCGGCCGGGCGTTCGACGGCCTGGGGGGCGGGACGCGCTCTTGGCTCGGGCTTCGGTGCCGCCACGAGCTCGACCCGATACACAGCGAGGACGGCCGGCGGAGGGATGTGGGGGACGGCGAACAACACCACGCCTAGCACCACGTGCAGCGTCACGGCCCCAGCCATCGCAACGCCTCGCCCTCTCGGCGGCGCTCGCAGGTGCTTGCGAACCCGCGCAGCGTGTCTCACCGACCGATCTCCTCGGCCTCGGCCACCAGGCCGACGTCCTCTATCCCCGACTGACGCATGACGGCGAGCACGCGGACGACCAGGCCGTAGTTTACCCGGGCATCCGCCCGCAAGTAGACCCCCGACGGATCCCGCGACCTAACGATGGAGGGGAACGCCGTGCGAAAGTCGTCGTACGATAGCGGCGTGTCATCCAGGAAGACCCTGCCCTGCCGATCGATCGAGACGATCAGGCCCGCCTTAGGCTGGAGCGGGCCCGCCTCGGCCCTGGGCAGCTGCACATCCACACCGCCCTGCATGATGGGCGCCGTAATCATGAAGATGATCAGGAGGACGAACGCCACGTCGACGAGCGACGTCACATTGATGTCGGCTACCAGGGGCAACTCGCCGTGCCCGCGCAGGCCAGTCTCTCTCATTACAGCCGCCCTTCCCGCGCCAGCGTCCCGATGATCTCGTGCGCGAATCCTTCCATTTCGCCCGCGAACAACCCAAGCCGGTTCACCAGGATGTTGTAGGCGATCACCGCTGGGATGGCCACCGCCAGCCCTACGACGGTCGTGACGAGCGCCTCCGCGATCCCGGGCGCCACCGCCGATATGTTCCCGGATCCGCCCGCGGCGATGCCCAGAAACGCGTCCATCACGCCGAGCACCGTCCCGAGGAGACCGAGCAGGGGACTCACCGAACCCACCGTGGCCAGCCACGGGAGAAACCGCGCCATGAGATCACGCTCGGCCGAGACCTCCTTGGCCAGCATCATGCGCAACGCATCGAGCTGTGTTGACGACAGAATGGCTGCCGGCGTATCACTCGTGCTCTGGAGGGCCCCTGGTCGCAGCTCGGAGAAGAAGTTCACGCCCTCACGAAGGATCCGTCCGTAGGGGGACGGTGGGAGCTTCATCGCGACATGATAGGCGTCCTCGAGCCGTGTCGTCCGCTCCAGCGCGCCGAAAAACCGGTCGCCCTCCGCCCGCAGGCGCCGAAACTGCCACCACTTCAGCACAATGAGAAACCAGCTCAGCAGCGAGAAGAAGACGAGGACCAGCAGCACGAGCTTGGTAGCCGCACTGGAGACCACCACCAGTTCCCACGGGGAAGTGGGCAGCGCTCCTCCCACCTGTAGCATCACCCCTCCCCCATTTCGATCCACTCGTAGGTGCGCCGCAATCCTTCTGCCAGCCCGACCTGTGGTTCCCACCCGAGCCGCCCGCGCGCCTTTGCGATGGCCACGGCGCTCCGCTGGAGTTCGCCCGCCCGGGCGGGTGCGTGCTCGATAGGCACCGAAATGCCGGTAGCGTCGAGCATCGCCGCCGCGAGGGCGTTCACGCTGGTCTCGATCCCTGTCCCGACGTTGTACGCCACGTCATCGATGCTGCCGACCGCCGTTTCCCCATCGGTGGTTGCCGCTAGATTCGCCCGCGCCACGTCGGCGACATAAACGTAGTCACGCGTCTGTGCCCCGTCGCCATACACCGTGATGGGCTGTCGGTGCCGTATCCGACTGCCGAAGATGGCCACGACTCCGGCCTCGCCGTGAGGGTTTTGGCGCGGACCGTACACGTTGGCGTAGCGAAGCGATCGAACCGTCATGCCGTAGAGCAAGGAATACTGTGCCAGATAGTACTCGGAGCTGAGCTTGCTCACACCGTACGGCGATACCGGCAGCTTACTGGCCTCCTCAGGATGGGGCAACGCATCGCTTTCCCCATACACGACACCGCCGGACGAGGCAAACAGCACCCGCTCTACGCCGCCGGCACGTGCGCCCTCGAGCAGGTTCAGGAGTCCGATCAGATTGATGCGTGCATCCAACATCGGGTCACGCACCGACACGCGCACGTCCATCTGCGCGGCGTGGTGGTTGAGGACGGTGAAGCCGCCTCGCTCCAGCAGCCTCTGCGCTTCGGGCGACCCCACATCCGCCTCGACGAATTGGGCCGCTTCCGGCACGTTCGCCCGGTTCCCGCTCGAGAGATCATCGAGTACGGTCACATCGTATCCTTGCTCTACGTACAGCCCCGCGACGTGGGAGCCGATGAAACCGGCTCCGCCCGTCACCATGACCCGCTTCGTCATGTGGCTGAGGACCTCCTTCCACCGTGTTTCTGGTGCCGCGCGCATAACAAAACGGCGGGACGCTGCGACCGAACCCTGCGGTTCAAGGATTCGGCGTGCCCCCGCCGAGGAGTTTCGCTACCTGCGCGGTGTTGCTACGAAGGCATCTTCCCGATGAGGCGAACCGGCGTGCCAGCACCCACGCCTGGCGCCAGGATCTGTATCAGGATCCCGGACGCCGAGTGCTCCCGCACGTGCACCACCTGCAGGATAGCCAGCCGCTTCCGAGGCGCATCGGCCACCGACTGCTCACCGGTGGGCTGCAGCAGCTCGAACATGTCGCCTGCCACCACGCCATTCTCGCGGCCGAGATCGATGAACAGGACGTCCTGTTGGATCGCGACGGTGTGTTGGTCCCGCTGGTCGATGACGGTCCCGGCCATGCCGTCTTCCACCGACTGCGGGCGCGCGCCCCCCGGGTCGCGGAACGGCTCGACCGGTATGGCCACCTGGTTGTTGGCGATGCGGCCGAACAGCGCGACTACCTCGGCGAGGACGTCGCGGCCCGACACGTGGACAACGCGCGCGATACCCGTTGGGCGCACCACGCGACCCCAGCCAGGCACCTCACGGCCCATCGTAGCGGTCAGCAGCGAATCACCTACGTGATACGTCGCTCCGGCCGGCGCCTCCACGCTGATTTGCCCGTACAGGAACGCGGTCGGCCCGCCAATGCGGTCCGACGATGCCCGCCCCACGCGACCCTTCACATCCGCCCACGGGAGAGGATCGTTCTCGGTCAGGAACCCGGCCGCGTAGAAATCACCTGCCCGGACAGCTCGATACGAGTCGGACACACTCATCACCATCCGGCTGGGCCCGCGGGGCTGGCTCGGCGTGAACACCGTCGGGCCGGCCTGCTCCACCGGTGGTGGCGGCGGCGGCGCTTCGGGAAGCTCCACCGGAGGAGCGTCGGGCGTCTGTTGAACCGCCTCCGGCTCGACCTCCAGCTCCGGGCCGGGCGTGGGGGTCCTGACCGGGACGAGTGTGGTATCGGGCTGGGCCAGATACAGCTCTTCGCCCGGGAAGATCCAATGCGGATCCTCGACCACCATCGTGTTCATCCGGTAGATCTCGGGCCAGAGGAACGGGTCGCCCAGGTACATCTGCGCCAAGGCCCAGAGTGTCTCGCCCTCGCGCACAACGTGCACCTGGGGTTGCCCACCGACTTGCAGAGTGTCCTGACCCCTCGCCGCCATTCCCGGAACGCTCGCCAGCGCGGCGACGACGCCCAGCACACGCAAGAACGCGCTCGATGCTGCTCGCTCGCGGATCTCACCCAAGTACTTGTGGCGCATATACTTACCTCGTAGTCCCGCCCGACGGTGAACCGAACCGCTCACCACGGCACACCCACTGCGGCAGCCGGCCAACAATATATAAGTTACGATGTAGCAACGCCATAGCGGGCTTGTGACCGCCGTTCGGGGTCAAATCCCACCCTTATGGATACGGGGAAACTGGTCTCACGCGGTGTGACCGGCATTACGCTCGACGGCAAGACGCGGCGGCGGGAGTTCCCGCCGCCGCGCACGCCGAGCCCCGGCAGGTGGCCGGCCTAGAACGGCAGATCGTCGTCTTCCTCGTCCAGTGCCTCCGGGAAGTCGTCGTACGACTCTGTCTTGGTCTCTGCCACGGCCGGCTCGGCGGCCGGCTCGGCGGCCGGCTCGGCAGCCGGCTCGGCAGCCGGTGCCGGGGAGGTGACCGAATCGATCTCGTCGTCGGCGGCGGCACCGCGCGGGGCGAGCATCAGCATATCGCGAGCGTTGATCTCGGTTGTGTAGCGGGTCTTGCCCTCCCGGTCTTCCCAGGTGCGGTACTCGATGCGGCCCTCGATATAGACCCGGTCGCCCTTCTTCAGGTACTTCTCCGCAATGTCCGCCAACTGCGACACTCGGCTGTTCCAAAGCACGACGCGGTGCCACTCGGTTTTCTCCTGCCGCTCACCGGCCTGGCTCGTCCACTGACGACTGGTGGCAACCGACAACGTGGCGACGCGCGACCCGTTCGCGGTGCTCCGCACCTCGGGGTCGGCGCCGAGGTTTCCGATCAACATCACTTTGTTCAAGCTGCGACTCACGACGACCTCCGGTATGTTGCGGGATGGACCCCGGACGTGCACAACCTAGCGGGAACCACGAAGCGGCGTCAACCAAAGCGACGCATGACGGACCGTTTCACATCGTGCCGGTCACGGAACGCCGAGCCGGCGCGCCAGAACGAGGGCGTCTTCGACGGGCTGCCGGTAGTACTCCTCGTGTAGCCCAACTTCGTGAAAGCCGGCCCGCTGGTACAGCGCTCTTGCTGCCACGTTCGAGATCCTGACCGCCAGGAACACCCGGCTCACGCCTTCTGCTGCCAGTGCATCGCAGCCGGCGGCGAGGAGACGGCCTGCCACGCCACGACGCCTCGCCGCCGCGGCAACCGCGAGGTTCATGATCTCCACCGTCGGGCCCGCGATCCCAGCAATGAGGAATCCGAGCACCGTCGGCCCGTTCGTCGCCACGAGGAACAAGTCGCTGAGATGCGCGACGAACGTGTCGGCGGGCCAGGGATCGGCGAACGCTTCCCGCTCGATCTCCCCGACGTCAGCAAGATCAGCGTGCGTGGCCGGTCGAACCAGGCAGCGGGCGTCCATGCTGTCGCTCCCACCGCACTTGGGCCTCTGCGGCCCGGCCGTAATCGGGCTCGCAGGAAGTGGGGTCAGGGATATCTCGCAGCGCGCCCTCGAGGTCGGCGAGCGCGAGCAGGGCACCGGCTCGGGCCGATCCGACCGGGGGCAGCAACGGAGCGCGACCTGTCCAGGCCTCGATCGCGCTGCGGTTCACGCCCGCACCGTCTCCGACGGCCAGCACCGGCCGCACCGGCGACTGCTCCACGAGATCGGCCACCGTCCCGAGCGTCGGCCGCAGCACCACCTCGAGCCGGTCCGCATCCAGCTGATACACGGCTCCGTAGACCTCTCCGCGCAACGCGTCGTACAGCGCCGCTACCGGACCGGACGAGAACTGGCTCCCGACCCACGCCGCGCCGAGCAGTGATGGCGCGGTGGCGACGCGGATGCTGTCGCGCGCTCGCACCAGGCCCTGTACGGTGGCCCAGCCGATCCGCAGCCCCGTGAAGCTTCCGGGCCCATCGGCCACGACGACCGTGGTGAGGTCGTCGAGCGTTGCTCCCACCACATCCAGGACATCGTGCACCGCCGGCAGTAGCGCGGCGGCGTGTCTGCGGCCGCCGAACGACATCTCGGCCAAGACGAGATGTCCGTCCCCCACCGCTACGCTGCCAATCTCGGTTGCGGTATCGAGCGCGAGCGTGAGCGTCATGCCACCCGCTCCACCAACCGCCGATCCGGCAGCTCGACGTGGCTCAGTCGCAGGTGAAGATCGGGCCGCGGTGCGTGCCGTCCGGCCCGCTCCGGCCATTCGATCACGAGTAGACGCGCCTGGCGGAGCAACTCCCGAAAGTCCAGATCCCGCGCCTCGTCCGGCTCATTCAACCGGTAGCAGTCGACGTGCAGGATAGGACCCTCCGGGGATGCGTATTCGTGCACCAGGGCAAAGGTCGGGCTGCGCGCCGCTGCGGTGGCGCCCGCGGCGCGCACGATGGCCTGCACGAGCGTGGTCTTGCCCGCACCGATCTCTCCGGACAACCACAATACCGCACCCTGCGGCAGTTCGCTCCACAGTTCACCCGCCTCCCGTTCCAGGTCGGCGAGCGAGAGCAGCCGGTCACTTGCGCCCACGGGACCCCGCCCGACGTCTGCGGCCGCCGCTCTCCATGCCAGCCGGTGCCCGGAGGACCGGGTCGCCTTCGGCCCGCAACTCGAAGATCTGGTCCCGCAGTATTGCGGCCAACTCATAATCCAGTTCGGCCGCCGCCTCGCGCATCTGCTGCTCCAACACCTCGATGAGACTGTGGCGATCCAGCGCGCTCGTCTTGGGTTCGGCGGCGGCCTTCTCGGGACGCTCTGCGCGCGCGTCGGCAACCCGCGTCACGAGACGCACCTGATCGACCGACTTCCGTATCGAGACCGGCGTGATCCCGTGCTCGGCGTTGTACGCTTGCTGCAACGATCGTCGCCGCTCCATTTCGGCTATCGCCCGTTCCATCGAGCCCGTGATGCGGCCGGCGTACAGGATCGCCCGCCCCCGCTCGTGGCGCGCCGCACGCCCCACCGTCTGAATCAGCGAGCGGTCGGAGCGCAGGAAGCCTTCGTGATCGGCATCCAGGATGGCAACCAACGCCACCTCCGGCATGTCGAGCCCCTCGCGCAACAGGTTGATGCCCACCAGCACGTCGAATTCGCCGAGGCGTAGGCCGCGTACGATCTCCATCCGTTCGATCGTGTCGATGTCCGAATGCATGTACCGCACACGAACGCCGGCCTGCTGGAGGTAGTCGGTCAGGTCCTCCGCCATTCGTTTGGTCAAGGTCGTAACCAAGACGCGCTCGCCGCACGACTCGCTGGCACGAATCTCGGCCAGCAGATCGTCCACCTGCCCCCGGACCGGCCGGACCACGACCGTCGGATCGACGAGTCCGGTGGGGCGATTGATCTGCTCCACCACCCGCCCGTCCGAGCGCCTGATCTCGTAATCGCCCGGCGTGGCCGATACAAAGAGCCGGCGCGGCGTGAGCGACATGAACTCGTCGAAGTTCAACGGCCGGTTGTCGAGAGCCGACGGCAGTCGGAAACCGTGCTCCACCAACGTTAGCTTGCGCGAGCGATCACCCTTGTACATACCGCCGAGTTGTGGGAGCGTGACATGTGACTCGTCGACGATTGCCAGGAAGTCGGCCGGGAAATAGTCGAGCAGACAGGCGGGGCGTTCCCCTTCACGCCGTCCGGAGAGGTGCCGGCTGTAGTTCTCAATACCCGCGCATGTGCCGATCTCAATCATCATATCGATGTCGAAGGCGGTGCGCGACTCGAGCCGTTGCGCTTCCAGCAACCTGCCGGACGCCTTCAATTCCGCCAGGCGCTCCCGCAACTCCGCCCGGATCAGCTCCACGGCGCGCATCAGCGTGGGACGCTGAACGACGTAGTGCGACGCCGGGTATATGGCGCATCTCGTCAGCTCGGCGATCGTGACGCCCCGGAGCGGATCGATCTTCGAGATGCGCTCGACCTCGTCCCCGAAGAACTCGATCCGAACGGCCTGCTCTTCATACGCAGGAAACACTTCCACGGTGTCGCCCCGCACGCGGAACGTGCCGCGCTCCAGCGCCACGTCGTTGCGTCTGTACTGGATCTCCACCAACTCCGCCAGGACGTCGTCACGCCGGCAGGTATCACCAACGGCGACGGTCACGAGCAGCTCGCGATACTCCACCGGGTCGCCGAGGCCGTAGATCGCGCTCACCGTTGCAACGATGATCACGTCCTCGCGCTCGATCAGGCTCGACGTCGCCCGGAGTCGCAACGCCTCGATATCCTCGTTGATCGAGGCGTCTTTGGCGATGTAGGTATCGGTCGCCGGGACGTAGGCTTCCGGCTGGTAGTAATCGTAGTACGAAACGAAGTACTCGACCGCGTTCCGCGGGAAGAAGGATTTCAGCTCGCCGTAGAGTTGCGCTGCGAGCGTCTTGTTGTGCGAGAGCACGAGAGCCGGCTGGCCCATCTCTGCGATGACATGCGCCATCGTCACGGTCTTGCCGGAACCAGTCACGCCCAGCAGCGTCTGGTCGCGGCAGCCTGTGCTGTATCCGTCGGTGAGTTGCCGGATGGCTTTGGGCTGGTCGCCCGCCGGAGCAAACGGAAGCTCCAGGTCGAACCCGCTCATGCGGGGGTCAGTCGGTGCCGGCGCGCGCTATGGCGTCCCGGCGCTCGACTGCACTCACGCCCTTCACCCGACGCATGGCCCGCATGACCTTGGAGAGATGGGAGCTGTGTTCCACCTCGACCACGACCGAGCCTAACATCACGCTATCGCGGCTCGACAGCTCGGCGCTCTTGATGTTGGTGCCGGACTGCGAGACCGCCTCCATCAGATCGGCGTACAGCCCGCGTCGGTCCTCACCGGTCACGGCCAGCGTCACGACGAGGACCTCACCCTCGACCGACCGCCAGTCGATCTCGACGCGCCGCTCCGGATCGGACGGCATCGTGAGCAGGTTTGGGCAATCGGCCCGGTGGATCGAGATCCCCCGTCCCTGAGTGACGTAGCCGACGACGGCGTCGCCGGGCACGGGCTGGCAGCACTGCGCATATCTGACCACCAGCCCGCTTACCCCTTGCACGCGCACCCCACGGCGCAGGCGGAACCGGTCGATGACGCGCCCGAACGGCGTGGGTTTGGGCGGCTGCAGCTCGCCGGACGTCCGGTCCGGGAAGAGCGCCCGGATCACCTGGCCCGTGGGGACATCCCCGCGACCCACCGCCTGGTATACGCCGTCCGGCGAGCCGAGCGACAGCACCTCGGCGGCTCGCTCGAACGCCGGGGCACCGGGGGCATCGAGCCGACGGCGGCGGAACTCGCGCTCCAAGATCTCTTTGCCGAGGACGACGCTCGTCTCGGCTTCCTGCTTATTGACCCACTGGCGGATCTTGTGCCGCGCGCGCGCGGTGCGCACATGGTTCAACCAATCGCGGCTGGGGCGCGCCTGCGCCCCGGTGATGATGGCCACCGTGTCACCGTTGCGAAGCGGCCGGTGGAGCGGCGCGATACGGCCGTTGACCTTCGCCCCGTGACAGTGCAGTCCCACTTCGGTATGGACGGCGAAGGCGAAGTCGATCGGGGTGGCACCGGCAGGCAGGCGCTTCACGTCGCCTTTCGGCGTGAAGACGAAGATCTCGTCCTGGTACAGATCGATCTTGAGGAACTCGAGGAACTCTTCGGGCGAGTGCGCGTCCTGTTGCAGCTCGATGAGCTGCCGGAACCAGCTGAAGTGCTCGTCCAGCTCGTCCGGACGGGATCCTTCCTTGTAGACCCAGTGCGCGGCGATCCCGTACTCCGCTGTCATGTGCATTTCACGGGTCCGAATCTGGATCTCGTACGGCTGTCCGCCGGGGCCGAATATGGTGGTATGAAGCGACTGGTAGGCGTTCGACTTGGGAGAGGCGATATAGTCCTTGATGCGCTCCTGGAGCGGGGTCCACCGATGGTGAATCATCCCCAGGGCGTGATAACAGTCGCGCACCGACTCCACCAGCACCCGCACCGCCATCAGGTCGTAGATCTCCTCGACCGATTTCGCCCGATGTTTCAGTTTCCTGTAGATCGACCACAGGTGTTTGGGCCGGCCCGTGACCTCGAACCCGGTTATGCCGGCACGTTCGAACTCGGCCTCGAGCGGGCGGCGCAGCCGCTCGATCATCTCTTCCCGTTCTTCCTGTGTGGCTTTGACCTGCTCGACCAGCTCCTCGTATTCCTCGGGCTCCAGGAACTTGAACGCGAGATCTTCGAGTTCGGCCTTGACACCGGCCATGCCGAACCGGTGGGAGAGGGGCGCGTAGATTTCGCGCGTCTCCAGCGCGATCCTACGCTGGCTCTCGGCAGACATGTGCTCCAGCGTCCGCATGTTGTGCAGCCGGTCGGCCAACTTCACGATGACCACGCGGGCATCGCGGGCGACCGAGAGGAGGAGTTTACGGTAGTTGCCGACCTGCTCTTCGGTGCTCGAGCGGAACGTGAGGTTGGACAGCTTGGTCAGTCCGTCGACGATGCCCTCGACCTCGTCGCCGAAGATGTCACCGATCTCGCTGATCGTGACGTCGGCATCCTCGACCACGTCGTGCAGCAGCGCGGCCACGATCGTCGTCGTATCCATCTGGAGTTCCACGAGGATCCGAGCGACGGCCACGGAGTGCGAGATGAAATCGTCGCCCGAAAGCCGTTTCTGCCCGCGGTGGGCCGCGGCGCTGAACTCGTACGCCCGCTTCACCCGCTCCAGGTCGAGCCAGTCCTTCCGCTCGCTCAGCGCCCGGCCGAACCCCGCATCGACTTCGGCGAGCATGCCAGTCACAGCAGTCCAGCCTCCGCAAAACTGAAGTAGCGATCACCACCCACGATCACATGGTCATACACCGGAATGTCCAACAAGCGCCCCGCCTCCACGAGCTGCCGGGTGACCCGCCGATCGTCGGCCGATGGGGCCGGGTTCCCGCTCGGGTGATTGTGCAACACGATGACCCCGGCGGCGGCTTCCGCGATTGCCGCGCGGAAGACCTCGCGCGGATGAACGAGGGAGCTGTTCAGAATCCCTCGGGTGATCAGCAGTTCGCGCGTGATCCGGTTTTGGGTGTCCATCGCCAACAAATGAAACTCCTCGACGGGGAGGTCGCGCAGCGACGGCCCGCACCAACGGAACACATCCGCGGGCGTGCGGACGGTCCTGTCCGGCTCGCCGGCTTCCGCAGCCGTTCTTTGGGCAAGTGCGAGGGCGGCAATCACACGGGCCGCCTTGGCCTCGCCGACCCCGCTCACGGCAGCCAGCGCACCCAGCGGCCTCCGCGCGAGCGCACGTAGCGACCCGCCAGCGGAGGCGATGAGGTTCGCGGCGACTTCCAGCACGTCCCGGCGGGCTGTCCCCGTCCCTAACAGAATGGCGAGAAGCTCGACGACCGTCAATGCGGTTGGACCGAGCGAGCGCAGCCGCTCACGCGGCCGCTCAGCAGGCCTGATCTCGGATAGGATCTGCGGCATCGGCCGAAGATGCCGCGGGGGCACGTCGGCACATACCCAAAACGCTGCCTGCCGGATCGGCAGGCGGCGCCGTCAGGCGACCGCCCCGTGACACTTCTTATACTTCTTGCCGCTCCCGCACGGGCACGGTTCGTTGCGACCCACCTTCGGAACGGTGCGCTGCACCGGCCTCGGCGGAGCCACGGGCCGTCCGTCGGCCGGTGCCTGCGCCGCCGCTACGGCCGCTCCCGCGGTGGCGGCACCCGGCACCATCAGATCGGTGTCGGACGTCGGATGAGACGCCACGACGATCGGCGTCGGGCGCCGGGCGGGTCGCACGGGCGCCCCACCAGTGAACTGGACCTGGAACTTCAACAACCGTTCCGTAAGCGCGCGCCGGACATCGGTCATCAGGTCCAGGAACATATCGAACGCTTCCTGCTTGTACTCGATCAGGGGATCCTTCTGTCCCCACGCCCGATACTGGATCGCGTCCCGCAGCTGGTCGAGATCGTAGAGGTGATCTTTCCACTTCTCGTCCAGTACCTGCAGCAGGACATGGGACAGCAGGCGCTCGGCGAGATCATCGACGCCGTTGGCGCGCCCCAGCTCTTCCCACGCCGCGATCTTCGTGTCGAAGGCCGTGCGACCGGCCGCTTTCACTACCTCCGTGAGCGCGGCGGCGTCGGGCACCTTTTCCGCATTCTCGATGTCAGGCGCGGTGATCAGGAACCTCATCAACAGCTCGGTCAGGATCAGCTTCCTGTCCCAGATCTCGGGATCCTGGCTTCCCATCTCCGTGGCGAAACCCTCAGCCGCCACGTCGATCATCCGGACAGCCTCGGCCTTCAGTTCCTCTCCACCCTCGAGGGCGAAGAGCCGCAACGAGTAGATCACTTCCCGCTGCTGGTTCATCACGTCGTCGTAATCGAGCAGGCGCTTCCGGGCCTGGAAATTTCTCAGTTCCACCTTCTTCTGCGCGTTCTCGATCGCCCGAGTGACCAGCGCGTGAGTGATCACCTCGCCTTCCTCGATGCCCGACTTGTCCATCCAGCGCGCTACGCGGTCGGAGATGAACAGCCGCATGAGATCGTCTTCCAGGGAGAGGAAGAACACGCTCCCACCCGGATCGCCCTGCCGTCCCGAGCGTCCCCGCAACTGCCGATCGATACGCCGCGACTCGTGCCGCTCGGTCCCGATGATGACGAGCCCGCAAGGCGGGTCGTCGTTACACGCGCGCGTCTTGATCTCCTGATCCGAGAGATCGGGGCGCTCGAGCTGCTGCCCGAACGGTGCGAGCCCCTTCCCCCGAATCCCGCAAACGGCGCATTGCTTCACGCCGGGGCCGAGTTTGATGTCCGTCCCCCGCCCTGCCATGTTCGTCGCGATGGTGATGGCGGCCGCCCGCCCGGCGTGCCTGATGATCTCGGCCTCCCGCTGGTGCTGCTTTGCGTTCAGCACCTCGTGCTTGAGGCCCCGGCGCTTCAGCATGCGTGACAGCGTCTCCGAGATCTCGACGCTCACCGTGCCCACGAGCACCGGCAGCCCCCGCTCATGCTGCCGTTCGACCTCCTCGACGATCGCGTTGTACTTCTCCCTCCGGGTGCGGTAGATGAGGTCGTGCTGGTCCACCCGTCTAACCGGACGATTGGTGGGGATGACCATCACCTCCAGCCCGTAGATTTGGAAGAACTCGGTCTCCTCGGTCTCGGCTGTCCCCGTCATGCCGGCGATCTTGTCGTACATCCGGAAGTAGTTCTGGATCGTGATCGTGGCCAGCGTCTGGGTCTCGCCACGCACAGTGACGCCTTCCTTGGCCTCGATCGCCTGATGCAGCCCGTCCGACCAGCGGCGGCCCGCCATGATCCTGCCGGTGAACTCGTCGACGATGAACACCTGACCTTCCTGAACGACGTACTCGACATCCTTCTCGTAGAGCGCATGCGCCTGAAGCAGCTTGTGGATGATGTGTAGCTTCTCGCTCTTATCCGCGTACTCGCTCTCGAGCGCGCGCCGCCGCTCGATCTTCTCCTCAGCAGACAAATTCTCGTCGTGTTCGATCGCTCCCACCGCTTCCGAAATGTCGGGGACCACGAACAGGGTGGGGTCGTCGGGACTCATCGCCTCGACGCCCTTGTCAGTCAGGTGAACGGAGTGCCCTCTCTCGTCCAGCACGTAGAACAGATCTTCCTCTATGTCGGGCAGCTTCTGGTCCTTGGCCGACAGCTTGCGGTCAGCGATCGCGTCGAGTTCCACACGCTGCACGAGCTGCTGCATTCCCTGCTCCTGGAGCAGTTTCATCAGCCGCTTGTTCTTCGGCCCGCCCTTCTGCGCCTTGTAGAGGTAGACGGCTCCTTCGTAGCTCGCCGGGTCTTCGCTGAGCAGTTTTTCGCCCTCCGCTACCAGTCGGCTCACCCCGGCCATCTGCTCCCGTACCAGCTGCTGCACACTGCTGTTGAACTGGGCGTACTTCAGGTCTTCTTCGTTGCCCACGGGGCCGGAGATGATCAGCGGCGTTCTGGCCTCGTCGACGAGAATGCTGTCCACCTCGTCGATGATGGCGTAGCTGTGTTTCCGCTGCACGCGCTGGTCGAGGGAGAACACCATGTTGTCACGCAGATAGTCGAACCCGAACTCGTTGTTGGTCCCGTACGTGACATCGCAGTGATAGGCCTCGCGGCGCTCGGCGGTGGATGGCTCCGTGTCGTCGAGACAGCCGACGGTGAAGCCGAGGAACTTGAAGACGTGTCCCATCCACTGGGAGTCACGCCGGGCGAGATAGTTGTTCACGGTAACCAGGTGGACGCCGCGTCCCGCCAGGCCGTTGAGGTACATCGGCAGCGTGGCGACGAGCGTCTTGCCTTCACCGGTGGCCATCTCCGCGATCTTCCCCTGGTGGAGCACGATTGCGCCGATGAGCTGCACGTCGTACGGCACCATATCCCATTCGAGTTCATGCCCGGTCACGACCACCTTCGTGCCAAGGAGGCGGCGACACGCTTCCCGCACGGTCGCGAACGCCTCCGGCAGCAGGCCCTCGAACGCGCGGTCGGTGGCCTCTTGCAGCTCCCCTTCGAGTTGGTGCACCGCCTCGTCGAGTCGGTCCCTTTCCTCGGGATCGGCACAGGAGTGCTTCGCCGCCTGTTTCTCCGCCAGTCGTTCCTCGAGCGGACCGATCTGCTCGCGCAACTGCGCGCGGAGCTTGTCGGTCTGCGCCCGGATGGCATCATGGGTAAGCTCGCCGAGCCGCCTCTCGTGCTGGTGGATGGCGTCGATAACAGGCTGGACCCGTTTCAGCTCGCGCGCGAAGCGCGTGCCGAACACCGCGGTAACAACATCCTTTAGCATCAGACTCCTTCCCTGTACAGCCGCCGTTCAGCGATGTACCGCGCGACCGCCGCCGGCACGAGGTCCGTTATGCTTTCGCCCCGGGCGCAGCGGGCGCGGATTCCGGTGGCGGATACGTCTACGGGGGGCACCCCGATCGCCTCATCGATGAGCGGGTGCTCGGGAACCACCACTCCGGGACGGGTCAGCGCCACCACGGCGGCGAGGCGTGGGATGGCCTCGGCCTCCTTCCAAGTGGGGAGATCGTGGGCCGCATCGGCACCGAGCAACAAAACTAACTCATCTTGAAGCCGTTCGGCGTGCAGCTCTCTCAGGGTATCGATCGTGTATGAAGCGCCCGACCGATGCAGCTCGCACTCGTCGACCACGAGAATGGGATCGTCCCGCACCGCCACGCGGAGCATCATCAGTCGATCTTCCGCCGTTGCCCCGTGACGGCCGGCTTTGAACGGCTGCTGCCGAGCGAGAACAAGCCGCACCTGGTCGAGCGCCAGCCGTTCCGCGGCGGCCCGCGCCACGATCAGGTGACCGTTGTGCACGGGATCGAAGGATCCCCCAAACAGTCCGATACGCAACTGGGCTAGGAATCGGTCGTCGCCGGGCAGACCCGGTCGAGACCGTCGGCATCCGGATGGAACCGCCGAAGGTGGGCGCATGTCTCCCGGGCGTCCTCCTCGTAGCCGATCCGTCGGTAGACTGCAACCAGCCGCATCAGCGCAGTGGGCGCGTGGGTCGAATTCGCATAGTCTGCGACGACATTCCGGTAGTAGATGATGGCGGAGTCGTACGCGTGGAGCCGTTCGTAGAACTCGCCGTTCTTCAGGCCCTTCAGGGCAAACTTGTCTCCCAACACCGTTACGCGCTCCCGAGCGGTATCCGCCGCCTCGGACTGTGGGTAACGCCCGAGCAGTTCGCTGTACGTCGACATGGCGTTCTGGCCGTACGTGGGGTCGAGTTCCGGGCGCTTCCAGAGACGGGCGAGCGCGTCTCCCGCCCGCAACAGCGCATACGGTGCGCGCTCGTGACGTGGGTGATCGTTGGCGACCCGCTGGAACTCCCTGGAGGCCTCGAGGTAGTCGCCCCGCCGAAGCAGGCATTCCCCCAGGAAGAAACGCGCTACCGCAACTCCCGAATCCCGCGGCGGCAACTCGAGCGCCACACGACGGAACCCGCGCTCCGCGCCACCACAATTCCCGCTCTCATACTCCACGAGCGCGGCCTGCAGCAGGCTCTGCGGTGTCGCGTATTGTTCCGGCTTGAAGCTATTGCCACACGCGGCGACGCCGAGCGTCGCCAATGCGTACGTCAGCCATCGGTGCATCACCGAGTTCAACACCCTTACCGGATCACGGTTCCGGCATCGCCAATTCTGTTGAGTCGCTCGCGGGCGAGCACTGCGATCGAATCGCCCAGCGGCACCCCTGTCATCGCGCGTTGGTACGCCTCCACCGCGCCACCAAAGTCGCCGCGTGCGAACATGACGTCGCCCAACCCGACGTACGCGGCGCGCCCGACCCTCGTGTCGCCGGCAACGCCCACGACGCGGAGGAACCACGTCTCGGCCCTCGCGGGTGCGCTGGCGTCGAGGGCGCGCCGCCCCAGTCCGAGCGCACACGCCGCCGCGCGGCGCTGCGCCTCACTGAGAACGGCCGGCGCCCGGCCACGCCGTAACAGCGCTTCGAAGACGGGTAACGCCGCCTCACACCGACCGGCCCTAACGAGCACGACGGCGTAGCCGTACATCAGTGAGTCCAGCGCCCGGGCGTCCGGGGCGGCGGCGGCGGCGTACGGGAGGACGGCCAGCGCTTCCGAAGGTTGGGGCGATTCACCAAGCGCCGCCGCCAGCTCGCCGGCAAAAGCCCCGAGCGCCCGCGTAGGGGCCAGTTGTTGCAGACTCTCCAGCGCGAGCGCAACGGCCCGTCGGTCGTTGTCGGCCAACGCCGCTCGAGCCACACGCTCCAGTCCGTCGGCCGCCTCAGGCAGGCGTTCGGCGGCCTCCCGCGCCAACGCGGCGTACTCTTCCGTCGCCGCACGCAGGTCCCCAACCCGCAGCGCAGCAGCAGCAGCCTTGGCCCGCAGCCTACCGTTCGGGGCATGCTGGCGGAGCGCCAAACGGTATTCGGCGAGCGCATCGCCGTACGCCCCGTCCACGTACGCGCGGTCCCCGAGCACCTCGTGGTCCGCCACGCCGCCGGGACAGCCGAGCGCGGCCACGACGAGCGCCACCCCGGCCGCCGCACGCACCGCGATTCGCACCTCACTCCTCCGCTTGCGCCGCACGATCGAGCATGGCGAGGTAGACGCCAGCCCGCGGGTCGCCGGGATGGTCACGCTGCGCCCCTGTCCAGACCTCCCGTGCCGCGTCGGGATCCCCGCTCAGGTAGCACGCGAGCCCGAGCGCCCCCTTAGCATCGGCTGACCCGGCGCGTGCCTCGACCACCTCACCGAAGACCTCGCGCGCCTCCAACGACCGGCCGGCCTCCAGCAGCAGCCGCCCGAGTCGGAAGCGCAGGTCGTGGTAGTCCGGTCCGAGTTCCAGGGCGCGTTCGTACTGCTCCACGGCCCGGGCGTACGCGCCCGCCTCCGCATAGGCCTCACCCAGCAGAGCATGCTGGTTGGCAAGCTTGCCGGCGTGGTGGGCCGCTATGCCGTCCCGCCCGGCACGGCCCGTTTCCCGTGCAGCGCCGAAGGCTTCGGTCGCCTCCTCGCTGCGGCCCAGTTCACTGAGCACCACCCCGCGATGGACCAGCGCCTCGACATAACGCGGGTTCACCCGCAGTGCTTCGTCCAGGCAGGCCAGCGCACGCTCCGGCTGCCCTACCAGGTGGTACGACAGGCCCAGGAGATGGTACGCGTCGGCAAAGGCCCGTCCGCCGGCGATCAGTTCCTCGAGCAAGTGGACCGCGCCGAAATAGTCTTGGAGCGTGAAGCGCTCCTTCGCCTGCTCAAGAAGCTGCGCGGGACTGACGTCCATACGCCACCTCGAACCACTGAATGAATTCCGGAACGCCGGTTTCCACGGCGACCGTAGGGCAATATCCCAACACGGTCCTTGCCTTGTTCAAGTCCGCCAGGGTGCGTGCTGCATCGCCGTCATGGGCCGGGGCCATCACCACTACCGGCGCAACTCCCAAGCTGTCTGCAATGAGTTGGATCAGCCGATCGATGGTCACCGCACGCCCGGTGCCGATGTTGCAGATCTCACATCGCGCTCCTCCGGTCTCGGTCCAGCCGACCGCCCGCATCACCCCGTTCACCACATCATCTACATGCGTATAATCTCGTTCCAACGGACCATCGCCGTAGCGCTCGATCGGTCGTCCACTCACTAGTCGGTGCGCGAACCGGTGTACGGCCTGATCGGGCCGCTGCCCGGGCCCGTACACGGAGAACAGTCGCAGCACGGCCACTCGGAACCCATGCTGATCCGCATAGGCGCGGCACAGCAGCTCGCCCGCGCGCTTGGTCGCTCCATATGGTGACATGGGGCGCAGGGCCGTCGACGCTTCCACGAATGGAGCCGCCGCGTCACCGTACACCGACGAGGAGGAGGCGAAAACGACCCGCCGCACACCGGCCCGCCGAGCCGCCTCGAGGACCGCCGCCGTCCCCCGCACATTGAGCGCGATGTAGGGACCCGGCTCAGCTACGCTCGCGCGCACTCCCGCACGCGCCGCAAGGTGCACGAGGACGTCCGCCCGGGCCAGCACCTTCTCCATGAGCGGTGTAGTGCGGACGTCCGCCTCGCGGAAGGTGAACCGCGCCCATCGCCGCAGCATGACCAGCCGACCCTCCTTCACACGCCGGGCGTAGAACGGGTCGAAACTGTCGATTCCGGTCACATGGCAGCCGGCATCGAGCAGCGCGCGGCACACGGCGCTCCCGATGAATCCCGCTGCCCCTGTAACGACCACCCTGCACGCGCTCACGCGTTTACGCACTCTCGAAAATGCGGGATCGTCCACTGTAATCCTTTCTCCAGTGGCACGGTGGGTTCCCAACCGAGCTGTTCCCGCGCATGTGTGATGTCGGGACGTCGTTGCTTCGGGTCGTCGATCGGGAGCGGTCGAACCACCATGTGCGACTGAGACTGCGTCAGCCTGAGCACCATCTCGGCGAGCTCGCGTACGGTGAACTCCACGGGGTTCCCCAGGTTCACGGGATCTGCGATCTCGCTGTGAAACAACCGGACGATTCCTTCGATCAGGTCATCCACATAGCAGAACGAGCGACTCTGCGATCCGTCTCCATACACGGTGATCGGCTCGCCCCGGAGCGCCTGCATGATGAAGTTCGACACCACCCGTCCGTCGCGCGGTCTCATCCGGGGACCGTATGTATTGAAGATCCGCACGATCCGCGTGGGCACGCCGTGTGTGCGGTGGTACGCCATGGTGAGCGCCTCGGCAAAGCGCTTGGCCTCGTCATACACGCCGCGTGGTCCGATTGGGTTCACGTGTCCCCAGTAGCTCTCCGGCTGCGGATGCACCTGCGGGTCGCCATATACCTCGGAGGTGCTCGCCAACAGAAAACGCGCTCCTTTCGCTTTGGCCACGCCGAGCGCGTTGTGCGTGCCCAGTGCACCCACCTTCAGTGTTTGAATCGGCAGTCGGAGGTAATCCACCGGGCTGGCAGGCGACGCAAAGTGCAGCACACCGTCGATCGGGTCCTCGACGGTAATCGTACGGCTGACGTCATGATTGACCCAGGTGAACCGCGGCTCGCCTTCCAGGTGCGCGAGGTTGGACTTTGCGCCGGTAAGGAGATTGTCCATCCCGATAACAGTATGCCCGTCGGCCAGAAGCCGGTCGACGAGATGAGACCCCAGAAACCCTGCAGCGCCGGTCACCAACAGCCTCACGGTCGCGCCCCCCTTCCAATTCCCAGGTAGGTGAATCCCAGTGCGGCCATCTTTGCGGGGTCATACAGGTTGCGTCCATCGACGATCAACGGTTGCCGGAGCGCGGCCTTGATCCGCCCGAAATCAGGGTTACGAAACTCCAGCCACTCCGTGACGATCACCAGCGCGTCGGCACCTGCCAAGCTGTCATAAGCGTGCTCGGCATAGTCAATCCGCTCCCCGAAGAGCGCCCGAGCCGACGCCGTTGCTTGCGGGTCATGGGCGCGGACGGCGGCGCCCGCCTCCAGCAGAGCCTCGATCAGATCGACCGCCGGGCTCTCCCGCATGTCGTCCGTTTCCGCCTTGAAGGCGAGGCCCCAGACGGCGATGGTGCGCCCTCGCATGTCACCATCGAGTGCGGCACGAAGCTTCTCGAAGAGGCGCCGCTTTTGCCGGGCGTTGGCAGCCTCGACCGCCTGCAGCACACCCAGGGAGACACCGTGATCCTCACCCGCACGGACCAGCGCCTTCACGTCCTTGGGGAAGCACGACCCGCCGTAGCCGGGACCCGGGAACAGAAACGCCGGCCCGATCCGGGAATCGCTCCCGATCCCCTTGCGCACGAGCATCACGTCCGCCCCAACCTCTTCGCACAGCTCGGCGATCTGATTCATGAACGAGATGCGGGTCGCCAGCATAGCATTGGCCGCGTACTTCGTCATCTCGGCAGATGGAATGTCCATGAACAGCAACGGATTCCCCGTTCGGACGAACGGGGCATACAATTCTCCCACCACCTCGGCCGCCTCCGGAGAGTCGACACCCACCACGACCCGGTCGGGCTTCATGAAATCGTCGACCGCCGCTCCCTCCTTCAAGAACTCGGGGTTGGAGCACACATGAAACCGCTCGCGCGTGCGCTCGGCGATCGCCGACCGCACTCTCTCCGCAGTTCCCACCGGCACCGTGCTCTTCGTAATGACGACCTTGGGACCGTTCATGTGGTCACCTATGGTGCTGGCGACCTCGAGGACCTGCTGCAGGTCGGCGGAACCATCCTCATCCGGGGGCGTGCCGACGGCTATGAAGACCACATCGGACGCCTCCACCGCAAGCCCGACGTCCGTGGTGAATCGCAGCCGCCGCTGCTCCAAGTTGCGCAACACCAGGGACTTCAAGCCCGGCTCGTATATCGGGATCGTTCCCGCCCTGAGTTGGGAGATCTTCTCCTCGCTCACGTCCGCACAGATCACGTCGTTGCCGGTCTCGGCGAGACAGGCACCCACAACCAGCCCTACGTAACCCGTGCCGATCACGGCGACCTTCATGACCCGGCCTTGCGGCGCAGTGCGTTACGCGTATCCACGACCCGGACCGCCGCCTCACGAATCAGGTCGTAGTCGACCGTAGAATGGTCGGTCGCGATGAGAACGCAGTCGGCCGATTGCAGGAGTGCTTCGTTGAGGACCTGCGACCGTAACACGTCCCCGTCGTTCTGGATCTCCGGGACGTAGGGATCATGGTAGCTGATCTCGGCGCCCTGTTGCTGCAACAACCGGATGATGTCGAGGGCCGGGCTCTCACGAAGGTCGTCGACGTCTCGCTTGTACGCCACGCCGATCACGAGCACATGCGAACCGCGGACCGCCTTGGCGTCTTCGTTGAGTCGTTCCACCACCTGCCGGACCCAGAAATGCGGCATCTCCGAGTTCACCTCACTGGCAACCTCGATGAAGCGCGTCTTGTAGTTCAGTCCGCGCATCTTCCACGCCAGATAGTGCGGATCGACCGGGATACAGTGTCCACCGAGTCCGGGCCCGGGCGTGAATCTCATGAAGCCGAAGGGTTTCGTGGCAGCAGCCTCGATCACCTCCCACACATCGACTCCGAGCTTGGCGCACACGATGGCCATCTCGTTGGCAAGTCCGATATTGACGCTGCGGAACGTGTTCTCCAGGAGCTTGACCAGCTCGGCGGCTTCGGGGGAGGAGACCGGCACGAGCTGCTCGAACACCGGCCCGTAGAGCGCCAACACAACCCTGTTGCAGGCGGGGGTCACGCCGCCGACGATCTTGGGCGTGTTGCGCGTGTGCCAGGTGGGGTTGCCCGGATCAACGCGCTCGGGGCTGAATGCGAGAAAGGCGTCGGTACCGATCCGCAGGCCCTTGGCCTCGATACGGGGCAGCAACAGCTCGCGCGTCGTTCCCGGATAGGTCGTGCTCTCGAGCACCACCACCTGTCCGGCGCGCACCGTCCGCTGCACGGCGTCGGCGGCGGCAAGCACGTAGGAGACGTCGGGGTCCTTCGTCTTCGAGAGCGGCGTCGGTACGCAGATCGACACGACATCAACATCGGCAAGCCGCCCGAGGTCTCCGGTCGCCTCGATGCGATGGTCACGCACGAACGGTCCGAGCCGTTCCGTCGGGACGTCCTGTATGTGTGAGCGACCGGCATTGACGGTCTCGACGACCTCGGGCTTTATGTCGAATCCGACAACCCGATAGCCGCTGGTCGCGAGTTCCACCGCCAGCGGTAAGCCCACGTATCCCAATCCGACCACACCGAACGTAGCAGATCGATCCGCGGCCTTCGCGATGAGAGTACTTTCAACGTACGTCATCCCGCCTACGCTTTCTCCGAATGTTGCGTACGAGCCCGCGGGGCGATCTCAACGACGCGGCCTTCCTCGCGCAGCGATCTCGATGCCGCCTCCAGGATGGCGACCACTTCCACGCCGGACCACGCGTCGGCCCGTGGTGGCTCGGTCCCCCGCGCCACCATGACAAAATGCGCCAGCTCCTGGCTCAGCGGCTCGACGTTCGGCACCCGCGGAAGGTAAATGTCGCCTTCGCGAACCGCGAGGCTCTCACCGTAAGAGCGGTACTCGGGCGGCCTATCCACACCCTTGTCGAACACCTTGAGCTTCTCCCGTGGCTGCATGTCATCGAAGACGACCATCCGTTTCGCTCCGACGACGGTGAGCCTACGCTCCTTGTGGGGGTCGAGCCACGACATCTGGACGTGGGCCATGACGCCAGACGCGAATTGCATGATCAGGAATACAACGTCCTCGATACCTGGCTGCAGGTAGCTCCGGCCGTGGGCGGCGACGGATATGGGTGCTTCACCCAACAGGAATAGCGCGACCGAGATATCGTGCGGGCCGAAGCTCCACAGCGCGTTCTCGTCAGGCCGTACCTGGCCCAGGTTGACCCGCTGGCTGTAGAGATAATAGACCGTTCCCAGCTCGTCGGCCGCGATCATGGCGCGGAGTCGCTCCACCGCCGGATGAAAGAGCAGCAGATGACCCACGAGGAGCGGGACGCCGCTGGCATCGGCCTTCATCGCAACGCGTGTGGCCGCCTCCAGGGAGAGCGCAAACGGTTTCTCCACGAGTACCGGCAACCCGCGCTCGATCGCCGCCTCGGTAATCTCCACATGAGTCGCCGCAGCGCTCGCGACCACCACCGCCTCGGCTCGGGCCAAGGCGTCATCCAGCGACGCCGTGACCAGTGTGCCGGGATACTGGCGCGCTACGGCGTCACGGCGGGCGGGATCGAGGTCGCACACTGCGACCAAATCGGCCTCGCGTAGCGCCGCGATGGCCCGCACGTGGTTCCGGCCCCAGGATCCTGCACCCACTACCGCGACGCGTAATCCGCTCATTGCGCGAACCTCCGGATCGCCTTCACCACCGCGTCGCGTGCCGTCGGAGTCAGCTCAGGATACACGGGCAGCGAGACTACCTCGCGCGCTGCCCGCTCGGCCTCGGGGAACCGACCGATACGGTAGCCCAGGTGCGCGAAGCACGGCTGGAGATGCAGTGGCTTCGGATAGTAGACCGCGCAGCCGATACCGTCGGCCTTGAGGGCGGCGACGAGCGCGTCCCGCCGATCCGCGCGGATTGTGTATTGATGGTACGTGTGCTCGTTCGCCGGGTCGGTGATGGGAGTAACCAGATCGGCGCATCCGTCCAACTCCGCCTCGTAGTGCGCCGCGTTGGCCCGACGGGCGGCATTCCAGGCGGCAAGATGGGGAAGCTTGGCCTTGAGCACCGCGGCCTGAATCGTGTCCAACCGACTGTTCGTGCCCACTTCCTCATGTTGGTACTGCTTGGCCCCACCATGGGCCCGAAGCCTCCGCAGCCGATCCGCCCTGGCGGAATCATTGGTCACGATCATGCCGCCGTCCCCCCACCCGCCGAGGTTCTTGCTCGGGAAGAAAGAGAACGTGGCGGTGGTGCCCAGCTCGCCGGGCATGCGCCACTGCCCGTCGATCTGTCGGCGTGCACCGATCGCCTGAGCCGCGTCCTCGATAACCGCCAACCCGTGTCGCTCGGCAAGCGCCGCCAGCCGTTCCATGGACGCCATCTGCCCGAAGAGATGCACCGGAACGATGGCTCGCGTTCGGTCGGTAATGGCAGCCTCGACCTGGTCCATATCGATGTTGAATGTCGCCGGCTCGATGTCGACGAACACCGGTCTCCCACCGGCGTTCACAATGGCCCCGGCAGTCGCGAAAAAGGTGAACGGAGTCGTGATGACCTCGTCGCCCGGCTGGATCGCCGTCTTGAGCGACAGGAGCAGGGCGTCCGTCCCGCTTGCGCAGGCCACCGCCTCCGCGACGCGGCACAGTCCAGCGATCGCGCACTCCAGTTCGCCCACCACGTCACCCATGATGAACCGCTGCGAGTCGATAGCAGTCATCAGGTTCACCATGATCTCATCACGGATAGCTTCGAACTGAACCTTCAGATCCAGTAACGGTACGTTCATTGGTCGTCCAAGTTCAGTAAACACACAACCTTAACCAGTGTGCCGCATCGTGGTCAATCGCTCACGAGGCCGCCGTCGGTCTCACGATACGTGCGGTCGCAGGACCGGCACCTGGCCACCTGGTCGGTGAGTCGCAGGCGATCGCCACAGTAACAGATCCAACCCACGCGGCGTGCCGGCACGCCCACCATCAGCGCGTAGGCCGGAACATCGGCCGTGACCACCGCGCCGGCGCCGATGAAGGCATACTCCCCGATCGTGAAACCGCACAGGACGGTGGCGTTCGCCCCGATCGATGCGCCCCGCCGAACGAGGGTCCGCCGGTACTCGGATTTGCGCGGAATGTGACTGCGCGGATTGATGACGTTGGTGAAAACACAGGACGGGCCGCAGAAGACATCGTCCTCCAGTTCGACCCCCTCGTAGATGGAGACGTTATTCTGGATTTTCACGTTGTTCCCGATCCGGGTGCCCGGCATGACGACCACGTTCTGCCCCAGGTTGCAGCGCTCCCCTATCTCCGCACCCGGCATCACGTGAGAGCAGTGCCAGATCTTCGTGCCGGCTCCGATCCGGGCCCCGTCGTCTACGAACGCGCTCTCATGAACGAAGTACTCCACCATGTGCCTCCGGCTCAGCGTGATCAGTCCCGGGCGGGCGGTGCAAGGCAGCGCGGGCGGCCTTCGCCCGGCCACGTACCACACTCACTCCTCACCTACGATTCTCACCTCCAGCTCCAGCTCCACATCGAATGCTTCAACGACGCGCTTGCGCACCGTATCGATCACATCCAGAACATCGCGGGCCGTCGCGGCTCCAGTATTGACGATATAGTTCGCATGGACGGGCGAGACGACCGCCCCCCCGACCCGGAACCCCTTCATCCCGGCGGCGGCGATCAGTTGGCCCGCTGTACGAAGCTCTCCGTGGGGTCCGGCCACGGGCGCGGCGGGGTTGCGGAACACGGACCCGCAACATGCCTCGGTGAACGGCGTCCCCGCTTTGCGCCACGTGAGATGGCTCTCGATCTCGGCATGCAGTCGTTTCGGCTGCTCCGGCGCAAATTCGACGGTGACCTCCAGCACGGCTACGTTGCCGAGACCGCTCGCCCGGTAGCGCCATGCCAGATCCGAGGTGCGACGGGTCTCCACCGTACCGTCCGCCGTGACCAGCGTGACCTCGCGTACGACGTCCTTGAACTCCTGGCCGTGGGCGCCCGCGTTCATGTAGACCCCGCCTCCCACGGTGCCGGGAACGCCGATCAGCCGATGCACGCCCGCCCACCCGCACTCGGCGGTCCGACGCGCGAGCAACGGGATGGGGAATCCGGCCCCCACACGCCAGACGGATCGATCCAGGCCGCCCTCCCAGATCTCTCCTATCGCCTTTCCCATCCGGAGCACGATGCCCGGGAATCCGCGGTCGCCAACCAGAAGGTTAGATCCGAGCCCGATGACTGTCCACGGAACCCCGCGCTCTCGTGCAAATTCCACTGTGCGGACGACATCAGTGCTATTGTGCGGCTCCACCAGCGCCGCCGCCGGGCCACCAATCCGATAGGTGGTGTATCGGGCGAGCGGCTCTTGGAACAACACGCGGCCCTCGACGGCCGCCGGAAGGTCGATCACCGACCGGTCAGTCACGTGGCGATCTGACCGAACGCGAGCGGCCCTCCCAGCCGCCCGATCCCACTCACCTCATACCATTCCTGGAGGCACCGGACGGTACCTTCGCGCGAGCGTAACGCCAAAATCGCGTCACAGGCGGCACTCGCGGCGGACATGGTGGTCGTGTACGGGACTGCGTTTTGGAGGGCCGTCCGGCGCATCGAGTAATCGTCCCACTGTGTCAGTTTGCCAAGCGGCGTATTGATCAGCAAGTCCACTTTGCCCGACGTGATCATATCGTTCACGTTCGGCCTCCCCTCGTGGACCTTGAGCACCGTCTCGGTCGGTATCCCGCGCGCCTTCAGGTATCGCGCAGTGCCGTCCGTGGCAACAATACGGAATCCCATTTCGTGGAACCGCCTCACGATCGGCAACGCCGTTGGTTTGTCCGGATCGTTGACCGTCACCACCAGCGTGCCGGAGAGCGGCAGATCCGCGTCAGCCGCCGTCTGGGCCTTAGCGAACGCCATACCGAAGCTGTCCGCGATGCCCATGACCTCCCCGGTCGAGCGCATTTCGGGCCCGAGTACCGTATCGACGCCCGGGAGCTTGTTGAAGGGGAATACCGCTTCCTTGACCGCAACGTACGGGATCTGGACCTCGTCGGGTACACCGGATTCGTCGAGAGTTCGTCCCACCATGACCGCCGCTGCCAGCGCCGCCATCGGCACGCCCGTGGCCTTGCTGATGAACGGCACGGTGCGCGATCCCCTCGGGTTCACCTCCAGGACGTAGACCACGTCGTCCTTAACGGCGAATTGCACGTTGATGAGCCCCACGACACCGAGAGCGCGCGCGAACGCCCGCGTGTGCTCGCGCATGACCTCCACCGCGACGTCGTCCACCAGATAGCAGGGGACGACGCACGCCGAGTCGCCGGAATGGATCCCGGCGTCCTCGATATGCTGCATGACGCCCCCGATGACGCAACGCGTACCATCTGAGATCGCATCTACGTCCGCTTCGAACGCGTCCTCGAGAAACGAGTCGATCAGGACGGGATGCTCGGGCGAGGCACGCGTCGCCGTCCCGAAGTAGCTCCGCAGTGAGGCCGCATCATACACGATCTCCATCGCCCGACCACCGAGCACGTATGACGGACGTACCAGAATCGGATAGCCGATCTCCTCGGCGATCCGGATGGCGCTTTCCACGTCAGTTGCGGTGCCGTTGGCCGGCTGCGGAACCCCAAGCCGCCGCGTGAGCTCCCCGAACCGCTTCCGGTCTTCCGCCTGGTCGATCGCCTCAGGACTCGTCCCGAGGATCGGCACGCCGGCCGCTTCCAGGCCCTTCGCGAGTTTCAGCGGCGTTTGCCCGCCGAGTTGGACTATTACACCGCGAGGTCGCTCGAGCCGTACGATCTCGAGCACGTCCTCGAGCGTCAGCGGTTCGAAGTAGAGCTTGTCCGAGATATCGAAGTCGGTGGAGACCGTCTCGGGGTTCGAGTTAATCATGATCGTGCGCAACCCGAGCTGGCGCAGCGCGAGCCCGGCACGGACGCAGCAGTAATCGAACTCGACGCCCTGCCCGATACGGTTCGGGCCGCTGCCCAGGATGACGACGCCGTCCTGGCCGAGCGCCTCCGACTCGTTCTCGTCCTCGTAGCACGAGTAGAGGTACGGCGTGGCCGACGGAAACTCGCCGGCACAGGTATCCACCATCTTGTAGCTGGGGTGGATCTCCCACTGCCAACGACGGTGCCGCACCTCCGTTTCGGTCTCGCCGCGCAAGCCCGCGAGCTGGCAATCCGAGAACCCGAGCCGCTTCATCCCCCGCAGTCGCTCGGGATCGACTTCGCGCGCCAAGCGGTATTCGTTTTCCGCCTCGACGAGTTCTGCGAGCTGACCGAGGAACCACGGGTCGATGTGTGTGAGCGCCGCGATCTCATCGGTGGCCAGCCCGGCCATGATCGCCCGCTTCACCTGGTAGATGCGTTCGGGCGTGGGCTGCCGCAGGGCGGCACGCAGTTCCTCGACACCTTCGGATTCAAGTCCATCGTCGGCTAAGCGCACGCCCAACACCCAGCCGGGCCTGTCGATCTCGAGTGCCCGGATGCCTTTCTGAAAGGCCTCCTTGAACGTGCGGCCGATAGCCATGGACTCGCCGACCGATTTCATCTGGGTGGTGAGACGAGTGTCCGCGGTGGGGAACTTCTCGAACGCAAAGCGAGGGCACTTGACCACGACGTAGTCGAGTACCGGCTCGAAGGAAGCCGGCGTGGTCCTCGTTATGTCGTTGGGGAGTTCGTCGAGTGTCAAGCCGACCGCCAGTTTCGCCCCTATGCGTGCGATCGGGAACCCGGTGGCTTTCGACGCGAGTGCTGAGGAGCGTGAGACCCTGGGGTTCATCTCGATCACGAGTTGTTCGCCGGTCGCGGGATCGACCGCGAACTGGATGTTGCAGCCACCGGCCTCGACGCCGATTTCGCGTATGATGGCTATCGCGGCGTCCCGCATTTCCTGGTATTCGCGATCGGTCAGCGTCATCGCGGGGGCCACAGTGATGGAATCGCCCGTGTGGACGCCCATCGGGTCGAGGTTCTCGATCGAGCATACGATTACAACGTTGTCGCGCCCGTCACGCATCACCTCGAGTTCGAACTCCTTCCAGCCGATCACCGACTGCTCCACCAGGGCGGTGCTAACCGGCGACAGCTCCAACGCGCGCTTGACCACACCCTCGAACTCCGGCCGGTTGTAGGCGACCCCACCCCCCGTTCCGCCGAGGGTGAACGACGGGCGGATGATCGCGGGGAAACCGGTCGTCTCGACGGTGGCCAGAGCCTCATCGAACGACCGAACCAACTCACCGCGGGGCATAGACAGGCCGATGCGGGTCATCGCTTCCGCGAAGGCCTTCCGGTCTTCCGCCATCCGGATCGCCCGAGCACTCGCACCGATCAGTTCCACCCCATAGCGTTCCAACGTCCCATCGTCGTGCAGGGCGATGGCAACGTTCAGCGCGGTTTGGCCACCCATCGTGGGCAGCAACGCGTCGGGACGCTCACGTTCGATTACCTTCGCGACCCATGCGGGGGTGACCGGCTCGATGTACGTGCGGTCGGCCAGTTCCGGATCGGTCATGATCGTCGCGGGGTTCGAGTTGACCAGGATCACCCGGTAACCTTCCTCGCGCAGCGCCTTGACGGCCTGCGTCCCCGAGTAGTCGAACTCCGCCCCTTGCCCGATGACGATTGGTCCCGACCCAACCAGCAGGATACTCTCGATGTCAGTCCGCTTCGGCACGTACGACCTCCTCGAGTGCCGTGTCCAGGTCCACGCGCGGCGACCATCCCGTTGCGAGGCGCAGCTTCTCGGCGTTGCCGACCAGATAAGGGATGTCGGATCGCCGCGTGAGGCGTGGATCGGTCTCCGCTGAAGCCGCCGCGCCGACGAGCGCGGCGATGCGCTCGAAAACCTCCCGAATGCTCACTCCGCGCCCCGACGCCACATTGTATATCTCACCGGGAACACCGCGCGTGAGCAGTAGAGTATAGGCCTCTACCACGTCGGAGACGTGCAGAAAATCGCGTACCGGCTCCAGATTCCCCACCCGTACGGTGGCGTCGCCTGAGCGCTTCGCCTCCTGGAGCCGCCGCGCAAAAAACGGAATCACGAAGCGATGATCCTGACCGCGTCCCGTATGTGGAAACGCCCTGACGATCACGACGCGCAGCCCGGTCCTGCGACCCACTTCCAAGGCCGCAGTTTCCGCCCCGACCTTCGAGGCGGCATACGGCGAACAGGGCAGGAGGGCATCGGTCTCCACTCGCGGCCGCGCCGCACCGCCACCATACACCTCGCCTGTCGAGACCACCAGCACCTGTGGATCTCCGCGCCCGGCCTCGCGGGCCGTCCCGAGCGCCTCGAGCAGTCGAGCGGTGCCGGCTGCGTTGACTTCCCACGCCTCACCGGGATCCTCCCGTGCGTCCGCACCGGAGGCGACTGCCGCCAGGTGCACTACCGCATCGGCGGCTACATCGGCCATCCGGCGCACCGACTCGTCGTTCCGGAGTTCCAGCTCGACCCAGCGGACACCACTCGGCACGGCGCACCCAGGCCGGACCGCGGCCACGATCTCGTGTCCGTCGTCGGCCAAACGCTGGATCATCCAGAGGCCGACGAAGCCGTCGGCCCCCGTTACCAGAACTTTCAACTGCTGCCCCGCTGGCGCTCGATGTCGGCGTCGACCATCATCACGACCAGGTCATCGAAGCTGACCGCCGGCTCCCATCCGAGCTGCTCGCGCGCCTTGGCCGCATCCGCCTGCAATAGATCGACCTCCGCAGGCCGAACGAGCGCCGGATCGATCTGGACGTGGTCCTGCCAGTCGAGGCCGACGTGCCGGAACGCGCGCTCGACGAAAGCTCGCACGGTATGTGTCTCACCGGTTCCCACGACGTAGTCCGCGGGCTCCGGCTGTTGCAGCATGCTCCACATGGCCTTCACGTAGTCGCCGGCGTAGCCCCAATCCCGTCGCGCGTCGAGGTTGCCCAGGCGCAACTCGTCGTCCAATCCCAGTTTGATTCGGGCTACCGCGTGCGAGATCTTGCGGGTGACGAACTCCAGGCCGCGGCGCGGCGATTCGTGATTGAACAGGATACCGCTGACCGCATGGATCCCGTACGACTCGCGATAGTTCACAGTAATCCAGTGGCCGTAAACCTTCGCGACGCCGTACGGTGAGCGCGGATAGAACGGTGTCCGCTCGTTCTGCGGGGTCTGCACCGCCTTGCCGAACATCTCCGACGAGCTGGCCTGATAGAATCTGGCCCCCGGACTGGCCAGCCGCACCGCCTCGAGCAACCGGGTCACGCCGAGCGCCGTGAATTCGCCCGTGAGCACTGGCTGGCTCCAGCTCGTCGGCACGAAGCTCTGGGCAGCCAGATTGTAGATCTCGTCGGGCTTCACATCCCCGATCACGGTGGTCAGTGAATGCTGATCGAGGAGATCCGCCGGCACGATCTCGATCCGCTCCAACAGGTGACCTATCCGTTCGTACGAGTCGTGCGACGTGCGCCGCACGACTCCAACCACACGGTATCCCTTCTCGAGCAGCAGTTCGGCCAGATAAGACCCGTCCTGCCCGGTCACGCCGGTAATCAGCGCAGTCGGCACAGCAAGTTCTCCCACACTCGGTTAGGGGATTGCAACGAGGCGGCACCGACCCAGCCGGTGTCCACGCCCCGACACCCACGAAAAAGGGGACCCGCAGGGCCCCCATCTGGCAGTTGACGCCCCACCCGCTCCATCACTCCGCAAGAAGCTCGATCCGAGCCATCTCGGCACCGTCACCGGAGCGGTGTCCGAGCTTGACAATACGCGTATAGCCGCCGGGTCGCGACGCGAACCGCGGTCCGATCTCACCGAACAGACGGCCTGCCACGGCACGGTCCCTGATCCGCCGTTCAACCTGCCGCCTCGCGTGCAGATCACCCCGCCGCGCCAGCGTAATCAGCTTCTCCGCGAACGGACGAAGCTCCTTGGCCTTGGCTTCGGTCGTTACGACGCGGTCGTGGCGGAAGAACTCGGTAACCATGTTGTTGAGCATCGCCCGGCGGTGACTCGCCGTGCGGCTCAGCTGCCGACCTCTGACACGGTGGCGCATCTGGGCGCTACTCCTGCTGTGCCGGGGACACGGGTTCTGCGTCCGCCTCCGACGCCGGTAGCGAGCCGGGATTCGTCACCACCAGATCACCGGCCTTGTCCTCGAACTCCATCCCAAAGCTCAGCTCCTCGCGGCGCAGTAATTCGGCGATCTCCTCCAGCGCCTTTTCACCCACGTTCTTGACCTTGAGCAGGTCGTCCTTGCTGTAGCGCACGAGATCGCCCAACGTGCTGATGTTCGAGTTCTTGAGCGAGTTGATGGACCGGACCGATAGCCCGCAGTCGTCGATCGGCTTCTGCAGCAGATCACGCAGCCGCGCGTCGTCCGGCTCGGCACCACCGTTGGTCGCCGCGACCATCGGTACCTTGCCGAAGTTCAGGAACGCCTGGAAGTGTTCTTGTAAGAGGGCGGCCGCGTACGCGACCGCGTCTTCCGGTGAGATCGTACCGTTAGTCTCGACCTCCATAGTCAGGCGATCGAAGTCGGTCCGCTGACCGACGCGCGTCTCCGCAACGGTGAAATTGGCACGGCGCACGGGATTGTAGATCGAGTCCACGCGCACCAAGTCAACCGGGAGCGAACGGTCGGCGGGGTGCTGGGACGCCTCCACATAGCCGCGGCCCTTGTTCACGTAGAACTCGCCGGTCAGCTCACGATCTTCCTGCAGCGTGAACAGCAGATGATCGGGGTTCACGATCTGGACAGCGGAGTGCGGTTTGATATCGCGGGCGTGGATCGGCCCGGCCTTCTCCGCCGTTATGTGAAGCACAGCCTCATCTACGTCCTCGGCAAGAACGAGCGTGAGTTGTTTTAGGCGTTGAATGACCTGGTGGATATCCTCCACCACACCAGGCACGGTCTGATGCTCGTGCACCACGCCGTCGAGTCTGAATCCCCACACCGCAGTGCCCCGCAGTGATGACAGGAGCATGCGACGCAGCGAGTTGCCCAGTGTGTAGCCGTAGCCTCGCTCCAGGGGTTGGAGCCGAAACTCGGCCGCGTATGGGTTGTCCTCCCGTTTGGCCATCTCGACCACGGAGGGGCGCACCAGTCCAGTGAGATCGATGTTCATAATGACTGCGAGCGAAACCCACGTTGTTGGGTAACGATCCGCGTTTACCTCGAGTAGAGTTCCACGATCAGCTGCTCCTGAGCGGCGATCGGTATGGCATCGCGTGTCGGCAGCTCGGTTACCTTGCCCACCGCCTTTTCGGCATCGACCGTAAGCCACGAAATAGGCGCACCTCTAGATGCCTGATCCAGAGCCGCTTTCACCAGTGCCATGTCACGACTCGCGTCAGCGACCTTGACCTCGTCCGCCGCCCGGACGCGGAAGGAGGGGATGTCCACGGTGCGTCCGTTCACCTCGATGTGACGGTGTCGCACAAGCTGCCTTGCCGCCTTGCGGCTCGGCGCAAACCCCATCCGGTAGACGATGTTGTCCAGCCGCCTCTCGAGCGAGATCAACAGGTTCGCGCCCGTCACGCCGGGCTCGGCGCGCACCTTCCGGAAGGTCGTGCGGAACTGGCGCTCGGAGAGCCCATACATGCGTTTGACCTTCTGCTTCTCGCGCAACTGCTTCGAGTACTCGGATGCCTTGCGCCGCCGGGCCATCGTCTGGCCGTGCTGGCCGGGCGCGTATCCCCGTCGTTCGATGCCGCACTTGTCCGTGAGGCACCGCGTGCCCTTGAGAAACAGCTTCGTGCCTTCTCGGCGGCACAGCTTGCAGGACGGACCGGTGTATCGTGCCACGGCTCACACCCGCCGCTTCTTGGGTGGGCGGCATCCATTGTGCGGGATCGGCGTGACGTCCCGGATGGACAGGATTTGCAACCCTGCCGCCGCCAACGCTTGCACCGCTGACTCCCGTCCCGATCCCGGACCTTGAACACGGACGTGCACCTTCCGGACCCCCATATTCAACGCGTCGCGACCGCACTGCTCGGCAGCGACCGTCGCGGCGAAGGAGGTGGATTTTTTCGACCCCTTGAACCCCGACTTGCCCGCAGAGCCCCACGTGACCGTGTTGCCATTGGTGTCGGTTATGGTGATAAGTGTGTTGTTGAACGTCGCGGTGATGTGGGCTACGCCCTCGGACTCGACCACCTTCTTGGAGCGTTTCGCACCGGATGAACTCGCTTGAGGCATACTCTACTTCTTCATCACTTTCTTCTTGCCGGCGATCGCGCGCCGCGGTCCCTTCTTGGTGCGGGCATTGGTATGGGTACGCTGCCCGCGGACCGGAAGCCCGCGTCGATGACGCATGCCTCGATAGCTGCCGATATCCATGAGGCGCTTGATGTGCATCGCCACTTCGGTGCGCAACGCTCCCTCAACCTTCACACCGCGTTCGATGGACTGCCGCAGCCGCGCCACCTCTGCGTCGGACAGATCCCGCACGCGGGTGTCGCCGGAGATGGCGGTCTCGTCGAGTATGCGCTGGGACGTCGATAGCCCAACACCAAAAATATATGTCAGGGCGATCTCGATCCGCTTTTCGCGGGGAAGATCGACGCCGGCGATTCGTGCCATTGGCTAGCCTTGCCGCTGCTTGTGCTTCGGGTTCCGTTTGCAGATCACGAACGTGACACCACGGCGACGAATCACCTTGCAATGCTCGCAGATCCGCTTGACACTCGAACGAACTTTCACGAGCAGCCTCCGCTTGTCGAGGTTCGCGACCAGAACTTTTAATATAGATGAGACCTAAACCCACCGCAAGTGAGCAGTTACGGCGCCACCCGCACCTCTCGCAGGCGCCACTCTCCACCTACTATTCGGAACCCGAAGAACAGCATTTCCACGCGCTCGTCGGACGTCCCCCGGACCGTATAGCGCCGCGCCATCTCGGCGTAGGCGTGGTCCTCCGCTACGTGACGGATTTCGCGCAGCACCAGCTCCTTTTCGTCCGCGTCGGCAAGATAGCGCTCCAACAGCCGCGCAGCTTGGCCCGGCCGGAGCGCCTGGGATACCGCCACGCCGGGGATGCGCAGGCGGACAGTGTCGCTGCGGGCCACGAGATCGTGGGTGGCATGCCCCAGCCACGCCGCGCGCGCGCGCTCCACGACGTCCTTGAGCGGGGCCTGTGCGCTCAACATGCGCGGTGCGGCCAGGGCCACCGCCAATCCCGCGTGGATAAGCGCTGCGGACATCAGATTCATGATGCGGCCTCGCATATGGCCTGATACACCCGATCCGGGTCATCGGCCCGAGAAATTGGGCGGCCCACCACCAGATGGGTTGCGCCTGCCATGACGGCGCTCTGAGGATCGGCCGTGCGGCGCTGGTCGTCCGTCGGAGCACCGGGCAGCCGAATCCCCGGAACGACAATCCATGCGTCGCTTCCCAGCTCCGACTTGGCGACCGCCGCTTCGGCGGCCGAGACCACCACACCCCCCAAGCCCGCTGCAAGTGCCATGCGGGCCAAGCGCGCGACCTCGCCAGCCGGATCCACCGTGGCGCCGCGCCCCGCCAGATCCGCGTAGTCCTCCGCGGCATGCGACGTCAGCATCGTGACCGCGACCACCCGTAACGCGTCGCCGGCCGCCTCCGCAGCCGCCCGCATCATGGCTCGGCCACCGAGGGCATGCACAGTGGCCAGATCGATGCCAGCTACGGTCGCCGCCGTAACCGCCCCGGCAACCTGGTGAGGAATATCATGCCACTTCAGGTCCAGGAACACCCTGAGCCCACGGGCTTTCAACTCGCGCACCAGTTCGCGACCGGCTCCGACGAACAGCGTCGATCCGACCTTCACCCACCGCAGGCCGGGGAGACGAGCTACCAAAGCGAGCGCTTCCTCGCCCGCTACCATGTCAAGCGCGACGATGACTTCAGCCATAGGCCAGGGCGGCGGCCAACTGTTCGGGCAGCCGGGGTCTTGCGAGCGCCGCCGTCCCGACAGCCACCAGCGACGCGCCGGCCTCCAGGTATTGGCGCACGTCGTCCACCGTACGCACTCCCCCGACGCCGATCACCGGCAGATCGGTAGCCTCCCGGACCCGACCGGTCGCCAGGACGCCCATAGGCAGCAGGGCAGGACCGCTCACCCCTCCCTGCCCGGCCCCGAGTCGCAGTTGGCGCCCGGCCACCGATCCGGCAGACGCATCGTACAGCGTACCCGGAAAGGTATTGACCACCGCCAGTCCGTCGGCCCCCGCGTCCGCCGCCACCTTGGCCGTACGGGCCATGTCGGACAGGGTCGGTGCCAATTTGACCACCACGGGACGGCTGCTAGCGGCCCGGCAGCGCCGCACGAGATCGGCCAAAACCTGATCGTCCGCCCCGAAATGCTCACCACCTCGAGCGGTATTCGGACAGGAGAGGTTCAGCTCGAACGCCGTAACGACAGTCTGGTGCGTCAGGGTCTCGATGACCGTCACATAATCCTCGACGGTCGCCCCCACGACGCTGACCAACACCCGCGCGCGCCTGAGATGCGCGGCGAGCCAGGGCAGCTCCTGATCCCGGGTGGCGGCGACGCCTGGATTGGCGAGTCCGATGGCGTTGAGCATCCCGCCGGCGAATTCGGCGACGCGGGGCGCCGGATGCCCGGCACGCGGCTCGGGACTCACCGACTTGGTGATGACCCCGCCCAGTCGGTCCAGGGTGATGACGCCACTCACCTCGCGCCCGAACCCCGCCGTTCCGGCGGCTAGAAGAATCGGGTTCTGGAAGCGGGTTTCGAGAACGCTGATCGGACCGGGAGGCGGCGTCACCGATCGTTGCGCCGGCCGGCCTCGGAGATGATGCGCAGCAACGAGTCCTCCAGCACCCGGTAGGCGTCCGGTGCCCTGCCGTCGAGCGCGAGCGTGTAGACCGACTCCGGGTAGCGCTCTCGTACCACTGCGATCAGCGAGTCGGCGGCGTCGGGCAGCAGCATTGCGGCGGCGAGCAGCGCCTTGGGAGCGATCGCCGAGCCGGGTGCCCTTCGGGCGATCTCTTGGAACAGCGCTGCGGCGAGGGAGGCGGCGCCCAACGAGTCCCGCATCTCCTCAGCCGCCAGGAACAGCAGCAGATCACTGCTATCGGCCGCGAGCGCCAGTGCCGCACGCCGCAGCACATTTGCATAGCGCTCCGCAATCCGTACCGGCTCTCCACCCTGCCGCATCGTGGCACGCAGCGTGTCGGCCAACGCTGGAATCAGTTCGACGCGGGTCGTGCGCCTGACCTCACGCACCGTCAGGTGTGCCTGCGCCGCGCGGCCCTCCAGCGAATCGGCGGCGACGGCGATCACCGCCCTGAACCGCACCGCGGCGGAATCGGTCGTACCGGCGGCAAGCCACCGCTTCGCGTCGCTCAGCCACAGCCGCGCTCGCTGCCTGTCGGTCAGGTCCGTTCGGGCCGTCAGCCGCGGCACCAGCTTCGAGCCAGGTGCCGGCTCGCGCTCACCGATCGTATCCAGTGTGGCGAGCCAGCGCGCCTCGTCATAAGGGGCGTCGTGGAGGCGTGTCAGGAGCAGATCGGCTGCCTCTCGGGTGCGTCCCATGCGCGCCAGCGCCACCGCCAGGGGAAAGGGTGCGGCGCGGTGTCCGCTCGCCTGGAGATCCGCGAGCGCGGCCACGGGGTCACCGAGTGCCAGGCGGGCCCGGCCCCGCAGCAGCAGCGCCGCCGCCCGACCGCTGGAATCGTCCGCTTCGACAACGGGCGACACGATGTCCGCAACCGAGTCCGGCTCGAACATCTCGAGCCTGCAGCGCGCCAGCGTGAGGCGAGCCTCCCGCCAAATGGCGGGGTCGGGACTCGAGTCCGCCGCAAGCGCCAGCGGTATGACCGCTCGCGTGCACGCCGAGATGGCGTAGAGCGCCTTGCCCTGGAGGAGCAACGCGTCGTCGCGGTACTTGCTCTTGGGAAACCTGGCCGCGACCGACTCGGCCTTGATCGCGGCCCGCGACCAGAGCGACCGCGCTTCACTGGTCCTTCCCTCCCGCTCCGCACGCCGGGCCTCACCCGCGAGCCGGTTCGCGTTGTATAGCCCGTTATAGTACGCACAGCCTACGGCGAGCACGGCGCACGCCACCAGCGTGATTATGACGCGGCGTGTCACGACCCACCCGCCGAGCTGGTCTTGTCCTCGTAGCGACGCAGGTATTCGACGACGCCCTCGGCGATCGCCACAGCGAGCCGTTGCTGACCGGCCGGCGAGTTCAGGAACTGCGCGTCCCTGCGGTTGGTGGCATACCCCGTTTCGATCAGAATCGCGGGCCGCGTAGACACCGCCAGCACCACGAACCGGTTCTGATGGACTCCACGGTTGCGCCCCGGATGGGCGCGCGCCGCGTTCGACTGGACCAGGTTTGCGAGGAGGGCGGACTCGCGAAGGATCTCATTGCTCTGCAGATCTTTCAAAATGAACAACCGCGGGTCGTCCTGGGTCAGTGCGCCGCCGGCCTCGTAGCGGAGCGCATCGTTTTCCATCGCCGCGACCCGGCGAGCCTCCGCGGTCAGCGCCTCACCGAGAAAGTAGGTGTGGACACCGTTCGCGCGCTGATACCCCGGCGTCCGGGACAACGCATCGACATGCACGCTCACGAACAGATCGCACACCGCCGCGCACATGGTAGCGCGCTCGCGCAAGCCGACGAACCGGTCGGTCCTGCGCGTCATCACGACTCGGATGCCGCGCCGCTCCAATTCCGCTTCCAGCCGCTTGGCGATCGCCAGGGTTATGTGCTTTTCGTTGATCCCGCGCGGCAGGAACAACCCGATGTTCCCCACATCCCGACCGCCATGCCCCGCATCGACCACTACGGTGTGCGGCAACCGCAGACCGAACTCGTTGGGAGCGGGGCGGCGGCTACTGGACGCCGGGCGCCCCGGGGACCGAATCACCGCTGCGAGGCCCACCTCTTCGAAGCGGGCGGCCAGCGGATCGTACCTATAGGCCTCGTGAAAACGGCGCGGGATGTAGTCAGTCAGCCACTGCAGGGGAACGAACAGCGTATCCCCACTCAAGTACGCGCCTCCCGCCATCGGGACAACTGTCGCGCCATCTAGCAGCACGGGCGCATCGAGGAGAAAGCTGAACGGCACGCCGGCGAACTCTACCATCGCCCACCCGTTCCGCACCGCGCTGGAAAGCGGGAGCAACCGAGAGAGCGGCTCTACCGGGAAGGCGGGATGGCCCCGCTGCGCCGAGATGGGGATCGAGATCTCGCCCCGCGCGGTGGCCACCAGCACGGCCGTGGGCGCCACGGGATGGGACCCGCCGCCGGCAACGGCGACCGCCAGCAGCGTGGCGTGGATCATGGCCGGCGGCCCATGGCGCGCTCCGCTTCGCGGGCCGCGATGCGGCGCTTGGCGGCTTCGCGTTTGTCGTGCAGCTGTTTGCCGCGCGCGAGCGCCAGCGTGACCTTGGCGCGGCCTCGCGCGAAGTACAAATCGAGTGGAATGAGAGTCAGACCCTTCTGGTGGACCGCCCCGATCAGGCGTCTGATCTCGCGCGTGTGCAGGAGCAACTTGCGTCGGCGCCGGGGGTCGTGGTTTACATACCCGCCCGACTCGTACGGCGAGATCGTCATGGCCTCGAGCCAGACCTCACCACCATGTACGATGCCGAAAGCCTCCTTCAGGCTCACCTTTCCGGCACGCACCGATTTCACCTCGGTCCCCGTGAGCACCAAACCCGCCTCCCAGGTCTCGAGGATATGGTAATCGTGCCGCGCCTTAGGATTGCGGGCGACCACGAGGCCGCCTGCGGCGGCCGAACCTCGACTCGGCGACACAAGCTAACTCCAAGATACAAAACGGGTTCCGAGCGGTCAAGCAAGCGGTTGACTGCGACTCGCTCTGACGTCTATATTCCGCCGCTCACGGTTTCGTTCCTGCCGAAGTGGTGGAACTGGTAGACGCGCTGCGTTCAGGGCGCAGTGGGCTCAAGCCCGTGTGGGTTCGAATCCCACCTTCGGCACTCAGTACGTGCGCACGTCACCATCCCGTCCACGACCTCGTCGAACGCGCTGATGATATCCAGCGCGTTTCCCGAGACGAGACGTATCGAACCGCTCGATCGCAACGTGAGGATTGAGATCGTGGAGCCGCGCTTCGGCAGACGCGAGCTTCGAGCTGCCCACAGCGGCCGTGCCGTGAAGGATTTGGCGTTGAAGGTTGCTCTCGTCGACGATGTCGTCGTCAACCAGGCCCAACGTCCCGACGCCCGCCGCGGCGAGGTACAGAGCGGCCGGTGATCTCAAGCCGCCCGCCCCGACCAACAGCACGCGACTCCCCTTCAGCTGACGCTGGCCGTCGTACCCGACCTCCGGCAGGATGATGTGACGGGCGTACCGGCGGAGTTCGTCAGATGTCAGCGTGCTGCCGACTATCACCGCGCCTGGCTCGTCTAGGCCGGAACGCCCGTCGGCTGAGACAGCATCTCTGCGACCACCGCCTCCTCTGCCAGCAGATCGGCCAGCGAGACGCCGGAGAGGAACTCATCGACCCGCTCCTGGAGCGCACGCCATACGGGCCGGATGGAACAATCGGCTCCCGGCCGACAGCGTTCGGCGTCCACGGGGCGAACCTCGCAGTTCACCTCGAACGTATGCTCTTCGGCAGCCTCGATGACGTCCTTGACGGAGATCGTGTGCGGTGCGCGGGCGAGTAGGTACCCGCCCTTGGCCCCACGCACGCTCTTCACCAAGCCGGCGCGGCGGAGCTTGAGGAGAATCTGCTCGATGTAGTCGGCAGGCAAACGCTCTTGCTCGGCGACGTCACGCGCGGGAACCGGCAAGTCGGAGCCGCGCCCGGCGAGATGCACCGCGACGATCAGACCATATTCAGCCCAAGTCGTTATGCGCATATCGTCTCCTGCCATGCAATATCCGGAGGCCGCTCCTTCTGCGCAAGCGACACGGCCGGCTGCGGCAACAATTGAGCGACCTGAGGAGCGCGTCATCGAGCCGGTCGGACCGACCACCGATTCCCACAGCGAGCAGCTCGACGGTGATCAGTCCGAACAGTCGCCCAGCGGATAGACGAACCCACAGTTCGGACAGGGGTTCTTGCACCCCCACGACCGCGACTGGACCGGGAACCCGCAACGCAGGCACGTTGCGACGGAGCCGCGCCCGGTGAGCGGTGTGCCACCCTCCTCCTCCTGACCTCCCACGGGTTCCCCGTTCTGTTTCGGGACCATGATCCCTGGACCAGTGTCAGTCTCCCCTGATCACTCCCTCGCGCTTGTCCGCACGGCACGGTTCCGTCAGGACAACCGGTACGCTCCGGTCAAGAATGGGTTGGTGCGTCGCTCCTGCCCTATCGTGGTCGCCGGGCCGTGCCCCGAGTAGACGACGGTGTCGTCCGGCAGGGTGAGGAGTTGCTCCCTAATACTGTGCAGCAGCGCTTCGCCGTCTCCACCGGGGAGATCGATCCGGCCCACCGATCCGGCGAACAGCACGTCGCCGGAGATCGTCACGCCGTGGCCTACGAAGGCGACACTGCCGGGGCTGTGTCCCGGCACGTGCCGAACCTCGAACTCGCAATCACCGACCCGGACGAGATCACCAGCAGCGAGGGTGCGGTCGGGTGGAGGCGGAGCCGGAAGATCGACACCGAGCACGGCGGCAGCCTGGTCAGGCATCCGGTCGTAGAGCGGCCGATCGTCCGGATGGAGCCAGACGGGCACGCCGGACCGCTCCACCACGGGTCGTACCCCCAGGACATGATCGAGGTGAGCGTGCGTCAGCCAGATTCCCTGGAGTTCGAGCCGCTCGCTGCGGAGGCGCGCCAGAAACAGGTCGGCCTCCTCGCCGGGATCGACCAGAACCGCCTCGCCCCGGTCGCGATCGGCCACGATGTAGCAGTTCTCCGCGAAGACCCCGTTAGTGAGGCAGATGACCTCAGGGGGAGCTGGCAACGGCCTGCTCTTTTCTCACCGTCAGGTATTTCTCGACCGCGATCGCCGCCGTCGTCGCATCCCCGACCGCGGTCGTGATCTGCCGCGTGAGCTGCACGCGAAGGTCGCCGGCGGCGAACAGTCCGGGAATCGAGGTCATCATGTGGTCGTCGGTGATGATGTAACCCTGGGCATCGTGCTCGAAGTGCCCTTTGATGACTCCCGAGTTGGGGATGAACCCGATGAAGATGAAGCAGCCCGTGACGGAAAGCGTGGATTGTCCCCCGGTATTCGTGTCGCGCAGCCGGAGCTGGTTCACGCCGTGGTCGTCCCCGTGAATCACTTCGACGACCTTGTTCCACACCATCTCGATCTTGGGGTTCTCGAGCGCCCGCTGCTGGAGGATCGGTGAGGCGCGGAGCTGATCGCGCCGATGGATCAGATACACCTTCTCGGCATATCGTGTCAGGTAATCCGCCTCTTCGACGGCGGCGTCGCCGCCGCCCACCACGGCAATCGTCTCCGCTTTGAAGAACGCACCGTCGCATACGGCACAGTACGACACGCCCTTCCCGGCGTACTCTTTCTCGCCGGGGACGCCGAGTTTGGTCGGGGTGCCACCTGCGGTGACGATTACCGCAGGGGCCCGATACACCTTGCCGAGTTGCGTCGTCACGTCGAAGTCACCATCCTCACGCCGTTCTATTGACTCGACCGTGTCTGTCACTATGTTGGCGCCGAATTTCTTGGCGTGGCTCGTCATCTTCTCGGCGAGATCGCGGCCGAGGATACTCTCGAATCCGATGTAGTCCTCGATGAGGTCGGTGTTCAACAATTCGCCGCCGGGTAGACCGCGCTCGATCAGCAACCCGTCGAGCATCCCCCGACCGCAGTACATCGCCGCGCACAACCCGGCCGGGCCGCCGCCGACGATGATCACGTCGTGGGTCAGCGCGTTCTGTTGGTTCTCACTCTGTGTCATTGCTCTCCACCTCATCACACATGTGGCCAGATGGCGCCCGCAAGAATAACGGATCTTCCCTAGCCCGGGTTCCTACGTCAACCGTCACCGCGCGCCTTGATCGACGCGCCGCCATCGACCACTACAGTGCTGCCCGTAGCGTAGTCGGTGGTCAGCAGGAACCGTACGGCGGCCACCACGTCGGCCGCCGTGCCCAGTCGCTTGAGCGGGGTGCGCTCGATCGCCCGGCGTTCGGCGTCATGGTCGTAGTCGCCGGGCAGGAGAACGGCGCCCGGGATGATCCCGTTCACACGTACTTCCGGTGCCAGGATCTGGGCCAGCCCGCGCGTGAGGATCTGGATTCCCGCCTTGCTCACGCTGTGCGGCAGATACGATGGCCACGGGTCCCGGGACGATGCGTCAGAGATGTTGACGATGAGACCGCGGCGCTCGCGGAGATACGGCGCGGCTCCTTGCGCGACGAAAAAGGGGGCCCGCAGGTTCAGGTCCAGGACGGCCGCCCATCCATCGGGGGTCACCTGGCCGAACGGTTGCCGCACCATGATTGCCGCCGAGTTGACGAGGATATCGAGTCGCCCCATAGCATCCGCGACACGGCGCGGGAGTGCTTCTGCCTGCACCGCATCGCGGAGATCCGTTTGGAACACGGAGGCACGGTCAGCCCCAAACCGGTCGACGACCTGCCGGGCGCCGGCGGAGGAGGTGTGATAGTGCACCGCCAGGCACGCACCGTCGTCTCCCAGCGCTTCGGCGATCGCGCGGCCCAGTCGGCGGCCACCTCCGGTAACGAGCGCGACCTTACCGGCGAGATCGGGCATGGGACGGTCGGCTACTCGACCAGCGCCGCCAGGATCCGGCCGGTACTGGGTGAGCCGCGCTCGGCGAACAGGACCCGGCCGTCGCGCCCGATGAGGACCACGCTGCGACGGATATTCCGGCCGGCCGGCTTGAGGGCGCCGAACGCGTCGGCCACCGTTCGGTCCGGATCCGACAGTAACGGGAAGGGAAACCTGAGCTTGGCGACGTACTTGGCGTGACTCGCGACCCCGGCAGGGTTGACTCCGAAGGGCTGGACTGCGCGTGCCTGGAACTGGTCGATCTCATCGCGCACGGCGGAGAGCTGGCGGTTTCATCCAGGCGTGTTGTTGCCCGGATAGAATATCAGCACCGCGTGTCGGTCGAGCAGGACGTCACTCATGCGGTAGGTCGCGCCGTCGGACGCCTGAAGCTCGAAATCCGGGGCCTCGGACCCCACCGTGATCAGGTCACTGCCACTCATCAGCTCACCTCCGCCGGTCGGCGCTCAGCATGCAACCGTTCGATGCGTTCCAACCAATCGATGGGCACTTCCACCGAGCCGAGCAGCGCTCGGTGCGGCTCCTCGGCTCCGGCGTCACCGTGCCAGTCAGAGCCGCCGGTCGGCAGCAGGTCGAACTCTTCCGCCAAGCGCGCGATGCGGGCGCTTGTCGGCTCGTCGTGCGACGGGTGCCGCACCTCGACCGCATCCAGCCCGATGTCGCGCAGCTGCTCCAGATTGGCTCTGACGGCACGGTCTTTCAAATGCGCGGCGGACGAAACGCCGCCGCACTGACGGATCAACGCGATCACGTCGGCCGCCGCCGGAAGATCCTTCGGGACGAATGCGGGACGTTTCCAGCCCAGATAGCGGTCGAACGCTTCTCCGACGTCGCGTACCATTCCGCGTCTCACCAGCGCGCGGGCGGCATGCGGGCGGCCCATGGCGCCGCCACGGGCCAGCTTCCCCACCTCCTCGAGCGTCACCGTGACACCGGTGCCATTCAGGCGTCGGACGATTTCCGCCATTCGCGTCGCCCGGCGGGACCGTTGGACGGAAAGAAACCGTTCCAGCTCGGCCTCAGCGTGCGGTAGGAAGTATCCCAGGAGATGCATCTCGCCCCACGACGCCTTGACGCTGAACTCACATCCCGCCACGACATGAACACCCGCAGCCCGGGCCGCCTGAGTGGCTTGAGGAAGACCGTCCAGAGAGTCGTGATCCGTCAACGCAATGGCGGCGAGCCCCACCGCGGCAGCCCGGCGCACGACATCCTCCGGGGCGTGCTCTCCGTCCGACGCGGTCGAGTGGACGTGCAGATCAACCCGCGTCAAGTACCGCTACTTCCGCTCGCGCCCGTACCCAGCGTCGGGACTGGTCCACGCTGGTTGGGACTGGTGGAAGAACTCGATCAGCCGCACGTCGGAGAGTTGCGCGAGCGACGCGTCGGGACGCCGCGCGCTCAGCGGCGAGTATCGCGCCACGCGCCGGACCCGTTCCGGGCCCGTACCCTTCTCGAAGACCAGGCCGAACTCGTCACGGTCGTATATCGTGACCCGTCCAGACGGATAGATGGCCCAGCGCTCGCCATCCACCACAATCGTGCGGCGTGCCACCGGCTAGAGTGCCCCTTCCGCGAAGTTCTCGAGATCGTGTTTCACGTCCGCCATGAAGCGGTCGGCGTTGGCCCCATCAACTATCCGGTGGTCGTACGAGATCGAGAACATCGACATCATGCGAATGGCGATCACATCCTGACCGTCGTCGAGCGTCATCACTTTGGGACGCTTCTCGATCGCGCCCACGCCCAAGATCCCGACCTGGGGCTGATTGATGATGGGCACCCCGATGTAGGAACCGAATACACCGGGATTGGTGATGGTGAAGGTTCCTTTCTGCACCTCATCGGGGTTCAACCGCTTGGTTCGGGCTCTCTCCGCCAGATCCGCGATCTGCTTCGCCAGTCCCACAAGCGACAGCTCGTCCGCGTTTCTCACTACAGGAACGATGAGACCCCAATCGAGCGCCACAGCCATGCCGATATTGATGGGATGGCGATAGATGATGGTGTCCCCGCTCACTGACGCGTTCAGGACCGGGTGACGACGGAGGTTGTCCGCGATCACCTTCGTGATGAACGCCATGTAGGTGAGCTTCGCGCCGCGCGCCGCGTATTCCGCTTTCTTGGCTTGGCGCAATCTGGCAATGTGCGTGAAGTCTATCTCATAGAAGCTGGTGACGTGCGCGGACACACGCCGCGACATGACCATGTGATCCGCTGTGAGCTTGCGGATCTTGGTCATGGGCTCCACCCGGTCCCCAGGCCAGGCCTCCACGCTGGGGTGAATCACTGCGCCCGGCGCTGCGGGCACAGCCGGCGCCACGGCTGGAGCCGCTGGAGGACTCTCGATGAAGGCCAAGATGTCTTTCTTGGTCACGCGGCCGGCGTATCCCGTACCCGCGACCTGAGTGATGTCGATCTTGTGCTCGGCCGCGATCTTCCGCACCAGCGGCGTCGAGCGCGTCCGCAGCCGCTCCTCGAGCGTCTGCTCCCCGCCGTCACGCCCATCCGTGGCTGTGGGTGCCGCAGGGGAAGGAGACGGTCCGGGAACGGCTTCCGCCGTAGCGGCGGGCGCCACCACCGCGGGGGCGGGGGTGGAAGCGGGGACAGAGTCGGGGGCTCTCTCCGGCACCTTTTCTGCCGCCACCGTTTCCCCGGCCTGTACCGCCGCCACATCGGTCTCGATCACGGCAATCACCGTTTGCACTTCGACCGTCTCCCCTTCCGGCACCTTAATCTCCGCGAGCACGCCCCCGGCAGGGGCTGGGATCTCGGCGTCCACCTTGTCGGTCGAGATCTCGAGGATCACCTCGTCGCGCTTGACCTCGTCCCCGACCTGTTTCAGCCATTTGGAGACGGTGCCTTCGGCGATCGACTCGCCCATCTGCGGCATGACGACGTCGACTCTGGACATGCAGCTTCTCTCCTCATACCCGCCGACCGGCGGCGGACGGAGTATAAATCGCCTCTCGGTGCAACGTTTCGTGTAGGGCTGTGTCCGCCGAGCGCGGCATCATTGCGGCATGCGGTTCAAACAGCGAGCAACCAAATGGTGCCACGTCACCGTAACGACCTACCGACGCCGGAAGGTCTTTAAGATAGCCGCAACCGCGCGGTTCTGCGAGCGGGTCGTACGCGATGCCTGCGCCGAGCACGGGTGGCATGTGGACACGGTCGCAGTGCACGCAGACACGATTCAGGCCCTGCTCGAAGTTCCCAAGGACGTGCGGCGAGGGACCGTGGTGCGGCGGCTCAAAGCCGCCGCCGCCGCCGTGATCCGCACGCGCCCCATCTGTGACGCCGGCCGGCGCGTCTTCGAGACCGGGCATTGGTGCGCCGTAGTGGCCGACGGCGCCAAGGTGGCCGCGGTACGCCGGCACATCCGGCGACGTGCCGGCGGGGTCAGTACGCCAACAACCGGCGAGCGGCGCTGACTATATCGGCCGTCTGCGGGAGCACGTAGTCCTCGAGCGTCGGGGCATATGGGATTGGCGTGTCGTGCGCCGTGACGCGGCGGACGGGGGCGTCGAGCCACTCGAACGCGCTCTCGTTGATACGGGCGGTGATCTCACCCGCGAGGCCACCGGTGCGCGTGTCTTCGTGGACGATCAGCACCCTGTTGGTCTTCTTGGTGGAGGACATGATCGCCTCGTCGTCCATCGGGAGCAGCGTTCGCAGGTCGAGCACCTCGATCTCGGCGCGGTCCTCCTTGGCAACCTGTTCTGCCGCCTCGAGCGCTTTCCACACCAGCGCCGACCACGTGACGATGGTGAGATCGGTCCCCTCACGTGCCATCCGGGCCTTTCCGATAGGGGTGAGGATTTCCTCGCCCTCGGGAAGGTCCTCCTTGATGCGGCGATAGAGGAACTTGTGCTCGAAATAGATCACCGGATCGTCGTCGCGAATCGCGGCCTTGATGAGACCCTTCGCATCCCGCGCGGTGGCGGGCGCGACCAGCTTCAACCCGGGCGTATGGAAGAACGCGGCCTCTGGCATCTGGGAGTGGAACGGCCCGCCCCTGACGTAGCCGCCCGACGGTCCGCGTACGACGATGGGCGTCGCAAGACCGGCACGGTAGCGCGCCGTAGCGACGTAGTTGGTGAGCATGTCGTACGCGCACGAGATGAAGTCGATGAACTGCATCTCGGCGATGGGCCTCAGGCCCATGTGCGCCGCACCCGCCGCAGCGCCGACGATCGCGGCCTCGCTGATCGGCGTGTCGATCACGCGCGACGGCCCGAACCGATCCAGAAAACCGTCGGTGACCTTGAACGCACCACCATATGCCCCGATGTCCTCTCCGAGGATGAAGACGCTCTCGTCGCGCTCCATCTCCTCCAACATCCCTTGGCGTAGGGCCTCGAGGTAGGTCACCTCAGGCATCACGCCTCCGGAACCAGAGGACGTCGGCGGCGGGCGGATCCAGATAGACCGAGCGCAGCACCGTGTCCGGGGCAGCAACCGGGTCGTTCTCCGAATCGGCGACGGCACGGTCCAGTTCCTCGCTTACGCGATCGTCGATGGCGGCGATCCCGGCATCGTCGATCCAGGCGTTGTCCCGCAACTGCCGCGTATACCGCTCGATCGGATCCCGTCCTTCCCAGGCGGCGATCTCTTCCCGCGGCTGGTATCGCTGATCGTCGTGCTCGGCGTGCCCCCTGCGCCGGTAGGTGACGAGTTCCAACAGAGTCACTCCTTCACCCGCCCGCGCGCGCTCGACGGCGTGTTTCGTGGCCTCGTACACCGCGAGGACGTCGTTCCCATCCACCGTGCGGCCGGGAATCCCGTAGGCACGCGCCTTGTCGGCGAGCCGCTCAACGGCCGTCTGCCGGCTGGTGGGTGTGGAATAGGCGTAACCGTTGTGTTCGACGATGACGACCAAGGGCACCCGCTGAACGGCCGCGAAGTTCACCCCCTCATGAAAGGCGCCTGTGCTGGTGGCGCCGTCCCCCACATACACCAGCCCGACACGAGGTTCGCGGCGGAGCCTGAACGACAACGCGATCCCCGCCATGACGGGCACCATGTCACCCAGATGCGAGATCTGGCCGAGGAACCCGAGCCGCAGGTCGTTGAAGTGGATGTTCATCTCGCGGCCGGCCGTGGGGCTGGTTGCCTTCGCCATGTACTGTCGCAGGACCTCGACCGGCTTCGCCCCTTTTACCAGCATCGCCCCGAGGTTGCGGATCAACGGTGAGAGGATATCCCCCTCCGCGAGGGCATAGGCACTGGCGACGCTTTCCCCCTCTTGGCCGAGGGAACTGTAGAGCCCGCCGATCACCTTGCCCTGACGGTAGAGGTTGCGGAGCCGCTCCTCGAGCGATCGCGTCAGACGCAGGTAGTAGTAGATCTCGTGGAGCTGCTCCCGCGACAGCCCCGCCGGGATCACCCGCGTTTTCGCCGTGGTCGCCACTCTACTCCACGACGCTGGCTTGGTAGCCCACCGCCGCGACCGCCGATACGTACTCGTCCGGCGACGCCTTGCCAGCGGTGTAGTCGACCTCCGCCTCGCCCTCGTCCAGGAACACAGCGGCGCCGAACGTACCCGCAACGCCTTTGAGCGCCTTCTCGACCGTCTGCTGACAGTGGCCACAGGTCATGCCCGTGACCTTCAGCTTCAGGGAAGCCATGCTGATTCCCCCACCGGTGATTAGTTAGGGAATGAAACGTGGACGGACGCTGGGAGGAATTCAAGGTACCGTCTCCGCCGCGGCGGCGACACCGGGACGAAAAGCTAGTATGCCCCGCGCACCACGTGTTCCTTGTGCACCTTCCGGTGCACAATGCCGAGGAATCGCTTGGCGAGCTTGTCGATCTCGCTCTCTCCCACATCGTCCGTCGTGAGGGTGATGAGCGTGTAGTGGCCGCCCTCGGCCTTCACGGACAGCGTGACCTCTCCGATCGCGCCGGTAAACGTCCGGCTGCGGTCTTGACCGCTCGATTGCATGCGTTGTCCAAAATAGCGATCGGCTTCCGCCAAGACGTCGTCGATCGGCAGGGACGTTCGATGGAAATATCGCATTGGCGCTAGGACGAGAAACTCGGTGTGAACCGTCGCAGCCGCAGGCTGTTGATGACGACGCTCAGGCTCGACATCGCCATCGCTGCGCTCGCGACGACCGGGCTCAGGAGGATGCCCAAGAACGGATACAACACTCCTGCGGCAATGGGTATCCCGAGGACGTTGTAGATGAACGCGAAGAACAGGTTCATGCGGATCGTCTTCATCGTCTTGCGGGACAGCTCGATGGCGGTCACGACCGTACGGAGATCCCCACGGATGAGCGTGATGTCCGAGGCCTCGACTGCCACATCGGTTCCCGTCCCGATTGCGAATCCGACGTCCGCCTCGGCGAGCGCCGGAGCGTCGTTGATCCCGTCGCCGACCATCGCCACCCCCACTCGGTTGTCACGCAGCCGCCGGATCTCTGCGGCCTTGTCTGCGGGCGCCACTTCCGCTATGACTCGGTCGATACCGACCTCCTTGCCGACCAGACCCGCCGCCACCTTCGAGTCGCCGCTCAGGAGATGGAGTTCGAAACCCATCTCCTTGAGCCGCTCGATGGCCACCTTGGCGCTGGGTTTCACGGCATCGGCGACGACGAGCAGCCCCTGCACCGTGTCGTTCACGACCACCAGGATGGGCGAGCGACCGGCCAGAATGTGCTTGTCGGCATCTTTCCCGAGCGAGCCCATATCGATATTACGTTCGCGTGCGTGGCGGACGCTGATGACTTCCACCAGGTACTTGCCGACGAGGGCCCGTGCACCGCGGCCCTCCATGGCAACGAACCGTTCCACCTGGGGGATCTCTGACGCCCGCTCCTTCGCCTTTCGCACTACTGCCTGGGCGATGGGGTGTTCGGACCGCGCCTCCACCGCGGCGGCTAGCGTCAAGATCTGCGATCCCGCGACGACGCTCCCGTCCGCCCGCTTGGCACCGAGGACGTGCGTGACCGTCGGCTTGCCAAGGGTGATCGTCCCGGTCTTGTCGAACACGATGGTGTCGATGCGCTGGAGTGCTTCGAGCGCTTCCCCGCCCCGGATCAACACGCCGTACTGGGCGCCTTTACCGGTCCCAACCATAATCGCGGTCGGTGTGGCGAGGCCCAGCGCGCACGGGCATGCGATCACGAGCACGGTCACCATGGCGACCGTCCCGAACACGAGACCGGGCTGGGGCCCTAGAACAAACCAGAGCACGAATGTGGCGATCGCGACGGCGATCACGATGGGCACGAACACACCAGCCACCTTGTCCACCAGCGCCTGCACGGGCGCCTTACCGCCCTGCGCTTCCTCCACCAACCGCACGATCTGCGCGAGCGCCGTCTCCCTACCCACCGCCCTCGCCTCGAACACGAACGACCCTCTCCCATTCATCGTACCGCCGACCACCTGGTCACCGGGTTCCTTCTCCACGGGCATCGGCTCGCCGGTGAGCATCGACTCGTCCACCGTCGACTCGCCATCGACGATGACTCCGTCGACCGGGATCGACTCCCCGGGTCGGACGATGACCCTGTCCCCGACCGTCAGCTCCTCGATCGGGATCTCGAGGTCCTCCCCACCCCGCTGGACCGTAGCGACCTTCGCACGCAGTGCCAGCAGGGCACGGATAGCTTCGGAGGTCCGGCCCTTGGCGCGCGCCTCGAGGAGCCGGCCCAGCAGGATGAACGCGATGATGAAGCTGACTGACTCGAAGTAGACGTCGGCTTGCAGCCCGGCGCTCGTGAGCACCGACGGCCACACCGTCGCCAAGACCGAATACAGGAACGCGGCGCCCGTGCCGACGGCGATCAGCGTGTTCATGTCCGCCGAGCGGTGCTTGAACCCGCTCAGCGCGCCGCGGTAGAACTGGGCCCCGCTCCACAGCATCACCGGAACGGTGAGGACCAGCAACACGAGTTTCAACAGCTGCGGGCTCGTCTCGGCGAACTGGTAGAGCTGCGGCAGTAGCCCGCTCAACACGCGATCGAGCGGATGCACGATCTTGGAGAACAGATCGTGTTGTACCCTCATCGAGCCGGACATCAGCGGCATCGACACGACCATCGACACGACCGCAACCACGGCAGCGACGACGAACTTCCGCAGGATCCGCCTGGTCTCCGCCCGCCTGGTCACCCGCTCGCGCTCGACGGGATCCTCTTCCGGCACGGGCTCCGCCACCATGAAGCCGGCGCGCCCGACCGCCTCCTCCAGCTGCCGGGCCGTGACGAGTCCCGGCACGTACTCCACGCGAACCGTCTCGAGCGCCTGATTCGCAACCGCCGTGAGCACACCCTGAAGCTCGCGGATCTCTCCCTCCAGCCGCGCCGTCCCGCTGGCGTAGTGCAGTCCCTCGATGCGGAACTCGACTTCCGCCTTGGCGCAATCGTACCCGGCCTCTCGCACGGCTTTCACCAGGTCGGCGACCTGGACCTCAGAGCTGTCGAGCGTGATCGTGGCCCGTGCAGTAGCGTAGTTGACGCTCGCGTCACGAACCCCCGGATAGGCTTGCAGTCGCTGCTGCACCGTGATCGCGCACGCCCCGCAGGTCATGCCCTCTATCGGTAGCGTGATTCGACTAACCATGCTTGCCGTGCCCGCGTCCGAGGTTCACCCGCGCCGCGTCCCGTCCGACCTGCGCGACCACGCGTCCGTGCATTACCGATTTCCCGCATCGAAACGGATAGTCACCGGGGGCCGTCGGCGTGAATTCGATCGTCGTCGTCTCGTAGGCCGGCAGCGACTTCTCGAGTCCGAGCGACTCGAATACGAGCCGTTCCGAACACTCCGCAGTCTCGTCGCGATAGAAATGCAGCCGCACCGGCCGTCCTGCTTCCACAGGAATGGTTGCCGGATCGTAGCCGCCCTTGACGAGCACGTGGATCTCCTGGACGGCCTCTTTGGTGGCGGATGGGGAGTGCCGCGGCGGAAGCAGGAAATACCATAGTTCCCAGCCGATGAGCGCCAGTCCCAGAACGACGACGACGAAGTCAGCGGCACCCACGTTCTACTCGTAGTCGTAGTACTCGACGCCGAGGTGCGTGATCTGCTCCTCTCCCATCAACCAGCGCAGCGTGTTCTTCAACTTGGTATGCTGGATGAAGAGATCGTGCTCCGGCGTGAGCGAGCGGCCCGCCATGGGACTCTTGAAGTAGAAGGACAACCACTCCTGGATACCGCCGAGTTTGGCTCGCTGCGCGAGATCAGAAAAGAGTGCGAGATCGTGCACCAGCGGTGCGGCCAGAATGGAATCCCGGCACAGGAAATTGACCTTGATCTGCATCGGATAGCCGAGCCACCCGAAGAAGTCGATGTTGTCCCAACCCTCCTTGTTATCTCCACGCGGTGGATAGTAGTTGATGCGGACCTTGTGGTAAATGTCGCCGTACAGGTCGGGATACACCGACGGCTGAAGGATGTGCTCCAGTACACCGAGCTTTGATTCCTCCTTCGTCTTGAACGAGGCGGGATCGTCGAGAACCTCACCGTCCCGGTTGCCGAGGATATTGGTGGAATACCACCCCGAGAGACCGAGCATGCGCGCCTTGAACATTGGCGACAGCACGGTCTTCACCATAGTTTGCCCGGTCTTGAAGTCTTTGCCGCAGATGGGCACGCTCCGGTCCGACGCGAACTGTTGGAGCGCGGGGGTATCGACCGTCAGATTCGGCGCGCCGTTAGCAAAGGGAACACCTTCCTGGAGGGCGGCCCAAGCGTAGAGCATCGACGGCGCGATCGCAGGATCGCTGTCCCGCATGGCCTGCTCGAACGCGGCCAGGCTCTCGTGCGCCGGCCCCTGCTTGATGAACACCTCGGTGGAGGCGCACCACACGATGACGAGTCGGTCACATCCGTTCCGGCTCTTGAACTCCCGGATGTCCTCACGCAGTTGCTCGGCGAGGGCCCACTTGGTCTCCCCGCTCTTCACATTCGTACCCGTCAAACGTTTCACGTACTCCTGATCGAATACCGCTGGCATCGGTTTGATCGACTGGAGAAATTCGGCGATCGGCTCGATATGCTCGGCTGCGAGCACGCCGGCGACCTTGGCGGACTGGTATGCGTCGTCCGGTATGGGGTCCCACGCGCCGAACACCAGGTCCTCGGGCTTGGTGAGCGGCACGAAATCACGGATCGCGGGCGCCCGTTCGTCGGTTCTCTTGCCCAGTCGAATCGTGCCCATCTCGATCAACGATCCAATGGGTTTCCCTAGCCCCCGGCGCACGCTCTCGACTCCGGCCAGGTAGGTGGTTGCAACGGCCCCCAGGCCAACGAGGAGCACTCCGAGCCTGCCCTCGACGGGGGCGATCTCTCGCCGCGATGTATCGATCACCGGTTACGTCCTTTCCCTAGGTATTCCGCCAGCTCCGGAGCAATACGGCGCGCCTGGGTGTCACGGGCAGCCGCTCGGGTGTCGCGCATGAGCGGTTCCACTTGCCGCGTCTCCCGGTACACATGCGCGATCCGCTGGAGGACGGTCACTGCGTTGATCAGGGCTAGCAGCGCAACGATCGCGAGGAGGAGATACCCGTTGGGTCCGGTCCCGAAAAAGAGGGTCGGCACGCCGATGCCCAGGATCCGTTCGGCCCGCTGCGCGATTCCCACCTTGCATTCCAGCCCCAGACCCTCCGCCCGGGCTCGCGTGTACGAGACTATCAGCCCCGCTCCGAGGGCCGTGAGCGCCAGGGAAACCGCGATCACGCGCCATTGGTCCGGGACCCCCCCTTGCATGAACGAGATTACGATCCCGCCGAGGAGTGCCGCCTCCCCCACCCGATCGAGGGTCGAGTCGTAGAAGGCGCCGAAGGCGCTCGTGCCCCCCCTCCCCCGCGCGACGCGACCGTCGAGCATGTCGGCCACACCGCTCGCCAACAGGAGCCCCCCGCCGAGCCGGGCCATCCCATACCCGAACGCAACCCCGGCGGCCACCAAGAGGGCGGTCCCGACGGTTGTAATGCCGTTCGGATTCACACGAGCGGCAATCAACCGCCCGACGACCGGCGTAAGCAGGGCTTCAAACCCCCGCTTCAGCGTTTCGGGAATAAGACGCATGGGCTCCTGTGGGCGCAGGCGCCTAAGAATAACGGGCGCTTGGGAATGCGGCAATTGGGACAGATGGATGGGCGGACAGGCGGACAGATGGACAGGCGGACAGGTGGACAGATGGGCAGGTGGCCAGATGGACACGTGGGCACGGTTAGTATAGCAGATAGCGGCGGCGAAGCGTGCGGAATGCCATCAGCCCCGAGTCCCACGAACGGATGATCGAGTCCGGCCGCACCCCGGCCTCGAGCGCCAGGCGCAGCCCGTCCGATCCGGCACGGCGGTCGAAGTCTCGAGCGCGTATCACGATAGATCCGGGGTGGATCTGGCGTACCGTGTAGAGCAGCCTCACCGCCAAGGCAACCGGATCGTACGTGTGCCGGTCGGTGACGAGCAGGCGAATGGCTGGGATCGTCCTGGCGCCGTATTTCCCGTCCGGCGGCTCCACGGGCGTGATAACGGTATCTCTCACCGAGACATGGGGCTGCGGCCCCAGAGCGCGAGCAACCGCACCGGCATCGAGCCACGGTGCTCCGATGACCTGGAAGGCAATCGGTGTCCCTCGCCCCACCGAGAGGTTCGTGGCTTCGAACAGCACGATCCCGGGATAGTGCGTGGCGCTCTCCAGGCTCGGCATGTTGGGCGACGGGCGCACCCAGGGGAGACCGGTCTGGTCGAACCACGCCGAACGCGGCCACCCCGTGACGGGTATCACTGCCAGGTCACCGTGGATGCCCAACACGTCGTTCCCGAAACGCATCAATTCCCCGAAGGTCATCCCGTGGCGCAGGGGAACGGGGAGCATGCCAACGAAGGACGCGAACGCCATATCGAGTACGGGTCCTTGGACCAGCTCACCCCCAACAGGGTTGGGTCTGTCGAGCACGACAACCGGCACCCCGTGGGCTGTGGCGGCACGCAGTGTCCGGAGTGCGGTCGAGACGAACGTGAAGGTGCGGGCGCCGATATCCTGTAGATCGACGACCATCACGTCAACGTTGGCCAGCATCTCGGCGGTGGGCTCGCGCACGGTCCCGTAGAGGCTGTAAACGATGATCCGGGTAGCGGAGTCGACCCCGTGTTCGATATTCTCCTGGTCGAGGACGCCGCGCCGGCCGTGCTCGGGATTGAAGAGCGTCAGGGGTACGCCGGCGGCCATCAGCCGGAACACATCGTCCACCCCGTCGGCATCCACGCCGGTCTGGTTCGTGAGCAGGCCCACACGCCGACCGGCCACCAGATGGACGGAGTCCGACAGCAACACGTCGATGCCCGGGCGGGCCCGACCCGTGTGGGTCCTGGCGGGGCCGGTGCATCCTACGACCACCACGAGCCACATGACGGAGCGCAATTGCATCTCTCTCGCTTGCCGGTTCCCCTCCTGAGCCTCTGTCTGGCCGGATGCACGGCCGCCGGCCCACAACCGGCCGCGCCGATCCCCGATCCCCACGCGGTTCTGCCGCCGGTAGCCGTCGAGCGGGGATTGCCAAAGGTAACCCTCGACAGCGTGCTGCAATCACTCTCGGTTCGGGAAAAAGTCGGCCAGCTCGTCATGCCGTGGCTGATCGGCAGTTATTCGGCTCTGGACGGCGAAGCGCTGGATGCGACCATGACCGCGATCGATTCTTTCGGGGTCGGCGGTATCATCGTGTCCGTCGGGTCACCGCTCGACGTCGCGGCAAAACTAAACCTGCTCCAGCGGCGCTCGCGACTGCCGTTGCTCATAGCGGCCGACCTGGAATGGGGCGCCGGCATGCGGCTGCAGGGCGGGACGGCTTTCCCCATGCCCATGGCAATCGGCGCCACGGACAACACACTCGACGCCTACGAGATGGGCCGAATCACGGCGCTCGAGGCACGGGCTGTAGGTATCCATCTCACGTTCTCGCCCGTAGCCGACGTCAACAACAACCCGGCCAATCCGATCATCAACACGCGCTCATTCGGCGAGGACGCACGGACCGTCGGCAGGCTGATAGCATCCTACATTCGGGGGGCCGAGGAGCATGGCCTGCGCACGACCGCGAAGCATTTCCCCGGTCATGGGGACACCGGAACCGACTCTCACATCTCGGTTCCCGTGGCGCCCGGATGCTGGACTCGCCTCGATACGTTGGAGCTGGAGCCGTTCCGGGCCGCCATCCGGGCCGGCGTCACGGCCATCATGACGGCGCACATCACCCTTCCGTGCCTGGGCGGGGACGATTCGGTGCCCGCCACCCCCGCCACCCTGTTGCCGGCCGTGATGACGGGGATACTGCGTGACTCGCTCGCGTTCCGTGGGCTGGTGGTCACCGACGCCCTGCTCATGGGAGCCATTGTCGAGCGGTTCGGCGCGGGTGAAACCGCGGTGCTCGCCTTGCTCGCCGGCAGCGATCTCCTGCTCATGCCGAGCGACATTGCGGCCGCGCTCGACGCCGCGGTCACGGCCGTGCGGAGCGGACGAATCAGCGAACAACGCCTGGACCGCTCGGTGCGGCGCATGCTCCGGCTGAAAGCAGATCTCGGCCTGTTCGCCCGGCGGACGGTGCCGCTCGACAGCGTGATGGCGGTCGTGGGACGGCGTGCCCATCAGGATGTCGCCGACGACATCGCCCGCCGCGCGCTCACGTTGGTTCAGCGCGGCCGGCTCGACGATCTACGCGCTACCCGCGGACGGGTCGCCCTCGTCATCTACGCGGAAGAAACGAACCTCACGTTCGGCCACCTGCTGGTACGGGAACTCCGGACGCTTGGCGACACGGTAACGATGTTCCGCATCTATCCCGCCTCCGGAGCGCTCTCGTACGATTCGGCGCGTGCGATCATCGCCGACGCGCCTCGGACGATCTTCGCCAGCAGCGTGCGGCCGATCGCCTGGCGCGGACACGTAGCGCTGCCCGATTCACTGGCCGATCTGATCCTGGAGACGGACGCCACCCGAACGACGGTACTCGTGTCGTTCGGCAGCCCGTACCTGCTCGGGCAGCTCCCGGCGTATGACGGCGCCTACCTGATCGCCTGGAGCGCCAGCCTCGCCACCGAGCGGGCCGTAGCCCATGCTCTCGCCGGCGGCGCCCCGATCATCGGCCGCCTCCCTATCACGTTGTCACCCGAACACCCGCGCGGGTTCGGCATACGCATCACCCAGTGACGATCGGGCCGTCCTTGCGCCACCCGTCGTTGACAGCGTTCCCGGGGCCTCCTAACTTACAACCAAGCTTGGAGGTAGCAGTATGAGCACCGTACAACCGCCCGAGTTCACGGTGGTGATTCAGCTCACCGATGACGCTGCGACGCAGATCCACGGATTTCTGGAGCAGGAAGGCATCCCTGCCGAGAGTGGAGGCCTCCGCGTCGAGGTGGTGCCGGGCGGGTGTTCCGGATTCAGCTACGGGTTGAAGGTCGAAGAAGGGCCGGTGGACGACGACATCGTGACGGAAGTCCAGGGTATACGGGTCTTCGTGGACCCGTTCAGCGCCCAATACCTGAACGGAATCACGATCGGGTACCACTCGTCGATGACGGCCACCGGTTTCACTTTCGAGAACCCCAACGCCTCCGGTGGCTGCGGGTGCGGTAGCTCGTTCTCCGCCTAACCAGTTGCCACCTTAGTACGTCGCTAATCAACGGGCCTGCGCTTCGCGTGGGCCCGTGGTCGTTGGAGCCCTGTCGATGACGGCGGTGGATCTGGCCGTAATGGGCCTCTATTTCGCTGTGGTCGTCGGGATCGGCTCGTACTTCGCCCGGCGCCAGCGCGACGCCACCGATTATTTCCTCGGACGCCGCCAGCTGCCGTGGTGGGCCGTGATGCTATCGATCGTGGCAACCGAGACCTCGGCGCTCACGGTGATCTCCGTTCCCGCACTCGGTGCACGCGGCAACCTCACCTTCCTGCAACTCGCGTTCGGCTATCTCATCGGACGGATCGGCGTCGCCGTCCTGCTGCTGCCGGGCTATTTCACGGGAGAACAGGATACCGCCTACGCGCGCCTCCAGACCCGTTTTGGGCCGGGTACGCGTCGTGCCGCATCCGGGATATTCATGGCCATCCGCGCCCTTGGCGACAGTGTCCGCGTCTTCGCCAGCGCGATCCCGTTGGCCATCGTCACCGGGTGGAGCATCCCGGTGAGCGTTCTGGTCGTGGCGGGCGTCACCTTGCTGTATACCTGGCGGGGCGGTCTCCAAGCGGTGGTGTGGGTGGATGTCCTGCAGCTCGGTCTCTATATCGTCGGCGGGGTCACCGCGGTCATCGTAGCCTCCTCGCTGGTAGGCGGACTGGGCCCCGCGCTCCACTCCGCGAGTGAGGCCGGCAAGCTCGCCGTGTTCGACATGCGCTTCTCGTTCACCGCTCCATACACCTTCGTGGCGGCCCTGCTGGGCGGTGCACTCCTGTCGGCGGCGTCACATGGTACCGATCACCTGATCGTGCAGCGGCTCCTCGCCACGCGCTCGTTGTCGGCGGCACGGAAGGCGCTCATCGGGTCGGGCCTGCTGGTGATTGTTCAGTTCGGGCTGTTCCTCCTGGTGGGCACGATGCTCTGGGCCGCCGGGCTGGACGATGGTTCTGGCTCGGGCGATCAGCTGTTTCCGAACTTCATCGTGGAGCATCTTCCCGTCGGGTTATCCGGGTTGGTGATCGCCGGCGTCCTGGCAGCAGCGATGAGCACCGTAAGCTCGTCGCTGAACTCCCTCGCGTCCGCCACTACGCACGACTTCTATGCTCCGCTCACGGGCCGCACGGACGCGAAACACCTGCTCGCCGTCGGCCGTTGGGCCACGGTGGGCTGGGCCATCGTCTTGGCCGGTGGCGCCCTCTCGTTCCGCTCCACCGATCAACCGGTCGTCGAGCTTGCGCTCTCCATAGCGTCGATCGCCTACGGTGGGCTGTTGGGCACCTATGTGCTGGGTGGCATCGTGCCGGCCGCCAAGGGGCGGGACGCGGTGCTGGCCCTTGCGGTCGCAACGATCACGATGGTCGTGGTGGTGCTTCTCAAACCCGGACCGCTCGCCGACCTGGCATGGCCGTGGTACGTGCCGTTGGGGCTCGCGATCACGATCGCTACCGGAGTCGTGTCAACGGGCATTCGTACGAGGGTACCATTCGAACGACGGAAGGATGGACCCCGAGGTTGATGAACGACGCTGATCCTTCCGGCGTTTCGCCGTTCCACCCCTCGGTCGTGTGCATCGGCGTCGACGCCGGCGGGTCACACACCGAGGCTGTCAAGGTGGACACGGCGCTGCGAGTGGTCGGCCGTGTGCGAGGGGAGCCCGGAGCCGTATCGCCGGGTGCGGTCGATCGATCCGCGAATGCCATCGCCGACACCATCGGCCGGCTGACCGGCGCGGCCGACGACGATCGACTCCCCGGGGCGCTCGTGGTGGGGGCGGCGGGAGCTGGGCGCGAGCGGGAGCGCGCCGCCCTCGAGCGGGCACTCGAGCGCGTGCGCCTCGCCGATCGGGTACGAGTGACGACCGATGCTGAGATCGCGCTGGAGAGCGCCTTCGCCGAACGGCCGGGCATTCTCGTCTGCGCCGGCACCGGATCGGCGGCATACGCGCGCGATCCGTCGGGTGCCATCCATCGGGCCGGGGGTTACGGCTGGCAGATGGGTGACGAGGGAAGCGGTTACGCCCTGGGGCGGGCGGCCCTGGCGGCGATCGGGCAGCACGCCGACGGTCGCGGCCCCGCGACGAGCCTTTTCACGGCGGTTCTGGAAGCGGTTGGCCTGCACGCGCTCGACGACTTGATACGTTGGGCAAACTCCCAGAGCCCGGCCGCCGTCGCCGCGATCGCCATTACGGTCCAGGAAACGGCACTGGCGGGCGACGGTGTGGCCCAGGCGCTGGTAGGAGCGGCCGGCCGCGACCTAGCGGCGCACGTCCTTGCGCTGCTGCCAAGGTTTCGCGGCGAGGTGACGGTGGCGCTGAGTGGCGCGATCCTGGCCGGCGGAACGCCGGTCCACGAGGCGCTCGTCACCCGGCTCGCAGATATCGCACCCGCCGCGCGGGTCATAGAGACGGCGGTCGATCCGGCGTTGGGAGCGGCGGCTATCGCGATGCGGTTGTTGGGCTGAGGACCACCGGTTTCCCCACAAACCGAATCACCGCCCAGATCATGACCGCGCACAACACCAGCGCGGCCCACACGGGCAGGCCCAACGACGTGCCCAAGTTACCCACGATCATCGTGACGGCGGCAACGAGCAGGGCGTAGGGGAGCTGCGTCCGCACGTGGTCGACGTGGTCGCAACCCGACGCAGTGGAACTCAGCACCGTGGTATCGGAGATCGGCGAGCAGTGATCACCGAAGATCGATCCGGCCATCACCGAGGAGATCGCCCCCAACATCAGCGCCGATTCCGCACCTCCCGCCAGGCCTTCCGGACCACCCAAGCTAACTGTCAGCGGGATCACCAGCGGAAAGAGGATCGACATCGTTGCCCATGACGTCCCGGTCGAGAACGAGATCAGGGCGGCCACGAAGAACACGGAGACCGGCAGCAGCGTGAGCGGCATCCTCCCGGAGAGGATGCTGGAGAGGAACGGTGCCGTCCCGATCGCCTTGGTCACCTCGCCGAGCGACCAGGCGAGCACGAGGATGACCATCGCCAACATCATCGCCCGCAGCCCGGCGACCCAGGCGTCGATCGCCTGCGGCAGCGTCAGGATGCGCTGCCCCACCGCGAGCAGAATCCCACTGATACAGCCGAACAATGCACCCCACAACAGCGACTTGAACGGGTCGGCCTCACCCAGAATGTCGGACAGATGCCGCGGATCCCCCTCAGGGATCGCCTGGAGCCCGGTGACCACCAACCCCGTGACCACCGTGATCACGACGACGAGCACCGGGATCACGCCGTTCCACCAGCGCAGCCGTGTCCCCTCGGGCGGGCTGGGAAGCTGCGAGTTGGGGTCGGCGGCGAGCTGCGCGCCGGGCCGAAGCAGACCTCCCCCACTCTCCACCCGGCGCTCCGCTTCGAGCATCGGACCGAAGTCGCGACCGGTCCAGATGAACAGCGCCACTGCGAAGATCGTCAGAATCGGGTAGAAGAGGTACGGAACGCTGTGCAGGAATACCGAGAACGGCGACGCCGCGGCGAGCGACGCCGCAAGACCCGGCATGTCGGCGTTCTGTTCGGCGGCGAGGCGCAACCCGTCGCCTATGAGCCCGAGTTCGAAACCCACCCATGTCGAGACGAACACGATCACGGTCACCGGCGCGGCCGTCGAGTCTACGATGTAGGCCAGCTTCTCCCGCGAGATCCGCAGCTTGTCGGTGAGCGGCCGCATCGTGTTGCCGACGATGAGCGTATTGGCGTAGTCGTCGAAGAAGATCGCCAGGCCGGCGGCCCATGTGGCGAACAGGCCGCGCCGTCTCGACGTAGCGAATGGGGTGACCGCCTCGACGATCGCACGCGTGCCACCCATCCGGGCCATGATACCGACCATCCCGCCCAACAGGAGCGAGAACACGATGATCGCCGCATGATCCCCGTCAGCCAGCGCGGGATGAATGAACTGGTCGACGGCACGCAGGAGACCCGCGAGCGGATTGTATCCGGTGACGACGAAGGCGCCGAGCCACACACCCACGAACAGACTGCTCACGACTTCGCGGAAGACTAGCGCGAGCACGATCGCCACCAGCGGCGGGAGCAAAGTGACCCATCCCGGTATGAGCGGCCGGCTGATCTCTACGACCGTATCGCCGACGCTGACACGCAGCGGCAGCGCAGCCGCGTCTGCCAGCTCGAGACCGAACAGCACGACCTCGCCGAGGGGCGCGACCACGCTCCGGGCCAAGACGGTGCCGTCAGCCGACCGCACGACTACCGGCAGAGAGTCGAGCGAGCGGGGGGCGCGGACCGTCAACGAGAACTCGACGCCGTGCAAGAAAACACTGGGCGCGACGATCTCGATCTCCTGGGACGCGGCGGGTGGCGCTGCAAGCGGGAGAACGAACGCGGCCAGCAGAATCGGCGAGAGTCGCACTTGTGGCGCGCGGAGGCTCCGGGACACAGCACGGCTCCCTTCGGTTGAGCGCGGGACCGCGGGGCCGCCACGTGCCCCGGCGGAGCTACAAGTCGATCGAGACGATGGCTTCGCCGGCCACCAGCGTTCCGTCACGCGTCACGGCCGGTGCGAAACTCCACTCGTAGAGCTGCGCGATGAACCGGCGGCGGTACTCCCCGTCACGAATGCGCGGAGCTACCTCCACCTTGAGTACCCGGCCTTCCGCGCTCACCGTAAAGCGGGCGACGAACGTCTTGCCTCTCACGGAACGTGGCCGCGGCTGGGGGGGCAATATCATCTCCCGGAGGGCGGGCGGGAAGACGTCACCCCCCTCGCCGCCCGTTCCGGGCCCCACATCCGATCCCATGCCGGTCCCGCGTCCCGACCCGATACCACCGCCCGCGCCCGTGCCGGTACCCGGACCGCCACCCGTGCCCGCCCCGCGTCCCAACAGCTCCGCACCCCGAACCGGCGCAGTCTCACGCGGGATCTCGAACTTGGGCGTCTCTATGTCCACCCGTGCCAAGGTCGGGATCGGGATGACGAGGTCTTCAGGCCGCGTCTCGGCGCGTTCCGTGGGCCGCGCCTGTGGTGGAGGTCGGTACACCGGCAGCACGACATAGGAGACGCGCGGGCCACCCCCACCGCCCCCACCGCCCCGAGGACCCGCCCCTCCGGGGGTGAGCGTCTCGGGGATGTCGTAGCTGGTCCAGTCCCAAATGGCGAGAAACACGATCACGACATGCACCACGACCGAACCGACCGCGAATCGCCAGCGCGTTCGGTCGCGCTCCAAGCGGAGCGTGAACGCCGGAACCTCGGGCACACGCCTCATAATCCCATCTTAATACACTCGGGGCGCGAAAGCTTGCCCGCCCCCGCGCCCCAATGTCTCCCACTCCGTACGGGAATACCTAGTTCCCGTCTTCTCCGGTCTCCGACGGCGTGAACCCGATCACCTGCACCCCGGCTCCCCGGGCAATATCCATGGCCTCGATGACCTCTTCATATACACGGTTCCCCGCCGTCTTGATGAACATCAGCTTGGTCGGCCGGTTGTCATAGATCTCGCGCAGCCGCCGCCCGAGATTGGAGAAAGCCACCGGCTCGCTGTTGATGGCGTAGCTCCCGTCCTCCATGAGCTGCAGCACGATCTGATCCCTGATCGATTGCTGTTGCTGCTGCTCGACCTGCTGCTCCGGCGGCAGGTTCACGTCCATTGCTTTCCGCTGGAGCGGCACCTGCATCATGAAGATGATGAGGAGGACGAGCAGAATATCGATCATTGGGACGACGTTGGGCTCGTTCGTGAAAGCATCTCGACCGGCACCGAATTGTGCACCCATGGCTCAGTCTCCTCCCCCGCCGAACATACCGCCTTCCACCTTCTCATCTGTGATGGCGGCCAACACCCGGACGCCGGACCGACGGGCGATGTTGATCGCCGCCTCGACCTCGGCGTATACAAGCATGGCGTCGGCCTTGAAGTACAGGATCTTGTCCGTAGTGCGAGCCTCGTAGATCTGCGTCAAGATGTCCTCGAGCCTGGCCGCCTGAAGGCATCCCGAACTCCCTTGGGGACAGACCGGCCCGATCTCCCCCGTCCCGGGGTCGAGGTAGTAGTTCCCTTCGCGGTCGATACCGAGCGTGATGTCGCCGCTCTCTTCCGGACGGGAGTCGATGTTCTTGCCCTGTGGGATCCGTGCCTGGAAGCCCGCGGAGATGACAGGTGTCACGATCATGAAGATGATCAGCAATACCAGCATGATGTCGATCATCGGCACCACGTTGGGCTCCGCCTTGACGGACGAACTTGCAAGTAACGGTGCACCCATGAGAGCATCCTTGGATTAGCAATCCGCGGTTCGTGGACTCAGCTTATATGACCCGACTCCGCCGCCGACTGCGCCTTGAACTCCTTCGTGAAGATGGACCGACCGAACTCGCTGCCGACGCTCTTGATGAGGAAGTCGATCAGCTCTTTCGACGTGTAGGTCATCTCTACCGTAAGGTTATCGATCTTTGTCTGGAAGTAGTTGAAGAACCACACGGCCGGGATCGCGACGGCGAGCCCGGCCGCCGTGGCGATCAGCGCCTCTGCGATACCGGCCGAGATCGCTCCCAACCCGCCGGAGCCCGTCATCGCCATCCCGGTGAAGGAGTTCACGATGCCCATCGTGGTGCCGAGCAGGCCGACGAACGGCGCCGTGGCCCCGACCGTCGCCAGGATACCCATCCCGCGCCTCAGCTCGGACTGGAGAATCAGCATCTGACGGTCCACGGCGCGCTCGGCGGAGTTGATGTCGCCGGACGTGACCGCCGAGCGATCGCGCAACAGCGGCTTTATTTCCACCAGCGCCTCCCCCAGCACGCGCGCCACGTGGGACACCTTCTGATTCTCGGCCAGCTCGATGGCCTGATCGAGCTGCTCTTCCTGTAGGAAGCGGGCGAACTCGGGAGCGAACTTCGCCGTCTGCCTCATGCTTTTCCGGAACCGCCACCACTTGCCGGCAGCAATGGTGAGCGAGAAGATCGACATGATCAGCAGCGTGATGATGATCCCGCGGGAGAAGGCGCCTGAGTGATCCCACAGTTCGAGTAGTGAGAGTTCCATGCTGCTTCAGCCTCCGTCAGATCTGCTGGGTTATCCGAACGCCTTTTGCCTAGCGCGTGATGGTGAACGTGATTGGTTGGCGGACCAGCACGCGCACCGGCTGCCCTCGCATGCGCCCGGTGCGGTACACGGATCCGAGCACCGCGTTCGTCGCGGGTCGCTCGAACGCCTTGTGGGACGATTCCACTATACGGAGCGACTCGGGCTCGGGATGCCCATCGACGCCGATGACGACTTCGATGATCACGTATCCCTCGATCTGCGCGTCGAAGAGTAACGGCGGGTAGATCGGCAGCGGCCCCGACAGGCGGAATGGCGGCTCGTCCACCAGGGCCTCGATAAAGACCATCTCCAGATCGACCGGTCCCGATCCAACGCCCTCGGCGATACCTCCCTCGACGCCCACGCCCGAATAGTCCCGAGGGTCGAACCGCTCGTTCAGGTTGACCGGCGGGATCTCGGTCGGGATCTCTATCGGAGCGACGAGAGTCTGGAACCCCTTGGGTGGCGGCTTCAGGGCCGCGATCTGCGGCGGAGGCGGCTCTTCCGGCTCGGGCTCCTCCTCCTGCTCGATGAAGAAGATCATCGTGGTGTCCTGCGAAAGCTGCTGGACGATCTCGCCCACACTCATGGTAGCCGTGATCGCAAACCAGATTATGCCGGTGTGAAACGCGAGCGACATGAACGAACTCGTGAAGGTGCCCCGGATGCCCTTCTTCTTCTTTGGATTCGATTCGACGAGGTTATCGAACACCTACGGCCTCCTCGCATAATGGCCCCGCAAACAATACCCTCAAGCACCACCGATTGCCTCGCACGGGAGTGAGGCGCACGTTACAAAACAATTACAATCGCGTGACGCCACCCCGATCTGCCTCTGTTCGCCGCTACGGAGCCTCCCTCTCGATCGCCGTCCCCTCGATGGGAAGGGTCACGACGAACACGGTACCTCGCCCCAGGCGGCTGGTCGCGTGGATGGATCCGCCGTGGGCCTCCGCAATCCACCTCGAGATCGCCAGCCCGAGACCGACACCGGGACGCCGGCCGCTGCGACTGCGCGCCTTGTCGGCACGCCAGAAGCGGTCGAAGATATGCGGCAGATCACCGGGCGCAATCCCGATCCCGGAATCGCTAACCGTGATCCTCACGTTGCCGTCCGAACAGGCGCTCTCGATGGAGACGTTTCCGCCGGCCGGTGTGTACTTGATGGCGTTGGTCAGGAGATTCATCAGGAGCTGACGGATTCGGCCCCGGTCCACCGCCAACGGCACTGGTTCCGCGGGAATCTCCACCTCGACGGCGACCGACGCCTGTTCACCCAGAATGCCGGCCGTCTCGACAATCTCGGCAAAGAGGTCGCGGAGATCGGTATCCTCGAGGTGGAGCGGAGCCCGCCCCTCGTCGGCGCGGGCCAAGGTCAACAGGGAGTCGAGGATCTCGGCCATCCGGTTGACCTCGAGCAGTGTCTCATCGAGGACTTCCAGCACTTCGGGGGTGACGCGCGGATGTGTGATCGCACGCTCGATTCCCGAGCGTACCACCGTCAATGGGGTCTTGAGTTCGTGACTCGCATCGGCCGTGAAGCGATGCAGCGTTGCGAAGGAGCGTTCCAGCCGGCCGATCATCGCATTGAGCGTGGAGGTGAGGCGCGCCAACTCATCCCCGGTCCGCAGGGGTGCGAGGCGCCGGTGCAGGCTCCGGCCGTCGGAGATCGCTTCCACCTCGTCGACGATTCGGTCGACGGGTTTCAGGGTGCGTCCCACGAGCTGGTACCCGATCAGAACCGACGCGGCGAGTATCACCGGGGCCACCAAGAGCATCGCCATCAACAGGCGTTGTGGGCCGATTGCCAAGCCACTGACCGACGCCCCCGAAAGCACGCCTGCGATGCGAGGACCGGCTGCGGTGATCGACCGGGCGTAGTAGCGGATCTCACCCACCGGGCTGCCCGCATCCACCATACCGAAGCTCGGGTTCGAGCCAATCTCGAAGGCCGGCGCCAGCAGGCGCACGAGAGAGCCGTACGGCAGCGCCCGGGCGTCGGACGAGAGGTGCAGGACATCGCCCTCGGGCCCGACCACGACCACATAGCCGCGGATGCTCTCGAGGAACGGAAGCACATCGGGTTGGAGCACGTCCCGGCCCGTCTGGCGATCGGTCATCACCAGCCGCCCGCGCGCCCGATACGCCTCACTGAGCGTGGCGGCGATGAGTTCCGACTCGAGTCGTGCGCGCTCGTCAAGGGCGGCAAACTCTTCACGCCGCTGAACCAGGTAGATAACCGCCGCGAAGACGAACATCGTTCCGGCCAACGCCACGGCGTACCAGACAGCCAACCGGCCCCGAATCGTGCGCATCTATTCCTTCACTACGTATCCGACTCTTTCACTACGTATCCGACGCCGCGCATAGTATGGATGAGTCTCGTCGCGAACCCCTGGTCGATCTTCTTCCGCAACCGATTGATCACGACGTCCACGACATTCGTGCCGGGGTCGAAGTGATATCCCCAGGCATACTCGGTGATCAGTGTTCGGGACATGACGCGCCCCGCGTGGCGGGCGAGATATTCGAGCACCGAGTACTCCTTCGGCGTCACGTCGATCAGGGTGCCGCCGCGCCGAACCTCGCGGCTCCCGGTATCGATCTCGAGGTCGGCGACCTGCAACACCGGCGGCGCGATCTCCCGGGGCCGGCGGCCGAGCGCCTCAACGCGCGCCAGTAGTTCCTCGAATGCGAACGGCTTGGTGACGTAGTCATCCGCTCCGGTCCGCAGCGCCTGCACCTTCGACTCGACGGCGTCCTGCGCCGTGAGCACCAGCACCGGGGTCGCGATCCCACGGTCACGCATGGTGCGGAGCACCTCCGCCCCAGCCATGCCGGGGAGGCGGAGATCGAGCACGATGATGTCGAACTGACCGTCGGTCGCCCGCACCAGACCGGCCGGCCCTTCGCTGACCAACTCCACGTGCATGCCCTGCTCTTCGAGGCCGCGCCTGACGAATTGCCCGACAGTGGGATCGTCCTCGATGACGAGCACCTTCACGACTGCGTTTCCGTGAAGTCCGTAATGGGTAGCATCACACGGAAGGTGGCTCCCGCACCCGGCTGCGAATCCACCAGGATCCGGCCGTTGTGGTGTTGCACGATCGAGTACGCAATCGACAGACCGAGTCCGGTTCCCTGGCCCGGCGCCTTGGTGGTGAAGAACGGCTCGAAGAGCTTCGGGATGTTCTCGCGCGGGATCCCCATCCCCGTATCACTCACCGATACCATGACTTCGTCGTCCCGCGCTGGATTGCGGCCGGTCGTGATGGTGAGCGTTCCCCCACCGTCCATCGAGTCGATGGCGTTGAGCATCAGGTCGAGAAACACCTGTTTGAGCTGCTCGGCGTTCGCCGAAATCAGCGGCAGGTCATCGTCGAATGCCCGCTCGACCTTGATCCGCTTGAACCGATCGTGATACTTGATGAGGTAGAGCGAGTCTTCCACGATCTGGTTGATCTGTGCCGGATACCGCGCCCGCGACTTGGGGCGGGAGAAGTCGAGCAAGCCGTCGACGATGGACTTGCAGCGCGACATCTCCGACTGGATGATCTCGAGATACTCGGAGAACTTCTGCCCTATCCTGGGCGGCAGTTCGTTGACCCACGGCGTCATCGCTTCGACACACGCGCCGATCGTGGCGAGCGGGTTGTTGATCTCGTGCATGACGCCGGCGGCGAGTTGCCCGACCGCGGCCAGCTTCTCGGTCTGCGATACCTGCTGCTGTACCAGGCGCGCCTGCGTGATGTCCTCGCCTATCGTGATCACGTGCGAGACGCGGTCTTCGTCCAGCCGCATTGGGACCTTGGTGATTCTGAAGAACCGGACGCCGTCGGGTGTCTCGGTTTGGACCTCCATCTCCTCGATCCTGCCGGTCTTGAAGACGGTATCGAATTCCCGCTGGAGGAGACCGCGGGGCTGGCGCCGCAGGATGTCGAACACGACTCGTCCAACGGCATCGTCACGCGAGATTCCCTGTGTCCCGGTCTCGCGCTTCCGGTTCCACGCCTGGATGCGGTATTCGCGGTCGACCACGTAGAGCCCCACGGGAAGCGAGTCGATGATCTTGCCGGTGAACCGCCGCTGCGAGTCGATCTCCCTCGTACGCAGCGCGATCTCGCTCGCCAGGTCCTCGGAAAGTTCTATCGACGACAGGAGGGGCGAGAGGATGTTGGCTACGGTCTGGACGACCTCGCGGCACAGCTGGCAGTCCGGGCCGTCGGACAGCCTGCACTCCAGCAGCCCGAGATGTTCCCCCTGGTGTTTCAGCGTGATGCGCACCCGCGGGTCGTCAGGTTCCCACTCGGGCGCCTCGCCACTCGTGACCCAGTCGGCCACGTTGCGCTCGTAGCCCTGCGGCGGCGGTTTGGCCCATTCGGGACGCGCGGCTACGAACGTGTGATCCGGCGCGGCACGCAGCCAGATGCGGCACTCCTCGGCCCCCAGACCGCGCTCGAGCACGCCCGCGACACGCGCAAGCGCGTCCTCGACGTGGAGCGCTGCCGAGAGGTAGGATGCCACCTCTGAGAGGACTCGAAGCGCTGCGTCCCCATCAATGACCTTGGTCATCCCATCGCTCCCGGCCGGGGTCGAGACTCGTTCATCAGCCGCCTCTGTGTGTGAACCCGCACCCATTCAGCGCACGATCCGTCGCACCACATAGCCACCCGAGTCGGCCACGAAGATGGCGCGGCCGGCAAAGGTTATACCCGCGGGACCGGCGATCGGAGTCTGTCCGATGTCCTGCAGGTCCAGCCCAACGGTGGCCCGGCCGGTGCCGCCGAAGGTGGCGATCGAGTCCGGGCCGACACGGATCACACGGATACGAAAATTATCACGGTCGGCGATCAGGAGCAGGGACCCGACCGCCACCATGCGCCCGGGCCGACGAAACAGCGCGAGCCCCACCCGCGATCCGTCGCCGGCGAATCCGGCGCCCCCCACACCCGCGTATGCCTCGATCGTCTCACCCACGACGCGACGAATCCGGTTGTTGCCACTGTCGGCGATGTACAGGGTGTCACCCATCCAAGCCAGCCCCTCCGGTCGCGCGAGCTGTGCCGCCACCGCCGCTCCGCCGTCACCGCTATCGCCCACCACTCCATTGCCGGCAAACGCACTGACCGTACCGCTAGGATCGATCCGCACGACGCGGCTGTTCAACACCTCCGCCACGTAGATGCTGCCGTCGGGACCGACCGCCACATCGGCGGGCACACCCGTCTGAGCGGCTGGCGCGCTCGCCCCGTCGGGTGCGAGTCCCGGCGAGCCCGTTCCGAAGACCCGCTCGATGGCCCCGCTCTCCGGCAGATAGCGGTACACCACGCTCGCGCCGGCGTCGGCGATGAGGAGCGTTCCGGCCGGCTCGAGCGCCAACCCGCTGGGATCCGCCAGGCACAGATCCCGCGCCTCGTCGCTCCCGGGCCCCAGGGCGCCACACAGCCCCCGACCGACGGGCCAGAACAACAATCCGTCGGCCGTCACGTACCCGATCCGGCGGCGGATCCGGTCGGCGAAATAGAAGCTCCCGTCAGGCAACGCGGCCAAACCAGCCGGGCTCCCTATGGGATTCTCTCGGGCGGGCCTTCCCGTCACGACGGTATCCGGAAAGCCAGGCCGGTGGAGCACACCCGGGATACCCGCCACGACACGCGCCACGCCCGGCGCGTCACCGACCAGCACCTCGGTCGGGCCGCACGCCGGCGCGGCCAGGAGTGGCACCAGAACCAGGGCTTTCTCGTAGATTGACATGTAGCCTGAGGGACCCCCACTTTCCGCCCAATGTCGCGAAGCTGTCACGTTATTGCAACGGCTCTTACCCTTACCCTGACTGCCGCACCCGCGATCGCTCAGACGACCGGCCAGATCGTCGGCGTCGTGGTGGCCGCGGCCGATTCAGCGCCGCTCGACCAGGTAGTGGTATCGGTGGTGGGGACGAGGTGGCGTGCCACGACCGATGGGAACGGTCAGTTCGTGCTGCTGGGGATTCCGCCCGGCAGGTACACCATGCGCGCCCGGCGGCTCGGGTATCGTGAGGCCGAGGTACGGGGCGTGGTCGTGCACTCCCGGACCAGCACCCGCATGACCATCGCCCTGGAGACCGCCGTCATCGGCCTCGAGGAGATTACCGTCGTCGCGCCCGTCCGCCCGCTGCTCACGCCCGACGTCACGGCCGGTCGCCAGGTCGTCTCACGCTCCGACCTCGAGAGCGAGCCGATCGAGGACATCGAGCAGATCCTCGAACTTCGCACGGGCATCTCCGACGGGCATTTCCGCGGCGGCCGCTTGGGTCAGGAGACCTACGTGATCGACGGGGTGGACGTGAAGGATCAGTTCGCCGCGGCACGCAGTGGCATCGGGTTCCAGCTCGCGCCATCGGCCCTCCAGGAGGTGACCGTGTTCACTTCCGGGTTCTCGGCCGATCAGGCGAGCGCCATCTCCGGGGTGGTCAACCTAGTCACCCGGAGCGGTCCGATCGACCGCTGGATCGGACGATTCGAGTGGGTCACCGATGAATGGGCGCCCGCGTCGATCAAGCGCGGCTACACCCGCACCGGCCTCTCCGCCGGAGGGCCGCTTGGCGGCGGCGCCACCGCGTTCTTCGATCTGACCACTTTCGCCGAGGCGGACCAGGATCCGCGCGTCGAGGGACTCACCTGTCTCGTGGTCACGTTCCCGTGTCCCGTCCAGCGCACGATCATTCCGCATCAGGAGGGCGACCGGTACTTCGCCTTCGGGAAGTTGGACATTCCGCTGGGTGCGAACCTTCGTGCCGCCCTGTCGGTCAATCGGAACCGCGACCAGCACGAGCTCTACTCGACACGCTTCAAGTACGCGTTGGGCGGGTATCTCGCCGAGCGGGAGACGGCGACACTTGGCACGCTTGCACTGACCGGCACCTTCCGTGTGAGCGGGTCGCGGGCGATCCGGGTCACGTCCCGCGTCTCACTCGCCCGACTCGATCGCCACCTCGGCGTGCCTGACCCGGACCGGGGAACGCGGATCGGGCGCTTCCGCGTGAACGACCTGCGGTTCCGTGGCGAGGAGTTCGTACGCGGGCCGGCCGCCGAGCAGATCGCCTCGGGCCGCAGCGTGCCGGGCTACGTACTCCCGAGCGACTCCGGCCTGGGCAGTCCGTACGGTATCTTCGGCGCCGACCTGTTCGTCACCGACGGCACCAGCGGCGTGGCAGAGTGGTCGCGCAGCGATTTCGCCGACTTCACGCTCGAACTTCAAACACTCGTATCGCCACAACACGACCTCAAGCTCGGCGGCAACATCAAGCTCTACCACATCCAGTCGTACCAGCATGTCGCCGCCGCCGTAGCGGGCTCAGCGCCCAATTTCGTGCAGTTCTATCCGAGGACGGCCGCCCTGTACTTCCACAACACATTGTACACCATGGATGCGGCCACTATCGATCTGGGCGTGCGTATCGAGGCGTTCCAACCCAAGCTCGCCGCGCCGGCCGATCGGCTCAACCTGAGCGCGCCGATCGAAACCACCGATTGGCGCGTGCTGATGCACCCGAGGATCGGCTTCGCGATGCCGCTCGCGCTGCTCGGAATCGACAGGGCCGCGGTCCACTGGAACTTCGGACGGTTCTCGCAGCCACCCGACTTCCAGTTCTTCTTCGATCAGGCGCTGGATGACTCGCTCAACACCGCCGTACGACGGCAGGGTAACCCCAATCTCGGCTTCGAGCGCGCGATCCAATACGAGGGTGGGTTCGACTACCTGCTCACCGAGGACCTGATCGTTCGACTCACGGGTTTCCTCAAGGACCTCTCGGGACTCACGACCAGTGGCATCGCCATCGCCACACGTGGTGAGATCTTCACCAACCTGGATTTCGGGAAAGTACAGGGGTTGGAGATCCGGGTCGAAGCCCGGCTCGCAGACGGTCGTCGCTTCGAGCTTGGATATGCGCTACAGCGCGCCGTCGGGGTGGTATCGAGCGCGTTCGACTCGACAGCGAAAGGCGAAACCGACCTCCAGCGTCTCGAGGTGCCGCTCCAGTTCGATCGCCGGCACGCCATCGATCTGAACGCGTTTTGGACCCTCCCGGGCGGATTCCGCGTGTCGGTAGGGGGCAGTGCGGGTTCGGGGTTGCCGGTACCGGGAGCGGCCGAGCGTCGCCTGCCGTGGTCGGTAGCACTCTCGGGACGTCTCACCCGCGAGTTCCGCTGGGGACCACGTCTGTTCCGCTTCGTGTTGGAGGGCCGTAACCTGCTGAACCGGAAAAACCTCGTTACCACGCGATTGAACGGCGGTGTCACGCCCAACGTCCCCGAGCTGGAGAGCCGGGCGGCCGCGGATACGAGGGGCGCGGCGCCGATCCCGCGGGAATCGCCGTTCTACCTGCCCGGTTTCGACGAGAACGAGAACGGGTTTCTCGATCCCACCGAACAGAACGCCGCCCGCCGGGCTGCCCTGCTCGATTTCAACGAGCCAACACTGTTCTTCGGGGAAGCGCGCCAGGTGCGGGCCGGGGTGACAGTGCTGTTCTGAACGGGAAGGGTGCAGGGAGATGAATGGTGACAACGCGCCGGCACCTTGCATTTTTCACTTTCCCACCGACTCGCAGGCCGCAACCCTCCCGCCTTCCCATCCCACCCTTATATTCCCAGATTCATGGAAGCGATTCGCCTCTAGGACGGAGGTTCTTCAAATGGCCCACGAACTCCCCCCTCTCCCGTACGCGTTCGACGCCCTCGAACCGCATATCGACGCGCGAACGATGGAGATTCACCACGGCAAACATCACCAGGGATATGTCACCAAGCTGAACGCGGCGCTCGAGAAACACCCCGAGCTACAAACGAAGTCGCTCGAGGATCTTCTGCGCGGCGTCTTCTCCGTACCTGAGGACATCCGTACGGCGGTGCGTAACAACGGCGGCGGCCACGCCAATCACACACTGTTCTGGCAGATCATGGGTCCGGGTGGCGGCGCTGAGCCGGGCGGCAAGGTAGCCGACGCGATCGGATCTGCGTTTGGAGATTTCGCGACGTTCAAAGAACGGTTCTCCGCTGCGGGTGTCGGCCGGTTCGGGAGCGGATGGGCGTGGCTCGTCGTTCAGGACGGCGCGCTCGCGGTTGAAAGCACCGCCAACCAGGACAGCCCCTTCATGGAGGGGAAAACACCGATACTGGGGCTCGACGTGTGGGAGCACGCCTACTACCTGCGCTACCAGAACCGCCGGCCGGACTATATCGCGGCGTGGTGGAATGTCGTGAACTGGGAGGAAGTGGCGAAGCGGTTCGAGGCGGCGGCCAAATAGGCGGGGCGGCCCTCACCCCCCGGGCATATGGCGACGGGGACCCAACGGTCCCCGTTTCGTTGCGCCACCGGTTGTTTCGTAGTATTTAGGCTCAACACCGGAGGCGGCCGATAGATATGGTTCTGGACACGACACTTCGCAGCATCCCGCTCTTCTCCCAGCTCCGTGAAGGCGACGTTTGGCGTATCCGCGACGCGGCGATAACCCGAAACTACACGAGAGACAGCATCATCCTCTTCGAGAGCGACGCCGGTGACGCACTCTACGTGGTGCTCTCCGGTCAGGTCAAGATCGTCCACACCGCGGAGGACGGCCGTGAGGTGATCCTCGCCACGCGGGCCAAGGGCGATTTCTTCGGAGAGTTGTCGCTCATCGACGATCAACCGCTGACGGCGCACGTGATCGCCATGCAGGACTCCGATCTGCTGGTGCTACGCCGCGACGATTTCCGCCGCTGCCTTGCCGAGATGCCGGGTATCTCCGCGGGGTTGTTGCGGGCGCTCTGCCAGCGGCTGCGCCGTGCCGACAGCATGATCGGCGGTTTGGTCCTGCTGGACGTCAAAGGGCGGGTCGCGCGGCTGATTCTCGAGATGGCCAGCCAGAACGACGGGGAAACCGTCCCCAAAGGGATTACCCACCAGACCATCTCCCAGATGATCGGCGCGAGTCGTGAGACCGTCTCGCGCACCTTGCGCGAAATGACGATGCAAGGACTCATCGTCGTGACCGGACGGCGCATTGCGGTGGGGGACCGAGCATCGCTCGAGGCCGCGGCGCAGCTCGACGAACTGGGCAGGGTCGAGCCGCCGGCGGCTGCCACGGCGGAGAACCTCGGACGGCGCAGCACCGACCTCGCCGAGCAGCAGTAGCTGGGGCGAGGTAGGTTCAACCACCATCGTGACCTGCACAACCACCTGGCCCTGTTCAGGAGCCGGAGCGGGAACTTCCTCCAACCTCAACGGCTGTTCTGGCCCGTGGTAACGAAGGGCGCGCGTGCCTGGGACCGCCCACCTATGGGCGAACTGCAAAGTTGACCGTGTCGGCGGCCAGCGGGCGGAGCGGCAGGTGAGCCCAGTTCGCGAGCAAGGCAATCACCGTGTGCTCGCCGGACGCAAGCCCCCGTAGCACGAACTCGGTCTGGCCGCGGCCCAAATGAAGGATACCTGTCACCCCGGAAGGTATCGTGTCATCCGGCGAGGTTGAGCCCCGATCCACGAACAGATGGTGGTGGGCTGTGCCCTCCCTCTCTTCGGCAGCCGAGACGATCTCGACGCCGGTTGCCACGAGAACAACGCGCACGTCCGGGCCGCTCATCACGGCTCCGTTGGCCGGCTCCACGATCTCGACGGCGATGTTGCGTGCCGCCTCACCACCACAGGCGACGGCCGCGAAGACCAGACTCGAGATGAAACTCTTCACAAGGAATCTCCCTTGCACACAGTGAGGGCGGCCCAAACCCAAGTGTTCGTACCCGTCGCCTGGGACGTTATATAGAGATCCTCCGGTGAGCGAGCTGCATGGCCGCGCCGACCGGCCCCTGCACTATGGACCCGGACACTCGGCTACGCCAGTGGAAGGTCGAATACGCGGAGGACTTCACGTTCGCCGGTGTGTCCATCGGCGGGAGCTCACGTTCCACGCGCTCTAGCGTCAGGCGCCTTGCGGCCCGCCGGGCGGTGCCCGACTCCTTACCACCGACCGCGCACTCGCGCTGTCAAACGGGCGCGTCATGCGTTCCCCGCCCGTTCGCTCGAACGTTCACGAAGCAGGGCGGAACCGGGACAACTCCGGGACAGTCGCATCGGAAGTCGTTGTATCCCATGGGGTTACAGGCGCGCTGCGGATGAACACTCCGCGTAGCGGTGCCTCGGTCGGTCCCATGCGCGCAGGGCGAGCGCCTTGGTGTGAGGGGACCCCCTGCTTGACTCGGGCTTGACGAGGCATCCGCAAGTTGGACGGGACACTTGCAGGAGGTGCTCATGCGTCCCGTCACATTCCTGGTTGCCGTTCTCGCTGTCGCGCCGCTCACCCGCGTCACAGCGCAGGAGCGTACGCCCGTCAAAGTCGGTGACCGGGTGCGGGTGACGTACCGGGAACCGTGTCCTCCTAATACACGTTGTGTTGGGACCAGGCCCGATGCTACGCAGATGGCAACAGTTGTCTCGTGGACCCGTGACACGCTGTTCCTGGATCTTGGTCGCCTGCCTATCGATGTCATCACTAGGCTCGAAGTGATTCGGGGGCGGAAAGGGCGCACAGCGGAGGGCGCTATCATAGGCGCTGGGTTTATGGGTGGTCTCATGTCCTTGGCCGCAATTAGTGCCTGCGGACAACTTTCTTGCTCGGCAGGCGAAGTCGTTAGGAAGGTAGGATTTGCAGCAGCCATCGGGGCCGGAATCGGCGCGCTCATCGGCTCCGCGTTCACCGGCGACCGCTGGGAGGAAGTCCCGCTCGACCAACTGCGTGTGAGCGTCGTGCCCCAGCGCGACGGTCGGTTCGGCCTCGGCCTGTCGGTTCGGTTCTAGCAGCGTCGCCCGCTTCACTTTCAGTATTCGTTTCATATCCGCAATAAGGGTTGGGATGTTACGAAACGAAACCGCAGCGCGCAGGCGCACCGCCTTGTTGATTACTTCACCGGCGCCGGTTCGCGTTCGATGGGGTAAGCGTTCACGAGAACGCTGGCAGGCTTCGGCACCACCAAGATGCGAGGTGAAGAATGGGATTGGCCGTGGTGTCTCCACGGCCTGCAAGCGGAGCTTCGAGAAGCTCCATCGACAAATGGCCGCCCAGCATGCTGATTACGCATAAACGATATGAGTGACATTCCGCGCCGCTTCACGGACAGCTACCTGACAACCGACGGTGAGCGGCTCCCGCCTACGCCAGCGGAGGGGCACACGCACCGTTGCAAGTATTGCGCGACGGACGATCAGCATCCGGACGGATTCTGTGTTTGTGACTGCGGGCATAGGATGCACATTGCGCCCCAATCCGAGCGGCCAGGCGATCGGGAAGAGGAGTGATGGAGGTGGCCCGGGATTCGCCTATGTCACTTTCTCCTCGAGCGCCGCCAGTCGCTTTTCAATCTCCATCAACTTGTGCAGGATGATGATGTGGGTCTTCTTCGCATCAATTCCCACAGGGCTCTCATCGCTCGCGATCTCCCGTTCGATGCGTTCGTATTCATCTGCTGGGACGTCCATGAAGATCCTCCGGTAGTAGATGAGGTGGCCGGCGTAAGCGACCACTGCCCCCTCAAGGCTGCGTGGCTCCCAAGCTCTTCTGGAATTCCGCCGGTCGGGGTTAGAATCATCTTGGCTTGCTGCACAGCCCTCCCGAGGTAGCACCCTCTTCAGGGTTTGCGCGGGCGTGGCCCAGGATAACGTAGTCGCGTGAACGCGGGCTCTGATCTTTGAAACTTAAGACCAGCCCACACTTCCCGCCGATGGGCAGGCTGCCAACTCGATCAGCCAGGGACGGTCGGTGTTCAAGCGCAGGTCGACGAACTTCGTAGGGTCGAGCCCCCGGCAGGGGCAGCCGCCGAGAACCAGCAGGCAGAGCATACGGGCGTTCACAGCACCGGAGGTGAGATGGATCGAGTGAGGCCGACGAAAAGGCACGGCGGAGCGGCGGCGTGGCTGTGAACCCGCGCGGACCGAGAACCAGTCGTCGTGGACGGTTATCCAGGTTTCTCTGGGCCCTTACTACCTATTTGGTCACGAACCTGACCGTGACGCTGTTCTGGATCTGGTTCTTCGTCTTGAACCGGACCACGGTCGTCGGTCGCTCAAACGTGGGTGATGAACCGAACACGCTGCTCCTGTCGAATCACCAGTCGATGATAGACAGCTTCCTGGTGGGCCTGGCGGCATACTACCCCAGATCGTTGGTCAAGCCTCACCTGATGCCATGGAATCCGGCGGCGGTCGAGAACTTCTACAAGAACCCGCTGTTGGCGTGGCTGGCCGACCACTGGAAGTGCATCCCGATTCAGGAGGGGCGCCGCGACCTGCAGGCTCTCCGTCGTATGGCCAAGGTACTGCCCCACGGAGTGATGATCGTCTTTCCGGAAGGGACCCGGTCGCGGGACGGCTCGGTCGGCCGCGGGCGGGCAGGAGCGGGCCTCGTCATCCTGTCGACGCGGCCGCGGGTAATCCCCGTCGCCATCCACGGCATGGACCGGGTCCTGCCTATCGGCCACGTCGTTCCGCGGATCTTCAAGCGCATCTACGTGTCCTACGGAGCGCCAGTCGACTGCTCGGACCTGCTCGCAATGCCCCGCTCGCGGGAGCTAACGCAGCAGCTAGTCGATCGCGTGATGGCCGCCGTCCGCGCGCAGCATGGGGACTTGCAGCGCTTGGCGCGGGGGGAAGCACTGCGGCAGGACTGACGTCACGAAGGCGAAAAACCGTCTTGGGAGTCGTCCTCAGCGGCGGCTCACTGCGGGGGCGTCGGGTGCGAACAGCGAGAGGTTTACACACGTGGCACAGCGGCAGTGTCAGCAGCTGGCCAGGATAGGTTATCTTGCTGCAGTTGTCATGCTTGGGGCGGTAGCTCAGTTGGGAGAGCACCTGCCTTGCACGCAGGGGGTCGTGGGTTCGAATCCCATCCGCTCCATCGCATAACACCAAGCGCCGCAACGGATCTCCGCTGCGGCGCTTTCACATCTTCTGGAGACTGCGCCCCTTTTTGTGCCCCTGTCAGGCACCTTCCGCGACCCCCGCCCCCTTCGGGCGAAATAGCTGGGACTGACCGTGCTCCACGGCGGCTTGACCGACGCCGGCTCCGACTCACTCGTAGAGTAGGCACGGCCTTACGGCTCGGCCCCGTAGCCGTCACCCACGGGGCGCACCCCTCAACCAAACGCTGCCATCTCGACGAATCGCAACGGGGAACGGTAGCGGCCAAGGCGGGGTAGGTAGCACGTTGCCGGCGTGCATGTACCATAGTCCAGTGGAAACCCGGAGTAGGAGCGACTCGTTGACCAGCATTCCGACCCGCCTTGCCGTTGTCGTCCTCGGCGCCGTCGCGCCGCTCGCATGCGAGCCACCGGACGATGTCCTCTTCACGCGCCAGGCGTTCGAGCCACAGGAGATCCGCCCGGGCCTCTTTCGCGTCACCTGGAACACCGGCCCCGACGTTGTGCGTGGTTTCACGCCCGACGGACGGCGCATCGTCTATCGCAGCCGGGGGCTCGCCGCGTTCGGCAGCGACTGGCGCGTCTTGAGCGCCCCGGTCGATAGCGGCGACGTCCGTGAAGAGGCAGGCATCTACCGGGCGGTACTGAGAAACCCCGTCGGTCACATCGGGATGGAGCGGCAGCGCCGATACCTCGTCGTATGGAACACGGCGCTCGAAGGTGTCGAGACCTGTGCTGGCTGTCCGCCGGCTCCCCCGGCGGTGGAGCTCACCGTCATCGTGTTGGAACCGGAAGACGGGAGGCCGTTGAGCTCGCTCCCCACCCGCAACCTGCTTCTGCCCAACAACGCGAGCACCTTGCCGTGCGACCACCGGATCAGGATCCGGCCGGCCGATCACGAGCTCATCGAACGCAGCGTCAACCCGTTCGGCCCCGCCAGCGTGGAAGACAGCCCGGTCGCGTACCTCTCGGACGGTGAGACGGTGTGGCGATTCGAGGTCGAGCGACCGTCCGCTCCAGCCGAGTCGATCGGCCCCGGCGCCTTCCCAGCACTGTCTCCGGACGGATCACTCCTCGCCGTAGCCGTTCCCGCAATCGCGGACAGTGTCACCGACATATGCTCTCGCGGCCTGTGTTGCATCCAAGAAACCGTGACGATCACGGCGCCGACATGGACCATCGTGCTCTACGATCTCGCGGCCGACAGTTCGTGGATGCTGACCTCCGGCTCCGAACCGCGCTTCCACCCCTCAGGTAGTCGCCTTCTCGTCAGCCGATTCGACGGACTCCATTGGATCGATCTGGAAACGGGAGCAACCGAGTCGGTTCCAGAGACCGGCGGGGCGTATGCCCCGGCGATCTCGCCGGACGGGACAATGCTGGCGTTCTCGACGAGCCTGCACGGCAACCCCGACGTCTTCTACGTCTTCATAGACTGACGTGCGCTACTCGTCTCCAGCCTTCTCCCGATCCCAGCGTGTCTCTCGGCCAATGGTGAACGTCATTCGCTCAATTGAGCTCGTCAGGCGACTTCAGTAATGGATCCCAGAATGGCTTGGATCATTGTCTTGCTTAGCCTCATCGCCGTAACGGCCTGTGACGGCGCTCTCGAGCCGGGTGGGCCTCACGTAGAGATCACGGTTGAACGTACCGGCGGACCCGACATCACACCACAGGTCGCAACGGAGCCAGGGTTGGTCCGGATTACGGCAACGATCGGGGTCAACGAGCCTTGCTACGACTTTAGCGCCGCCGCTGAGATCGAAGGCGACACGCTCGTAGCAACGGTTATGGCCAGTCGGCGTGACGGCTTCTGCCTACAGGTGCTTGCCCTGTTTGGCTATGAGCTGACTATCACCGAGGTGCCTCGAGGCTCTTACCAATTACGGTTGGTCTACGACAGGCAGGGGCCACCGACGTTTGTTGAGACCGTGCTGGGAATACGTGTGGATGTCCCATGATAAGCAGCATCCCTAACCTGCGCGGAGCCTGGGTGAAAACTCCTGGCCTTCCATATATTGTACGTCCCGTGTTTTGGCCAGTGCTCGCTTTTTCCGAGCTTCCGCTCATGGCCTATATCCCCGGCAGCGATCGCACCCAAGTTTCCCGCCCCTTCCAGCAGAATGTCCCGCTCACCGCGCTGCGTGCTCGCTCCCCGTTCAGTTGTAGCGAGTTCTCACACGGCCTCATGGCGTCTTAGGGCAGCTACAGTAGTGGGCTACCTGACATGTACCGTTCCCCGCGGTTCGGTATCCCAGTGAAAGCCGCAGCGGAAGGTGAACGTGCCGGAATCGGGAAAGACGGCGATATAACTCCCGCTTCCCGAAAGGTTGGGGGTGCCACTGTGGATGCGGACCTTTGGCTTCCCCGTCTCCATGGTGATGAAGTGCGGCTGTGCACCCTCGAGCGTCCAAATAACCCGGCCACCCACGGGGATGCTGACCGAGAGCGGCCTGAAGTAGCCGTCGCCGACTCGCACGGATGCGTCTACCGTCACCGGCGGCGGACCGAACACTGCGTCGCCAATCAGCACCCAAAAAACGGTCCGCAGACTCGAGTCTGAGGTGACCTGCGCCTCCACCTCGACAATGTCCCGCACCGTGGAGCCGAGGTGCACTGTCGTACTGGCCTTACCTGCCGCGTCCGTCGCCGCGGTAAGGGGCTCGAGCTGGCCGCTCCCGCTCCGGAACCGCCATGCAATGGGAGCACCGCGAACCGGCACCCCCGCACTATCGGAGACTTCGATTGAGAGCCGGGAAGCGAGCGTTACCCCGGGGTCAGCACGCTGTAAGTCGCCCCGGATCTTGCGAATCGCGGCAGGTGGACCAGCTTCCGGCGCTTGGATTACATCGGGACTACACGCAGCGAGGAGACCAGCGGCCACCAAGACAACAACGGGCGGATTATGCATCGGAACATCCCTGCTCAGCTCTCAATCAATAATACACCAATCATCCCCTGAGGACACATTGGGCCGTACCTGTCACGGAGACCGCCCAATGTCACACCCCTGGCCTTTACCGCCCTATCGTGTCGAGGACTACGAGTACCTGCGGCGGCTTGCTCGCTCCCAGTTTCTAGTCGTAGCGAGTTCTCACACGGCCTGAACGCCTGTTACCGCTCACGTTAGCCGCGCTGTGACGCCGTTGCCGCTTGGCGGGCCGTCGCGTTGTAGATGGCGGGAGTCAGCGCGCCGGGCGTGAGCGACGCCGCGACCGTCTGGTCCCGGTCGGTGGGGCCGAGTGTCCAGCGGGTAGACGCGTTGCCCTCGGCGTTCGTGTGGGGAGTGGGCTCACTCAACGTGCCGCCGCCCGACTCGATGCGGAAAAACACGGTCGCATCTCTGACGGGGTGCCCAAAACGGTCGGTCACGCGGGCGACGAGCGGGCGTTCGAGCGTTTGCCCCAGCACGCCGGCCTGCTCATCACCGGACACCTTGAACAACGAAACGCCTACTTGGGCAACCGAGACCTCCGCGCGTCCCACCAGCGTATCCCAGGCGGCGGTGACCACAGTCATGCCGTTGGCCCGGGCAATGACCAGTCCGTCCTCCGTCACGTTGGCGATCGTGGTGTCGTCCGAGCGCCACGTCACGCTGGCATCCGGGACCGGTGTGGCATCCGCGCCGAGCACGCTAGCCGTGAGGCGGCGGCGATCGCCTACGGCGTCGAGTGTCACGCTGGATGGGCTGATCACGACCGCCGGGCCCGCGGGCGCCAGCGCGCTATCGACCCCGCCGGAGTCACACGCAGCGGCGGCAACCGCGAGCAGTGCGGCTAGCCGGGCTAGCGGGGGGTGAGAATCCATTGCGGTCACTATCGGCATTGCAACCACGCCAACATACGCTCGCCCGTGGCCGGCGGCAAATCGCGTCGTCAGCCCGTCGGCTGCTGGACCGGCAGCACCGCGGCCGCGCCGTCGGGCAGGAGGCTGGTATGCCCCCGCTGATGCGCGCGCGTCTTGATGACCCGCACGACCACGGCGCCGGCGACCAGTACGACGACGGCCAGAGCCGCGAACCGACCGATCCCTACCATCCATCCCACCGCCACCTCGACACGCGAGGCGAAGATCCAGCCCACGGCGATGTACACAGCCGCCCACAAGGTGACGGCCACCGCGTCGAGCGCCAGAAAAACCCGCGGCCGGACACCGGCGAACCCCGCCGCGGCCGCTACCAGGTTCCCGGTGCCCGGGATGAACTTCGCCGGCAGAATGAAGAGCGGACCCACCCGCCCGACCCGGTCGGTCACCCCACGGATGCATGCCCTCGGATTGGTCGTGAGCGCACATACCCGTCCGACGAGCCGTGCACCGTTGCGGCGGGCGAGCGCGTACCAGAGCGCGTCAGCCATCAGGCCGCCGGTCGCAGTGGCGAGCACGGCCGGCACGGGATGCAACGATCCCATCGCGGCCATGGCTCCCGCAACCAGGAGCACCGGTATGCTGGCGACCGGGAACCCGGCGTACTCGATAAAACCGATCCCCAACAGGAACCAATAACCATACTGTTCGACAAACGGGACAAGTTGCTCCACCAAAAACCTCCTTATATAAGAACGGCGCGCTCCCGGTCACAGGTTCCCCGCCGCCCGTGCGCCGCGTCACACTGGCAGTTGGCGCAGGACGCGACGTGTCCATTTCGGCCGCGGAACGCAGCACCGTTGTCCCGTAACAGGTACACTAGAGACAGGTCACATTAGTGTAATCCTTCACGAGATGGTCACTTACGCGAATGAGACATGGACACGGGAACTTGGCACGCTTCTCGCGACGTTACCAAAGTGGGTAGCACAGGAGCATGGATATGAGCGCGCCAATCGTAGCAACGCCGGTAGCTGTGTCGGAACGCCTCGTCGAGGCGACCGCGGCGCTGCTCGAGCGCGTGACGAGCAACACCGCGACGGTGTTGTATGCCAGCACCGGCCGGGACGTCCGCCTCGAGGCGCCGGTCACGTTTCCCGACGGGATCGGGTCGGGTTCGCTGATCGTGCAGCTGCACGCCCAGGAGAGCATCGTCGACTTCACGCTGCGGCTCGAGCACGACAGGGTGTTCGCGACGCCGCAGCGGACGCCGTCGCCCAACCGCTGCTTCCTGAATGATTACGTGGCGTCGTTGACGCTTGCGGCGGATGTCGAGGATTTACCTGAGGAATTCGTGCGGGAGGTCGTCAGTGGAGTGAGTGCCGCACGCTACGCGGTGGAGCGGCACAACCGCGAGCATCCGGCGCCGTGGTTCCGGATCGCGGTGACGGTGCGGGAAGACGCGCTCGTGTAGAACCAAGGCGTCCAGAGCGAGGCTGCGAACAACACGGGGCTCCTCATCGAGGAGCCCCGTTCTTGCACGTCCGTAGTGGCACCGACTATTCGCTCATTCGGACCGCGCAGAAATAGCCCTCAGCATACCGCACTTGAACGCCGCTCGACCACCCCCCTGCGAACCCGTTGCCATCGACCTGGGCGACGAAGAAGGCGAGGTACCCGCCATCGAACGCCGGCATCTCTCGGATGTTCACGTCCGACCCGAAGCGCATAGTGATCTCACCCGGCCTACGCACGATGATGACGCCGGGCCGGGTCGGATCTTCCGACATGAGGTCGCCCAGGCGGTGAGCGCCGACTTCCTCTACGGCGATATCGGCAGTCCCGATTAACGGCACTGTCGGCCGCGGCTGCGGGGCGCGATCGGGCATCGGCAAGGTGCGGAGTGAATCGACTTGTGGAACGAGCACGAGGGTGCCTTCGACTCGCTGACTGTCCCCCGGAGTGCGGACCATGGTGAGGCGGTACGTCCCAGCAAGTTCGTCAGCCGTGGCGTCGGGAGCGAGATTCCGCTGAACCGGAGCGCAGGTCAACGGGCTCGGCGTCGCCGCCGCATGGTCATTCGAAGACTGGCTGCACCCTTGGAGCGTCAGGACGGCGAGCAAACCGAACGCGACCGGCATTACTAGCCGCGTGTCCACTTTGAGGCGCCTATCGGCCGATGACACTTATCACCCGTCCTCTCGTATCAACAACGTAGATGGGCCCGCGCCAGATTTCATCGCGCAACTCCGAGGCTAACGGAGGTCCCGCTCGCAGGGTGAAGGTCTCCGAATAGGGCTCCGCCCCAGACAGGTTCACCAGGTACCCGAGATCCCACATAGCGGCGACCGACAGGCTACTCAGCGGCATGGAACCGGACGCTTCAATGAACCCGGTCAGGAGTTCGGCGTCGAATACGGACTCTCGCCAATGACCATCACGCGTCCCCTCTCCACCCTGCGTGTTCTCGACTGGCACCTTTGCCCCGCCGGTGTAGTTCGTGCCGCCGATCGCATCGAACTCGGCGATCGCGCGAGGTCCGTCGAAGTGCGTGTCTACCCCAGGACTGCTAGGCCACGAGGGATTCTGCAGGAAGCCGAAGGTCGGCCAAAGGGTTCCAAAACCGAGCACGTGACCCATCTCATGCAGTATGACGTCCTCGAGCTGCCCGGCCGCCTCGATGTTCGGGAGGTCATCGGTGTCAAACCGCATGATCCCGTACGCTGGGAGGCCGCCTGTCCCACTCCGAATGATACACGGCCCGGCGGAACCCAGGACGCCGCCCACTCCGTCGATCGCCTCGAGACGGACGAAGATGACGAGGTCATCGATGGTCTCGTTGACTGCCGGGTTGGTATTCATCCCACACGCATCAGCAGCAATATTCACCGCCTGATCGGCAAGATCGCCGAACAACAAGTTCTCCCATTTGGTTTCCGCGTTGTCGAACGCCGTCTGTTGAGCAGCTGTCGGTGCGGACAGGAACCGCACCTCGATGTTGAACGCCGCGTCTTGGCCGGTCGCGGTGAGAGTCACCGGGTTGCCGGTGATGCCCGCACCTGTCACCGTGGCGCTGAGCGTGTTGCTCCCCGCCGCCGCGCCGAGCGTCCACTCACCGACCTGTGCAATCCCGTCTGCGCCCGTCACGGCCACGTTGGTCATGCTGCTGCCGCCGCCGCCCGTTACGCTGAACGTGACGGTCGCGCCGGGGAACGGGAGTCCGCCGGCGGTCACGAGGACCGACGGAGGAATATTGACCGGCGAGCCGACCAGGCCGGTCTGGTTGTCGCCATCGTTCACGGCCACCATGTCCGGCGTGGCCGCCACACCGGTCGCCGTGAAGGTCAGCGGCGTGAGAGCACCTGAGGTCGCGTCGAGCGTATTGGAGCCGGGAGTCCCGCCCAGCGTCCAACTGCCTACGGCAGCGATTCCCGAGGCATCGCTGGTGGCCGGCGTTCCCGTCACCGAGCCGCCGCCCGAGGTGACCGCGAAGCCGACGCTTTCGCCCTGGACCGTGTTGCCGAACTCGTCGGTGACGAGCACCGACGGCGGGATTGGCACGACGGACCCGACAACCCCGGACTGGCCGTCACCGGCGTCCACCGCGAGGCTCGCCGCCGGTCCCGGAAGCCCGGTCGCCGAGATGGTCGTCGAGGCGGATGTCGCCGTTGCCGTCAGCTCGTTGGCTCCCGCCGTCGTTCCCAGGGTCCAGCTTCCGACGGTCGCGTTGCCGCTCCCGTCGGTGGTGGTCGTCCCGCCCGTGACGCTCCCGCCGCCCGCGGTGGGCGCAAACGTCACCGACTCGCCGCTCAACGGGTTGCCGCCCACATCCGTCACCTGCACCGATGGCAGCGTGGCAACCGCCGTGTTGACCGTGGCACTCTGGGCGTCGCCGGCCGTCACCACGACATTCGCGGGCGGGCCCAGCTGACCCGTCGCGGTGAAGGTCCCCGCCGGCAGGCTCGCGACCGTGAAGGTGACCTCGTTGGCGCCCGGCACGTTGCCAAGCGTCCAATTGACCGGGGCATCGCCGTTTGCGTCGGTCATCACGGACGCGGAGTCGACGGATCCGCCGCCCTGCGTCACCGCGAAGGTCACCACCTCATCCGGGACGGGATTGGTGAACTGATCCTCGACATGTACGACCAGGGGCGCCGCGAGGGGGGTCGCCACCGTCCCGCTCTGCGCGTCGCCAGATGCCTTGAGCGCGGCCGTTGGCGGACCCGCCGTCGCTGTGGCGTTGAAGGTTGTCGAGATCGAGCCCCCCGTCAGGCTCGCCGTGGCCTCGTGAGCGGCCCCGGCGGCCGTCCCTAGAGTCCAGGTGGTGGATGCACGGCCGTTAGCGCCAACGCTCACCGAGGTGTCAGCGACCGAGCCGCCACCCTGCGAGACCGTGAAGTTGACCGCCGTGCTGGCGACCGCCGTGCTGGCCACCGCCGTGCTGGCGACCGCCGTGCTGGCGACCGCGCCACCGGCACCTCCGAGAACAGCGTTGCCGAGCCGGTCCCGGAGTTCGACCTCGAGGGCAACCGCGAGTTGTGTACCGACTACACCCGTCTGCGCGCCGCCGGCCACCTTGGCGAGCTGCGTCGCCACTTGCGCGACAGTCACAGCCACCGTGGCGCTCAAGCTCCCCGAGGACGCCGTCACATCGGCCTGCCCGTTCCCGACCGCCGTCACCAACCCACTACTATTCACGGTCGCGACACCTGCCGCCGCCGATGACCAGGTCACCGTCTGGCCGGACATGGTCTGGCCATTCTGGTCTTTCACGGTCGCACTCAACTGCTGCGTTGCCCCGATCGCGTCGAGCGCGACGATGGTCTGACTCAGCTCGAGGGTTGTCGGCTGGGGAGCGGGTGGCGTGGTCGTTCCGTCTCCACACGACCACGTGACGGCCACGACAGTAGCGATCGCGGCTAAGCGGTGTTTGCTCGGCATCGGAACTCCTAAGAGCGGGCCT
>JADFNB010000078.1 GCA_022563595.1 Gemmatimonadota bacterium
ACGTCCGCCAGCTGCGCCGTGATCGTTACCCCACTGCCCGCCACCGGGCTCGAGCTGCTCGACGTCACCAGATACTGGGTCGCCGTAACGGTCTCGATGGTCAGATCGTCGAATTCCCGCGTGGCGAAGTTGCCGCCGCCGAGTTCGTCGGCATAGATGCGGACAGCATCGATGGCTACGTTGTTATCGAACGCCACACCGCTAGCTTGTACAGTGCCGTCAATTTTCAGCGTGAACGTGTTGTTGTCCAAGTTAGCGATCACCTCGATGGTATGGTCGTTGCCCGACCCGCCGCTTACGACCGCTACTTCGGTGGTCGAGGCCCCCTGCACGTAGCCGAAGCCTTCGTGATTGGTCATCCCATTGCTGGTGCCGGCCCACTTGAGGTTAACCGCCACACCGGTGTTGTTGCTGGTGCTCGGGCTGACCATGGTGGCACTGTTCCCCAACTGCATCCAGACTTCGTAGCAGCACTCAGCGCCGGTGCGATCCCAATTGAAGACATACGTCCACCTGAGAAATCCGGAGGACACCGAGGTGAAAGTGTGTTGCACTATGGGGGAGTTAGTCAGGTTGTTGGCGTCGAAGACCAGTCGGTTGTTGCTTATCTTGGCATCGTCCGACCCGCTTTCGGTATCCACCCAGCCGTTGCCTACCGAGCTGCTGTTGGCCCGCGTGAAGTTGTCGGTGAACGGCAGAGTGGCAGTGGCCCCTTCTTCGGCGCCTACGGCGTAAAACGAAGCAGGTGCATTCTGGTTGTTGTATTCCGTCTGCAGCCACGGGACAGAGCGCGCAGTACCGGAAATACGGGCCTCGTCGATCACTCCTTGAAAGAACCGGTTGTCACCAATCGCACGCCGCCCGATGACCAGTGCGTAGGTCGCCGTCGACCTGATGTTCCCGCTATTGTTGGCGGTGGCATTTTCGGTGCCGTTCAAGTACAGCTTGAGAGTGGATCCGTTATAGATGCCGGCCATGTAATACCACACGTTCTGGCTCAGAACGGTTGGTCCGCTCAAGTAGGTGGAACTGGTCGTGTAGACCCTCGTATTACCCACGTCCGAGCCTTGCACGCCCAAGTGTATCTCGTAGAGGCCGGTGCCTTTGATTATGATTCCGGTGTCGTCGTTCTGGTTTACGGTCGATTTGACCCACGCGGTGAGAGTGAATGCGGTTCCGGTGAGGTTTAGACTCGGGCTGTCGTTAGCTTGAATCCAGTCGTTCGACCCATCAAAGTCGATTCCCTTTCCGATCTTCGCGTCCACCCGATCGCCCGAAGTCATAGACCCGTTGGAGCTTCCGTCGTTGTTGTTGGACGTGCCGTCCTGCATCTGAGGCGCCGATCCGGACGGGTCCTCGTTCAGGTGCCAGATGCCTTCGTAGTTGTCGTCCCAAACCCCCGTGACCCCATTGCTGGTGACATTTCCCTGGAACGAGGAGATGCTGCTGTTGCCGTAGAACAGGTAGATCTTCGTAGTTGACACCAACGAGGGGATGCGCACCCACATGATGATCTCGCCGGTGGAGGCGGTGTAACTCTCGATTTCGTGGGCCAGCTGGGTGTTGCCGGCTTGGTCGGACGTGAAGATGATATCGTAGCCGTTGGCGTTCTCGACGTTGCCGCCGTTCGCGGTCGTCTTGAGATCGGTCAGGGTGGTTGATATGAGGACCGGGAAGTTGGTGTGTGCACCGCTAACCACCTGGGCGTCAGTGAAATCGATCTCACGCCGGAACGAATAGCCGTTGCCGAACGCCTGCGCCTCCAGGGAACCCGAGAGGCCTCCCATGATGAGAAGGGAGAGACTCAAGAAGAAGGTTCGCTGACAGGCTTTGGTCATGCTTCCCCGCTGAGCTGTGACACGGGTCGGGGATGCCGTCGGGCGGTCTCTGCTTGTCGAGCGCCGTTCCACCACGCCAAGGGGAGCTTGCACGCTACAGAGACAGCCCAGTGGCCAATGAACGCTCCCCGGTCGTAGTCCGCGCTCGTATCGCAATGTGGGCAACACAACACCATGTTCGGCTCGATTACACGCATGGTGACATTGTGGAAGGCAAGGACCGTACCCCCCGATTGACCCTGATGCCTAGCGACGTAACTGTCTGTTGCGTTGAGAGTTACGCCATCGGGGCGAAGGGCAGCGAAGCACCCGGCGGGGCTGGCCCGCTACCCGTTCGGTAACAGTGACGGTAACGGGTTTCCCAGGCTGAGGTGGGGTCGGCTTTCTCTAGTCGCTCAGTTTGTACTTCTTCCGCCTCTCCCATAGACTCTTCCGCGAGATGCCCAGGCTCTCCGCCGCGCGCTGCACGCTGCCGCTGCAGTCGGCCAGGGTGCAGCGGATGTATTCTTTCTCCGCTTGGGCGAGGGTGACACCCCTGGTGATCTTGAAGGCGTCGTTGGCCTCGGGGGCGCCGGTGGTGACCTCGAGGCCGCCAAGCTCGGGAAGGTCGCTGGGCTTGAGGGCAGCACCATCGGCGAAGATCATGGCCCGCTCAATGGCGTTCCTGAGCTCTCGCACGTTGCCCGGCCAGTCCCAGCGCTGCAGCATCTCGAGCACCGCCGGGCTGATGGAGACGGTCTCCTTGCGGAACTCCCGATTGAAGAGCTCTCTGAAATGGTCGGCCAGAAGCGGGATGTCTTCCTTGACCTCCCGCAGCGACGGGAGCGTGTGGGTGGCCACGCTGACCCGATAATAGAGATCGGCGCGGAACTGACCGCTGCGGACCCGCTGCTCCAGATCGCTATTGGTCGCGGTGATGAGCCGCTGGCTCACCTCTATTTCCTCGGTACCACCGAGGCGCCGGAACCGCCGGGATTCGAGGAAGTTGAGCAGCTTGGCCTGGAGTTCCACTGACAGGTCGGCCACCTCGTCGAGGAACAGGGTCCCGCCGTTCGCAACCTCGACTAGTCCCCGCTTCGACTCCCGGGCGTCGGTGAACGCCCCCTTCTGGTAGCCGAACAGTTCCGATTCCAGGAGATGTGACGGGAGCGCGGAACAGTTGATCTCGACGAACCGGCCGGTGGAATGTGGACTCGAATAGTGGATCGCACGGGCCGCCAGGTTCTTTCCCGTCCCGCTCTCGCCCAGCAGAAGGACCGTGGGGTGCGGGATCGCCGCTACACGGTGCACGAACTCCCGGACCTCCTCGACCTTGGGATGTGCACCCAGGATGGCCCCGGTCGAGAACTCCTCTTTGCGGGCCTGCTCGAGGGACGTAGCCTCCTCCCGCATGGGCCGCTCCTTAAGCGCCCGCTCAAGGAACGTCGTGAGCTCGTCCATATTGACCGGCTTGGTCAGGTACTCGTTGGCGCCGGCTTTCAGCGCCGCAATGGCGCTGTCCATTTCGGCATGCGCCGTGAGCACGAAGATCGGCAGGTGGGGATCGATCTTCCGCAGCCGACGCGTGACCTCGATACCGTCGACGCCGGGCATCACAAGGTCGGTGATTACCGCATCCGGTGGCTCCTCGGCCTGCCGGTCCAAGAGCTTCTCGGCGTCGTCAAAGACCTCGGGGCGGAAACGGCCGGCCGGTCCGAGGTTGACAGCCAACAGCTTCGCGTAGCTGAGGTCGTCGTCCAGGATGTAGATTTTTGGTATCACTAATGCAATATTTGCAGATTGGAACCGCAGTTACAAGCCCGATTCTCCTTCCGATGGCATTCAAGGAACGCGTGCTACACGAATGACATCTCCTTTCCGAGTTGTGCTGATCGATGATGATCCAGATCTCCGTCAGCTGATCAAGGTGACCCTGGAGTTCACTGCGGGTTGGGAGGTTGCCACGGCTAGTACGAGTGGACATAAATGCGATGACGTATAATAGGCTGGCGCTCTCCGGCCCAAGTCGGCATCTTGAATGCGGCCAGGAGATCGATGATGCCGAGATCAAGCCCGTACGTCATCATGCTGACACCGAAAGAACGCAGAGTGCTCGAGGCGAGGGCACGTCACTATACGTTTCCGTATCGAGACGTGGTGCGCGCCAAGATCGTACTGCTCGCCGCCGAGGGTCTCGAAAACAAGGCGATCGGGGAGCGTCTCGACCTGCCACGTCCCGTCGTGAGCAAGTGGCGCAAGCGCTTCTTCAAAGAACGCCTCGCGGGGCTTGAGGATCGTTCCCGCCGAGGTCGACCCTGTGCTTTTTCCCCCTCGCGTGGTCGCCGAGGTGAAAGCGCTGGCGTGTGAACTGCCCGCCAAGCTGGGTCTGCCGCTGTCGCGCTTCAGCCGCTCCGAGCTGCGGCGCTATGTGCTGGCCGCCGGGTGGCAGATGTCATGATGCCGCAGATGCACGGGTATGAGCCGTGCCGGCGTCTGACGCAAGACCCCCAAACGGCCGGCATCCCGGTGGTGCTTCTGACGGCGCGGAAGCGGTTGGATGAGGCGCAAATCGAATCGTCCCTCGCCGCGGGCGTGCTCTTCAAGCCGTTCGAACCGGACGAGCTTGCGGCCCGCATCCGCCAGCTCTGCCGTGGAACGGATGGCTGACGTCCCGTCTCGCGACGCGACAGGTGGGCTCGACCCGCTGGCCGAGGTCCGCCGGGAGTTCTCCGCAGGGTTGGGTGCTCGAGTCCGTCACATGCGTTCGGCTCTCGATGCCCTAGCGGAGGAGTTCGATCCGGCGGTGGCTGAGACCTTCCATCGGGTAGCGCATTCTCTCGAGGGAACTGCCGCGTCGTTCGGCGCCAATGAGGTTGCGGCGTACGCTTCGTCTCTGGCCAAGTTTGGGCGTCGTTGGTTGCAGACTCGTGCGGTGATGCCCGAAGAGCTCTCGACGGTGTCGGACGAGCTGGAGCGGATCGGCGTGGCGGTTGAGCAATACAGGGCCCGGATCGAGCGGAGCGACGCGGAATGAAGCAAGAGGCGAACCGTCGCGCTGTTTCGGCAGCCGAGCGCCTCGCCGAAGCCTTCATGAAATCGCGCCGCGTCACCTGACGCTCGCTCATTGCAGCCTCCACGGATGTATGTGGTGGAGGGATGATATTCGCCGTCCGTCGAGACGCGCCCGCCGCAGGGGTCCCCGGCGAAATGATGCGTAGGCTGGCCGGCCCCTTATCTGACCTATATCCGTAGTCGGCCGCTACCCGGAAGTCTCATCCGGGGCGGCTCGACACCACCAAGACCACAGGACATACTTGGGACAAGGGAAAGCAGATGCCTGTTGAGCATTGAGAGCGATCACGGCTTCCGGCGATTCCCCACCGTATCGATTTCGCCCGTCGTTTCGCTTGCCCCACCCCGGCGGCACTCACAAATTGCCCTATGACTTGTCTGTTTAGTACGCCGTGAACCGGTCCATCCTCATCGTCGACGACGATGCCCGAATTCGCACGTCCCTCGCGGAGGCGCTCGAGGACGGGACCACCAACGTGCGAACCGCCGAGCATGCCGAGGCCGCCCTGTCCCTGCTGGCCGACTCCCCTGCCGACGTCGTGTTGACTGACGTTCGAATGCCGGGAATCGGAGGACTCGAGTTGCTCACCCTGCTCAAGGAACGAAATCCGGACACCGCCGTGATCCTGATGACGGCGTACCAAGACTTGCCGACGGTAGCGACGGCGATGCGCGAGGGAGCGGTGGACTTCCTCGTCAAGCCGCTGGACCTGCATCAGCTGCGCCGCATTCTCGACAATGTCTTCGCCGACCGGCGGATCGATGCCGACCTTGGCGCTGCAACCGAGCAGGCCACCCCAGATACCACCTCGCTCATCGGTCGCGACCCGCGCATGGTGGAGATCTTCAAGGTGATCGGCCAGGTGGCGGGAACCCCGACAAATGTGATCATCCGTGGCGAGAGCGGCACGGGCAAGGAGCTGATCGCGCGGGCGATCCACACGAATTCGGCGCACGCGTCCGCGCCGTTCGTGGCGGTCGATTGCACGGCGCTGCCCGCAACGCTCCTCGAATCGGAACTCTTCGGCCACGTGAAGGGCGCGTTTACCGGAGCGGTCGGCGATCGGCGGGGGCGCTTCGCCCTGGCCGGCGACGGTACCATCTTTCTCGATGAGATCGGGGACACGTCGCTCGAGTTTCAGAGCAAACTCCTGCGGGTACTTCAAGAGCATGAGTTCTATCCGGTCGGCGCGGAGCGCCCGGAACGCACCAACGCCCGCGTCATTGCGGCAACGCATCGAAATCTCGAGCACCTCGTGGCGACGGACAGGTTCCGAGAAGATCTCTATTATCGCCTACGGGTCGTCGAGATCGTCGTGCCGCCGCTCCGCGACCGCGGGGAGGACGTGTCGTTGCTCGCCGAGCACCTGATCTCGAAGGCGAGCGACGTCCTCGGTCGCCGTCCTCCATCCCTGTCGCCAGAGGCGATGCATCTCCTGCTCGGCCACTCTTGGCCGGGCAACGTGCGGGAGCTGGAAAACTGTCTTACCCGCGCGGTCGTGATGACGACGGGAAGCGTGATCCGACCGGAACATCTCGGACTGGAGGGTTCCCCCTCAGGACCGGCACGTGTCACGTCTTTGGAGCAGGCCGAGCGTGCTCACGTGGCGGGAGTCCTGCGGGTCACAGGCGGCCACAAGTCACGGGCCGCCGAGATTCTCGAGGTCTCACGCCCACGGCTTGACCGTCTAATCGAAAAGCACGGCTTGGCCGACCTCGTCGGCAAGACTCGCAACCAGACCGACGAGTCGTAAGCGATGCGCTGGACGATCTCGTTTCGCACCAGGATGCTGCTCGTAGTGGTGTCGGTGGCTGTCGTACCCCTCGGGCTCATCGGTCTGTGGCTCACCGGAACGGCGAGACGTTCGGGGGAGGAGCTGCTGCTGACACGGATGAGCGACGTTCTCGACGAGACCGCGAGTCATTTGCGTT
>JADFNB010000007.1 GCA_022563595.1 Gemmatimonadota bacterium
GGGGGGGGGGGGGGGGGGGGCGCCCGGGGGCGGGGGGGGCCCCCCCCGCCCCCACCACCGGCGCCGTCGCCGGCGCACGAACTGACCGCCGGTACGTCCTACTTCACCAACTCGAACACCACCGGCTGCCCCACTATCTCCATCTTCACGATCTTGCGTGGAGTCTCGCGGGAGATGTAGAAGACAAACTGTTCATCGCCGCCCATCACGGAGACACGGAACACGCCGAACGTGCCGGCCGGTACGGTGACCTCTTCCACGCCTTCCACCTTGATGGTGTAGGGTTTGATGGTTGCGTCCTCGCTGTCGAGCACGCTCAACGTGAACGACTCGCCTTCCGCAAGCGGGAGGGCAGGAATCAGCACCTGGAGTTGCTCCGAGGACAGCATCCCCTCGGTGAAGGTCGTGTCGATGTCGGCTTCCTTCATGGTGCCACCGGGCTGGGGGGTCTGTGCGTGGCCGGTGATCCTGCCACCCTCGACCGTCAGGTGGGTCTCGGCGGACTGTCCCTGGAGTTGGCCAATCTGGTCGACCGACCGAAGCGCGAACGTTCCCGCACTCATACGTACTTCGGTCTCCTGATTGAGACCCATCATCGGGATGGTCGTCTTGGATCGGTAGACCACCTCGTCGCCCTCCGCCTCGATCTCGGTCACCATCCCACCGAACACGTTACCCTGGACGACGATCTGGAGTGAGTCGCGCCGGGGAACGAGTTGCGCCGCGTCGAACGCGACTGCCGTTACAGTAGGTGTCAGATCGTCCTGTGTGAGCGGGTTGCCGTCCACGTCGATGATCCGCACCGGCGCGATCGCGGCCAGCTGCTCATAGATCGCGGCACCGTCCCCCACCACGACTATGACGGCGGAGTCAGGTCGGATGATGCCGGAGGCCGCGTCCAACGCCTGTGCGCTGGTCACCGCGGCTATGCGCTCGCGGTAGCGCTCCAGATAGTCGTCCCCCAGACCGAGCCGCTTCTGGGTGGACACCTGTCCGGCAATCTGCTGCGGCGTCTGAATCGTGAGCGGAAAGACGCCGGTCAGGTACCCCTGCGCGTTGCCCATCTCGTCGTCGGGGATCGGCTCGGTACCGATCCGCCTCAATTGCCGCAGCAACTCGGTGAGTGCGCTGTCGGTCACGGTGGTCCGGACCTCGGCGGTCGCGCGGAACGTGCCGATGTCGTAGGGCCGGCTCATGCGCGAGTATGACCCGTAGGTCCACCCTTTCTCCTCGCGCAGGATCTGGAACAGACGGGCATCCGTTCCGCCGCCCAGCACCTTGTTGGCGACGCGCGCCGCGTAATACGCATCCGCGCCCGGCCGCAGGCCGAGGTTACCGTAGACGATGTTCGACTGCTCTGATCCCGGACGGTGCACCAGCAGGATCTCTGTCACCCGGGGAGCGGGCGGCGTCCCATAGGACCGTGCCGGCACCCGACCGCTCCACGCACCGAGATAGCTGTTTGCCAACTCGCGTGCCTGGTCGAGCGTGAGGTCACCGGCGATCACGAGCAAAGACCCTTCGGGCCTGAGCTGCTCGCGCGCGAACTCCACCACTGACTCCCGCGTGATGGCTTGGATCGTCTCCTCGGTTGGCCGCAGTCCGTACGGATGTTCTCCGTACATCGCGCGCGCGAAGTAACGCGACGCGATCGCGTTCGGGTCGGATTTCTCCAGCCGCAACGCTGACAAGGTCCGCTTACGCGCCAGCTCCAGCTCCGACTCGGGGTACGTCGCGTTCAGCAGCACGTCGCTCATCAACGTGAACGCCAGGTCGACGTGATCGGTGAGGACCGTCGATGAGAGCGTGAAGAAATCCTGGCCGGCACCGGCGTTCAGGGACCCGCCGACACCCTCGATCGCCGCCGCGATCTCCTCCGCGCTCCGCGTCTCCGTCCCCTTGGTCATGAGTTCGGCGACCATGCCGGCCAGGCCTTGCAGGCCCGGCAGATCCTGCACGCTACCGGTTGGGATGGTCAGAGAGATGCTGACGATCGGCAGGTCGTGGTTCTCGACCACGACCATCTCCAGACCGTTGCCGAGCCGGGCGTCGTAGAACGTAGGGAACCGCAGGGGCGACAGCGGGCCCGGTGGCGGTGGCTCGGTCGGGTACTGGGCGGCGGCGGCCGGGGCGAACACGGCGAGCGCGGCCAGTAGAGCGGTTAGGCGCGTCATGGCTGGACCCCCTCTTGCTGCTGCGGGACGACGACCAGCACCAGGCTGTTCTCCGTCGCGAGGTATGTGCGGGCGGCCCGCTGGATATCTTCGGCGGTTACCGCCATGTACCGGTCGAGATCCACATTGATCTCGTCGACCGAATCGTGGTAGTGGACGAAATGCTGGATCCGCTGGGCAACGGACATCGTGGTCTGGCGACCGAAGATGTTACCGGCCCGGAAATCGTTGCGTGCCTTGTCCAGCTCCTCCGGGGTCACGCCCTCATCGATGATCCGGTCGATCTCGGCGCGTAGCGCCGCCTCGATCGTGTCCACCGCTATACCCTGGTTGGCGATCGCGAACGCGATGAACTGGCTCGGCCCACGGCGCGAACTGCTGAATCCGCCCGAGGCGAGCGCGAGCTGCTGGTCGCGCACCAACGAGCGGTTGAGGCGCGAGCTTTCACCTCCGGCCAGGATCGTCGCAAGCAGCGTGAGCGGGGGTGTGTCTTCATGGCTGTGCGGAGGCGTCAGGAAGGTCATCAACACGAGCGGGATGTTCGCGAGCCGGTCCTCCCAGACGTGACGCCGGCCGCCGGCGGAGCCATACGCGTGCGCGCATTCGATTCCAGGCTGGTCGGCCCCGCGCGGGATGTCGCCGAAATACTGCTCGATCAGCCGCTTCGCTTCAGCCGGGTCGAAATCGCCGACAACCGTGAGCGTCGCGTTGCTGGGCGTGTAGTACAGATCGAAGAACGCCTGCACGTCGGGCGTTGCCGCGGCATCAAGATCGTCCATCGACCCGATCACGGTGTGGGCATACGGGAAGCACTCGGTCGAATCGTAGATCAGCGTGAGCCCGTCCGAGAACGCCTTCCCATACGGCTGGTTGTCGACCCGGAGGCGACGTTCCTCCTTCACGGTCTCGCGTTGGTTCTCGAAGTTGTCGTCGGTGACGGCGAGCGACCGCATCCGGTCGGCCTCGAGCCACAACCCCAGGTTGAGCCGGTTGGCCGGCAGGGTCTCGAAGTAGGCGGTGCGATCCTCGTTCGTCGTCCCGTTCATCGAGCCGCCGGCGCGCTCGATGAGCTGGAAGTGCTCCCCCTTGCCCACGTTCGCCGACCCCTGGAACATCATGTGCTCGAAGAGATGGGCGAACCCGGAGCGGCCGAGCCGTTCGTTCCGGCTGCCGACGTTATACCAGACATTGACCGTCGCGATAGGCGTGTCGTGATCCTCGACCAGGAACACGTTGAGCCCGTTCGCGAGACGGTAACGCTCGTATGTGATCGGGGCCTGCCCGGTCAGCGGACCGGCCGCCGCCATCAGCATCACAGCCAGCGCAGCGTATCGCATCGTAGAACCTCGTGGGTGAGACAAGCCGAATAAGAGCTGACAAGAATAGCCCCCCGGGAAAGGGGAGCGCAAGACCGCATGTGTGCGGGGTAGTGGTCTCGTTTGAGTTAAGGTCAAGCGAAGCACCAAGTCCGCCATCTTGATAGACCCGATCCGCCAGCCCGGCCTCCATGCCGGGGGGGGTGGATGCCCTCGTTTCGCTTGGTCAGGGTCCCGTGGACCCGGCAGAAGTTGTAGTGGACCGTGTGGAAGGCCACGGCGTAGGCGTGGTTCGCGGCCTTCATTGGAGAAGCCGTTGATCAGCCGGGTGAACCGCCGCATCTGCATCCGCATCACCGCACTGGCCTTGGCTCCGATGCAGACGCCTGGACTGTACCGGCGCTCAGGACTGCGGGGATCGGCTGCACTGGCGTATTGCTTCTCTAGCTAGTGCCGCTGCAGTTCTGGCAGCAGTGGTATCATCGGGCGATCCGCAGCCCCGGATCGAGCCCCTCAAGGCTTTCGCTAGGAAGCTGAAAGGCTATCTGCCGGGCATCCTGGCTCACTGCTGCTGGCAGCTGCATACCAGCCTGATCGAGGGGATCAACAACAAGATCAAGGTGATCAAACGGATGGCCTATGGCTTCCGGGACGACAACTACTTCTTCCTCAAGATCCGCGCGGCCCTGCCCGGAATTGCCGGATGAACCCGTTTTTGGGGGACAGGCGGTTCATCATATACCAAATCTAACATGTTATGGCATGACCGCACTAGCCAACCCCAGCGTATTGATGACAAGTTATAGGTCATGGACCCGGGTATACTGGTTCCGATTATGCTGTTCATCTCGATTGCGGCCGTGCCCATCGTGTTCACGGCCCTGATTATCCGTTTCAAGCTCAAGAAAAAAGAGCTGGAGATGCGAGGCAGCGCTCCGGAGTTGGGACCGGAGGTCGACGCGCTGCGTGACGATCTCAACGACACACGAGCACAGTTAGCCGAGATGCAGGAACGCCTCGACGTCGCAGAGCGTTTGCTCGCCGCCGGGCGTGCGTCGCAAAAGGACAGACGTGGGTGACCGTCTGACCGGTTGAAGTAGCAGCGATGTGGGTGACTCGGAAAGAAGATCCTGGCCGGTAAAACATCTTTAGCAGCAGCTAATTCAAACTGACCCATTACCTGCGCGCGGGTGCACCCCCACCCCTACACGCCGGCGCGTGCCGTTTCCAACTTGAACAGGTCGTACAGGCGGCGTGTCACCGGACCCGGCGTCCCGGCGCCGATCTCCACCCCGTCGACCGACACGACGGGCATGACCTCCAGCGTGGTGCCGGCAAGGAACAACTCGTCCGCGCCGGGGATCTCATCGACGAAGATCGGCGTTTCCCGGTGTGGGATGCCGGCCTCCGCGCACAGTCGCTGCACGACAGCTCGCGTTATGCTCGGCAGGACGTAATTGGTGATCGGACCGGTCCTGACCTCGCCCCCGATCACGGCGAAGAGACTGCTCGCACTCGCCTCGAGCGCCACCCCGTCCCGCACGAATACCGCTTCCACCGCGCCGGCCTCGCGGGCCCGCTGGCTGGCCAGGCAATTCGCCAGGAGCCCTATCGACTTGATGTCGCAGCGCGCCCAGCGCGTGTCGGGTACCGTGATCACCGCGACTCCGATCTCCGGATCGCCACGCGGCTCGAGGCGACGCGCTTCCGCGTACAGGGTCGGCGGAACCGGCGGGTCGGGAAACGCGTGCACGCGCGGCGCCGCCCCACGCGTGACCTGGAGATACACCGTGGCATCACCCCGCACGAGCTGGTTCTCTGCGATCAGGCGCCGGACGACATCCCCAAGTCCATTCACATCCACACCGTCGATCCGCAGCGCGCGCAGTCCGTTGGCCAGTCGGCCAAGATGGGCGTCCAGCTCGAACAGCCGGCCGTCGTAGCTGCGTACCACCTCGTAGATACCGTCCGCGAAGAGAAAGCCGCGGTCGTCGGGACTTATGCGGGCCTGCTCCTTGGGCATGTACTCGCCGTTGAAATAGACAGTCGCCGTCATGACGTCACATCCAAGTGTGTTTACCCCTCGTATGGGGCGTTCCGGTCGGGGGATGGGTCTCGATGTACTCGCGGTACGCCTCACGCAATCGCCGGTACTGTGCGTCACTCGTGCGCAGACGGCGATGCGGCCGCCGGATCAGGAAGCGCTCGACCTTCCATATGTTCCGCTCCGACGTGCGCCAGTCGTAACGCCCCAGGTCACGCAGGTCGACGAGCGCGTATCCGACGATCCTCGCATGCAGGTCGATGTACGGCTCGTAGTAACTCGAGGCCAGATCGCGCGGGCTACGGAACAGCGGCCTGCGCCCGTGCAACCCGACATCACGTGATCCGCCGACGGCGCCCCAACGTTTCCCAACCCGAAACGCGAACACCACATGATCGAGTCTGTCCTGCGACTCCAGATCCAGCACGAGCGGCGGATATCCGTGCTGTTCCATTATGGCAGCCGCCGCTAGCGCCGCCTCGAGACAGTGCGCCGTCTTGTGGCGTACCACACCGCGAAATGACCGCAGCGTCTTCCCTTCGCGTTCCCAGTTGTAGGACAGTGACCGGAGCCAGCGCTGGACCACACGCGGCGTCCGGTGCATCGTGATGAGCCGGCGCTCGGCTCGTGTGAACCCCGGTTCGCTCACCGCGCGGCCAGCGCGGCCCAGGCGAGCAACCCCCACCCAGCCAGGAAAGCGAGGCCGCCGAAGGGCGTCACAGCGCCCCACCAGCGCGCTCCCGTCAGCGCCAGCAGGTACAGGCTACCCGAGAAGAGCACCGTTCCTGCTACGAAGAACCAGCCCGCCCACGCCGCCTGCGGCACTTCCCACCGCACGACCACCCAGGCAACCACGCACAGCGCGAGCGCGTGATACATCTGGTAACGCGCACCGGTCTCGAACGTCACCAGCAGATCCGGCGTGACACGCTCGCGTAGAGCATGGGCGCCAAACGCCCCGGCCGCCACCGACAGCAACGCCGACACACTTCCCAGTACGAGAAAGAGCCGGGATACCGTCACGCTTCCTTCGACGACCCGCGTCTGATGATCCGCAGCGCCCTGTCGGCGTGCTCTCGCCGCACGAAGATGTCCAGCCCGGATGCCCGTTCCATCGTCTTGGTGAGATAGCGCAGTCCCGCGTCGTCCAAGCGCTGCATTGCCCCCTCGGCGTCCTCTCCCGTGGCAAAGCTGGCGATGCGAACCGCGCGTGGGGCCGTGGACTCGGTATCACTGTCATCATCAACCAGGATCCCGCGCGCGAGCGCCGCATGCTCCGCGCGCACCAGGATCGTGGCGCCGGTTCCGAACGGACCGTGCAACATCCCCTCCGCCGATTGGATCAAGTAGGGAATCGCCGCGTTCTCCAAGAATCCCGCCGCCACCTCCGCCTCCATGTGCGTGCGGTAGTTCGCTATCGCAACGGTCTCTCGATCACGGTCCGTCACCGTTTGGTCCTTCTGCTCACGCGTTCCCCCCAGGCTGGCACTCGGAGGTTGGTGGCGTTGGCGCGCCTACCCCAACATCACCGAAACTACCACACTGATCGTGAGAATGGCCATGAGATTCAGCACGATCCCTGCGCGCGCCATCTCACCGATCTTGATCTGCCCTTTGCCGAACACGATGGCGTTGGGGGGCGTGGCGACGGGCAGCATGAACGCCATCGATGAGGCGAGCGCGGCCGCCGCCATGACGGGGAGCGGCGCCACATTTAGCCCACCCGCCACACCCACCATGAGCGGCATCCCGATCGCCGCGGTCGCCGTGTTGCTCGTCAACTCCGTCAGGAAGACGAACAACGTGGTGGTTGCGGCGACAACCGCCGGCAGCGGGAGTCCCTCGAGCACCTGGAGTCGACCGCCGACCCACTCCGAGAGCCCGCTCGACTGGAACGATCCCGCCAGCGCCAGCCCGCCTCCGAATAGCAGGAGGATTCCCCACGGGATGCCGCGCGCGGTTTGCCAGTCGAGCGCCACCCGGAACCGCGCTCGGGGCAGGGGAACCGTCAACAGCACAACGGCGGCGGCGATGGCTATACCCGCATCCGAGATCCCGGGGACCACGTCTGTGAGTCCCGGTATGCGGAGCGACCCGATCTCTTTTGGCGTCCGCATGACCCAGGCGAGCACTGTGCCGGCAAACACGCCGAGGACGAACCGCTCCCCCGGTGCCAACCCGGCAGCCGGTTGCCCCTCGGCGCCCACCTGTTCGGCGGTACCGGCGTGCCGCGCGCCACCCACCCCGAACATCCAAACGAGCAGTACCCAACAGCCCGCCAGCATCGGTATGGCGACTGCCAGTCCCACCGGCAGCCAACCGGCGAACGTGATCTCCTGACCGATCAGCTCGAGGGCGTTGGCCGCGAAGATAGCGTTGGGCGGCGTACCGATGAGCGTCGTCACGCCGCCGATCGAGGCGCCGTAGGCTACCGCGAGCATCACTGCCGTCTGCAGGCCGCCGTCCCGCTGCCCAGCCACGGCCGCGGCGATCGGCAGCATCATGACCGCCGTGGCAGTGTTCGATATCCACATGCTGGCAAAGGCCGACGCGAGGAGAAACGCGAGCACCATGCGGCGTGGGCTGGCCCCCACCAGCCCGAGAGTCGCGGTGGCGAACCGCCGGTGCAGGTCCCACCGTTCCAGTGTCACCGCCAGGAGGAACCCGCCGAGAAAGAGGAAGATCACCGGATCCGCGTAAGGCCTCGCCACCTCGGCGATCCCGCTGATGCCGACGATCGGGAGCACGACCAGCGGCAACAGCGCCGTCGCCGGCAGAGGGACCACGCCACTCAGCCACCACGTAGCCATCCAGACGGCAAGCCCGGCGACCTGCCACGACGGGACCGACAACGCGCCGGGGGCGGGGACGAGCAGCGTCACGGCCAGCGCCAGCGGGCCGGCAGCCAGCGCCAGCCTGCGCGTCACCGTCGCGGGATGAGCCGGAGCGGTGTGCTGCGCGTGATCCGTTCCTTCAGCTCGTCGCTGAGCGGCAGGCTCAGAAACTGGTCCAGATTGCGACGCAGATCGTCCACTCCCGGACTCGGCCAATCGGTGCCCCAGACCACACGATCCCCAATCTGTTCCAGACGCGGGAAATACTCCAACAGTTTGAGCGGCGGGATCCCGGAGATCTCGAGATGGACGTTCTTGTGCCGGCGAAGGATGAAGAACGCCTCGTCCATCCAGAGCGGTCGACCTCCGTGGGCCATGATGATAGTGAGATCCGGAAAATCGAGCGCCACGTCGTCGATTTCCATCGGGCGGCCGTACTTGCAACGCGCGCCCGGGAAGATGCTGGTTCCGGTGTGAATCGTGACCGGCAGCCCCCGCTCCTCGGCCCGGCGATAGATCTTGCCCAGGCTCTCCATGCCCAACGTGTAGGCGTTCGCTGGAAACAGCTGATGCGGCGGATGAATCTTGAGAATTCTGATCCCGAGCTGTAACAGCTCCTCGACCTGTCCCTCGGGATCCTTGGTGAAACGTGGATGGACGCCCCCGTACGGGATGAGCCTGTCCGGGTTGGCACTCGCATACTTGGCGGCGAACGTGTTCGTCTCGTCCGTGAACCCCATCACGTCCGGGCTCGGGTAGTTCACCAGACCGACCCGCCAGATGTCGCTCTCATCCATGATCCCGAGCAGCACCTGCGGATCATCCATCAACTGGAGCAGCCAGTCCCAGCGATCCTCTTTGCCGCGACGCATCGCTGCCACGACCGCGGGCTTGAGCTGCCGCCACGGTTGAATGTGGACGTGGAGGTCGGTAACGCCCGGCGGGCCGCTCATCGTCCCTTGAAGTCCGGCTGCCGTTTCGCCAGGAAGGCGTCCACTCCCTCGACCTTGTCTTCGGACGAGAAGGCCAGCCCGAAGAGCGCTCTCTCGTGGCGCAGTCCCTCGTCGAGCGACGTGCGAACGCTGGCCCGCACCGCTTCCTTGATCAGGCGCAACGCTACCGGGCTCTTGGAGGCGATCGTTCCGGCCAGCTCGCGGACTCGATTCATGAGATCGGGGGCGGGAACGACTTCGTCTACCAAGCCGATACGGAACGCCTCGTCGGCCCTGATCAGCTCGCCGGTGTACAGCAGCTTCAGGGCGGTGCCAAGTCCGACGAGACGCGGCAACCGCTGCGTTCCGCCTCCTCCAGGGAGAATGCCGAGGTTCACCTCGGGCTGGCCCAGCTTGGCCCGGTCGGACGCGATGCGAATGTCGCACGCCATCGCCAACTCACACCCGCCGCCGAGACAGAACCCGTTGATGGCGGCGATGGTGGGCTTGGAGAACGCGTCGAACGCGTCGAACACGTTGCTCGCACCCATCACCTTGAACTGATCGATGGGCGTTCGTCCCGCGAACTCGCCTATGTCAGCGCCCGCGATGAAGGCTTTCTCGCCGGCGCCCGTCACGATCACGACACGCACTTCGTCGTTCTCTTCCAGCTCCGCGAGCGCGTCGCTCAACTCGCCACGGGTCGCGATGTTGAGCGCGTTCAGTTTATCGGGTCGGTTGATCGTCAGCGTGGCGACCCGACCCTCGATCTCCCTCAGGACGTTTTCTTCGGCCATTCGTAGAATCCCTTTCCGGATTTCTTGCCCAGCTCGCCAGCCGCGACCTTGTCCCGCAGAATGGATGGAGGGGCATAGTGGGGGTCGCCCAACTCGCTGTGCAGGTGCTCCGCTATCGCCAACCGAACGTCGAGCCCGACTAGATCACTCACCTCGAGCGGGCCCATCGGATGCCCATAGCCGAGTTCGAGCGCCTTGTCGATGTCCTGCGGCGCGGCGACCCCCTGCTCGACCATCCGCATGGCCTCGAGCCCGAGCACCACACCCAGGCGGGACGACGCGAATCCCGGGCTGTCCTTCACCTGGATCGGTTCCTTACCCATAGCGCGTGCGACCGCGAGCACCCGCTCCACATGGCCCTCGGCGACGCGATCGTGACGGACCACTTCGACGAGTTTCATGATGTGGACGGGATTGAAGAAGTGCATGCCCACGACCCGGCCAGGATCGGGAACGGCGGCGGCGATCCGCGCGACCGAGAGCGAGGACGTGTTGGTGGCGAGCGTGGCGTCGTTCGGGCTCGATCGAGCAAGGCGCGCAAACAGGTCGCGCTTCACCTCGAGATCCTCGATCACGGCTTCGACTACGAGGTCAGCGCCAGCGACCGTCTCTTCGATACGGTCCCGCAGCACAATGCGCGCGACCGCCTCCTCCGCCGCCGCCGGTTTCACTTTCCCTCTCCGTACACCTCCCGCGAGGTTCGCCCGGATCCGTTGCAGCGCGGGCTCCAGCACGTCGGCGTCGGCGTCGGTGAGTATCGTCTGGTACCCCGCCATCGCGGCTATCTGCGCGATGCCGTGGCCCATCGTGCCCGCCCCGATGACCGCAACCACCATCATCCGAACACCTCTCGTGCCACGTCGGGTTTGTTGGTGCAAAGCCCGTCTACGCCCAACTCTTCCAGCTCCCTCATCCGTTCGGGGGCGTCGACCGTCCAGGCGTAGAGTCGGTATCCGGCATCATGGATAGCGCCAGCCAGCGGCCTGTCGACGTGATCGGCCTGCTGCCATAGCGTCGCCGCGCCGGCCGCCGTTACCTGCTCCACAGGATCGATCGGATATGACGCCGACAGCACCCCGCCGACCAGCCCCGGCCGTCCGGCGCCGAGACGCTTGATGATTCGGTGGTCGAACGAGTGCACGTGGCAGCGGTCGCGATCGGGTGCCGCGTCGATGATAGCGAAGAGTCGCGTGTCCCGGCGAGTGCTCATCGTCTTGACCTCGATGAACGCGGTAACGTCCGGCCCGATCACCGCTAGTGCCTCGGCGAGCGTGGGAATCGACTCCCCGTTCGGCAGTCGCCACGTCCGGACATCCGCAACGGGGAGTCCCGCTATCGGCTCGCCGTCGAGGTTCGGATCGTGCACGACAACCAGCTCGCCGTCCGCCGTCTCGTGGACGTCCAGCTCGATTCCGTCAGCACCCAACTCGACCGCGCGCCTAAAGGCCGCGATCGAGTTCTCCGGTTCGTATGCCGAGGCGCCGCGGTGGGCGATGACGATCGGCAATCAGGTCCCGCGAAAGATCGGGGTTCGCTTCTCCAGAAAGGCCTGAAGGCCTTCCCGCGCGTCATCGCTCTCGAAACAGGCCAACTGGTGCTCGAGTTCCATCTGGAGCATGTCCTCGAGGCTGCGGTGCTCGCTCTCGTAGATGGCCCGCTTGGCCAAAGCAAGGGCTATCGGCGGTTTGGCCGCGAGCATCCCAGCCAACTTGCGCGTCTCGGCTTCGAGTTGATCGTGCGGGACCACGCGGGAAAAGATGCCCAGGCGGAACGCTTCATCGGCCGGCACCATCTCGGCGCTGAACACCAACTCCAACGCTTTCGACGCTCCCACCAGTCGCGGGAGGAAATACGTGCCACCCCAGTCCGGGTGGAGACCGATGCGGTTGAACGTCTGACCGATCGACGCCTTGTCGGAAGCGATCCGGATGTCGCACGCGAGCGCCATGTTGGCGCCGCCACCGGCCGCCGGACCGTTCACGCTCGCGATCACCGGTTTCGGGGTCGCCCGTATGGTGGTGACCACGGAGCGGCCGGCCTCCACCAACGCCCGCAACGACGCCGAGTCGGCTTTCTCACCGAGATCTTTCATGTAACCGATGTCCGCACCCGCGCAGAAGGCGCGACCCGCTCCCGTGATGACGATAACCCGGGCCGAATCGTCGTCGGCCATCGCCCGGACCGCTGCGGCCACCTCCTGTCGCATCCGGCCGGCGAACGCGTTCAGCTTGTCCGGCCGGTTCAGCGTGATCGTGCCGACACCGTCAGCTGTCTCGAGCAGGACGTCCTCGTAGCTCATGCCCGTTCCACCACCATCGCGATGCCCTGGCCGACCCCGATGCACATCGTTACCAGGCCGTAGCGGCCGCCGGTGCGCCTGAGCGCGTGCACCAGCGTGGTGAGGAGCTTGGCACCGGTGCAACCGAGCGGATGCCCCAGTGCGATCCCGCCGCCGTAGATGTTGACCTTAGCCGGATCCAGCTCGAGGTCCCGCATGCAGGCGATGGCCGGCGCCGCGAAGGCTTCGTTCAGCTCGATGAGATCGATGTCGGAGAGCGAGAGACCGGCCCGCTCGAGAGCTTTGCGTGTCGCCGGAACCGGGCCCAGACCCATGCAGCTCGGGTCCACACCCGCTACAGCCGTCGTCACGATCCGCGCCAACGGCTCGGCCCCTCCGTCCGTCTGTCCGTCTGTCCGCCTGATCACCAGTGCCGCGGCACCGTCGTTGATCCCGCTGGAAGAACCGGCCGTCACCGTCCCGTCCGCAACAAACGCCGGCTTGAGCTTCGCCAGCTGCTCCAGCGTGACGTCGGGCCGCGGGTGCTCGTCCACGGTTACGGTGCGGGCTTCGCCCTTCCGTCCCTGCACCACCACCGGAACGATCTCATCGTGGAACACACATTCTTCCAACGCCCGCACCGCCCGCTGCTGGCTCTCGAGCGCGAACGCGTCCTGCTCTTCACGAGTGATGCCGTACTGTTGCGCGACCTTCTCCGCCGTCTCTCCCAACCCGATCGTCCATTCGTTGGGCATGCGCGGATTGACGAAGCGCCATCCGACTGTCGTGTCGGCCACCTCGGGGGGTTGTCGGTTCCATGGTTTGGGCGACTTGACCATCACGTAGGGTGCGCGGGTCATGCTCTCGACCCCACCGGCGACGAATGTCTCGCCCTCCCCGGCCTTGATGGCCTGTGCGGCGCTCGCGGCGGCCTGAAGACCCGACCCGCAGAGTCGGTTCACCGTCTGACCCGGCACCTCGATCGGGAATCCGGCGAGCAGCACCGCCATCCGCGCCACATTGCGGTTGTCCTCACCCGCCTGGTTGGCGCAGCCGAGGATCACGTCGTCGATCGCGGCCGGATCGACGTGCGCCCGCTCGACCGCGGCCGTCACCGCCAGGGCGGCGAGATCGTCCGGCCGAACGTCGGCCAGCGCGCCGCCGTGAGTGCCCACCGGGGTGCGCACCGCCGAGTAGATGAGTGCGTCCGGTGACACTATGCGCCTCTCAGTCCGACTGTCCGTTTATCGGTCTGGCCGTCAGTCAACGCAGTCCCATCCATACTGTCTTGGTCTCGGTGTACCCGTCCAGCGCCTCGCGCCCCAACTCGCGCCCGTAACCGCTCTGCTTGAAGCCGCCGAACGGCGCGGCCGGGTCGTACATATTGTAGGTATTGACCCAGACGGTGCCGGCGCGAATGGCGCGCGCCACCCTGAACGCCTTCTGGATGTCTTTGGTCCAGATGCCGGCGGCCAGCCCGTACATGGATTGGTTCGCGATATGAATCGCTTCGTCCTGGTCGTCGAAGGCGATGACCGATAACACCGGACCGAAGATCTCCTCGTCCACGATGCGCATGCCGGGCTTCGCGTCGTCGAACACCGTGGCCTCGATGAAGAAACCCTTGCCGTTCACCGACGTCGCATTCCCACCGGCGACGAGTGACGCTTCGCTCTTTCCGGCCACAATATACGACATCACCCGCTCGTGCTGGCGCCGGGAGACGATTGCACCCAGGCGGGTGTTCTCGTCGAACGGGTCACCGGGAACCAGTTTCTTCGCTCGGGCGACGAGCTGCTCCACCACCACGTCGTGCACCGACCGTTCCACCAGCAGGCGCGAACCGGCCGCGCACACCTCGCCCTTACCGTAGAAGATCCCGTTCTGGGCGCCGCGAACGGCGGCCTTGAGATCGGCATCTGCGAAGATCACGTTCGGGCTCTTGCCGCCAAGCTCCAGCGTCACTCGCTTCATGGTGTCGGCGGCGTGGCGCATGATCTGCCTGCCGACCTCGGTCGATCCGGTGAACGCGATCTTGTCCACACCGGGATGCTTAACCAGTGCCACGCCGGCCGTAGTTCCGCGGCCGGGGATCACGTTCAACGCGCCAGGCGGGAAGCCCGCCTGCTGGATGATCTCCGCCAGGACGAGCGCGGTGAGGGGCGTCTCCGCCGCCGGCTTCAGCACGACCGTGCATCCGGCCGCCAGGGCGGGGGCGACCTTCCAGCTCGCGAGGTTGAGCGGGAAGTTCCACGGTACGATCGCGCCGACCACGCCGACCGGTACGCGATCGGTGTAGACGAAATCGCCGCTCGCGACCGGCACGACGTTCCCGCCGAGTTTGTCGGCCCAGCCGCCGTAGTACTTCAGCGTCTCGACCGTCATCGCGATGTCGATGCTCGACTCGAAGAACGGTTTGCCGTTCTGCAGAGTCTCCAGCTTGGCCACCTCCTTGGCGCGCTGCGCCAACAGCTCACCGGCGCGATAGAGCATCGCGCCGCGTTTCCGGGCGGAGAGCCGGCGCCACTCGTCCGAATCGAACCGATCGCGCGCCGACATCACGGCAGCGTCGACGTCGGCCTCGCCGGCCGCCTCGATGGACGCCAGGATCTCTTCGGTGGCAGGATTCATGACCTCGAGCGTTTGGCCCGAGGTCGCCTTGCGCCACTCGTTGGCGATGAACAGATCGGTGTGCACTACGTTCCCTTGAACGCGGGGGTTCGTTTCTCGATGTAGGCGGCGAGGCCTTCCCTCGCATCCTCGCTCTGGAAGAGCTGCTGCTGCAGCTCGCGCTCGATCGCCAGGGCGCTCTCGAAGGGCACCTCAGATCCCGAACAGACGGCTCGCTTGATGTTGCCGACCGCTTTGGCTGCCTTTGCCGGCGGGACGAACTGCCGCGCGTACGCCAGCGCGTCGTTCCAGAAGTTCTCCTTGGGGAGCACCTGGTTAACCAACCCCATCTCCTTGGCCTCATCGAACGAGAACAGGTCACCGGTGGCCATCAATTCTATCGACTTGGACTTGCCCACGATTCGCGCCAGACGCTGCGTACCACCGGTGCCTGGCAGCACGCCGAGGTTCACCTCGGGGAGCCCGATCTTGCCGCCGTCCTTGCACGCGACCCGGAGGTCGCACGCCATGGCGATCTCCAACCCACCGCCCACCGTGTGTCCGTTCAACGCCGCAATCACGAGCTTGGGCGTGTGCTCCAGACGGTTCAGGGTCTCGTTCGCGTGGAGACAAAAGAAATACTTGAAGCGGGGCGTCACCTCCTTGAGCATGCTGATGTTCGCGCCCGCGGAGAAGAACTTCTCGCCCTTGCCGCGCAGAACGATCACATGCACGTCGTTGTCCATGCGGGCGTCCAGGATCGCGGTCTCGAGCTGGCGCATCATGTTGTAGGTGTAGGTGTTTGCCGGCGGATCGCTCAGCTCCATGATCCCGATCCCGCCCTCCACCCGATAATCCACGAGCGTCTCGTCAGTCGGTGCAGCCCAATCAGTCATCTGGTATGGTCCTCCATGTTGCGAAAGAAGTGCCACTCGAATAGTTCACTGTTCGTCTGCCGGGCCGAGGAAACCGGGTAGGTCCAGCTTTTGAGAGGTATCACCCCACTTTATCGCCTCGAACAGCGATTTGCATTGGCGGCAGTAGTACCGGCTCACCATCAGCGAGGTACCGAAATCGGCCTGTTTCTCGGTGTCCGTCGCGTGACAGAACGGACACGGCTTCCCTTCGGGTTCCATCAGCCCAGCTTGAAGACCTCGTTCTTGCTGCCACGGAGATGGAAAAGGATCTCCTCGTTCGGCCCGCCGACACCGACACGGCGCGTCGCGGGATTCCATCCGTCGAGCGATGCCCGCTGCGCGGCAGCGACGTTCACCCCCGTGCCCGAGGCCATCTCACTCACGTCCTCGAGCAGGGCGCGGAAGATCTCGGCGTTGGCCATCGACTTCACGCTAGCACCAACTAGCGCGGCGTCCTGCTCGTCATCCGCCGGACCGAACCACTCTGCGACGCTCGTCAACGCCGCACAGGCCTGCCGTTCTAAGCTGCCCCGTGTCACCTCGCCTTGCCTAGCGAGCGCGCGGAACCAGCCCCGGCCGTGGTGGATGTGGTAGCGCTCCTCGTCCAGCATCTTCTCCACGCTCATCCGGAGTGGCTTGAACGACGATCCCCGAAATGCGTGCAGCACCCGAGCGACCGCGAGATCCACGATCGCATTCATGGCGACGAACCCCGGCCATCTCTCGATCTGCTCGTCCAGGAACGCCACGTTGGCGAACTCGGCCGCCGGCCGATTATCGATCAACCTCTCGGGATCGTCGCCGTAGTGTTTCTTGAGCACGGCCTGAAGCAGGCGCACATGTCCCAGCTCCGATTGCGAGAGCGAGCAACTGGCGACCGCGGCCTCAAGTTCCGGTGTGCCAAAGGTCCACTCCCCATAATGGTAGCCAAGCAGCAGCTTCGTGTCGGCACACGCCATGATGATGTTGCGCAATCCCAGCCGGCAGGGCTCACTCATGCCCTCCAGGGACTCGAAAACCGGCTTCGTATCGGTCGTCATCTGTGATCAGATCTCCGCAACGGGGATCAGTTCCCCCAAACAGGTACGCTGCCGTGCTGCGTGATGGGGATGACCGCGCTGCGCGGCACGACGCACATCTCCACCCAGCTCTCCTCGTCGTACAGAGTCCACGCGTAGGCCTTCGCGAGGTCGTCATCGGTGGCGTTGACGCTCCCGACGTGCCTCAGCGGCTCGTCGTGGGTCTTCCGCGCGAACACCTCGTATACCTGCCCGAACGTCATTGCCACCCTCCGTCAGGCGACCACGCCGTACACCGCAAGTATGCGGCGACCGCGATCGGTGATACGGTGCTTCGTCCAGGGGGGACTCCACACGATTTCCAGGCGTACCTCGCGGACGCCGGGCACCGCCAGGATCGCCTCCCTGATATCCGATACGATCATGTCGATGGCCGGACAACCGATGGACGTAAACGTGATCTCGACGCTGGCGACCGTGCCGTCCACCCGCACGCCGTACACCATGCCGAGATCGACGATACTCAGCGGGTACTCGGGGTCGGTGACCGCATGAAGCGCCTGCCACACCTCCGCGTCAGTTGGCAACGTAGCCGCCGAAAGCACCCTGGATCATCTCCACGTAGCGCTGGTTCATGGGCCCGCGCGCCTTCCACCGGTCGAACACCTGGTCCCAGCTCAACGGCTCGTCGAACAGCCAGCGCTTCTCGTCCGGATCGTATTGGCACGGGAATGGATACTCGAGGACGTACTCGCCCTTCGCGTCGTCGTAGTGCGCCGGGACCTTTATCCCGATTCCCTCGCACAGCGGTACGGTGGCGCCCATCCATATCTTGCGCAGCTGGTCGTTGGTGTTGCCCTTCAGCCGGTAGACCAACTGCCCGCTGTGCCGCTTGAGATCGTCCGGCAGCCCGAACCATTCGAGCGTCATCGGGAACATCCAGTCAACCGTTCGCTGGAGCGCTTCCTTCACCTCCCCACCCGCCTTCGCGAGGCGTTTCATCCACGACTCGCCGTGGCGCAGGTGCAGGACCTCTTCACGGTCCACCTTGACCAACGCGCGTTTGAGCGGGCCGTAGCTAGTGTTCTGGTGGACGTCGGAGAGCAGGGTGATCCCCGCCCGATCGAAGAAACCGTTGGCCACTACCATATCGGCCCAGTTGTCGAGCGGTTGATCGAACCCGTACGGATGCTTGAACTCGTGCGGCTGCCGCCCGTAAACGAGGTACTGCCGGTCCACGCCGAGATCTTCCATGATCCGGTAGGCGATATTGGCGTGGCCGAGCTCGTCGTGAATGATCGCGGTCACCGCGATGCGGCTGTTGATGCTCGGGGCATCACGCGACGCCAGGTAGTAGGCCGGCGCGCTCATCAGCTCGGTGTCGCCCTGGACGGTGAGCTGCGTGATCAGTGTGCGCTTGTAGCCTGGCGTCATGTCCTCCACGGATTCGAGCATGAATCCCGCATTGATCCGGTCGATGAGTGCCTGCTCGATCGGATCACGCTCAGCCTTCGTCGTCACGACGTTGCTCCTCCTTGGTGTTCGGTGCCGGTCCCGTCCGCTCAGCCGGCGGGAGACACGGGAGTGGACGGCGCTTGCAGACCGTACAGATAGAGCTGCGTGAACTGCTCGGCCAGCTCCTCGGCGGAAAGCGGCCCAGCGGTATGATACCAGGTATAGATCCAGTTCATCATCCCGAACAGCGCGTATGCCGCGATCCGGACGTCCCGCGGTGTATCCAGCGCCTCGATGAGCCCGGCCAACAGATCTACATAGCGCCGCTTGAGATCGATGATCGGGCGCTCCCGCTCGCCGCTCAGGCTGCCGGCCTCGTGCGAGAGCACCTTCATCTCGCTCATGTGTTGCGCAAAGAACGTCACGTGGTGGCGGATGAATGCCCGCAGCCGCTCCGTCGGCCCCGTAGCCGACTCGACCGCATGAAGCGCACCCTGATAGACGTTCTCGAAACATTGCCGCTGGATCAGGAAGAGCAGCTCTTCCTTGCCCGCGACGTAGTGATACATCCCCGCTAGGCTCATCCCGGTAGCGCGCGCCAGATCACGCATCGTGGTCGGGTGAAACCCCTTTGCCGCGAAGACATCGGCGGCGGTGCGGAGCAGCTGATCGAGCCGCTCATCGTAGGGTTTGATTGCCATTCGAACGTTCGTTCGAAAAAGTACTCCGGTGGGACGGGAGAGGTCAACTCGGGATTCAGACAGCGCCATTTACTTAACTTCCCCCCTATGAACCCGTCTGATCTAGCGTGACGGTGCCCGAGCGAGACGGGGCGCTCAGCGATGCCGAGCTGATCGCCCGATGGCGGGTGGGGGACGAGGCGGCCGCCTCGGCGCTGGTGCACCGGCATGCGCGGGCGGTTGCCCGGTTCCTCGCCGCGGCGGGAGCCGGCGAGGAGACGGAGGATCTGGTCCAGGAGGCCTTCTTCCGGGCGTTCCGGAAGATCGACACTTTCCGCGGTGACGCGAACTTCCGTGCCTGGGTCATGAGGATCGGATCGAACGCACTCAAGGACCTGCGGCGCAAACATGGGCGCTGGCAGGTACTCGCCCTGGACGAGCGGGACGTGCCGGACGAACGGTTCGACCCGCACGGGGAGGCGATCTCCCGGGATCTCGAGCAGCGCCTCGCGGTTGAGATTGGGCGATTGCCCGAGATGCAGCGGGACGTGTTCCTGCTCAGGGCACAACAGGGTCTCGACTACGCGGCGATCGCCGCGGCGCTCGACACCTCGGTCGGCGCGGCGCGCGTGCACTATCACCACGCCGTGAAACGGCTCAAACAGGTGTTGGAGTGAGGAGCGTACCCAACCACGGGCGTGAGCCCGGGGGCCCGATGGCAGCGGGGCGGAACCCGCGGATGGGAACGCGGACATGACGGTGCGAGACGAAGACATCGAGCGAATCGCGGCAGGGCTGGGACGGGAGACGGCCGAACAGGTGGACGTCGACCGGATCGCCGTAGGCGTGGTGGAGCGTCTCCGCGCGCGCGACGGCATCGAGCGGCCACGCCGGACGTTCCGCTGGCTCGCCATAGCGGCGGCGCTCGCGCTCGCCGCCGGCGTCACCTTCATGTCGGTACGGACCAGGTCCGTGAGCGAGGGCGCCGAACAGATCGCCGCGGCGCCGCTGCTCGATCAGCTCTTGGCCGAGGAGCTGGCCGAGGTACTCGATTCACTGTCACTCCGAGCGCCCGTATCGGAGCAGCTTCGCAATGGTTTGGACGATCTCGACGAACGCCAACTCGAAGAGCTGTTGGCGACCATGGAGGGATGATGCGCTGGTTGGCAATCCTCGGACTCGCAACGGTATTGGTCGCCCCGGTCCAGGCGCAGGAGCGGCCGGCGCCCGAGCGACTCCGCGAGCAGGTGATGCGCCGGTTCATGGAGAACTACCGCAACCAGGCCGGTCTGACCGACGAACAGTTTGCACGGTTCCAAGACGTAACGCGCCGCGCCTGGGAGAGGCGGCGCGAGCTGGAGCAACGCGAGCGGGCCCTGCTACGCGCGTTGGAAGGGCAGATGCGCCCCGGCGTCGCGGCCGACCAGGACAGTGTGGCCGCGTTGATCGACGCCTTGATCGACGCACAGGCCGCCCGCGTCCAGCACGCCCGGTCCGATCAGGAGGAATACGCGGCGTTTCTCAATCCCGTCCAGCGGGCACAGATCGTCTTGGCCTGGACGCGACTCGAGCGCCAGATCCAGCAGATCGTCCGGCGACGGATGGAGAACCGCATGAATCAGTAGCGACGCTCGCACCGGCGCCCTCCTCCCGAACCCTGCCGCCCCGAGTGCGGCCGTCTGTCCATCTGTCCGTTCGTCTCCTACAAGAACAACAGCACATACCCCAGCGCCAGAATGATCTGCGCAAGGGCAAACGGAATCGCCTTCTTCACGAACCCGCCAAAACTGAGCCGGATGCCGTGCTTGTGAATGATGGTCACGGCCACGAGCGTCGATGCCGAGCCGATCGGCGTGAGGTTGCCACCCAGGTTGGCGCCGAAGATCACGGCCCACCAGAGCGGGTCGGTGGCCGCTCGAACGCCGCCGCCGGGCACCGGGATATCGGTGATGATCTTGGCGAGCATAGCGGCGAGAGGGATGTTGTCGGTCACCGAGCTGAACGCTGCAGCGGACACGAGCACCGCTCCTGTTCCTACCGTGGGCCCCAGCGCGATCACGTGCTCGAGTCCGTGACCGATCAGCGCCAGCACCTGCGCATGCTCCATCACGTTGATCACGACGAACAGCGCGGCGAAGAAGCCCAGGAGATCCCAGTCGACGCCGCGGTAGAACTCGTCCACCTTGTCCTTGTAGCGGACCAGCATGACGAGCGCGAAGCTGATCGCGATGAATCCCATGCCGAGATCGCTGATGATGGGCGTTGCCGAGGCGCTCGCGATGGCGACGATGAACGCCACGAGCATGACGGCGCAGAACCAGAAGAAGGCCTTGCTCTCGATCCCGTCGTTCTCGTCGAACCCCGCAATTAGCTCCGCAGCCTCGTGCCGTTCTTCGTCGGTCTCTAGCCGAGTGATGCCGAACAACTTCGCTCCCAGCACGATCGTGGCTACCGTCGTGACGACCACGAAGGGACTCGCCTTGAGGAAGAACGTGACGAAGCTGATCCCGGCGGCCGTGCCCACGATGATGTTGGGGACGGAGCTGATCAGCGTGAGCAGGCCGCCCACGTTGGTGAGCAGCCCCTCCACCAGGAGGAAACCGAGCAGCTTGTTGGTGCGGCCGAGCTTGTCGAGCGACACGACGGAGAGCGACCCGACAATGATCATGGCCGTCACGTTGTTGAGCACGGCTGAGAAGACCACGGTCATGAGACCGTAGAGCCACAACAGCCTGCGCGGGTCGCCCCTCGAAACCTTGGTGAGCTTGATGGCAATCCACGTGAACAGTCCCGAGCGCGAGGTCACGTCCACGAACAGGCTCGCGCCCAGGATGAGCGCGATCACGCCCCAGTCGATCGCCGGGATATAGACCGGAAGATCGACCGCATGCCCGCCGATGTCGTACGGTCCGAGTGGCAGCTCGAGCAGGATGTCGCCGAGCACGAGACCCACCACCGCAAAGAGCCCCACGATCAGTGATTTCTTGGCGTGGAGTTTCTCCTCGAGGGCCAGCGAGAGAATCATGGCAACGAGGAGAGCGGCGAAGACCAGCGTCGTCGTCAGGGGAACCACCGCGTGGGACGCCTGTTCCTGAATGGAAGGGAGGATCATATCGGGCGGCATGGTGGCAGTGGTAGCAGGAGCGAGCAGCGGCCGGTCACAGCATGAGCAGCGGGATCTGCCCTAGCTCGATCGCCAGCGGATAGGCGAGCCCGTGCATGGCGAGCTGATCGGCGTCCTTGGTATTGAAGACCAGGAGATCCACCGTGTGCTGCTCAACGAGCCTCTTGTACTCCCGCAGGTGGCGTCCGACCGTGACGAGGCTCTCGACGGTGAGCGGCAAGCCTGCTTCCTCCAGGGTCTCGCGGCACGACCGGATATAATCCTGCGGCTCGCGCATCAGGCGGTTCAGAATCTCCTCACGGGCCGGCTCCGTCTCAATGGTCGGGATTTTCGAGATGGCATCCATGTAGCGCGTGAAGACGCTTTCGTCCTCGACGTGCGTGAGAAAGAGGGTACCGCCGGGCTGGGTGAAGCGCACGGCCCAGTTGACCAGGCGATCGTCACCGGTCAGATGATCGGTCATCGCCATCACGGTGGCTGTGTGCTCCAACGCGTGTTCGGACGCGCGGCGGGCGTTCGGATGGGGCAGCACGACGACGGGCGTCTTCGTCACCTGGGTGAGCACAACGACGTACTCGCCTAGTGTGTACGGCCATTTCCAGCTCTGGCTGTGGAGGTGCCGGTACGTGCAGATCAGATCCGGCCGTTCCGCTTCGACCAGCGCGAGCAACTCGGGGACGGTGGCGAACTCGCCGCCGTGCAGCACGCGCCAGCGCGGCTCGCCATCCGACCGGAGCACGCGGAGAAAGTCCTCGAGCTGATTGCCGAGCGCCGCCGCCTCGTGCTCCCCAAGATCGGTGACCACGAGAACGGAGCGGACCGCCACCGGCCGATAGGTGAACACGGCCTTCGAGGCGGCGCGAAAGACGCTCTCGAACTGATCGACCTTGCCAACGGCGATGCCTTCAGTGCGGCGCACGGTCCTCAATTCTCTGATCCCATGATCGGTAATCTACTCATCCCTCACCCCTATCAAATCCGTTCCCCGCGTACGCGGCCCGACATTGTAGATCGGGCCCTCATGTTCGTCACAGCGCTCGGCGAAACACCTGAGGAAACTGAGGTCAGGGCACTGTTCGGCTACCCTCTAGTCCGACGCGACCGAGGATGCCGGAAAACCATGGCGTCGGTCCGGAGCGGGTCGAACAAGGGCCGGACACCGAGCCAGACCGAGTCGCTGGAGCGCCGCTCGCCGCCCGGCCCCAGAGGTTCGAGGACGCGGTACTGCTCGGCGAGCGCGCTGACCAGGCGCTCAGCCAGGTTGTTGGTAATCGTGTCGCTCTCTGCCATCGGACCGTCGCCAATCTACGACGCCAGCCGGGGGGAGGCTAGCGAATCCGGGGAAGTGCGCGAGATTTCGCACATGGTGGTCAGGGCCGACATGCGACATGTCGCTCGTCAGGTCATTACCCAGCCCCGCGGATCAGACCAGAAGCAGCGGGTGGACCACCACATCAGGCTCCCTGGACGGTCCACTCACCCAGTTCTACTTTGGGAGGGCCGAGCGTGGGTATATTGCACTTCCCACGCCCGAGTGGTGGAATGGCAGACACGCGGGACTCAAAATCCCGTGCCGGCAACGGCATGCGAGTTCGACCCTCGCCTCGGGCACTGCTGCAACACAACGACTTACGGCACCTCGACGTCTGGACGCTCACCCCTCCACAACGCCAGATTGTCCATGTTCTGTCCATGAACTCGCCCACGGCATGGGCGAGGTCGGGCTTCAACACCTTGAGCGTAACGTGGCGCTCGTGCTTGATGTCGTGGGCAAGGTGGTGGCCCTTCCGCCGGCGCCGATCTCGCGCTCGACGCGGTAGCGCTCCGCTAAGGCAGTGGTGAGGCGGTCCAGGACATCCGACACGTGGGGTCGCGTCTGCCTGGGGCCAGAACGTATTGACGGACGGCGTTGCCAGGCACCAATTTCTGTCGCGATGAGCACCTCAGACCGTCTCTGGAGTTGCCCCTGTTATGCGGAGCTCCACATAGTGTGGTCAACTCCACGGCTCGAGTCCCGTAGCCGTCACCCACGGGGCGCACCCCTCAACCCCATTCCACTGGCTGGACACCTCCAGTACCAAGTGCGATACTCGGGACAGCGGAAAGGAAATTCCTATCCTGAACGCTGCATTCCCGGAGGAGGCTGCTGACATGAAATCGATTACCGTCGCGCTGGGAGCCATCGTCGTACTCAGCTTCGCCGCTGGTGCGTGCGGAGACACGACCAGAGGCGCCAACGAGGAACAGATAGGCAATCTGGAGGACCGCATTGAGGGGCTCGAGGCAGCCCTCGCGAGGTCGGGGGCGATGGCGGCGATAGACGCCGCCAGCACCTTCCCCGACAGCCTTTACTGCAACGACGAGGAGTCGTACACCGACTCTGTCGCGCGGACGTACACGATCACCAACAACTGCGAATTCTCTGCGTACGTCCAGGTGTACGACACCGCCGGGAACTTCGTGCGACAGGAGCGGATATCGGGCTACGACTCCGGCAGCGTCAGCGTCGGTCCGTTCGAGTCCATCGAGGTCCGGTGCTCGTATGTGATCGCGAGTGGGAGCTGCACCGTCACGAGACGCTGACTGCGGGCATGGACCCACCGGATCCTTGGGTTAGCAAGGGTGGCGGGAACCCATGGATGCCTCTCGTGTTGATCCGGCGTTGATCGGCACGCAGTAGCCTGCCACACGCTCAACCTGTGGCTCATTCCCGTCCGCGACGGCCTCCTGGCTGTCGAGCAAGCCCTAGAGCACTTAGAAGACTCAGTACCGCCCGGGATGAAGGACTACACGCCGAGAAAGCCTTAGGGAGGGATCGAAGAACCGGTGGGTCGGCGGGAACGCAGAAAACGCAAAGATCTCGCAGCCGGCGCAGATGATGAGCGTAGCGCCAGCGTGCCGGCAACGGCATGCGAGTTCGACCCTCGCCTCGGGCACTGACCGTACCGGCAGGCAGCAACACGAAGCCCGACCATCGTGCGGCAGTCCGACGCGCAGCGGGATGGCAGGACGATGCCTCCCCCGAAACAAGACGGCCGCGCCAATCGGCACGGCCGTATGGCGATCGGCCCTACGGCAGTCAAAACTCCCTGTGCAAGTAGAGCGTGGGATGGTTCGAACCCAGATTCGGCCGGTTCAGCGCCGCCGGAACCGTGCCGATGACGTTGCCGTCAGCGTCCGTGAGACAGTAGTCCTTGATCACCCGCTCCGTGGCACCGCCGACCACACGCCGAACCAATTCGGCTGCGCGCGCGACATGCCGCGGTATGGCTACGCACGTTCCCGAATGGAACGCGTTCTCCAGTGCAAAGCTCATTGCGGTCATTGCTCCCTCCTCCCAGGCCAGCCTGTACATCACATAACGCGATTCCGGCCAGTCGGGTTTCAGCGGTGTCTGGCTCTCAAGTCTTTGGATGCATGCACCTTGGGAAGGGTTGCAAGCGAACCAGCGGGAACATTCGGGAACGCTACCTGCCCCTCTCCACACCGCCGCCTCCGGCTCGCCACCGAAACCGGGGGGCGGAGCCCGGCGTAGGGCAGGGTAGGATGCCGACCGACCCCCACCCCCACCCCCTGGTGCTCCCCCCGCCCGACGAGACCCGATCCCGACCCCGGTACCGGCGCTCGGTCTGGACGGTGGTCCGCGTCGCGCTGCTGGGGACGCTCGTGCTCTTGCTCCCTTTCGTCGTGCTGGTGCGCTCGGCCGTGTATTTCTACGCCCACCGGGGATTCGCGGCGTGGCTGGCGATCGGCGCCGCGTTGGGACTGTCCCTCGCCCTGGTGAGCATCTACGCCGCGTGGGCGTCGTTCCGCCTCACCGGACGGGTTCACCTGCGTGCCGCGATTCGGTGGGTCGCGCTCCCCCTCGTGGCACTCTACGGAGGGTACAGCCTGCTGTACCTGTCGCAGATGAACGCCAAGGGTCCCGAGGTACTGTCTTACTACCGCAGCCTCCATCCGGTCCTGCGCGTGGCGCTGAGCACCCTCGTCGTGGTCGATCGCCACCTCGTCATCACCGACCTGCGTCGGGAGCCCGCCGACTACGCGGCCTTGGGCCTTCCAGCAGCCGAGGCGTCCCTCCACTATCCGCAGCCCGACGGCTACGTCCACGCGCTCGATCTCAGGACGATCGGGCGTTCCGCCTGGCGCAACGTGCTCGTGGCAGGGTACTTCCGCGCGATGGGATTCCGGACCCTGCGCCACGTGGGAACGGCGGATCATCTTCACGTTGCGCTGCCGCCTCCAGGGTAGTGTGACCCAGCCCCTGGAAGATCAGTGAACGCGGTATAGATTTCGCCGGTCGACCGACATTCCCAGACGGGCGAAAGGCAGGTCCGTGGCGCCACAAACACATCCGCGCGCAAGACGGCGAGACTCGCGAGACATACCCAATCCGGCCCTTCAGGCGGATGGCGGCGCGGCCTACAGCATGGAGAGTTGGGACGAGGATTGTCTCCGGCTCTTCGGCGAAGGCCGCGATCCGGGTCCGTGCCCATCATGTGGCCAGACCGGGTTCTACGGGCCGCGCGTGGGCGGGCAGGGTCGCCGCTACCGGGCGTGCCGCTTCTGTGGGTTTCACCAGGAGGTGGGCGGCGCTCCGTCGCGCGCACACCCCACGGTCCATGGCTGCAGCACCTGGCCGGACACGGCGCGCGCTCCTTACATCTGGTGGGTCCCACCCAAGCAGGACGAATACACCTGTCCCTTCTGCGAGACGCACGTCGCGTTGGAGGAAAGCCGGGTCACCGCACCGATAGACGATCCCGAGCACCCATGGTGGAAGGTCCCGCAGGCGCGTTCCCGTTTCTACTACGCCCGCTTCTGGGAGAACTGGCCACACACCAAAGGCCGCGTCTTCCTCTAGCAGGTTGGTGAAAAACCCATCGATTTCAGGTGTGGAGTATTGAGGCGTTATTTCCTATAATAGCGCAACCCTAGCCCTGGTGGGCGTGCTGCGCGGCGAAGGGGTGTGACACCGCACGTAGCACAGAACGTTCATACCACCAGGCCGCGAGTCTGGCCGGAGGTGTCTCCTAATGGGCCGAGAATGGTTCAAATCGCTTGACAATAGGCCGAACGGGCGAGAGGGTGGAACACCGGATCAGTAGAAACCCCTCTTTGGAGGCAGCAACCACCGCCCCCAAAGCCGAATTTCAGCAACCTGCTAGGGAGCGCCACAATGCGTGTTTTCCTGTACGTCCTCGCCGCTCTCACCCTGAGCGCCGCGCCGCTTCCCGCACAACGCGAGGCCAAGCACGAAGGTTTTTGGATCGGGTTCGGAGTTGGAGCCGGCTCGGATCTCTCCGACGCGGCTCAGGATACCCGCGGCGGCGGTGCGGTCTACCTCCGGCTCGGCGGCACGATCAACCCCATGCTGCTCGTGGGCGGCGAGATCAGCGGATGGGCCCGGCGGCAGAACAACACGACGCTCTCGCGCGGCAACGTGACCGGCACGATCTACTTCTATCCGGTGCGGCGCGGGTTCTTTCTGAAAAGCGGTCTCGGATTCGCGACCCGCTCGCTCGAAGCCCCGCTCGGCGGCGGGACACTCACCCTGAGCGAAAAGGGATTCGGCGTCACCGTCGGCGGCGGGTACGACGTTCAGATCGGCGGTAACCTGTTCCTCGTCCCGAACCTCGACTTCCTCATCCAGGTCATCGACGACAACACCGACGTCATCTCGCTATTCACGGTCGGCCTGACCTGGCACTGATGACGGGACCGGCCGGCCGTTGGCCCCGGTCCCATCGCTTCACCCTCACATGAAATCGACAGTTCGCCATGACCGGAAATAGAATCACCTGGCAGGACGGGCAATACGGCGTTCCCAACGATCCCGTCATCCCGTTCATCGAAGGTGACGGTATCGGACCCGACATCTGGCGGGCCGCTCAGCGAGTGTTCGATGCGGCCGTGAAGCACGCGTTCGGCGGCGAGCGCCGGATCGTGTGGACGGAGATACTCGCGGGCGAGAAAGCCCACCGCGAGACCGGCGAGTGGCTGCCCGAAGCCACGCTCGAAGCGATCCGCAATTACCGGATCGCCATCAAAGGGCCGCTCACCACACCGGTCGGCGGCGGTATCCGCTCCCTCAACGTCACCCTGCGGCAGGTACTGGACCTCTACGCGTGCGTCCGTCCCGTTCGCTACCTCGCGGGCGTGCCGTCACCCATGCGCCATCCCGAGAAGCTCGACGTGATCATCTTTCGCGAGAACATCGAGGACGTATACGCCGGGATCGAGTACGCGGCGGGCTCTCCCGAGGCAACCAAGCTGCGGGAGTTCCTCGGTGACTCGTTCGGAGCCAGGATGGCCGAGGGCAGCGCCATTGGAATCAAGCCGATGAGTGCCGTCAACTCGAAGCGTCTCGCCGCCAAGGCGGTGCAACACGCGATCGACCGGAACCGGTCGTCGGTGACCTTGGTGCACAAAGGCAATATCATGAAGTTCACCGAGGGCGCGTTTCGCGACTGGGGCTATGAGGTGGCGCGGGAGCGGTTCCCGGATCAGACGATCCCGGAGAGCGAGGTCGGGAAGGGTGAAGCGAGGGACGGGAAGCGTGTCATCATCAAGGACAGGATCGCCGACTCGATGTTCCAGCAGGTCCTGCTCCGACCGTCCGAGTACGCGGTACTGGCCACCCCGAACCTGAACGGCGACTACCTCTCAGATGCCTGCGCGGCCCAGGTGGGTGGACTCGGCATGGCGCCAGGCGGGAATATTGGGGATGGCGTGGCGCTGTTCGAGGCCACGCATGGGACGGCCCCGAAGTACGCCGGACAGGACAAGGTGAACCCCAGCTCGCTCATTCTCTCGGGAACCATGATGCTCGAGGAGATCGGGTGGCAGGAGGCAGCAGCCGCCATCGTGCGCGGCATCGAAGGGGCGATCGCGGCCGGGACCGTGACCTACGATCTCGCCCGCCAGATGCCGAACGCGACGGAGGTCCCCAGCTCGGGGTTCGCCGACGCCGTCATCGCACACATTGAGCGAGGGTAGGATCCGTGAGGTCTTCCGTAAAAGTCGTCCCGCTGGAGCGGGTCAGCGCGTCTCTCCTGACCGTGACGGTTGGTCATCTCAACAAGAAGCTGCCCGGCTCGTTGTTGGGGCTGGATGCGGCACTCGACGGAGCGATCAAGCGCCTGATCGCTACCGGCGACTTTTCCGGAGACCGCGACGAGATCTCGTTGCTCTATCCACCCAAAGGCGCCACACGCGTGCTCCTCGTCGGGCTCGGCAATCCGATGGAGGTCACGCGTGGAGCAATCCGCCGCGCCGCCGCCATCGCGACCCAGAAGGCGGCCAGCCTGGGCGCCCCAACGGTGGCGTTTCATCTCGCGCACGAGACACACGGCGGCGTCTCGCCCCAGGCGGTGGGACAGGTGGCCGTGGAAGGGGCGTCGCAGGGTGCCTGGAGGTTCCGAGAACTCAAGGCCGTCGTCGACGACAAACCGCCCGTCAAGACCTTCGAGATCATCGTCGCGCGGGAGGAACGCCGCGAGGTGGAGCACGGACGCCAGATAGGCAATGCCACAGCCGTCGGCCAACGACTCGCCCGCAACCTCCAGATGCTGCCCGCCAATGTCTGCACGCCGTCGTATCTGGCTCAGATCGCTCGTGACCTCGGGAGGGCGTACGGTTTCAAGGTGACCGTGTGGAACCGGTCGCAGATCGACAAGGCTGGCATGCGTGCGCTCCTGGCGGTGGCACAAGGATCGAGCGAAGAGCCGCGGTTCATCATGCTCGAGTATCGCGGCGCGGCGCGCCAGGCTCCGATATGCCTGATCGGCAAAGGGGTCACGTTCGATTCGGGCGGAATCTCACTCAAGCCCGCCCAGCACATGGAGGAGATGAAGTACGACATGTCCGGCGCAGCGGCGGTGTTGGGTACGTTCGAGGCGCTGGGACAGCTCAAGCCGCCGGTAAACGTGGTCGGCGTGATTCCGGCGACGGAGAATCTCCCCTCCGCGACGGCGATCAAGCCGGGCGACGTGGTCCGCAGCCATATGGGCAAGACGATCGAGGTGGTCAACACAGATGCCGAAGGGCGGCTCCTGCTGGGCGATGCACTCTCCTACGTGCGACGCTTCAAACCTGACTGCGTCATCGACGCCGCGACACTCACGGGCGCTATCGTGATCGGTCTGGGGCACCACGCTATCGGGATGATGGGGAACGACGACCAACTGCTCCAGGAAGTGCGCCGCGCGGGCGACCGGGCGGGTGAGCGATGCTGGCCGCTGCCGCTGTGGGACGAATACCGCGAGCAGATCAAGTCCGACGTGGCTGACGTGAAGAACAGCGGCGGCCGGCCGGCCGGATCGATCACTGCCGGCTGGTTCCTCCGGGAATTCGTGGACGGGTATCCGTGGGTACATCTCGACATCGCCGGGACCGCCTGGAGCGACACCGACCGGCCGGGACTCACCAAGGGGCCCACAGGGCTGTGCGTGCGGTTGTTCACCGAGTTCGTGCTCGCGCGCGCCCACGCTTGATCACGACCCGGCGTTCTCTTCGGCTCGCTGCCGCCCTCGTCATCATTACGTCGCCGGCTCTCGCCCAGGAGCAGGAGACACCGCCGGACACGGCGCGTGTTGCTGAGCCTGAGGCGCCCGATTCGGCGGCGCCGCAACGGCTGATCCTCCCGATGCCGACACCGCAAACGCCGAGTGGCCCGCTCCCGGCCGGATCCCGGCTGACCTTCACCCGCGACTCACTCGCCTGGACGAGCGGCTACACCCTGGCCGACCTGCTGGGTGAGATTCCCGGCGTCTACGTCGCCCGCGCCGGTTTCGTGGGACAGCCGGAACCGGTGACATATGCGGGACGCGGCACGGCGGCGATCGAGATCTTCTGGGATGGCGTCCCGTTCGAGCCTATCGGTCCCGACTCGGTCACCGTGGATCCGGGCCGGATCTCGTTGTTTCTGCTACGGCGGGTGGAAATCGAGGTGCTGCCAGCCGGCCTGCGCGTCTACCTGGTCTCGGAACGACACGAGGTCGCCTCCACCCGGTCCGTCGTCCGGATCGTGTCCGGCGACTTCCGGACGGCGGCGTACGCGGGCCTGTTCCAACACCGATGGCCCAATGGGATCGGCGTCCATTTGGGCGCCGGCTTTCTCGGCACCGAGGGCGCACGCGACCCGCGACGCGACGCGAACTGGCTGGACCTGTGGCTGAAGGGCGAATGGACACCCACGTCGCGCACGACCGCCGTCTTCCAGGTGCGGCGGCAGAGCTACGAACGCGATCCCTTCGGTGCGAATGGGGACCTGGTGCCGGGCCGCGCGGGACTCCGGACGGACGCCCTGCTGCGCTTCACGGCGGCGTCGGGGGCGGGGCGGACCGGGCTGTGGTTTGACGCCGGTCTTGCCACCACGGCGTGGCGGCCGGACTCGGCTTCACCCGACACACTCGTAGCACCTCGCACGTTCCGACGGGTGTTCACGGGGCTCGGCTACCGCAACCACAACACGACCATCGAGGTTCGCGGGCGGGTCGGTGACTACTTCACGACCGCCGCCGCCGAAGCCCAGCTCGGGTGGGTCCCGTTAGGAGGTATGGTCCTCTCCGCCAACGGATCCTGGGCGCGTCACCGTGGCGAGCGGACATCGCGCCGCGGACGTGCCGTGCTGGGCATCTACCGCGGACCGTTCTCGCTGAGTGCCGAGGTGGCGGCCCAAGACGCGGTGCCGGCACCGGCTCTCTTCGCCGATACCAATCGCGTGACCACGGACTACGGGATTCGGGCCGGCATCGAGAGTCGATACCTGAGTGGTCGGGTAGGACTGTTCGACCGCGACGCGTTCGCCCCCGTCCCGCTCACGTTTTTCCGGGTTGCCTCGCTCCGGCCGTCGGTGCGTACCCGCTACCTGGTCACCAATCTCACCCTGCGGATCGGCGCGCTCGCCCTCGCCGGGTGGTACTCGACACCTACCGACGGGCCGGCGGCGGATTTTCAGCCGCCCAAACACGGTCGCGCGACGCTCACCTTCCGCTCGAAGTTCTTGCGCACTTTCCGTTCCGGCGCGTTCGATCTCAAGGTGCAGCTCGCCATGGAATCGTGGAGCACGGGCACGGCCGGCCTCGACGCCGACGGCGCCGAGGTGCCGCTGATCGGCGCCACGTTCTACGAAGCGTTCCTCCAGTTTCAGCTCGTCACGTTCCGGGCATTCTACAGTCTCAAGAACGCGTACAATTCCCGCGAACAGTTCGTCCCGGGCCTCGAGTATCCGCGCAACATTCAGACATTCGGTGTGAAATGGGTATTCACCAACTGATCGAGAAACGTGCACTGCGTAGTGGGACGCGCATTTCACCTCTCACTCTTCCTATTTCACCTTGCATGTCTCGTGGTCAGGCGTAGGCCGTCCCGCTCCCGCTCTTCCATGCTGTCGGCCCTCCGCGTACCTTTCGCCCCCCTGAGGTCCGTGGGGACGCTATCGACGTGCCGAAATCAATGACCGGGTTTGGGCTCGCCGACGGCCCGCTGGCCGGCGGTCGGGTCCACGTGGAAATCCGCACCGTAAACCACCGTCATTTCAACGTGCAGCTGCGACTTGCGCCCGAGTTCCAGCCGTTCGAGGATGCGCTAAGCCGCGCCCTACGCAAGCGGATCGCCCGCGGGCACGTGGCCGTCTCCGTGCGCTGGGCTCAGGAGCCCGAACACGGCCGTGCGATAGCTGTCGACGTCGAACGGGCGCGGTCCGTCGTCGCGGCGCTGACCCAGTTGAAGCACGCGCTCGACCTCGAGGGCGAGATCGACATGGGGTTCGTGGCGCGCCAGCCGGATGTTTTGGTTTACCGGAACGACGAGAACGATCTGGCGATACCTGCGGACGCGTTCCTGAGCATCGTGAGCGACGCGCTGAGCGGTGTCATCGCTATGCGGGAACGGGAGGGAGCGGCGCTCGCCACCGACCTCCGCAGTCACCTCAAGTCTATCCGATCCCATCTCGTGGCTGTGCGCGAGCGTGCGCCACAACGTCTCACGGCGGAACGCGACCGGCTGCGCACCGCCGTTGGAGAACTGCTGGACGGGCGCGAGGTCGACGAGACGCGCCTGGCCCAGGAAATAGCCTACCTGGCCGAACGGCTGGACATCAACGAGGAGATCGTTCGACTGGAGACCCATCTGGACCATGCGGACGCCGCGCTGGCCGGCGACGAGCCGGCCGGTCGGGCACTCGCGTTCCTGTCCCAGGAGATGCTGCGGGAGATCAATACCATCGGGTCCAAAGCGAACGACGCGGCGATTACGGCGTCGGTGATCGCAATGAAGGGCGAGCTGGAGAAGTTCCGCGAGCAGCTCGAGAACATGGAGTGAAGCCGTTTCTGCTGGTCCTGTCGGCCCCGTCCGGCGGCGGGAAGACGACAATCGCGCGGGCCCTCCTTGCGGCCCGCGAGGACGTCGGCTTCTCCGTGTCGGCGACGACCCGCAAGCCGCGTGACGGCGAGCGGGACGGCATCGACTACCATTTCCTCAGCCGGGACGCGTTCGACCGCCGCGTAGCGGCCGGAGAGTTCCTGGAATGGGCCGAGTACGGTGTCGAGCGGTACGGTACTCTGCGCTCAGAGGTCGATCGGGTCCTGGAATCCGGGAAGCACGTCGTGCTCGACATCGAGGTGCAGGGCGCCCAACAGGTACGCGAGCGGTGCCAAAACCTAGTGAGGGTCTTTATTATTCCTCCCAATGCGGCGGAGCTTGTCGAACGCCTCGGTGGCCGGAACACGGAGCACCCGGAGGAGATCGTACGCCGGCTCCGGAGGGCCGTTGACGAACTCACCGAAGCGCCGACGTACGATTACGTCGTGGTGAACAGCGACAGGACACAGGCCGTAGCCGACGTCGCGGCAATCCTCGATGCGGAAGCGCGGCGACCGGCGCGGCTCGATCGGCTCGAGACCACCATACAGATGCTCGCCGACGGTATCGCAAACGAGGTGAAGCTGCTGAACGAGCAACAGGAGAGTTGATGAGGATCTTCACACCCATCGAGATCGCGGAACGAGCGGGCAACAAGTACCTGGGCGTGCTCGTAGCCGCCAAGTTCGCGCGGTACGTAAACGACTTCCCGCGCGACCGTTCGATCGCATTGGAGAAAAAGCTCACGACGCGTGCCTTGGAAGAGCTGGCGTCCGGTGGACTGACCTACCGCCTCATCGGGCGCCGGCGGCACGAGACGTGACCCTCTCCGGCCGGCACGTGCTCTTGGGCGTGTCGGGCGGGATTGCGAGTTACAAGACGTGCATGCTCGCGCGCCGATTCATCGAGGCGGGCGCGGCGGTAGATGTGGTAATGACCGCGTCGGCCGCACAGTTCGTGCGCCCCACGACCTTCGAAGCCTTGATCGGGCGCCCGGTTCTCACCTCCCTGTGGGAGCGTGACCGGGCGCTCGCGCATATCTCCCTATCCCGGGAACCCGGGTTGGTCGTGGTCGCGCCAGCGACCGCCAATCTCCTGGCCCGCGTTGCCCAGGGCATCGCCGACGATCTGCTGACCGCGCTGCTCCTCGCGCGTACCGGTCCCGTGCTGGTGGCACCCGCCATGAACGACATGATGTTCGCGCATCCGGCAACCGGCCGGAACCTCGAGCTGGTCGAGAATCGCGGCTGGTCGATCATCGGTCCCGAGTCGGGACCGCTCGCGGAAGGGTCCAGCGATCTACCCGGCCGCATGAGTGAGCCGGACGCGATCTTCGTCGCGGCGGAGCGCCTGCTGCGCCAGGCCGACAGCCGCCTGGCCGGACGCCGGGTGCTGGTGACCGCCGGGCCGACCCGCGAGTTGCTCGACCCGATCCGCGTCATCACCAACCGGTCGAGCGGCCGCATGGGATTCGCCCTGGCCCGCGCGGCCTACGCCCGCGGGGCGGATGTGACGCTCATCGCCGGTCCTACAGCATTGGCGCCGCCCATAGGGCCGGACGTGATGCGCGTCGAGTCGACGGCGGATCTGGCGGAAGCGGTGGGAAACGCCCTGCCTGAGACCGACGTGCTGCTCATGGCGGCGGCACCGGCCGATTACCGCCCCGCCGCACCGGAATCGACGAAGCGCCGGCGGAGCGACGGTGCGATCGCGGTCGAGCTTCACCCGAGCGTGGACGTGCTCGAGACGACCCGGAGCCGTCGCAAGGGAGGGAGCATAGCGGTCGGCTTCGCCTATGAGACCGAGCACGGTATCGCACGAGCCAGAGCCAAGCTCGAGCGCAAGGGCCTCGACCTCGTGGTCCTGAACCTGGACGAGGAGGGCTCAGGTGCCGAGGTCGAGACGAATCGCGTGACGCTCGTGAGCGCCGACGCCGCGCAAGAGTTGCCGCTGCTCCCCAAGTCGGACGCCGCAGAGCGCATCTTGGACGCTGTCGAACGGCTCCTGTGACCGATCCCCGCGAGCTGTTCGTACGTTATCTGGAACAACGACAGGCGCTCGACGGTGATGCGCTGATACTCCCGGAGCCGGTGAACCTCGCATCCATCCGAGCGCAGCAGGGGGAGGAGGCGCGACCGCATGTGGCGAAGGGCAAGAGCGATCCGGCACGAGCGACTGCGGTCCACCACGAAACGGGGCGCGAAGAGGTCATGCCAAGCGAGCGACCCGGGCGCCAGCAAACCAAGAAGGGTGTGAGCAGGCGGAGCAAGGCGAAGCGGGGCGAGCCCAAGTGGCGGATCGACGCACCCGCGATCCCGGGGCCCGGTTTGGTGGTCCATGCGCCTCCGAAAGATCTCTTCTCGGAGGATCCGGTGGCGGACGCGACGCTCCAGGATATCGACGACATGGTGCGGCGATGCACCAGATGCCCGCTGCACGCTACCCGACTCAACGGCGTGCCGGGTGAGGGGCCGGCCGACGCCGGCCTCTTCGTCGTCGGGGAGGGCCCGGGGGCCAACGAAGACCAGCAGGGGCGTCCGTTTGTAGGTCGTGCGGGGGACTTGCTGAACGAGATCCTCGCCTCGATCGAGTGCCCGCGCGAGACGGTCTACATAGCGAACATCCTGAAGTCACGCGCCCCGAACAACCGGAAACCGCAGGCCGATGAGATAGAGGCGTGCATACCGTATCTGCATCGCCAACTTGAAATCATCCGCCCCAAGGTTATCCTCGCTATGGGGGCCACGGCCGCGGAAACGTTGCTCAACACCCGCGGGTCGTTGGCGTCGTTGCGCGGCAAGGTACACGAGTATCGAGGCATCCCGTTGATCGTCACGTACCATCCGGCGGCACTGCTTCGCAACCCACACTGGAAACGTCCGACCTGGGATGACGTCCGTATCGCCCGTCAGCTCCTCGAGCGCTGAGCACGACCCCACGCCACTGCGTCAGGCGCCGTGGAGCCCCGAGGCCGAACAGGCGGTTCTCGGGGCCATGTTGCTCGACCAAGACGCGGCACTCAAGGCGGTGCAGCTCCTCGCCGACAACATGTTCTACCGGGACCCGCACCGTCGTATCTACCGAGCGATGGAGGCCATCGTCGACCGCGGAGACGTGCTTGATCCCGTCATCCTGCGGGACGAGCTGGCTCGCCGGGCCGACCTCGAGGCGGCAGGCGGGATGGATTACCTGGCAGAACTGCTGGATGTCGTTCCGACCGCCGCCAACATCGAGTTCCACTGCCGGATCGTCAAAGACAAAGCGCTGCTACGCCGGCTGATCGAGGTCGGCACGGGGCTGGTGCAGGCGGCCTACGACGGCCGGAAAGAGGTCGGTGCGCTGCTCGACGAAGCCGAGCAACAGGTCTTCGAGGTCTCGCAGGAGCGCGGCTTGCAGGAGGTGGTGCGCATCAAGGAACTGATGTGGCACACCATGGAACGCATCGAAGCGCGGGACCGGGGCGATGAATCGGTACGGGGTGTGCCGAGCGGGTTTGCAGATTTGGACATGAAGACGAATGGGTTCCAGCGCAGCGACCTGATCATAGTGGCCGGCCGGCCGTCGATGGGAAAGACGTCGTTATGCCTCAACATCGCCGCGAACGCGGCGCTAGAGGCCAAGACACCGGTGGTAATCTTTTCGCTCGAGATGTCCCGCGACCAGTTGGTGGAGCGTCTCCTGGCGGCGGAGAGCTTCGTCGATCTGCACCGGCTCCGGAGCGGAGGGCTCCGCCCGGACGATTACCCCAAGCTCTCGCGGGCGGCCGGCCTGCTGGGCACGGCACCGATCTGGATCGACGACACGCCGGCGCTGACCCTGCTCGAGCTGCGCTCCAAGGCGCGACGCCTGAAGGCGGAACACGACATTCAGCTGATCGTGATCGATTACTTGCAACTGATCCGGGGCCCGTCGCGCAACGAGAGCCGGCAGGAGGAGATCAGCTACATCTCGCGCTCGCTCAAGGCGCTGGCGCGCGAACTCCACACGCCCGTCATAGCACTGTCGCAGTTGTCGCGGGCACCGGAGCAACGGGGAGGCGACCGGCGTCCGATGCTGTCGGATCTCCGGGATTCGGGCGCCATAGAGCAGGACGCCGACCTGGTGATGTTCATCTACCGGCCGGAGGTCTACGGCACGCGCGTGACCAGCGAGGACGCCGAAGAGGGCGTGGCCGATCTCATCGTGGCCAAACAGCGGAACGGACCGACGGGCACGATCAAGCTGGCTTTCCTCAAGCAGTACACTCGCTTCGAGAGCTATACCGGCCGAACACGCGAAGGTGGCGATGGCGGCTAGGCCACCTAACGTCGGTGTGCTCATACCGGCGGGCGGTCGCGGGGAGCGCGCGGGTCCGGGCGATCCCAAACAGTTTCGATTGATCGGCGGCATTCCGATGCTGCTCCGAGCGCTACGACCTTTCGCCCGACACCCGCGTGTCCGGAGTATCGTCGTCGCGCTACCCGAGCCGGACGCCACGGCCCCGCCCGACTGGCTGGGCGAACTGATCGGCGACCGGCTGCGGGTGGTGCCGGGTGGCACCACCCGGCGGGAGTCGGTCGGCTGCGCGCTGCGCGCGCTGGACCCGGCATGCACGGTCGTGCTAGTGCACGACGCAGCCCGGCCGTTCGTGACGCTGGATGACATCGACGCCATAATCGAAGCGGTGGACACGGGTCGGGCCGCGATCGTCGCCCTGCCCGTGTCCGACACGCTGAAGCGGGCCGACGCCGACCACCGGATCGTCGAGACGGTTCCGCGCGAGCGGCTGTGGCGGGCCCAAACCCCGCAAGGCTTCCCGCGCACGCTCCTCGAGCGGGCCTATGAAGAGCCGGCGCATGCGGCCAAGGCGGCCACCGACGACGCGGCGCTGGTGGAAGCGCTCGGGGCGGATGTCATGGTCGTGCCCGGACGTACGGCCAACCTCAAGGTGACGACGCCGGAGGATTTCCGGCTGGCGGAGGCACTGGTTGCGCAATGAGCGTGATCCCGTTCGGTACGGCGGATGAACACGCCGCCGCAGCGTCCCAGGTGAAAGAACATCTCGCCGCCGGCGGGCTGCTGGCCTATCCCACCGAGACGGTCTACGGGCTGGGATCGCGCGCGATGCCCGACGACGTCGCCGCATTGGCAGCGCTCAAGGGCCGACCGGAGGGGAAACCATTCCTAGTGCTCGTGTCGGGGCGCGGCATGGCCGCCGACTACGGATTCGAGTTCACTGAAGCCGCCAACGCGTTGGCGGAGGCGTTCTGGCCCGGCCCGCTCACCTTGATACTCCCCGGTGCAACCCAATTGCCCGCGACCCTGCGCGGGCCTGAAGGCGGCGTTGCCGTACGGTGGACTTCGCACGCGGGAATGGCAGAACTGATCGGTCGACTGGGAGAACTGATCACCTCGACGTCGGCGAACCGGCCGGGTGGTCCCACCGCGCCGGGTGTCGGCGCTATCGTGGAGACGTTCGGGGCGGCGGTCACATCAGGCCAGCTGCTCGTGCTCGACGGCGGGGTGCTCGGCAACGTACCTCCGTCCACGCTGGTCGACTGCACGACACCGATCCCGCGTCTCGTGCGTGAGGGCGCGATTCCGCGCCGGGAGCTACAGCGCGCGGCCGGGAGCTCGGCCCCGTGACGCACGTGCTCTTCGTGTGCACCGGGAACATCTGCCGGAGTCCGCTGGCGGAGGCGATCTTCCGCCGCGAGATCGCCGCCCGCGGCCTCGATGGTCTTACCGCCTCGTCAGCTGGCACGGGGGCGTGGGACGGCGCACCCGCCTCCGAGGGCGCCTACCTGATCGCCCTGGAACACGATCTCGATCTTTCCGGACACCGCGCGGGGCTACTCACGCGCGACCTCGTCGAGCAAGCCGACGTGATCTTGACCATGGCCCGACATCATCGGGCCCGGGTCACGGAACTGGGCGGAGACGCGGTGACCCAGGTGCTGGGTGAGTACGCCGGCCGTACCGGTCCGGATGCCGAGGTGAGCGACCCGTTCGGCGGTGACATCGAGCTGTACCGCTCGACTTACGAGGATCTGGATGAGCTGGTACGGATTGCCGTCGGGCGGCTCGCGAAGGAACAACGTGAGCAGGGTGCGAGCGACTAGCCGTACGCTGGTGGTGCTCGGTGACCCGGTAGCCCACTCCCTGTCGCCGGTGATGCACAACGCCGCGATCGCCGCCCTCGGGTTGGACGCCGTCTACGTGGCTCTGCCCGCAACACGCGACGCCGTGCCCGCGATTCTGGAAACGTTTCTCTCCCTCGACATAGCCGGCAACCTCACGGTGCCGCTCAAGATCATCGGGGCGCATGCTATCCACGATCTCACCCCGGGAGCGCAAGCGCTTGGGGCCGTCAACACCTTCTGGCCGCAGGACGGACGGTTGGCCGGTGACAATACCGATGTGCGGGGCCTCCTGGACGCGATCGAAGCGGTCGACGCGGAACCCCCGTGGCTGTTGGCAGGAACCGGCGGTGCGGCTCGGGCGGCGGCGGTGGCGGCGGCGGAGCGGGGCGTGGCCGTGCTCGTCCGGTCGCGCGACCCGGCCCGCGCGGCGACTTTCGTAGAGTGGGCGCGGACCCTGGGTGTCGACGCGCGGGAAGACGACGGGACCAGGGCCGAAACCGCGATCAACGCGACACCGTTGGGCCTGCTCCCCGAAGACGAGCTGCCGTTCATCGCCGAACGGCTGGACGGCACGCACGCGGTGGTCGACTGCGTCTACGCGCCCGGCGAAACGGCATGGGTGCGCGCCTGCCGCGCGCGCGGCATGCGGGCCACGGACGGACGAACGATGTTGGTCGGGCAGGGCGCGCTTGCCTTCGAGCGTTTCTTCCCCGGTATCGACGCCCCGCGAGAGGTGATGCGTGCGGCCGTCGATCGGGCGCTGCGCTCATGAACGCCGGCCTCGCGCGCGCGCTCGAGCGCTTCCTCCTGCCCAACGCCTGCCTCGTGTGCGAACGGCTGGTCGAGCAGCACCGACCGGACGCGCTGATCTGCGGAGTCTGCAGCGCCCGGCTGCGCCCGATCGTTCCGGGTTGCCGTCGTTGCGGCCAACCGCTCCCGCCGGTGGGGCCGTGCCGGTTCTGCGCTGGCTGGCCGGAGAACCTCTCGTTAGCACGGAGCGCTGTCTGGCTGGACGACGCGGCGCGCACGATCATCCACCGTCTCAAGTACGACGGCTGGCACGGCCTGGGCACCGAACTGGGCGGCATCGTGGCCCGTCACGTCCCCCGGCCGGCACGCGCCTACCTGGTCCCCGTTCCGCTCAGCCAGAGGCGACTCCGCGACCGCGGCTACAATCAGGCCACCGTACTCGCCCGTGGCATCGCCGCCGTGTGGCAGTACCCCGTGGCCGAACGACTCCTGCATCGCGTGCGGGAGACGCAGACCCAGACCGCCCTCACTCCGGAGGAACGCGCGGATAACGTGGCGGGCGCGTTCGAGGCCGCGCCGCGGTCGGCCGGCGGCAGGGCGATTATATTGATCGACGACGTACTCACGACAGGCGCCACATTGTGCGCCGCGGCCTGCGCGTTGGCGGCAGCAGGATGGCTTACGATCGGCGCCGTGACCCTCGCGCGGGCACTCCCCTACGACATTCGCGTTGCGGGCGGAACGAGCCGCACGCCGCACGACAACAGCGACCGAGGATAACCATGGCCGTACGGATAGGGATCAACGGATTCGGTCGGATCGGACGCAACGTCCTCCGGGCCCTGCGAAAGAAGGGATCCGACCTCCAAGTCGTCGCGGTCAACGACCTCACCGACGCGAAGACGCTCGCCCATCTATTAAAGTACGATTCGGTGCACGGACGCTATCCGGGCAAGGTGACCGTCGACGGCAACACCATCGTGGTGGACGACGCCTCGATCCGTGTCCTGTCAGACCGCGACCCGGCCGACCTGCCCTGGAACGATCTCGGCGTCGACATCGTGCTCGAGGCAACCGGCCTGTTCCTCAACCGTGCCCAGGCGGCACGACATATCGAGGCAGGCGCCAAGAAGGTGTTGATCAGTGCGCCGGCCAAGAACGAAGACATCACGATCGTGATGGGCGTCAACGACTCGGCGTACGACGCGGCCCGGCACCACGTGATCTCCAACGCGTCCTGCACGACCAACTGCCTCGTGCCCGTGGTGAAGGTCATGCTCGACGCGTTCGGGTTCGAGCGCGGGTTCATGACCACCATCCACAGCTACACCAACGACCAGCGGATTCTCGATCTGCCACACAAAGATCTCCGCCGCGCGCGCGCGGCGGCGCTGAACATCATCCCCACGACGACGGGGGCGGCGCGCGCCACCGCACTCGTGATTCCCGAGGTCGAGGGCAAGATCGACGGCATCGCCCTCCGAGTCCCGACACCGAACGTCTCGCTGGTGGAGCTTACCTGCACGGTCTCGCGCGCCACCGATATCGACGCCGTGAACGCCGCGTTCCGCGAGGCTGCGGGCGGCCGACTGACCGGTGTATTGGCGGTGAGCGACGAACCGCTCGTCTCGAGCGACTACATAGGCGATCCGTACTCGAGCACGGTCGACGCGCAGTGCACGAACGTGATCGACGGCACGTTGGTGCACGTCTCGTCCTGGTACGACAACGAGATGGGGTACTCGATGCGCTGTGTCGACCTGATGGAGCTGATCGCCGGCTCCCTTACCTGACGGGCCGGGGAATCCATGTGAACAAACGCTCGATCGAGGCGCTCGCCGACCAGCCGCTCGAGGGCATGCGCGCGCTGGTTCGCGTCGACTTCAACGTCCCGATCAAGGACGGCACGGTCGCCGATCGCACGCGTATCCGCGCCGCGCTGCCGACCATCCGGTGGCTCCGTGACCGCGGCACCCGCGTCGTCCTGCTCTCACATCTCGGACGCCCCAAAGGAAAGCCTGACCCCCGGTTCTCGTTGCGGCCGGTCGCGGCCGCTCTCGAGCTGGAACTGGGAATGCCAATCACCTTCATCGACGACCCTACCAGCGATGAGGCGGTCAGAACCACGCGCCGCATGAAGCGCGGCGAGGTAGCGCTCGCCGAGAACACCCGCTTCTTCCCGGGAGAGGAGCAGAACGATCCGGCGTTGGCGGCGCGGTTCGCGGCACTGGGCGACCTGTACGTCAACGACGCGTTCGCCTCGGCCCACCGCGGGCACGCCTCCACGGAAGCCGTCGCCCATCTGCTCAAACCGGCCGTGGCCGGCCGGCTCATGGCCCGCGAACTCACCTATCTGGGCGGCGCACTGCGCGAGCCGGCGCGTCCGTTCCTGACCGTGCTCGGCGGCGCAAAGATATCCGGCAAGATCGATGTCATCGAGAACCTGCTCCCGCTGACCGACCGAATCCTGATCGGCGGGGCGATGGCCTGCACGTTCTTCGCCGCCATGGGACTCGAGGTCGGGAAGTCGCTCGTGGAGCCAGACCGGATTGGCGTGGCGCGGCAACTGCTCGAGCGCGCCGGTGGCAAGCTCATCCTGCCCGAAGGGGCCGTCATCGCGCAGCAACTCGCGTCCGACACCCCCTTACGCAGCGTGCCGCGTGACGCGATCCCAGCGGGCTGGGCCATGTACGACATCGACGAGCGGACGCGGGACGACTTCGCGGCCCACATTGCCGGCGCCAAGACCATCGTGTGGAACGGGCCGATGGGAGTCTTCGAGACGCCACCCTTCGATGCGGGAACGCTCGCCGTCGCCCGGGCCCTCGGATCCGCCACGGCCGCGGGTGCGGTCACAATCGTAGGTGGCGGAGACTCGGCTGCCGCTCTCGCGGCGGCGGGTCTCGTCGACACCGTCACACACGTCTCCACAGGCGGTGGCGCGGCACTCAAGTTCCTCGAGGGCAAGACGCTGCCCGGTGTCGCGGCACTGGACGACCTATGACGCGCATCTTCGCCGGCAACTGGAAAATGCACCTGGGACCGGCGGCCGCCGCTGCGTTTCTCGACCGCTTCCTCCAGCGGTACGACGGGAGCGCGGATCGGGAGGTATGGTTCTTCGCGCCGGCCGTCTCGGTCATGACCGTCGCCGAAACGGTGCGCGGGCGCGCCGGGATTCGCGTAGGAATACAGAACGTCCACTGGGAGGAGCAAGGAGCGTTTACCGGCGAGACCAGCGTACGCATGGCTGCCGAAGCCGGCGCGACCGCAGCCCTGGTGGGTCACTCCGAGCGCCGGCACGTTTTCGGCGAGACCGACGCGGAGACCGGCCTCAAGGTGCGGGCGCTGCTCGCCGGCGGCCTGATACCGATGCTCTGTGTCGGCGAACGACTCGAGGAACGGGAACGTGAGGAGACGCTCGACGTTGTGCTCCGGCAGCTCCGAGTGCTAGACGGGCTCGACGCCGACGAGATCGCTCGGGTACGCGTCGCCTACGAGCCGGTTTGGGCTATCGGTACGGGCAGGAACGCCAGCCCGGAGGACGCCGCCACGGTGCACGCGGCCATTCGCGCAGAACTCGTCCGGCTCGGCATGCCTGTCGAGGCCGCCCAGGTGCTGTACGGCGGGAGCGTCAAGCCGGACAACGTCGGTTCGCTGGTCGCGCAAGCGGAGATCGACGGCGTTCTGGTCGGCGGCGCTTCCCTCGATCCCGACTCGTGGCAGAGAATCGTGGCGGTCAGTCTCGATTGACCCCGTCATATGGCCCGGGTATCTTGCGGCCCGAACGAGGATCTCGATGTTTGCATTCCTGCTGATCATTCTGATTATCGACGCGGTGGTGCTCGGCACCGTCGTGCTGCTCCAGTCGGGCAAAGGCGGGGGACTCGCCGCTATGGGCGGCGGCGCTTCCACCGACACGTTCCTGGGCGGCAGGCAGGCGGCCACGATCCTGACCAAGATGTCCTGGTGGTGCGGCGGTATTTTCCTGGCTCTGTCACTGGTCCTCGCGGGCCTGTCGGCAGGCGGCGGCACACCCGGTTCCGTGCTGGAAGGACAGCTCGCCCCGCCCGCGCCGGTCTTGGCACCGCCGCTCCCGCTCGACCTGAACATCCAACCGAGCGCCGAGGAGCAACCACCGACGCAGCAGGCGGAGCCGACAACACCTGGTAACGACTGATCCGGGTGTCGCCCAAAGCCTATCTGTTGCTCGAAGACGGCGCGTGGTTCCCAGGGACCACGCGCCGTTCCATTGCACCAATCAGCGGTGAGGCCGTCTTCACGACCAACCTTACCGGCTACCAGGAGGTCTTTTCCGACCCGTCCTACCTGGGCCAGATAGTCGTGATGACCGCTCCGATGATAGGGAACTACGGCATCAATGCCGAGGACCTGGAATCGGACAAACCGCAGGTGAGTGGCGTGGTGGTGCGGGAACTCGCCCGCTCCTATTCGAACTGGCGTGCCACCGGATCGCTGGACGATTGGCTCGCCGAACGCGGAATCCCGATCCTGGAACAGGTGGACACCCGCAAGCTGACCCGGCATATCCGGTCCTGCGGCGCCATGCGCGCCATCATGGCCGAGGGCGCCGAACCGAGCGACGCCGTGAACCGCCTCCTGGCCGACAGCCCACCCATGGAGGGTCTGGATCTCGCATCCCGCGCGACCGCGCCGGGTGAGCGTACTGTCGGGACGCCCGACGCGAAGTACCACGTGGTGGCCTACGACTTCGGGATGAAGGCCAACATCCTGCGCGTGCTCACGGAGCTGGGCTGCCGGGTAACCGTGGTACCATCCCACACGCCGGCCGCGCGCATTACCGAGCTGGAGCCCCACGGGCTGTTCCTCTCCAACGGGCCGGGGGACCCGGCAGCCGTCCAATACGTAATCCCCGAGATTCGCCGGCTGGCCGAGTCGGGCCTGCCGACCTTCGGGATCTGCCTCGGACACCAGCTGCTCGGGCTGGCCTTCGGCGCGGAGACGGTGAAGCTCCCCTACGGGCACCACGGCGGGAATCACCCGGTGCGGGACCTGTCCGACGGCCGCGTGCTGATAACCAGCCAAAACCACGGATTTGCCGTAAGGGGAAGCACTAAGGAGGTCCCAGGTGCCAAATCACTGGAGGTGACGCACCTCAACCTCAATGATGACACCGTTGAAGGCCTGCAACATCTAGAGCTGCCCACCTTCGGCGTTCAGTACCATCCGGAGGCGTCTCCCGGGCCCCACGACGCTAGAGGTCACTTCCGTCAATTCGTCCAAGCTCTTGACAGTCAATAGGTAAGCTCCTATGTTGGCCCCCCGGCTTGCCTGGTCGGGTAGCACCCTGGCAGCCGTTTCCGCGCCCAATCAGGGGGTATGCATGACCAAAGCCGATCTCGTCGAGAACGTGACGGCAACGATCGCGCGCACCGCAGGCCCCATGATCTCCAAGAAGGACTGCGCTCGGGTGGTAGACGCGTTCCTTGACGCGGTGAAGCATTCGCTCGCCGAACAGCGGAATATCGAGATTCGCGGTTTTGGTACATTCAAGATCCGTCGCCGCAAGACCCGTATGGCGCGTAACCCGCGGACCGGCGATCCGGTCGAGGTGGCCGCGCGTCCGGTGCCCGTCTTCAAGCCGTCCAAGGAACTGCGGACGATGGTGGCGGAGCCGGTGATAGCGGCAACCCCGCTGGAGGAAGAAGCGACGCAGCCCTCCTGAGTACTGCATGCGTGGGCGCAATTCCGATCACCCCGCCATCGTTCGGCGGGGTGTTTTCGTTCCATCTCCCGGCGGGGTAGCTTTGAGTACCATGGAACGCATACGAGTTCGCTGCCGCTTGTTCGCCCGCTACGCCGACGTGGTGGGGGCCGAAGCGGTCACCCTGGACCTCCCGCCGGACTCCGTGGTCGCCGACGCCGTGGAACGTCTCCGTTCCGAGTTGCCGCGCGGCGATCTGTTGCCGGCCCGGCCGATGGTGGCCGTGAACCTGGAGCACGTGCTGCCGGACCGCCGGCTCGAGGACGGTGACGAGCTGGCGTTGTTGCCTCCGTTGGCCGGTGGCTGACATGGAGCATGTGACGCACGACCCGATCCAGCTGTCCGCCTTGATCGATGCGGTGGCCGGTCCGGAACGCGGCGGGATCGTGACGTTCCTGGGAACCGTCCGGCGTGGCGTCGAGGACGGCCCGGTGACCCGGATCGAGTACACTGCATACGACGAGATGCTGGAAACCGAGTTCGGACGGATCGTAGCCGAGACAGCCGACCGGTGGCCGGCGGCCCGTGTCACCGCCCAGCACCGGCTCGGGATGGTCCCCACGGGCGAGGCCAGTATCGCCGTGGTCGCCGCGGCCCCGCACCGCGCCGAGGCGTTCTCAGCCTGCCGCCACGTGGTGGAGCAAGCCAAGGCACGGTTGCCCGTGTGGAAGCGGGAGTTCCTCGCAGACGGCTCCGTGCGCTGGTGCGACAACACAGGCGCCCGGACGCCCGCCGTACCGCGTACAACAGATTAGTCCCGGTTGTGGCCCTCAGCATCGCCCTGATCGAGCCCCGCATCCCGCCCAACACCGGCAGCATCGCACGGCTGTGCGCCGCCACAGACAGCACCCTTCACCTCATCGAGCCGCTCGGGTTCGGGCTCGACGACGTCGAGCTGCGACGCGCCGGCCTCGATTACTGGCCCGACGTCGACATCTGGATTCATCCCGATTGGCGAGCGTTTCGGTCGGCGGTGTCGCGCGAGCGCTGCTTATATTTCTCCACACACGGCACGCGGTCCTATCTCGACGCGCCGTGGAAGGCGAACTCGGTCCTAGTGTTCGGCAATGAGACGCTGGGTATGCCGGAACGTATCCGAGAGCAACATCCAGACCGGCTATTCCGCATTCCAATGACACCGTCGGTGCGGAGCCTCAACGTCGCGACCGCTGTCGCGATCGTCACCTACGAAGCGATCCGCCGGCTCGGGTCCTCGCTCGAGGACGGCGCATCGATCCGATAACTGCGAAAGGTCGAACCGATGAACACCGTCACGGTGGTTGGCGCGGGCCACGTCGGCGCAACGCTGGCCCAGCGGATAGCGGAGAAGGAACTCGCGCGGCGGGTGGTCCTCGTCGACATCGTCGAGGGAATCCCGCAGGGTAAGGGCCTAGACCTATGGGAATCGGCTCCGATCGAAGGCTTCGACACGCGCGTGCTCGGCGCCAACGACTATGCGGCCGCCAAGGACTGCGAGTTGTTTCTGGTCACGGCCGGAGTCGCCCGGAAGCCGGGGATGAGTCGCGACGATCTGGTAAAGACCAACGCCGCCATCATCGAGTCGGTCTGCGAGGAGATCAAACAGGCCTCACCCAACGCGATGATCATGATGATCTCGAACCCGCTCGACGTGATGTGCTGGGTGGCCAAGGAGGTCACGGGCTTCCCGCCGGAGCGAGTGTTCGGGATGGCCGGGGTGCTCGACACCGCCCGGTACCGAAGTTTCATCGCCATGGAGCTGAACGTATCGGTGGAGGACATCCAGGCGATGGTGCTGGGCGGGCACGGCGACTCGATGGTACCGCTCGTCTCATATACCACCGTCTCGGGCATCCCCGTGACCCAGCTGATGAACAGCGAGAAACTCGATGCCATCGTCGAACGCACGCGCAAGGGTGGCGGTGAGATCGTCTCCTACCTGAAGACCGGGTCGGCATACTACGCGCCTTCGGCGGCGGCTGCCCAGATGGCGGAATCGATCATCAAGGACAAGAAACGAGTACTACCTTGCGCGGCGTGGCTGACCGGTCAGTACGGATTGAACGGGCTGTACTGCGGCGTCCCGTGCAAGCTCGGCGCCGGTGGGGTGGAGGAGATCATCGAGGTGGAACTGACCGACGAGGAGCGCACCGCCCTCGAGAACTCGTCCGAAGTCGTGAAAAAGACTATGGAGGCGGTGACGCTGTAGCGACCTCGCGGACGCCGGGTACGCTCGCTCCGTCGGCGAACTCGACCTGTGTTGTCGGGTAGCCGCTCACTTACCCCGATACTCCACGCTGTTGCGCGGCGTTTCCCACAAGACGAGCTTGACCAGCCGGCCCGGGAGACGTCCCTCGAGCATCTGCCATATCACGACCACGATGTTCTCGGTGGTCGGGTTGAGATCGGCAAAGGCTCCCACGTCGAGGTTGAGATTCTTGTGGTCCAGCACGGCGACGACCAGCTCCTCGGCAATCCGCTTGACCTCGCCGAGGTCCGCCACGAATCCAGTCACCGGATCGACCTCGCCCCGGACGGAGATCTCCAGCTCGTAGTTGTGTCCGTGGTAGTTGGGATTGCTGCACGGACCGAACGTGCGCGCGTTCTCCTCGTCGGAGAGTTGTGGGCTGTGTAGCCGGTGCGCCGCGTTGAAATGGACCCGTCGCGTGACGGTCACCTTCGGCATGATACCCCCTCCACATTTCTGTCTACGGCGCCCCGCAGGGAACGTCGCCAGGACTCATGTCGGACCGGTCACGCGCGCTGCCGGAGCCGTCGTCCAGGCCGACATAGAGCAGCACGCCGCGTGCGGTGTTGCCGGCTCGATCGCCGCAACGCGGATCGCGTCGCTCACGACGGGTCCGACCGCCGCAAGACCGGTGAGCGTTGACCAGGTTCTATAGTATTGCTACGTTAGAACTTACACAACATGAGATCCTGCTTGGCGCTACGGATCGCCCTCTTGGTGGGGGCGCTTGGACTCCCTGCGGCATCACCCTCATGGGGTCAGACGCGGGGGTTTGATGCGTCGTACGGTTTCTGGTGGACCGACGAACCGGCGGCAGCCACCTTCACGGCGAGCCTGCACCAGCCACTGTTGGGACCGTTCGGCTACTCCATTGGTTTCATGCATCTCGACGACCACCGCGCGAACGAGGACCGGACACTCTCGGGAGCGGAATTGGGTTTGAGTCTCGGGCGTGACGGCTCGGGCATGTTTCTCGTGGGCACCGTCGGACTGGGCATGGTACACGGGACCCGGGCGCTCGATGCGGCCTGGTCGGCGGGCGGCGGATACCTGTGGCGTCCGTTCGCGGGGCTCTCCCTGGGCCTGGAGGCGCGCTACCGGGTGGAGGATAGGGATCTGGCCGGCTTCTGGCGGCTGCGTCCCGAGGACCGGCGCGGCCTGATGGTACAGGGACGCCTGGTCATCGCCCTCGGCGGCCGGTCGCCGGCGGCGCGACCATCCGCCAGCCACGCGGACGGCGACGCCGGCGCGGCTCCATCCAGCGAGTCGATCCGGGAGCTGGCCCGCGATCGGGGCGCGTCGGACGACGCTGCGGCACTCACGACTCACATCATCGAGACCGCCCTGGCCGTCATGGGCACACCCTACGAATGGGGTGGGACCGACGAGAACGGCTTCGACTGCTCCGGGCTGATCCAGTACGCGTACGGGCAACATGGGATCATCCTGCCGCGCGTGAGTCGCGACCAGATGCGGATGGGCACACCGCTGGACAAACGGCTCGACGCGCTGCGCCCCGGCGATCTGCTCGGATTCTCGGTCGAAGGAACGAGCCGGATCACGCACATCGGACTCTATGTCGGCGACGGCCGTTTCATTCACAGCGCGTCGGGTGGCGTGAGGCTCACCAGTCTCACCCACCCAGACGGCCGCTGGTGGCGGCAACGCTGGGTCGCGGCACGGCGCGTGGTAGAGTAGGGTACAGGGAACGCGGGACAGGGTACGAGGAGTCGTCGATGCCGTGGATCGAATGGATTGCCGAGGCGGAAGCCACCGGGCGGCTGCGGGAGCTGTACGACAAATACGCCGGTCGGTTCGGCGTCGACCACATCCTGAAGATCCACTCGCTCAACCCCGACTCGCTGGAACACCACTACTCGCTTTACGCCCACCTCATGCGGGGGCCATCGAACCTCTCGCGCGCCGAACGCGAGATGATCGCCGTCGTGGTCTCGGTGGCCAACGACTGTTTCTACTGAATCCACCATCACGGAGCGGGTCTCCGTCGGCTGTTGCGGGACGAGGAGAAGGCGGCGGCGATCGTGCGGCACTACCGCAGCGCGTCGCTGAGCGGGCGTGAGCGCGCCATCTGCGACTATGCCGTTCGGCTCACGACGTCGCTTCCCGCCATAGCCGCCGACGATCTGCGCCCGCTGCGCGAGGCCGGGCTCGGCGACGACGAGATCCTGGATGTCTGCCAGGTGGCCGCGTACTACAACTTCGTGAACCGGCTAGCATCCGGACTCGGGGTCGAGCTGGAAGGCTATTGGCAGCAACGGGACAACGATCCGGTCGAGATCCTCCCAACCTCTTGACCCCAGCCGCCGAACGGGTACATTCCGTCCTAATTAGCATTCACCCCTGCCGAGTGCTAACGCACGCAACTTCACACGGTTCAACGGTTTACAGGTACGGAGGCATAGGAATTATGGCCCCAGCGACGAAATCGAAAATCAAGGGCAAGGTTCAGCCGCTGGCTGACCGGGTGGTGATCCTTCCTCTGGAGGATACCGAGGAGATGCGGGGTGCGTTGTACATCCCGGACACCGCCAAGGAGAAACCGCAACAGGGTAAGGTCGTCGCCGTAGGTCCCGGTCGGTTCGAGAAGGGCGAGCGGGTTCCGATGGATTTGAAGACGGGTCAGACCGTGCTGTACGGCAAGTACAGTGGCGCGGAGGTGACGGTCAACGATCAGGAACTGCTCATCATCAAGGAATCGGACGTCCTGGCCGTCATCGGCTGAACGTTCCAGGAGGAGTATCTGCAATGGGAACAGTGAAGGAACTGCATTTCGATGTTGCCGCGCGCGCGGGCCTGAAGAAAGGCATCGATCAGCTCGCCGAGGCGGTCAAGGTGACACTCGGGCCCAAGGGCCGGAACGTGGTCATCGACAAGAAATTCGGTAGCCCGACCCTCACCAAGGACGGTGTTACCGTCGCCAAAGAGGTCGAGCTTGCCGACCCGGTCGAGAACATGGGCGCACAGATGGTCAAAGAGGTCGCGACTAAGACCTCCGACGTCGCGGGTGACGGTACCACGACCGCGATCGTGCTGGCCCAGGCCATCTTCCGCGAGGGTCTCAAGAGTGTCACGGCGGGCGTGAACCCGATGGCCATCAAGCGCGGGATCGAGAAAGCGGTCGACAAGGTCGTCGACGAGCTGAAGAAGATCTCCGTGACTTCCTCGGGCAAGAAGGAGATCACCCAGGTCGGCACGATCTCGGCCAACAACGATCATGAGATCGGTAACCTCATCGCAGACGCGATGGAGAAGGTCGGCAACGACGGTGTAATCACCGTCGAGGAGGCCCGCGGGCTCGAGACCGAGCTGGAGACCGTGGACGGCATGCAGTTCGACCGCGGTTATCTCTCGCCGTACTTCGTGACCGACCCGGAGAAGATGGAAGCCGTCCTCGAGGACGCCTACGTCCTGGTTCACGACAAGAAGATCTCGGCGATGAAGGACCTGTTGCCGGTGCTCGAGAAGATCGCGCAGACCGGCAAGCCGTTGCTCATCATTGCCGAGGACGTCGAGGGCGAGGCTCTGGCCACGCTAGTCGTGAACAAACTGCGTGGCACGTTGAAGGTGTGCGGCGTGAAAGCGCCGGGCTTCGGCGATCGCCGCAAGGCGATGCTGGAGGACATCGCCGTCCTCACCGGCGGCAAGGTAGTGAGTGAGGAGATCGGCTTCAAGCTCGAGAACACCGTGCTGGGTGATCTCGGTCAGGCGAAGCGCATCGTCATCGACAAGGACGACACCACGCTGATCGACGGTGGCGGCAAGCAAAAGGACCTCCAGGGCCGGATCGGCGAGATCAAGGCGGCGATCGACAAGAGCACGTCCGATTACGATCGGGAGAAGCTCCAGGAGAGGCTGGCCAAGCTCGCCGGTGGTGTCGCGGTCATCAACGTCGGTGCGGCTACCGAGACCGAGATGAAGGAGAAGAAGGCGCGGGTGGAGGATGCCCTCCATGCGACCCGTGCCGCGGTCGAGGAAGGCATCGTGCCGGGTGGCGGTGTCGCCTTCATCCGCGCTCAAACCGCGCTCAAGAAGATCAAGGTAGCCGAGCCCGACGAGCAGATCGGGATCGACATCGTTCGGCGCGCGCTCGAAGAGCCGATGCGCATCATCGCGCTGAACGCTGGTGCCGAGGGCGCGATCGTGGTCGAGAAGGTGCGGGCCAGAGCCGAGAAGAACTTCGGTTACAACGCGCAGACCAATAAGTACGAGGACTTGGTGAAGGCCGGCGTCATCGACCCCACCAAGGTCACGCGCACCGCGCTACAGAACGCGGCATCGGTCGCCGCCCTGCTGCTCACCACCGAGGCCGTGGTGGTCGAGAAGAAGGAGGAGGAGAAGGCGCCTCCAATGCCGGGCGGCGGCATGGGCGGGATGTACTAAACCGCTCAGTCGTTGAGTTAAGTGAGAGAAGCCCCGGGAGTGATCTCGGGGCTTTTCATCTCGCTGCCCGGATGATCCGTTCGACCGTCGCCTCGTCCGCACGCAACAACCCGGCGCCCGGCAGGCGGCGCAACAGCTCGATCCAGCTCCGGTCCTGCGCGAACGACCGCCGGAACAGCGGAATGGCGTCCTCCACACGACCGAGATCGGCGAGCGTCACCGCGACCCAATAGATCAGCTCGCCGTTGGTCGCCTCATCCGGCAGGATCGCCGACGCGCGGCGATAGCTCGCGAGCGCGGAGTCCACCATCCCGGCGGTGAGGAAGTTGTCACCGTCGGTGGCCGCACGATACGCGCGCGCCACGGTGACGAGCCGGCGCAGCTCGCCGAGCGGATCGGGATGATCTTCCACGCGCAGATCGAAGATCCTCTCCCACACCGGCGTATCGCGATCGCCGCTCACGATGACCAGCGCCGCCGACTGCCTTCCGCGGATGTCGCCCCCGGCCGCTTCCGCGGCGTCAAGTGCCGCGAGCATCCGGCCAGCCAGGTCTCCGCGCGTCGTCTCGAACGCACTCGCCATGGCCGGCCACACGCGGTCGTTGCGCATGAGGTTCGCCTGTACGGAGTACCAGCGGCCCACATGGTGCCCAGCCGCCGGAATGTTGCCGGAGCCCGTGTGCGCTGCCACGCGGCCTCGCACATCGATCAGCGCTACCTGGCGTACCTGGCTGTCGGGATCGGCACGGAGCAACGCCGCGAGTGCCGCCGGCGCCGGCACGCCCGTGCGCATCAGGAAGAGTCCCCGTGGGCCATAGCTCGGGTCGACGAACGACTGTGTTGCGACCGCCCCGACACCCGGTTCGGCCCAGGTCACGACGCTCCCAACGCTGAACCAATGCGATTGGACGGCCACACCGATCTGGCCGGTCCCACTGTCGACGGCAACGATCGAGTAGGTGTGAACGGGACGTCCGCTCGCACGTTCCTGGGCAGATACGGCGGTTGCGGCGGTTGCGGCGCTCAGCACGGCGCAGGCGGTCACGACAGTGGCACGCATGGCATCATTCCTCGGTCGCTCGGGGATCGACCCCGGGGAACCCTGCGCTGGGGCCGCAGTATTCTCACACGCGCAACGGTGGCCGGTAAAGGGCCGTCCGTTGGCGCACCGATCAGAAACGGGATAACTTATTGCCATGAAGCTGTCTACGCCATTCATGATCCTGTTTGCGCTGACGCCGGCCGTGCTGGCTGGTCAGTCTCGACAGGTCCCCGACCTATCGGGCACGTGGCGCACCGACACGCCCGACGGTCCCCAGACGATCGTCGTGCGCCCGGATTCATCGGCGAGCTGGGGAGACGAGACCGTGCGCTGGCGGATAGTCGCGGACTCGATTTTCATCGCCATGGGCGACGAATGGCTGGTGTACAACTACGCGCTGTCGGGCAAGAAGCTGACCCTCTCGGGCGGCGACCTGGTGGACCCGATCGAACTCGAGCGCGCCGGCCCGCCGAGCCCCCGACCGGATGGCGTACCGGTGCCACCCGCACCCGCCATGGACCGGCGGGCGGACGTGGGCACGTGACCCGCCCGGTCGCACAGACCTCCATCGTGGCCGCGCCGTCGTGACGGACGGTTCCGAAACCGCTGCCCCACAAGGCCGGCAGACCGCTCTCTCACACGAGTTGAGCGACCTGCTCATCCAGCTGTCGATCGGCCTGCATCGCTATGGGATGTATCCGGAAGGGCATCCGTCGCTCGCCCCGACGGTGGACAACATCCTGAACCGGTTCACCGATCTGTTACAGACGCAGAACACGCTCTCGCTGGGCGTGGCGCGCAACCAGCTGGTCATCGAGGGGGTCGCGACCGATCCGAAGAACCCGGTGCTCCACGATCTCGCCCAGCGACTGCACCGGCACCATATCGGCGCGATCACGTTCAAGGCCGGCATCGGGCACGCCGAGTTGCATGAGATGTTGCGTGTGGTATCGGTCGATCCCGATCGCTCGGACAACCCGATCGGTCTCGATCCACGCTACACACAGCCGATCTGGCCGCACCTGCGCATCTATCCGCTTACCTACGACCGGCTGCGTCTGGTCGACGAGGAGCCGTCGGGTGACGAGACCGAGCAGTCGCGCTCGACGCGTACCCGGGCCGCGCAACTCTGGGTTGGCCTGGCACGGGCAGCGCTGGCAGCCGGGCAGGTGCAGGCCGGTGAAGACTGGGCGCATGACGGGACGCACGATGAGGCGCACGACGAAGCCGATCCGGAAGTCGTGGCACAGGCGATCGAGAGTCACTCACGCGAGACGGCCTACGATCAGGTTATCGTCGGGTACATGCTCCAGATCGCCGACGAACTCAAGGCGGGCACGACGGCCGAATCGGCGACCCTCAAGCGGCGCATCTCGGGGCTGGTATCGAATCTCGACCAGAGCACCTTGGGTGACCTGCTGGAGATGGGTGGTGATTGCACCCAGCGCCGACAGTTCCTGTTGAGCGCCTCGGAAGGCATGGCGGTAGATGCCGTGGTGGATCTGGTGCAGGCGGCCTCTTCGACCCACGAGCAAACGATATCGAACTCGTTCCTGCGCATGCTCCAGAAGCTGGCGCAACATGCCGAGCACGACACGGGACGGAGACGGATCGAAGCCGAAACGTCGGTTCGGGAGCAGATCACGAGCCTGATACGTGGCTGGTCACTCACGGACCCCAACCCGGACGCGTATAGCTTGGCGTTGCAGCGCATGGCGGCCGCCAACCCGATCTTCCAGGTCGCCCCCGAACAGCGTTTCCTCCCGGAGCCCGAACGGGTGATTCACATGGCGCTCGAGCTGAATGTGACCGGAGACACCGTCGAACGGGCCGTAGACGCCATGATCGAACGGGACAGGCACCGGTGGATGCTCGACGAGGTCCAGACCGCCGACTCCCCACTGGCGGCTAAGGCCATCCTGGATCGCGTAGCCAGCCTCGACGAAATTGCCAAGCTGCTCGAACGGGAGAACGTGGACGCCGATCTGTTGGATCAACTGCTCGCCCATGCCGGGCTGAGCGCCGCCGACGTGATGCTCGACGCGCTCATCGCCTCCGAGTCGAGTCACACACGGCGGCCCCTCATCTCTCTGATCGTCGGGTTGGGTCCCGATGTCGGGCCCCACGTGATGCGCCGGCTGGAGAACTCCCAGTGGTTCGTGAGGCGAAACATGCTCGCCCTGTTGAGCGAGTTGCCCGAGCTGCCGGAAACGTTCGACGCGATGGATTACATCGACGACGCACACGGGCGCGTGCGCCATGAGGCACTGCGCATTCTGCTCCGCGACGACGATACGCGGGAGCGTGCGATCTGCGTAGGCCTGGCTGATACCGACGACCACAATGTGCGCCTTGCCCTGACCGCGGCGGCGCGTGACTGTCCGGCCGCGGCGGTGCCGCTGCTGGTATCACGCGCGACGTCCGGCTCGAAGCGCGACCAGCGCGTCGCGGCCATTCGCGTGCTCGGAGCGACAGCCAGCCGGGAGGCGCTCGAGGCGTTCCTCCGGATCGCGGCGCCGCACAAGACGCTGCTGGGAACGAAACCGCCCACGAAGTCCCCGGAATACCTGTCGGCGCTCGCCGAACTCACTCAGTTCGCGGACGACCCGCGCGTTCGGAAAGTGCTCGCCGTGGCGGCGAAATCACGTGATGGTGAGATCGCGCGCGCCGCGCTCGGCGAGCGGCGATCGGGACTCTTCCAACAGCAAGAATGAGCTCGCCCATCGAATTCCTGAATGCATTCGCCCAGGCCATGTCGGCTCTGGCGCTCTATCCGGAGGGGCATACCTCCCGGGAGCACGCGCTCGACAGCGTCTACGGCAAGGCCCGTGACCTCTTGGACGACGAGCCCAACCCGGTGTTCTCGTTCCTCGGGGACGAGGTCGTCTACGGCGACCAGCCGCTGCGCGAGTTACGATCGTGGGCATGGAGCCACAAACTCTCCGAGGCCGGGATCCAACGTCTCCAGCTCGACCCCACGGTCACGCGCGACGAGCTGGAGGAGTTCTTCGATCTGGTGCTGGCGCGGCTCACCCTTCAGCCCATCGACACGTCCGAGGCCCGCCAGACCCGTCCGTCCGGGCTGCGGTACGGGGCGATCGGGATCCAGGGTGAAGACAGCATCGAGAGCGCGGCCACCGCCACCATCCAACTCACTCTCGGGGCCGAAGCGGAGACGATACGCTGGGTGCACGAGGAAATAGGGGACGGCAGGGCGCTGCCCGTCTTCGAGGCCGAAGCCGTGGTGCGCGGCCTGTCGGTAGCGATGCACGGCGACCGGAACCTGATCCTCCCGCTCCTACGCCTGCGGGAATTCGACGAGTATACGACCACCCACTCGATCAACGTGTCGGTCCTGGCCATGGGCATCGCCGAATGGCTCGGCATGGGAGCGCGCGACGTGCGCGCGTTTGGTGTCTCCGGACTGCTGCACGATCTGGGCAAGGTGAAGATCCCGAATGAGATACTGAACGGGAAGGGCAAACTCACCGCCGAAGCGCGGCGGGTGATAAACATTCACCCCGCCGAAGGTGCGCGCATCATCATTACGTCAGAGCCGGAGCTGGATCTGGCCGCCGTCGTGGCATACGAGCATCACATCATGATCAACGGCGGCGGGTATCCGTCGCTCGCCTATCCGCGCGACTGCCACCATGCCAGCAAGTTGGTCCACGTGTGCGACGTATACGACGCGCTGCGTACCAACCGGCCGTACCGCGATTCCTGGCCGGCCGAGAAAGTGCTGGCCTATATCGAGGAGCGCTCAGGCGTGGAATTCGACGGGATAATCGCCCACGCCTTCACTCATATGATGCGGGAGTGGGAGCCTCAGCTCGCGATGGTGACGGAGGACCAGGCGATTCCGGAAGGTCAAGCGGCAGCTGGCTGACCTTCGGCGTCGTGAATGCGGGCAAAGGCTCGTCCTGACCCGCCACTAGCAACTTCCCACTGAATCCCTTCTGCCGCAACGCGCGCGCCATAGTATCCCGCGCCAGCTCCACCCGGTTGCAGCGCTCGCTCACGTGTACCAGCACGACCACCTCGAGTGCCGGACTCCACACCTCGGCCGCAAGCTCGGCCGCACAACGGTTTGACAGATGCCCGGTCGAGCCCAAGATGCGGTGGCGTACCGTGGCCGGGTACGGGCCGGTCTGGAGCATGACCTCGTCGTGATTGGCCTCCAGGATGAGGACCGTGCAGTCGCGCAGCAGGTATCGCACGGCAGCCGTCGCGCGGCCCAGATCGTAGGCGACGCCAACCTTGGTTCCGGTGCGACTCGTGATCGTGAGCGCTACCGGCTCCGTGGCGTCGTGGCTGGTTCGCGCCGCCTCAATCCGGAACGGCCCGGCGTGACGGGACTCGTGCGGCAGCAAGGGAACCGTCGTGATGCCGTCGAGCCGGACTCCTTCCAGTGTGCCGGGCGACGCCAGCACCGGGCACCCATAGCGGTGGGCGAGCGCCGCAGCGCCTCGGACGTGGTCCCCGTGTTCGTGCGTGAGCGCGATAGCCGCCATCGGGTCGAGCATGACGTTGGCGCGTGCCGCGCGCTTGGCGAGCGCGCGCAGCCCGAACCCAGCATCGATCAACACCGTCGTGCCTTCGGCGCGCAACGCGATCGCGTTGCCACGGCTGCCGGACCCGAGCACCGCGACCTTCATCACGCGGTGGCTACCCGGTAGATACCCTCGAGCATCTTGCGTACGTCATCCGTGACCTCGACCTTGCGGCGCGGCATCACGCGCTCCGCAATGCGCAGGAACCCCGCGAGATCCATCACCGTGTTCTCGGATCCCCAAGCGAACGGTGGAACGTACTTGGGCGGTATGCGCCATCCGAACACGTTTGCCCCGACACCGACCGCCGACCCCGTCGAGAGCATCGTGCCGATCGCCGTCTTAGCGTGGTCCCCGATCAGACTTCCTAGGAACTGCCGGCCCGTCTCGACCCGCTCTCCATGCAGGTCCAGGCGAACCGGCCCATAGGTGTTCTTCAGGTTGGACGTCGTCGTGCCGGCACCCAGGTTCGCCCACCGTCCGATGACCGAGTGACCGACGAAGCCGTCGTGTCCCTTGTTGCCATACCCGAGAAAGACGACCGACACGATCTCACCCCGCACCTTGCAGCGCGGTCCGATGGCCGACCAGCCCACCTCGCCACCCAGGACTTGGGTGCCCGGACCCACGTAGACGGGGCCGATCAAGCGCGTGCCCCCCCTCACATAGCTGTGCTGCTCTACGACGATGGCGCCGTCACGTGTGTCGAAGGTGACACCCGGTTCCACCACCGCGCCCAGCAGCACGACATCCTGCGGGTCGCCGATCACGATGCAGCCGTCGGGGATCGGGTCACCGGACTCACGCACGAAATCGGCAACGTCCGCCACGAGGAAATGCTCGAGGGCGCTGACGAGATCGTAGGCGCCATGGAGCAGGATCCCCTCGGTCTCCACCTCCTCCCAGGCGACCTGTTCGTCCTCCCACGTATTCCCTTCGGGCACCCACCACCCGACCGGCTTCCCCTCGTGCACCAACGTCGCGGGCCCTCTCGGCAGGGCGGGGCGCTCGCCCGAAGGCGCAAACACGGACCGACCCACGATCGCCGGCCCGGTCACCGGCTCACGCGATCCTACCCTGGGGATACCGTCCTCGACGAAAGACTGGAGGTGCGATGGCGCGAAGATAGCCCGGGTTGGCCCGTCGGCGATCGCCTCCCATCGCTCCCGGATCAGCCACGCGCCGGCGCGAAGCTCCGACACGGGACGCGAGTGCTGGTAGGGAAACCAGACGGAAGACGGGTCGGGATCGATGAGATAGACGTCGGTCATGGAACGCGCGACGGATTCCCGTTCATCCCAACTCCCGTGTCTCCGGCGGCATCGCCTCGAGCACCCGCTTGAGGTTGCCGGCCCGCTCGCGGGTGGTGACCAACACGCGACCGTTGGCTCGGATGACCACCAGTCCGCTCACCCCATCCACCACGACCGGGCCGTCCTCAGCCCAGACGACGGTGTCGGCCGACTCGCGCACAAAGGCGTCCCCCACCACGATGTTGCGCGCCTCGTCGGCCTTGCGGACGCGGGCCAGAGCCGCCCAGTTCCCCACGTCATCCCACGGAAATCGGCCGGGTACCACGACCACGCGCCCGCTGCGCTCGAAATGCGACACGTCGATCGCGACCGGCGTCACCGCCGCGAAGTACGCTTCCACGTCTCCGTCCGCCAGCAAAGAAAGATGTGGGGCGATCTCGGGGGCGTGCGCGTCGGTCTCGGCGAAGAAGCGCGCTACCGTCCAGGCGAACAGGCCCGAATTCCACAGCGCGCCTTTCTGGACCAGCTGCGCGGCACGTGCCGCGTTGGGTTTCTCGGTGAACCGCCCCACGGCACTCACATCGTCCTCGAGATAACCGCCGGGCTCAATGTAGCCGAACTCGGTATCGGGACGGGACGGGACGATCCCCACCACCACCAACGCGTCGTAGTGCGCCGCCACCTCGAGAGCCCGCGCGGCCGTCGCGCGGAATCCATCGTCGTCGCCGATCCACCAGTCCGCGTGCAACGAGAGCACGACGCCGTCGGGATCGCGCTCGCGCACCGTTGCGGTGGCCCAGGCCAGGGCCGGCGCCGTCGATGCGGCGCGCGGCTCCGCCAACACGTTCTCGGGCGGGAGCGCCGGAAGCAGGCGCCGTGTCTCCTCCACCAGAGCGCGGGAGGTCACCACCAGCACTTGGGAGTCGGGGATGAGGCCATTGAGCCTTCGGACGGTGTCGACGAGCAGCGGCTCCGTACCGACGAGTGGGATCATCTGTTTCGGCCGCAGCGATGTGGAGACGGGCCAGAACCGCGTGCCGAAACCGCCGGCGAGGACCGCGGCCCAGCGGCTCACGACATCACCAACGTCGACAGTGGGTCAGAGCAGGCTCGCGATGGCCGACCGATGCCGTTCGATCTCGTAGAGCAGGGAACCAACGTTGGTGTCGGGTGCAACGAGAATCGCGAGCAGGGTTTCGGGAGTGATCGACACCACGAGAAGCATACCCGACGCGAACTCGACGACGCCGGTATGGAACTCTCCGCGCCCGGCGGCGTCACCCAAGCGGGAGCTGGCCGTGACCATCGATGGGATGAGCGCCGAGACGTCTTCGGAGTCGACCCCGTTCCCCGCATGCGAGTCGATCACCAGACCATCTCTCCCGAGGATGATCACCGCATCGACTCCCGCCCGCCCGCTCAACGCCCGGACCACGTCGTGAATGGTCGGCATGCGCCAATGCTACCGGCGCCCGTAACCGAAGTCAAGATAAATTCAGAGGTTGACCGCATTTTCGGCGGCCGCTAACCTTCTCGGCACCTCATGCCTGCTATGTCCTTGCCCCGCAGCCTGTTCTGCTTCGTCGCCGTGCTGAGCGGCACGGCAGCCGTCGCGTGCGACAATCCGCTGGCGTTGCCGCCGGCGCGATTCGACAACGAGATCGACACGACCACTATACACGCACTGCGCGGCACCCCGATCGCGTTGCCCAGCGCGTTCGACATCGTGGCGAACTCGCCCGCCCGGACCGATCGTGCGGAGCCGTTCGACTTCGCGTTCGATATCGACTCGGGTGGTAATGCGCTGCTCGTGCCAGCAGGAGCGTTGGGCCTGACGAACGAGCCCGGTATCCTCGTCAGCTCGGACCCGTTCGATTCTATCGTGACCGCGCCGCTCGACGGCTATGTCATCGACAGCGTGGTGCCGGTGAGGGTGGGGACCGTGTTCATCGCGCGGTCGCGCACTGATCAGTGCTCGCCAACCGTGGCGCTCCCGCGCTATGGCAAGTTCCGGGTCTTGGAGCTGGATCTACAGGAGCGGGCGCTCACGCTGCAGAAGCTGGTGAACACCAACTGCGGGTTCCGCAGCCTCGTGCCGGGCACCCCCACGTCCTGAGCCCATGATCGACGTCCGCGTGCTTCGCGACTCGCCCGACTCAGCGCGGGCGATCCTCGCACGCCGGCACGCCGATCTACCGGCGCTGGTCGACAGGGCGCTCGATCTGGACCGGCACCGGCGAGCGTCGCTCAAGGAGGTCGAGCATCTCAAGGCCGAGCGCAACCGGGAATCGGCGGAGGTCGCCCGCCGGAAGAAGGCCGGCGAAGAGGCGGCCGATCTGCTCGCCGAGCTGAAACAGTTGAGCGAGCGGATCAAGTCGCTCGACGAGGTGACACGCGCGACCGACGCCGAACTCGAGGACACGCTGCTACAGATACCGAACTTCCCGCTCGACGAGGTCCCGGCCGGCGACGAGAGCGCCAACGTCATCGAGCGGAGTTGGGGGGAGAAACCGACCTTCACCTTCGAGCCCAAACCGCATTGGGAGCTGGGACAGACGCTCGGGCTCCTCGACCTGCCGGCGGGGACCAAGATAGCCGGGACCGGGTTCCCGCTGTTCGTCGGTCCCGGCGCCCGGCTCGTGCGGGCGCTGGCCGGGTTCATGCTGGACCTACACACCACCGAACACGGCTACACCGAGGTCGTCCCGCCGTTGCTCGTCAACGCCGCCGCGGCTCGGGGAACGGGACAGCTCCCGGATCACGAAGGCAACATGTATGTGACTGCCGACGGGTTCTACCTGATCCCGACGGCTGAAGTCCCGGTCACCAACATCCACCGGGACGAGATCCTCGACGGGTCACGGCTGCCGATCGGGTACGCGGCGTTCACGCCGTGCTTCCGCCGGGAGGCCGGCGCGCATGGTAAGGACACCCGCGGTTTGATCCGGGTGCATCAGTTCGACAAGGTCGAGCTGGTGCGGTTCTGCCGGCCCGAAGACTCGCCATCCGAGCACGAGAAGCTCCTCGCCCACGCCGAGACGGTGCTCCGCCGGCTCGACCTGCCGTACCGTGTCGTCCTGCTGGCCACGGGCGACCTCGGGTTCGCGTCGGCCAAGACCTACGACCTCGAAGTCTGGGCTGCCGGAGTCGGGACGTGGCTCGAAGTCTCGAGCGCCAGCACATTCACGGATTTTCAGGCCCGCCGCGCAAACATTCGGTACCGGCCGCGCCACGACGCGAAGCCATCGTTCGTGCACACGTTGAACGCGTCCGGGCTGGCCTTCCCGCGCACGATCATCGCCCTGCTCGAGAACAACCAGCAGGCCGACGGATCGGTGACCATCCCAGCGGCGCTGGTCCCCTACTTGGGGACCGATCGACTAGCACCCAGTGACGACTAGAGCGTTCCGCCGACTGAAACGGTTCGGGCCAGAAGTTGTCCTGAGCCTCGTTGTGCTGCTCGGTGGGGTCTCGTTGTGGCAGACATGGGAGGTAGCGGGACATCTCCGCAGCGAGGCGCGTGAGTCGTCTCGCATATTCGGGCGGGTGATCGCCGCTCTGAATGACACGATACCCGGAGCGGAAACCGAGGTGTTGTTTCAGCTGGTCGTAGACATCCGGGCCACCGGACTCCCGGTCGTTATCACCGATACGGCCGGCGCCGCTACCGCCTGGCAGAACCTGCCGTTCGAGGCGTCGGCGGACGACCGGCGCGTGGTGGAATACGCCGGCTCGCTCGATCGTGTGAACCCGCCGATTCTCATCCCGGGAACCGGGCGGATCCATTTCGGTGACCTGCCACTCGGCCGGCGGCTGCGCCTGCTCGCGTTGCTGCAGTTCGCCCTGCTGGCCTGCGCGGTGGGCGCGGGTGTTTGGGCGTACCGGGCGGCCGTCGACCGGGACCGTGACAGGCTGTGGGTGGCGATGGCGCGCGAGTCAGCACATCAGTTGGGAACCCCGCTGATGAGTGCCGGCGCCTGGGTGGACCGGCTGGCCGATGGCGGCACCGGCACGACGGAGATAGTACGCCATCTTCGGGTCGACTTGGAGCGGTTGCACCGGGTCGCACAACGTTTCGAGCGGATCGGCAGGCCCGCCCGGCGCGACCGTGTGGCCCTCGGGGCACTCGCCGAGCGGGTGGCGGCCTACTTCGAGCCGCGTCTCCCACGTCACGCCAATCGGATCTTCCTGGAGGTGCGGGCTCCAGAAGCGGGCCCGATAGTCACCGGTGACGCGGTGTTGCTCGAGTGGGCCCTCGAAGCCCTGGTACGGAACGCGATCGACGCGTTGAGCGGACGGGGCGGGGCGGTGACGTTGAGCGTCTGTTGCGATGAAAGCGACACGGCGTCGGTATCGGTCGCCGACGACGGTCCAGGTATCGCCCCTGAGGTTCGGGGACGGATCTTCAACCCGGGCGTTACCACGAAATCAGGGGGATGGGGCATTGGTCTCGCTCTGGCCAGACGGATCGTCGAGGACGTGCACGACGGCCGCCTGACGGTCGGCACTCCCGAGCAGGGGGCGGAATTCGTCGCGACGCTCCCTATGGACCGGACGTGACCGGCATCCCGCTGAACGCGGCGCAACGCGCCGCTGTCGAGCACGCCGATGGTCCGCTCCTGGTCCTGGCCGGCGCCGGATCCGGCAAGACCCGCGTGCTCACGGCACGGCTCGCCCATCTCGTAGCCGCTCGGTCGATCCCACCCGAACGCATCATCGCGGTCACCTTCACGAACCGCGCCGCCCGCGAGATGCGCAGCCGAGTCGCCACCCTGCTGGGACGCGAGCCGGCCGGGCTGTGGATCGGTACGTTTCACTCGTTGGCCGCCCGGATGCTGCGGCGCGAAGCCCATCACCTAGGGTTCACGCCGCAGTTCACGATCTACGACGAGAACGACCGGCTGGCCGTAATCAAGCGGCTGCTGGAGCAGGGGGGCTATGCGCAGCGCGCCTACCCGCCGAAACTCGTGCAGTCGATCATCTCGGGTGCGAAGAACCGCATGGTCCCGCCGGAAGAACTCGCGGCTGCTGCCACCGACAAGCTCGAGCGGGTGGCGGCCGAGATCTACCTGCACCTGAACAGGGCGTTGGCCGACGCCAACGCAATGGACTTCGACGATCTCCTGCTGCACCCGCTCACCCTGTTCCGGCAACACGAGGACAGGCTGCGCCACTATCAGCAACGGTTCCACGCCGTGCTGGTCGACGAGTTCCAGGACACCAACCGGGCGCAATACCTCCTCGTGCGTAAGCTCGCCGAGGCTCACCGGCAGATCTGCGCCGTGGGCGACGACGACCAGTCGATCTACGGCTGGCGCGGGGCCGACGTGCGCAACATGCTCGACTTCCAGAGCGATTTTCCGGATGCCACGGTGATCCGTCTCGAAGAGAATTACCGTTCGACACAGATCATTCTGGACGCGGCCAACGCCGTGATCGCCGAGAACGAGCACCGTCTCGGGAAGACGCTCTTCACGTCGCGCGCAGGCGGCGAGCCCGTAACCACGGTCGCGACGGCGGACGAGCGCGACGAGGCCGAATGGGTGGCCCGGGAGATCCGTCACCGCGTCGCCACCGACCACTATGCCCATAACGAGATAGCGGTGCTGTACCGCACCAACGCGCAATCACGGGCGCTGGAAGAGGCATTCCGCCGCGTGGCGTTGCCGTATCAGATCATCGGCGCGGTGAGTTTCTATGAACGGCGCGAAGTGAAGGATCTGCTCGCCTATCTGAGGCTGATTGTGAATCCCGCCGACGATGAGTCGTTCCGCCGCGCTGTACAGGCGCCCAAACGGGGTCTCGGGATCGCCAGCCTAACGGCGTTACAGGATGCGGCGGCGCGGTGGAGCAAGTCGCTCTATGAGACGGCGGCCATCGCCGACCGCATCTTCGACCTCCGGCCGCGCGCCAAGTCCTCCTTCCAGGAGTTCGTGGACCTACTCGACGGCCTACGCACCCGGCTCGGCGACACCAGCCCGGCGGCACTCCTCGAGCGCATAGTGGAGTCGATCGACTACGAGGCGTATCTGGAAGCGGAGGGCTTTGAAGGAATCGAGCGGATCGACAACATGCGCGAGTTGCTCGCCGGCGCGGCGGAGTGGTCCGAAGAAGCCGAGCCCGACGATCCCACCTCACCTGTGGAGCGGTACCTTGCCAACGCTGCGCTCACCACCTCCGTCGACACATCGGGCGGGGACCCCGACGGCGTCACCCTGATGACGGTTCACACCGCCAAGGGCCTCGAGTGGCCGATCGTGGTGATCGCCGGCATGGAAGACGGGCTGTTTCCCCTGAGTCGCGCACTCGAGACGGCCGATGGCCTGGAGGAAGAGCGCCGGCTGGCCTACGTCGCCATGACGCGCGCGCGCGACCTGGTATATATCACGTGGGCACGCGCTCGACGGCGTGGCGGGCAACTCGTGCCCGGAACCCCGTCGCGGTTTCTCGCCGTGATTCCGCCGCATCTGGTAACCGAGCGGCGGAGCAGCGGTGTGTTCGGCGGCGACGCATTCCGGCGCCGGGTGTCCCGCCCGGTATGGGCAGGCAGCTACGCGGAGGAACCCGGTTTCGGGGAGCCGACTCCCGTCGAGGACCTGTCGCAGGACGCGCCACGCTACGTGAAGGGCGAGCGCGTTCGTCACCGGCGGTTTGGCACGGGCACAATTCGTGGCCTGGCCGGACACGGCCGCGCCCTGAAGGTCGACGTGGAGTTCGACGACGCGGAGGTGGGAACCAAGCTGCTGCTGGTCGCCTATGCGGGTCTGGAGCGCGATTGGGAGAGCGCCTGAGACGCGCCGCCGCGATGGCACCGCAGCGGACCCAGGGAAACTAGGCGGACCGGCCGTCGCCGCCGTTGCGATCCCTCCATGGACGTTGTGACGGCGAAGCGTCCCAGAAGTCCAGTTCGCGGTCCGGCAACCCGAAATTCCGATCGGCCAGCTCCGCCAACCGTACGCGGTCGCTCGGGATGCGATTCCGTATCACGTCCAACCGCATTCGCTTGGCGAGCCGTAGCGAGGACTCCCCGGACGGATCGAGGCGTCGGGCATGCGAGTTCTCTCGCTGGCTCAACATCTCCATGACCAACTGAAACGCCATCGCCATCTGGCGTTCAACCTCGCCGTCACCCAGGTCCCACCGGCTGCGTTCCGCCACGATCCGGAACGCGCGTTGCCAGCTTTGGGTCTCGGTCAAGCCGACCATCCCGCGGAACAGGCGCCGGCTCGTTCGCACCGAGAAGATGGTGGGCGCGAGAATCCGGTCCAGATGGGAATCGGATCCCGTGTGATCCATCCTGATGAGGTCCATGGCCGACCGGACATAATGTTCGCCGAGATGGGTCTCGAATCGGCTTTCCCAGTAGGAATGACCCAAGGCGATCGTCGTCGAAGTCACCACGAGCTGTCGGGGCACGAAGAAATTGTGAGCCACCGTATCGGCCGCGAGATGCGACAAATAACCGAGTCCGAAGGCCCGCAACGGGTTGCTGTCGGCCCGGTCGAAGATCTCCTGTCCTACGTGCCACGCGTGGCAGTGACGCCCGACGGGGGCGTATTTCTTGGCGATCGACGTGTCGGCCGCGATGTTGCCGTAGAGATAGTCGTACGGGTACGCCCGCAGCAGATCGGCCAGGAACCCGGGAAGCTGTGGCAGGTTAGCGAGCACCGACTCGCCTAGATAGATGTGCGTGCCGGGTGACCAGGCGAATGCGGCTGTGGGGAACAGCGCAAGCGCCACGACCGCCGCCACGGCCGCTATGACCAGGAAGCGCAGCTTCACCCGGCCGGCCTCAGCGTTTGCGCCGCTTGAATACCCGCCTCATGGTACGGAACAGTCCGGCGCCGCGCCGGGTGGTCCGGAGCGCCGCCGCCACGTCGAGCGCAGTCTCTTCGACCTCATCCTGGAGTAGGTCCAGCAATGTCTCGAACTCGATGAAACGCTCCTCGAGCGATTTGGTGGTTCGCTCGATACGGCCTCGCAGTTTCTTCGAGGTTCCCGTAATGCCGTCGACCTCGTCGCGCACGAGGATCGCCAGACGGCTGGCTTCGTCCGCCGTGCGGCGCACGGCCTGGAGCGCGGGGCGCGCGTCACGGTCGAGCGTATCGACCAGGCGTTCCACGCTCTTCGATAGATCGATCATGCGGCGCATCGAACTCACCAATGCGACCACGAACACCACGACCGCGATCGCCATCACGGCGGTCGAGACCGCCGTGAGCACGGCTGCCCATCCCGTCACCGTTTCCTCCTCGACGTCGTGTCTAGCCGTCCCTACACTGCGGGGAAACATCCTGCCGGCCGGGACGGCTGTCAACTTCGGCTTGACGCTATCCATCGGAACCGCATATGGTTCGCGCACCATGTCTCAACGGTTTGTCGTAGAAGGCGGCCAGGCGCTGCACGGCTCGATCCGGCCCGCGGGCAACAAGAACGCCGCTCTGCCGATGATCGCGGCGGCCCTCCTTGCCGACGGGCCCAGCGAGATTGCCAACGTTCCGCGCATTAGGGACGTTGAAGTGTTGTTGCACATCGTCGCCGACCTCGGAGCGGGCGTCCACTGGACCGGCTCGAACGCGCTGCGGATCGATCCGGGAGGGCTGGAAGCGAAACCGCTCGACCAGGAACTATGCGCCCAGCTGCGGGCGTCGATCCTGTTGGCCGGACCAATGCTGGCGCGGTTCGGCTCGGTCACGCTCCCCCCTCCCGGCGGCGACGTCATCGGCCGGCGACGTCTCGACACCCATTTTCTCGCCCTCGAACGGCTCGGTGCCACGGTCGATATCGGGAGCGAATACCACATCAGCGCCGGTAAACTCCGGGGTGCCGAGATCTTCCTCGACGAACCGAGTGTGACGGCCACCGAGAACGCGCTCATGGCGGCCGTGTTGGCGGAAGGACGGACCATACTCCGTAACGCGGCCTGCGAGCCGCACGTGCAGGACCTCGCACGGGCGTTGATCGCGATGGGTGGGAGAATCACGGGCATCGGTACCAACGTCCTCGAGATCGAAGGTGTCGAGCGGCTCTCGGGCACGTCGCTTGAAGTCGGGCCCGATCATGTCGAGGTCGGCAGCTTCATCGGGCTGGCGGCCGTTACCAACGGCGACATAGTCATCGAAGGCGTTCGCCCACAGGATCTCCAGCCGATCCTGCTGCAATTCGACCGGCTGGGCGTGCGGCCACGACTCGACGGCGATCGACTGCACGTCGCGGCATCCCAGGAGCGTCGCGTGCGGCCGGATCTGGGCGGACACGTTCCCCAGATCGAGGACGGCCCGTGGCCGGCTTTCCCGGCGGACCTGATCTCGATCGCCGTGGTGGTGGCCACACAGTGTGACGGACTGGTGATGATCTTCGAGAAGATGTTCGAGTCGCGTCTCTTCTTCGTCGACAAGCTTGTCGGCCTCGGCGCGCGCGCCGTGCTCTGCGATCCGCACCGGGTGGTGGTCGCGGGTCCCAGCCGCCTGCACGGTGGAGTGGTCGAAAGCCCCGACATCCGAGCCGGCATGGCCATGCTCCTCGCCGCGCTGGCGGCGGACGGGCAGAGCGTGATCCACAACATCAGACAGATCGACCGCGGCTACGAACGCATCGATGAACGGCTCCGAACCCTGGGCGCCGATATTGAGCGCGTGGGCGAGCCGGAGGTGAGCCCATGACCGCAGGTGACGTGCAACGACTCGACGAAACTGCGCACGAGACGCGGGTCCCCTTGCTGGACCTCACCGCTTGGCGCGAGACGCACGGGATAGTCGCCGGCATCACCGCCCGCACCGGCGAGTTCGATCTCGGATTGGCGAGTCTCGAGTCCACCAAGGCGGTAACCGCCCGGTGGCGCGCCTTCTTCGCCGAGATGCGACCGGCGTTCTCAGGGTTTGTGATGAGCTTCCACGCCCATCGGGCCACCATCGCTAGCTACGGACCCGACACCAAAGGGTGGGTAATCGGCGACGGGCTGGACGGACACGCCACTACGGACGCCGGAATCCTGCTCATGGTACCTGTGGCCGACTGCGTGCCGGTGTATCTGCTCCATCCACCCACCAACACGCTTGCCCTGCTCCATGCCGGGTGGCGTGGCATAGCCGACGGAATCCTCGAATCAGGGCTTGCCAGCGTGGCAGAACTGTCGGGGGACCCCAGGCCCAGCGAAGTCATAATGCATTGTGGTGTAGGTATTTGCGGTGACTGTTATGAGGTAGGACATGAAGTCTTCGAGGCCGTTACCGGGAGCGCCGTCTCGGGCCGCGTCAAACTCGACCTGCGAGTGGCTTTGACCGACCGCGCCCGGCGGGCGGGCGTGGGCACCATCACGGCGACCCAATGGTGCTCGGCGCATGATCGCGACCGGTTCTTCTCTCACCGCCGCTCCGGCGGTACTGACGGACGGATGGTGGCCTACCTGGGCCGGCCGCGCGGTTGACCGCCCGGTATCCGGTTCCTATATTTGCGGTGGTGTGGAGCGGGCGCAGTTGGCCCGCGCTTTTTTGTTTCCACCGGCCTTAGCATGTCTGATGCACTGGCTGAATTGACCGCCGAAGTCAAGCGGCGCGTGAGCGAACTAGGGTTCGAACTCGTGGATTTGCGACGCGGAGGCACGAAGAACCTGACCCGCCTGCAGCTGCGGCTCGATCGGCCCGACGCGGTGCCGGGCCACGGCATCACCATTGACGAATGCACCACGGTGTCGCGGGCGCTGGAGGCGTGGCTCGACGGATCAGGCAAGCTGGGCCCGCGCTACGTGCTCGAGGTCTCCTCGCCCGGGATCGAGCGCCCGATCCGGTGGTTGGAGCACTGGGCGCGATTCACCGGTCGAGCGGTGCGCGTCACGCTGCCGGAACACGGACGGATACGCGCCACGATCCAGGCGGTCGACGAGAACGCCAAAACGATCGTACTTCGTCCCGACCGGTCGGGCACGGACATCACGGTCGCGCACGCCGAGGTGCGTGACGCGAACCTCGCGGTCGATTGGAACGAGCTGCGCTTACACCACAAGTAAGGAGCGCGAATGGCGACTCCCGCCGAAGTGCTGGATGCGATCCGCGAACTCGCTAACGTAAAACAACTCGATCAAGAGAGCCTGCTGGATCTCCTGCGCGACGGGATCCACGCGGCGCTCGTCAAGAAGTACGGGCCGGCGGTCCGGTCCGAGATCGAGATCGATGAGCTGAAGGGCGAGATCCGTGTGATCGTGCTCAAGAGCGTCGTCGAAGAGGTGGAAGACCCCAGCTCGCAGATCTCGCTCGAGGATGCACGTTGGGAGGACGCCGATTTCCAGGTCGGGGACGTGCTGGAAGAAGAGGTGCCGTTCGAGGCTTTCGGTCGTATCGCGGTGCAGGCGGCGAAGCAGCGGATCATCCAGCGCGTGCGGGAGGGTGAGCGCGCCCGAATCCGCGAGGAGTTCGCCGACAAGGTCGGCGAGTTGCTGTCAGCCGAGATCCAGCAGATCGAGCGCGGCAAGCTCGTGATCATGATCAACCGGTTCCGCGAGGCGGAGGCGATCATTCCGTATCGCGAGCAGAACCATCGCGAGCGATTTCACCAGGGCGACACGATACGTGCCGTCCTGAAGCGGCTCGAGGAGACGCCCAAAGGTCCGCGTCTGGTCCTGTCGCGGGCCGATCCGCTGTTCGTTCAGGCGCTCTTCGCGCTCGAGGTGCCGGAAATCCAGCAGTCGATCGTCTCGATCCGGGCTGCCGCCCGGGAGGTGGGGAGCCGCACCAAGATCGCCGTCGTCAGCCGCGACGACTCGATCGATCCGGTGGGTGCGTGCGTAGGGCTGAAGGGCAGCCGTGTCCAGGCGGTCGTGAACGAGCTGGCCGGTGAGCGCATCGACATCGTACCGTGGTCGCCCGACCCCGAGCGCTTCGCGAAGCTGGCGCTCGCGCCGGCTCGTGTGGCTCGTGTATTCTCCGACCCGAACACCAAGACGATTCAGGCGATCGTGGATGAAGACCAACTCTCGCTCGCGATCGGCCGTAACGGACAGAACGTGCGGCTCGCTTCCGAGCTGACCGGTTGGAAGATCGACCTCTATTCCAGCAGGGAATGGCTGGAACGGGGAGGCGAGAGTCCGCTGTTCGCTCCGCTTCCGGGCGAGGAAGAGAACGAGCTGGATGTGGAGCTGCGTGAGCTGGAGGGTCTGTCACCCGAGCTGATCGAGAAACTGGCTTCGCAAGGTCTCGTGCGACTGAGCGAGGTGCTCGATCTGGAATCTGAGGAGATCACATCGATTCCCGGACTCTCGCCGGAAGATGTGGAGACTCTAAAGGCCTACCTCGCCGAGCTGGTCGAAGAACCGACGGAGCAGCCGGCAGAGGAGCCGACCGACGCAGCGGCGGTGGCGGCGGAGGCGGAGGCGACGGCAGAGGAGCCGACCGACGCAGCGGCGGTGGCGGCGGAGGCGGAGGCGACGGCAGAGGAGCCGACCGACGCAGCGGCGGTGGCGGCGGAGGCGACGGCAGAGAATCCCGAACAGGGCGCCGACACCGGAGCGGGCGAGCCGGCGGGGGAATCACCGAGCCCGTGATCGGTCAGGGCTGGCTCGGATTGCTGGGGCTCGGCGCGCGGGCCGGCACGTTGGTTGTCGGCACCGGTCTCGTCAGGGCGGAGTTGCAGCGCGATCGGGTGCGCGCGGTGGTGCTGGCCGCGGATCGCAGCCCGCGAACAGAGCAGAAGGTCGAGCGGCTTGCTCGTGCCAAGGGAGTGCCAGTGATGCGGGGACCGTCGGCCCGATCCCTGGGGCAGCAACTGGGACGTTCCGCGGTACAGGCGATCGGCGTGATGGACAAACGGCTGGCAGATGGTCTCGTGGCCAAGGCAAGTGGCCGTCCGGCGGGAGGATCGAGTGGCGACTAAGACGCGGGTCCACGATATCGCAGCGGAGTTCGGTATCCCGAGCGAGCAGCTCATTCAGTTGCTCGCCGATCTAGGCGTGCACGTGCGCAGTCACCTGTCTTCACTCGACTCGGGGCAGACCGCGTTGGTGCGCGCCCGGTGGGAACGCGACAAGCGGCGCAAGAGCGCGAGCGACCCTAAAAAGAAGACCAAGCGCCGGACCAAGAAGACGGCTAGAGCCCCCGAGGCGGAACCCGCCCCCACCCGACCGCGCAGGCGCCGCCGCCCCGCCGCCGAGGTTGCCGCCCGCGCCGAGAAGGAGGAGCGCATTCTGGCCGCCGCCGCCGCCGAAGTGGAACAGGCGGCCATGGCTATCGAGCCTGCCGCACGCGAACAGACGCTCGAGGAACGTGCGGCAGCCCTGTTCAAGGATGCTCCCGCGGTCTCTGAAGCCGGTGCGGAAGCCCCCGCAGCTCCCGGCGTGGAGGTGGTAACGCCGCCGGCGGCGCCGGAAGACGTCGGCGTAGCCGCGTCGGAAGAAGTTGCCGCACCGGTGCTCGAGGCGTCGCAGCCCGCAGCACAGGCGGCTGACTCAGCGGCCAAACCCACCGCACCAGCTGAGACGGCCGGGCCCGGGCCGGTCAAGCCACTCCGCGTGCAGCGTCCCGCCAGGGCGCCGCGCATCAAGCCGGTCGCGTCCGCAGCGCCCAAGCCGGTGGCGTCCGCCGCGCCGGGCGAGCCGACCACCGAGGAGCGAGGCCGCGAGAAGGGCGGCAAGAAGCGGCGCAAGGGAGGCAAACGATCGCAGGTCGACCAGGCGGCCGTGCAGGCCAATATCAGCCGGACACTCGCCTCCCTGAAGGGCGGCCCCAGAGGAAAGGGGCACCGCCGGGGATTCGAGACCAGTTTCCGCGAGCGCGAAACGCAACGGCTCCACGAGGAAAAGGAGCGCGAGAAGACGCTGGTCCGGGTCAACGAGTTCATCACCGTCTCCGAACTCTCCGATATCCTAAAGGTGAACCGGACCGAGATCGTCTCGTTCTGTTTCAAGGAACTCGGGATGATGGTAACCGTGAACCAGCGGCTGGATTTCGACCAGATCGAGCTGATAGCGGGTGCGTTCGGCTTCCAGGCGGTGCAGGAGGAGGAGTACTCGCCGACTGACGCTCTCCAAGAGGCCGAAGCTGACACACCGGAAAACCTCCGGTCGCGGCCACCGGTAGTCACCGTCATGGGCCACGTCGATCACGGCAAGACGTCGTTGCTCGACCACATCCGCAAAGCCAACGTAATCGCCGGCGAGGCGGGCGGGATCACCCAGCACATCGGCGCCTACCATGTCGAGGTCGCCGACGGGAAGGGAATCACGTTCCTCGATACGCCGGGGCACCAGGCGTTCACCGCAATGCGCGCACGCGGTGCGCAGATCACCGACCTGGTAGTGCTCGTCGTGGCCGCCGACGACCAGGTCATGCCGCAGACGATCGAGGCGATCAGCCACGCAAAGAACGCCGGCGTGCCGCTAGTGGTGGCCATCAACAAGATCGACCTTCCCTCCGCCAACGTGGAGAAGGTGAAGCAGGATCTGTTACAGCATGAAGTCATCCTCGAGGAGTTCGGTGGTGAGACGCTCGCATCACCCATCTCCGCCAAGACGGGGCAGGGTATCGAGGAACTGCTCGAGAAGATCCTGCTCCAGGCCGAGCTGCTCGACAAGAAGGCCAATCCGGATCGCGATGCCCGCGGGACGGTGGTCGAAAGCTCGTTGGACGCGGGTAAGGGTCCGGTTGCGACAATCCTCATCCAGAACGGGACCTTGAAGATCGGGGCCAACTTCATCTGCGGGAACCTCTCCGGCCGCGTGCGCGCGATGCTCGACGAGCGTGGGCAGCGGGTGGAGGAGGCGGGTCCGTCCATGCCCGTCCAGGTCCTGGGCCTCGATGGTGTCCCGCAGGCCGGCGATCACTTCACGGTGGTGCGGGACGCCAGGACGGCGCGCGAGATCGCGCAGAAGCGCCAGCGCCTCGACCGTGAAGCGGTGCACCGGCGTGCCTCGCGGGGCCTGTCGCTGGAGGATCTCTCCAGGAAGATCGAAGAGGGTGATGTCCAGGCGCTCAAGATCATCATCAAGGCCGATCAGGATGGCCCGGCCGAGGCTCTCGCCGACGCGTTCGCGCAGCTCTCGACCGACGAGGTGGCGGTGCGGGTGATTCACCGCGGCGTGGGAGCGATCACCGAGAGCGATGTGTTGCTCGCCAAGGCGTCGGAGGCGGTCGTCGTCGGCTTCCACGTGCGGCCCGACTCGAAGGCCCGCGCGGCAGCCGAGCGGGAGCGGGTCGACATCCGTACCTACCGCGTGATCTACGAGGCGGTCGAGGAGATGCGATCGGCCCTCGAGGGCCTCCTGGCCCCCGAAGAGAGAGAGATCGTTTTGGGATCGGCCGAGGTGCTTCAGATCTTCAAGATCTCGGGGCTCGGTGTGATCGCCGGGTGCCTCGTGTCGTCGGGCACCATCACCCGGGCGGCCAAGGTGCGGGTTGTACGCGACGGCGTCGAGATCTACGACAGCGTGATCGCAAGCCTGAGACGCTTCAAGGACGACGTGCGTGAGGTCAAGGAAGGACTCGAGTGCGGTATCGGAATCGAGAACTTCAACGACGTGAAGGTGCGGGACGTGCTGGAGGCCTACCGCATCGAGCAGATCGCACGGACGCTGGAGGTCGCCGATACCGGCGAGTGGGGCGCGCAGGCGAAAGTCTCGAAAGAGCAGTGAGGCGGAGGCCGGCTCGTGGTGGTGGCCGTCAGGACCTGGGACCTGCACCTGAACGGGTGCGCGTCGCTCAAGGACAAACGCCGGATCATCAAGAGCCTCAAGGACCGGCTCCATCAGCGATTCAATGTCTCCGTCGCCGAGACCGCGAGCCACGATCTCTGGCAGCGGGCGGAACTCACCTGTTGTGTGGTGGCGGGTGAGCGCCGGCAGGCCGAACGGGTGTTGGCCTCGGCCGAGCGGCTCGTCGCCGCGCACCAACTCACGCGGATCATCGACGCTGCGACCAGCTTCGTATGACGCGCAGCCACCGCCATCGTCCCGAGCGCATCGCCGCCGTGATTCAGGAAACCCTGGCCGACGCCCTGGCCACCAAGGTGAAGGATCCGCGGATCGGGTTCGTCACCGTGACGAAAGTGGGCGTGAGTCGCGACGGTTCCCACGCCACCGTCCGGGTCAGCGTCATGGGGTCGGAAGAGGAGAAGCAGCAGGCGTTGACGGGACTCGAGAGCGCGCGTGGATTCCTACGCAGCCACGTGGCGCGGATGCTGCCGCTTCGCGTAGCCCCGGAACTCCGATTCGAGCTGGACCGCGGGTTGGAGCACGCGCAGCAGATCGAACAGATCCTCTACCGGATCAAACGGGACGAGTCGGAGTCCTGAACGACGGTTTCCTGCTGCTCGACAAGCCCGCCGGCTGCACGTCGCACGACGTGGTGGACGTGGCACGCCGCGCCTTCGGTACGCGCCGGGTGGGGCACGCCGGTACGCTCGATCCATTCGCCACTGGGCTCTTACCACTCCTGGTGGGCCGGGCGACGCGGCTCATGCAGTACGTTGTCGGCCTCTCGAAACGCTACGCCGGGACCATCCGCCTGGGCGAGCGGACCGATACCGACGATCTCACGGGCACGGTGCTCGCGTCCGATGACCGGTGGCGCGCGGTGACGGACGAGGATCTCGAGCAGGCGACCCGGACCCACACCGGTCGTATCCTCCAGCGCCCGCCTGCTTTCTCGGCGAAGAAGGTCGCCGGTCAGCGCGCGTACCGGCGGGCGCAGCGCGGCGAGCCGCTCAACTTGGAGCCGCGTGAGGTAGAGGTCCTGCTCTTCGAGATCACCGCGCGTAGCGGGCGGGACTGCGACTTCGTGGCGGAGGTCGGCAGCGGTACCTACATCCGGTCACTGGCACGGGACGTGGGTGAGGCACTTGGGTGCGGGGCCCACCTGCACGCGTTGCGGCGGCTCGCGGTAGGGCGTTGGGACGTAGCAGCGGCCCTCCCGCTCAGCGCGCTCCGGGCGGGCACAGCCCGACTCGAGCCTCCCGCCGGCCTCGTCGCCCACCTCCCGCGCCATACAGTGACCCCGGAGGAACGGGACCTGGTGCGGCACGGTCGCCCACTGCCCGCGACCACGGAGGACACCGGACCGGTAGCACTCCTCGCCGGCGATACGCTCGTCGCCGTGGCGGAATCGGTGGGCGGCATGCTTAAACCACGGGTCGTTTTGGAGGGCGAGTGAACGGTGCGGTGATCACGGTGGGGAGCTTCGATGGCGTCCACCTGGGACACCGGGCGGTGCTGGAGGAGATCGCCGACCGCGCGAAACGGTCCGATCGGCGCAGCGTACTGGTCACCTTCGTGCCGCACCCAATGGAGGTGGTGAACCCGGAGGCGGCCCCGCGGTTGCTGACACTCGGTCACGAGCGCCGCGAGATCCTGGCACAGTCGGAGCTGGACGCGGTCGCGTTTCTCCCGTTCACACGCACGCTATCCCACTACGCCCCCGAAGAGTTCGTACGCCTGTTGCTCGACCGGTTCGACATGCGCGAGCTGGTGATCGGACACGACCACGGGTTCGGTCGCGGCCGGGCCGGTGGCATGGACACCCTGCGTGCGCTTGGCGACAAGCTGCGGTTTGCTGTGGACGTCGTGGCCCCGGTCAAGGTCGGCGGTCGTGAGGTATCGTCGACCTTGATCCGGCGCGCCGTCGCGGGCGGGGATCTGGACACCGCCGCGCGGTTGCTGGGTCGCGCGTACTCGATGACCGGGCGGGTCATACCGGGAGCAGGGCGCGGCCGGGATCTCGGGTACCGAACGATCAATCTCGAGGCGCCAAACCGGCGGAAGCTATTGCCGCCGGAAGGGGTATATGCGGTCCGCGTCGAGTGGAAAGACGGGGCGTCGGGCGCGATGATGCACCTCGGTCCGCGACCGACGTTCGGCGAGAAGGCGCTATCGATCGAGGCACATCTGCTCGACGCAGACCCCGACCTCTACGGCAGCGAGGTCAAGGTTTCCTGGACCGCACGACTCCGGGACGTGGCGCGGTTCGCTTCGGCGGAGGCGCTCAAACAACAGCTCGACCGCGATTCCGCAGCCGCCCGCAAGGCGTTGGCGGTGCCACCCGGAGGGACGAGAGGTTAACTTCTTCGCACTTTTTCCCATGCCAAGATGCTGAGTTCCATCCGCAATCGACTCATATTGATCGGCGTTCTCACCGCCGCGAGCGTGTGGTCACTGATCCCCCGCGAGGTGACGGTGCGGCAGCTCGGCGCGGACGGCCGGATGCAGGATGTCGTCCAGAAACGCACGCCCCTCAAGCTGGGCCTGGACCTTCAGGGCGGGGTTCACCTCGCACTGGAGATCGACGAGAGCGCCGGCGTGGTGATCGACCGGGACGACGCGCTCGAGCGGGCGCTCGAGATCATCCGCCAACGGATCGACGAGTTCGGCGTGGCCGAGCCGACCGTCCAGAAAGTCGGTACCGAGCGGATCGTAGTGGAGTTGCCCGGGTTGCAGGAGGACCCGCAGCGGGCCAAGGAGATCATCCAACGATCGGCCTTCCTCGAGTTCCGTATCACGGACATGGACGGAACGTTCCGGGATGCTCTCCCGCGCATCGACGCAGCCCTACGTCGCGCCGGTGTGACCGCCGACGCGCCGGCCGCGCCGAGCACGGTCGACCAGCTGCTGGGGCTGGACACGGGGAGCCCTGACTCCGCGAGCGCGGACACGGCCGACGTGGCCGATCTGCCGGGACCTCTGAGCACGCTCCTGTTCCAGGGCAGTGTCGAGGGCGAGTACCTCGTTCCCGAGGAGAGCTTCCCGCTGGCCGACAGCCTGCTCCGGATCCCGGAAGCGAAGCGGGCGATCCCGAGGGGGGTGGAGTTGTTCTGGGGTGCCGCACCCATCTCCCAGGGTAACAGGTCATACCGCCCGCTCTACGCCGTCGACAGCCGGGCGATCATCACCGGCGATCAGCTGGCGGACGCCCAAGCGACCCTGGACCAGCTCAGCGGTCAGGCGATCGTAACGTTCCAGCTGACCCGGGCGGGCGGACGCGTGTTCGGCCGCGAGACGGGCAGACATGTTGGCGACAACATGGCCATCATCCTCGACAGAAGGGTGCAGGGCACGCCTCCGGTCATCCGATCACAGATTACGCGTTCCGGCCAGATCGAGCTTGGCAACGCGACACTCGAAGAAGCGCTCGACCTGGCGCTGGTGCTGCGCGCCGGTGCGCTCCCGGTACCACTCGTGATCGTAGAGGAGCGGACCGTCGGTCCGAGCCTGGGACGCGACTCGATCGAGCAGGGCAAGCGTGCCATCATCATCGGCGCGGCACTGGTCGTCCTCGTCCTCGTCCTCTATTACCGCTTCGTCGGCCTCCTCGCAGTTGCCGCGCTCGGGTTCTATCTGCTCTTCACGCTCGGCGGCCTCGCCGGCTTGGGCTTCACGCTCACGTTGCCCGGACTCGCCGGGTTCGTGCTGTCGCTGGGCATGGCCGTCGATGCCAACGTGCTGATCTTCGAGCGAATACGCGAGGAACTGGCACAGAACAAGACCCCGCGTTCCGCAGTCGACGGGGGGTTCGAGCACGCGCTGCCGGCCATCATCGACTCCAACATCACCACCGTGCTGACCGCGTTCTTCCTGCTACAGTTCGGCACCGGCCCCGTGCGCGGGTTCGCGTGGACGCTAATAGTTGGAATCACGGCCTCGTTCGTCACCGCCGTCTTCGTCACGCGTACGTTCTTCCTGATCTGGTTGCAGCGGCGTACGGCGAAGGAGTTCGCCATCTGATGTTTCGTTTCTTCAGTAACGCCCATTTCGATTTCCTGCGGATCCGCAGGGCGTCATTCGTCGCGAGCGGAGCTTTCGTGGCGATCGGACTGCTGTTCCTCTTGTTCCGCGGCCTCAGTGAGAGCATCGAGTTCACCGGCGGCACCGTGATCCAGATCGCGGCCGCCAATCCCAATATCACGACCTCCAGCATCCGGGATGCGCTATCGGATGCCGGGATCGCGGGCGCCGAGATCACGACCTTCGGTACGCCGCAGGATTTCCAGATCAAGGTGGCCCTGGCATCGGAGGATGCGGCCCTGTCCACCCAGGAGACGGGACGCCGGGTCGATGCGGCGCTCACCGCTGCGTTCGGCAAGGACGGTTACACGACCCAGCGACTGGAGGCGATCGGTCCCAAGGTGGGCCGCGAGCTGCGGACGAAGGCGTTCCTCGCGATCCTGCTCTCGTTCAGCGCCACGCTCCTGTATCTCTGGTTCCGGTTCGAGTGGCGGTTCGGGATAGCCGCCATCGCCGCGACGTTGCACGATATCGTCGCCACCGTCGCTTTCATCTCCGTCATGAATCTCGAGATCACGCTCGTGGTCGTAGCGGCCGTGCTGACGATAGTCGGCTACTCGCTCAACGACACGATCGTGGTCTTCGACCGTGTGCGGGAGAACCTGCACAAGTTCAAACGGCAGAACATCTACGAGGTGCTGAACCGCAGTGTAAACGAGAACCTGCCGCGGACGGTGATAACGAGCCTCACGACTCTCGTCGCGACGCTCAGCTTGCTCATCTTCGGCGGCGCGGTGATCCGCGGGTTTGCCTGGGTGATGACTTTCGGTATCGTCGTCGGCACCTTCTCTTCGATCTATATCGCCGCGCCGGTACTGCTGGCGATCGAGCGGAAGTGGCCCGGCGAGGACGTCCGCGGCGCGCGCACCCTGGTGAGTCCGGCGGGCGCCGCGCGCGAGGCGAGCTGACCGGTTCACCGTGCTGGTTGACACACACTGTCATCTCGGCGACCCGGTGTTCGACGCGGATCGGGCGGCCGTCGTCCGGCGCGCGGCGGAGGCGGGCGTTCACCATATCGTGATCGTGGCCGATTCGTTGCCCGCGACCGAACAGGCGCGTGCCCTCGCCGGGACGTTCGAGCTGTCGGCCACGGCAGGGGTCCACCCCCATAAGGCATCGACCTGGTCAGCCGCGGTCGCGACCGGCATCGCGGACGCGCTTCATGACCCGGCCATCATCGCCGTAGGCGAAACCGGGCTCGACTACCACTACGACCACTCCCCACGCCGTGCCCAATGTGCCGCGTTCGAGGCGCAGTTCGCGCTCGCGGCCGAACTCGGGATGCCCATCGTGGTCCACGCGCGCGATGCCGATCAGGACATGGCGACGATGCTCCGCGCGTGGGGCGACCGCGTGCCGGCCGTCGTACTGCACTCGTTCAGCTCGGGCCGGGCGGTGTTCGACGCCGGTATGGACGTCGGCGCGTACTTCGGTTGGAGCGGCATGGTAACATTCAAGAACTGGCAACACGGCGACCGCGTGTCCGACTGCCCGGAGAAGCGCCTGTTGGTGGAAACCGATGCGCCGTATCTGGCCCCGGCACCGCACCGCGGAAAACGCAATGAGCCGGCCTACGTGCGCCACGTCGCTGAGCGTGTCGCGGCAGCACGCGGCCTGTCATTCGAGGAGTTGTCCGAGCTGTCTACCGTGAACGCGATGCGCTGTTTCGGCGGCCGCGTCGCCCACGCGAACCCCACGACACCATGAGCGACGTAACTACACGTACCGTTCCGACCGATATCGAGATCGCGCAGGCCGCCACCGTGCGGCCCATCATCGAGGTGGCCGCAGACATCGGGCTTGGCCCTGAGGCGCTGATCGCCTACGGGACGGCGAAGGCCAAGGTCCGTCTCGACGCGCTCCGTGCCAACGAGCGCAGGGGCCGGCTCGTGCTGGTGACCGGGATCAATCCGACCGCGGCCGGAGAGGGGAAATCAACCGTCACCATCGGGCTCAGCCAGGCGCTCCAGCAACGGGGACACTGTGTCGCCGCCTGTATCCGCGAGCCGAGCCTCGGGCCGGTGTTCGGCATGAAGGGCGGCGCGGCCGGCGGCGGATACGCGCAGGTCATCCCGATGGAAGACATCAACCTTCATTTCACCGGCGACTTCCACGCGATCAGTTCCGCCCACAATCTCCTGTCGGCGCTGCTCGACAACCATCTGCACCAGGGCAACCGACTCGGGATCGACCATCGACGGATCACGTGGCCCCGAACGCTCGACATGAACGATCGCGCGCTGCGTCATATCATCGTCGGGTTGGGCGGTCCGCTCGGCGGGATTCCGCGCGAGGAGCGGGTCGTGATCACCCCCGCCAGCGAGATCATGGCGATCATGGCGCTGGCGAACGATCAGGCCGATCTCGAGGAACGCCTCGGAAGAATCATCGTCGGGACCACCCAGGACAGGCAGCCGGTCCGCGCCTGGGACCTCAAGGCGCAGGGCGCCATGGCGCTGCTCCTCAAGGACGCGCTCATGCCTAACCTCGTGCAGACCCTGGAAGGAGGACCGGCGTTCGTGCACTGCGGCCCGTTCGGCAACATCGCCCACGGGTGCAACTCGGTCGTGGCGACCGACGCGGCCCTGCGCGTCGCCGATCTGGTGATCACCGAGGCGGGGTTCGGCGCCGACCTGGGAGCAGAGAAGTTCTTCGACATCAAGTGTCGCAGCGCCGGCCTGCAGCCCGAAGCGGCGATCATCGTGGCTACGGTCCGCGCTCTCAAGCTGCACGGCGGCGCCGACAAGAGCGACCTGGCAACGCCGGACCCGGCAGCCGTCGAGGGCGGGTTCGAGAACCTGGCCCGGCACATCGAGAACGTGCAGCAGTTCGGCGTGCCGACCATCGTCTCTCTCAACCGGTTCATCACGGACTCGGACGAGGAGCTGGACATCATCCGGCACAGCTGCGAGGCAATGGGCGCCACCTTCGCGCTCACCGAGGTATGGGAGAAAGGCGGTGAGGGCGGGATGGAGCTGGCGGAGATGCTGCTGGGTGTTCTCGACGAGGGGAAAGCCGACTTCCACCCGATCTACGACGAGAAGCGTCCCATCAGGGAAAAGATCGAGACGATCGCGACGCAGATCTACCGCGCCGATGGCGTCGACTTCCTGCCGGCCGCGGAACGCGCGATGCAACAGCTCACCGAGTTCGGGCTGGGCGAGACGCCGGTTTGCATCGCAAAGACACAGTACTCGTTCTCCGACGACCCCACGAAGCTCGGCGCTCCGACCGGGTTCCGGATTACGATTCGTGAGGTGTACCCGTCCGCCGGAGCCGGTTTCGTGGTGGCAACAGCCGGCGACATCATGACCATGCCGGGACTCGGCAAGACACCGGCCGCCGAACGTATGCGGGTTGACGCGGACGGCACCATCGAAGGTCTCTTCTAGACGGGGGCGCAGATGGACACCGTAGCCACGCAAGCCGCACCGGCCGCGATCGGCCCGTACAGCCAGGCGGTCACTGTCGGCGGCATGATCTATTCCGCCGGACAGATCGCGCTCCACCCCGATACGATGGAACTGGTTGGAAGCGACGTCGTGGCACAGACCAAGCAGGTCTTTGCCAACCTGGAAGCCGTGCTCGAGGCCGCGGGAAGCTCGCTGGCCAGGGTGGTCAAGACGACGGTTTACCTGGCGGACATGGCCGATTTCCCGGCGATGAACGAGGTGTACGCCGCCCGGTTCGGCGATCACCGGCCGGCACGCTCGACGGTCGCGGTGAAAACCCTGCCCAAGAACGCGCGAGTCGAGATCGATCTCATCGCGCTTCAGGGCTGAGTCCAACGGGGGCGGATCGGGCCTGGTGGTCCGTGCGGTCTTCAAAACCGTTGGGAGGCGCCAGCGGCGGCTCCGGTGGGTTCGATTCCCACACGCTCCCGCCACCTCCGTGCTCGCCATGATACGTGCCTGCGTCGTGTTACGTCCCAGGGTAGGGCTGGGACTCTTGCTACTCTGCATCCTGGCGGCGTCCTGGACCGGTCCCGCACGCGCGCAGATACCGTTCCCGACACCGGCACGCAGACCGGCCGACACTTCCCGCGTGGCCGATACGGTGAAGGTGCCGGCCTTCCGCGTCGAGCCACCCATCTCACCGCTGGGAGCGTTCGCCCGATCGCTTCTGCTGCCGGGATGGGGACAATCCCTGCTGGGCCGCCGCGTGACCGGGGCATTCTTCGTCTTCTGGGAGGGCATCACCATCACGATGACCCTCAAGGCGGTGCATCAGCTCGCCTACCTGCGGAAGATCGGCGCAACCGAGCGCATCGACCCCAAGAAACAGGAGATCCAGGATTGGGCGGTGCTGCTGGCGTTCAACCACCTCATAGCCGGCGCCGAGGCGTTCATCTCGGCGCAGCTGTGGGACTTTCCGATCGAACTCGAAATGCGGACACTGCCTTCCGGAGCGGTGGGCCTAGGGCTGCGAGTCGTCCGCCCGTGACGCAGCGCCGGCGAACGTCTCCAGTGTCGGCCCGGCGGATGTGATCAGGGCGTAGCGGCCGCCCTCCATCCAAGCACCCGGATTCACGTACCAGCGCCCACTGCCCACCTGGACCAGCGCCGGGCGGTGCGTGTGTCCCAGCACAACGAGATCCACGTCCGCGTGCGCCTCGAGGTACGCACGGGCAAAGTCCTCCTGGGAAGCGGCCGCGCGGTCCAGCGCCGCCGGATCGCGCGTCTGGTCTGCCAGCGTCCGCGACATGAGATCTACCAGCCGGAACCCGAGATCCGGATGCAGCCAGCGGAACAGCGCGGCTGTCACTGGCCAGCGCGTCACGCGATGCATCGCCCGCGCCATGAGATGGTGTTCCGCCAGCCCGTCTCCGTGAGCCAGAAACGTCCGCCAGCCAGCCAGAGGGACCGTGACGCCCCCGCGGTGGAACTCCGCACCGAGCTGCTGGCGCCAGAACTCGCCACCCCAGCGGTCGTGGTTGCCGCCAGTCACGGTGATGCGGACACCGCGGCGACGGACCCTGTCCAGGGCACTGAGCGTGGGGAACGCGTGGCGCGGAATGACGGCGCCATACTCGAACCAGAAGTCGAACAGGTCGCCGTTCACGACGAGGTGCGACCCCAGATCCGGCACCACATCCAGGAAACGGTGAAACGCCGAAGCGGCAGGCTCCGGCGCGTGTCCCAAGTGGGCGTCGGAGACGACCACGACGGTTTCGGGCGGCATGGCGGCAGTATATTGCGTTTTCGCCAGCATCGCCATGCGTGACATGGCCCTATTGGCCTTAGATTCCCAACATGCCCGGACGACGCTTCCTGAAACGGTTCGCTCGGCACTGGTCGCCATCGACGATCCTGTGCGCCTCTAGCCTGGCGCTGCTGGCCGTGACATCCCGGGTCGCGGCGCAGGACGCCGTGCTGGTGGACGCTCTGGCGGGAATCCTCCAGGTGGAGGACGAACGGCGCTACGACGGCCCGCTCCTCGAGGCCGGGGCACGCCATCCCGAGCCGCTGGTGCGGCGCGTCGCCGTGCTCGCCATGGGCCGGATAGGAGATCCGGCGGCCACGGGTGTCTTGTTGGAGATCCTCGAGGACCCCGACAGCATCGTACAACGCTACGCGGCTTTCAGTCTCGGGCTTCTCGCTGATACGGCTGCGCTCACGCTACTGGGGCAGGTGGTGCTGAACACACCCGACGATCTCCAGCACGGCATGCACGCCGAGGCTATTACGGCGATAGCCAAGATCGGCGGGCCGGAAGCAGCGGCTATCATCCGCGAGTTGCTCGGCCGGTGGACGGCGCGTGCATCCTCGGCCGCGCCGCCCGTGACCGTCGTCAGCGCGATTCGGGAGGCGTGGCGGCTGGAGCAGGATGCCCCTGCCGATCTGCTGGTCGAGTTCACCGTCTCGCCACTGCGGGTAGCGAAGCTCGGGGCGGTCTATTCGCTCGCCCGCCTGCGTGCGGCGGTGGCGTCCGACGTCCTGCTGGCCGCCACCGGCAGCCGCGAGGAGGAGACCCGGGCGGACGCCGTGCGCGCGTTGACGGCGGCCTATGCCGACAGTGCCGGCCTCGACCGGACCGCGCTGGCGAACCGGGTGCGCCGGCTCGTTTCTGATCCGGACCCGCACGTCCGCATCAACGCGCTCCGCACGCTGGCTACCTACCATGACAGCACGCTCGTGCCAACCGTCATAGATCGTCTCTCGGACGGCAACGCCAACGTGCGGGTACGGGCGATCGCGACGCTGACCGATCTGGGGGGCTCGGCGGCCATCGAGGAGCTGCGCGCGCAGGCCCGGAAACGCCCCTTCGCCGTGCGGCGCCAGGCCCTGATCGGGATGGCCCGCCTGGCCGGCATCGACGCGCTGAGCGAGATAGGCGCTTGGCTCGTCGAAGAGAACTGGATCTACCGCGCCGCCGGTGCGGAAGCTCTCGGCTACATCGCCAAGGACACGGTGATCCCGTGGCTCGTCCACATGACCAACGATCCGGACCCGAGGGTGGCGGCACCCGCCTTGGCCAGCCTAACCGCGATAGCGCCGGATCAGGCGACCCGGCGCGCGCGGCGCCTGATCCGCCATCAGGACGCCGCCGTGCGCGCGGTCGCCGCCGATCGGCTCGCCAGTGTAGCGGACATCGCGGACATCGACCGGCTGGTGGCCGCCTATCAGCTGGCCGCGCGTGACTCCACGTCGGCTGCGCGCATCGCCATCCTCGGGGCGCTGGGGCAGATCTCGCGGTTGGGGTTCGTGGAACGGATCGCCGTCGAGGAACGGTTTCTGACCCGCGTTCCGGCCAGCCCAGACTACATAGCCAGACGTGCCGTCGAAGACCGATTCCCTGAAGCGGCCAAACGGTGGGGGCCGGTTGGATCGTTGCATACTGGCCGGAGCATCGAGGACTACCGGGACATCGCACGTCGATTCGTGGCGCCCGGCGGCAACGGCGAACGACGGCTCATCATCGAGACGACCCACGGCCCGATCACGATCGAGCTGTTCACCCAGGACGCCCCGCTCACCATATCGACGCTGTGGCAGTTGGTGGATCAGCGGTACTTCGACGCGGGAACCTGGCACCGCGTGGTCCCGAACTTCGTGATCCAGGGCGGGGATCCCCGCGGTGACGGGTGGGGCGGACCGGGCTTTGCGTTGCGTGACGAGATCAATCTGCACCGCTACGGCCGCGGCACCGTGGGCATGGCCCTCTCGGGACCCGATACCGGCGGCAGTCAGTTCTTCATCACGCACAGCCCGCAACCGCATCTCGATGGAACCTTCACTGTCATCGGCCGGGTAGATAGTGGGATGGAAGTAGTCGACCTCATCACCCAGGGCGACCGGATCAGGCGGATAAGGCGGCCGTGATGCGTGCGCTCTATCTGCTCGTCGCGCTGTCGACCTTCAGCGTCGCCGTTCCACCGGCGATCGCCGGCCAGATCAATTACTTCGGTCAGAACAAGATCCAGTATCGGGACTTCGACTGGCGGGTCCTGCGCGGCGAACACGTCGACCTCTACTACTACCCCGAGGAAGACGAGATCGCGCGCATGGCCCTGGCATATGCCGAGGAGAGCTTCACGTTCCTCGAGCGCAAGTTCGGCCACACACCGCGCAGGCGGGTCCCGCTCATCGTCTACGCCTCGTTCAGCGATTTCGAGCAGACCAACATCCTGCCGTTCGTGCCACCGGAAGGTATCCTCGGCGTCACGGAGTTCCTGAAGCGCCGTGTCGCGCTCCCGTTCCAGGGCAGTTACGCGCAGTTCCGCCACACGCTGCGCCACGAGATGGTGCACGTGTTCCAGCTCAGCGTACAGTCGGAGTCGTTCGCCCGACACCCGCGTGCCCGCCGGCCTGGTCTGCCGCTATGGTGGAGTGAGGGGTTGGCCGAGTTCTGGTCGGCGGGTGAGGACAGCCGCGACGAGATGGTCCTGCGCCAGGTCACGATCTCCGGTGTGCTGCCGTCACTCCAGACCCTGCATTTCGTCCTGGGAGGAATCGTCTACCCGCTCGGCGGAGCCCTCCACCGTTGGCTCGCGGAAGAGTACGGCGACTGGCGGGTACAGGTTCTCTACCGCGATCTGTGGAAGTACGGTTCGTTCGAGGAGGCGATCGAGGGCGTCTACGGGGCTACGTTCGAAGACCTGAACATCCGGTACCAGCATTACTTCCGGCAACGCTACTTCCCCGCGGTCACCGACCACGCACCACTGAATATCACCGCCACCCGGCTCGCACAGCTCGCCATCAAGCCGGTAGCCTACGTGCACCGTGGGGACTCGACGACCCACTTGCTGTACCTGTCACCGCGCAGCGGCTACATGAACATCTACCGGACGACATGGGATCGTCCCGGCCGGCACGAGGCCGTGGTCAAGGGAGAGCGTTCGGCGGAGTTCGAGTCGTTCCATCCGTTCGCCTCGCGCATCGACGTGCGGGACGGCATCGCGGCGTTCGGAAGCAAGTACCTCGAGCGGGATGCGCTCTTCCTGTGGGATCTGGAGCGGGGCAGGACAGTCGGGCGCTATCAGTTCCGGGAGATCGTGTCGCTGCTCTCACCCGCCTGGGCCCCCGATGGACGGAGCGTCGTCTTCAGCGGCCTCTCGGTATCGGGGTATTCCGACCTGTACCGCCTGTGGTTGCGCGACGGGCGGCTCGAGCAACTCACCTCCGATCGTTACCAGGATCTCGACCCCACGTTCAGTCCCGACGGTGGTGTGATCGTGTTCTCGTCCGACCGCACGCGCCACGGCATCGAGGGCGCGCTCAACCTGTTCCGGCTCGACCTGACAACCGGCGAGATCGGGCACCTGACCTACGGCCCGTGGCGGGATGAAACGCCGCGCTTCGCAGCGAACGAACGGGTCTATTTCTCGTCCGACAGGAGCGGCGTATTCAACGTCTACTCGGTCGATCTCGACGGGTGGGGAAGGGCCGAGACGGCCACCCTGAGCGGCGTGTTTGACCCGCAGTACGTCGAGCAGGAGCACGAGATCATATTCAGCGGATTCAGCGACCTGACGTTCGGGATCTTCCGCGCCCGACCTATCTCGGACACGGCTACCGCTCCTGCCGTGGCGTTGGTCGGCGACGACGTGGGCCCGGGCGTGACCTTGGCGATGAGCGGCGGGTCCGCTCCGGAGGGATGGACCTGGGAGGAAGACGACTCACCCTACGCCCATGCCGACCCGACACCCTACAAACGGCGCTTCAGCCTGGATTTCGCCGCTGGGGACGCGATCGTAGCGCCAGGTGTCGGGTCGGCCCAAGGCGCCCTGTTCCTCTTCTCCGATCTGCTGAGCGATCACCTGCTGTTCCTGTCCATCACGTCGTTTCACGGCAACGGCGCGGGGAACTTCCTCCAGAACTTCAACGGCTCGGTCTTCTACCTGAACCAAAAGCGCCGCCTGAACTGGGGTGTCGGGGCGTTCCGGTTGCGGGGACTCTTCTTCGAGGGCGATTTCCGCACGGTGTTCGAGGAGACCTCGTTCGGCGGTTTCGGTGAGGTGCGCTGGCCCTTCTCGCGCTTCTCCCGCGTGGAGGCGCAGATCCGTCTGGAGCGGTCCGATCGTCTCGACATCGTCGGTGGTGATTTCATCGAGCCACGTCGCGTGGGGTTGCTCGCCACCAACCTGATCTCGGCAGTCAAGGACAACTCGCTCTGGCTGCCGACGGGCCCGATCGACGGCGAGCGGCGCAACATCACGCTCGGCGTCGTCAATGACCTCTCCAACGGTCGGTTCGATTCCTGGCTCGCCACACTCGATCAGCGACGCTACTTCCGTATCGGCCAGCGGTCCGCATACGCGGTCCGCGTGTTCGGCTACTACTCGGCCGGCGATCACCCGCGACACATCACGATCGGCGGATCGTGGGGGCTGCGCGGTTACCCCCGGTTCGGCCACGTCGCGGGCACGCGCGCCTTTCTACTGAATCAGGAAGTGCGGTTCCCGCTCTCCGACTTCCTCTCCATCGGCTTCCCGTTCGGCACCATCCGCTTCCCGGGCATCCAGGGCGCGCTGTTCACCGACGTGGGCGGGGCATGGACTGGGCGTTCCAAGAACCGCGGCGTCCTGGGAAGTGCGGGACTCGGGCTCCGCATGCCCGTCATCTTCCCGTTGGTGTTGCGCCTCGACATCGGGTTTCGGTTCGAGTTTGGTGAGACAAGTGGATACAGGCTGCAGGACCCGTCGACCGGCAGGAGTTTCGTCGACTTCTTCTTCGGCTTTAACTACTGATGGGACAAGAGTTTCCGCTTGACCGCGGCCTGCGGCGCCTCTATTATCCGCTGGTCGCGATCGGGCTCTCGTGGGCTGCCGCCGCGTGCGCGCACTACGAGAGTATCGCGCCGGAGAATCTGGGACCGTTACCACCCGCCACTGCGGCGAGCTGGGTGCGTGAGTTCACGCCTGCGCGTTCGATGCGGATCAGCCTGCGTTGGCGGTTCGAGAACCAAAAGGGGAAATCGGGCGGACGTGCCGTTGTCCGGGTCGCGCCGCCCGATACGCTGCGGTTCGATTACCGCGGCCCGTTCGGGAAGTCCGGCAGCGCCGTGGTCGTCGGAGGCAGCGCGCTATGGGCGCGTCCCGCGCAGGATTTCGAGAACCTGATTCCGATCGCCCCGCTGTTCTGGGCTGCGCTGGGGATCGCGACGGCACCTCCCGATGGAGCACAGATACTCGGGCTCGACGGCCCCGAGCGTCGGGTGTGGCGCTACGTCGTGGGCGGTGAAGAGTTGGACTTCGTCCACATTCGCGGCCCCGAGGAGCGCCTGTTGGCACAGCTGCGCTACCGCGGCCGCATCCTCGGCGTCAGCGAGGTCCTGTTCGAGGGGAAGAGTCGGAACCCGGTCCGTGCGACCATGGTGTTCCCTCCGGACGCATCGCGGTTTTCGTTCACGATCGAGGCGATCGACACCGTTGCGGCTTTCGATCCGGAAACCTGGCAACAAACGTAGCCTCGCGGCCGTGGTGGTCTTCGCCGCGGCCGCGGGCTCGGCGTGCCTCTACGGATTCGCCGGCGGCGGGCTCCCGTCGCACATCCGCACCGTGGCGATCCTCCCATTCGACAACCAAACCCCCGAGCCGATCCTGACCCAGGAAGTCAGCGATGCCGTGCGGGCGGCCTTGCAGAACCGACTCGGCCTGCGACCCGCGTCGGAGGCCACGGCAGATGCTCTCGTGCGGGGAGCAATCCTGCGCTACGAGCCGGACATTCCCCTGTCCGTGCAGCCGGGACGCGCGGGTGAGGTGCAGGTGACCGCCCGGCGCGTGCAGATCACGCTCCGCGTCGAGATAATCGACCAGACCGTGGGCCGGACGCTGTGGGAGCGGGCCAGCCTCACGGTGGATGGGGAGTATGAGCCGCCAAGGGAAGACGAGGGCCGGCGCAAAGCGCTCGACAAACTGGTCAACGATATCGTGGACGGGGCGCAGTCACAGTGGTAGGCCGCGGAAGACGTCCGTGGCAAGGTGAGCCGACCCGCTGATGGCGCAAAGAGGGAAGCACCGTCTTGGATGTCTCATCACGCTGCTGCTGTTGGCGGCCGGCGGTTACTACGGCGTCGAGGTCGGCACCGCCTACCTCAAGTACTATCGCATGGTCGACGAGATGAAAGTTCAGGCGCGCTTCGCCCCCAACCTCGACGACGGCGTGATTCGCCGCCGACTGCGCAGGAAAGCCACCGAGCTGCAACTGCCCCCCGACGCCCAGAAGATCACCATACGGCGTCGCTCGCGTCCACGCGAGATCATTATCAGGATCTCCTGGCTCGACACGCTGGACTTGCCGTTCACACGGTACATCAAGGCATTCACCGTCGAAGTACGCGAGTCGCTCTAGTCCATGGTAACTCCGCTCTTGCTCGCGGCCCCCGTCACGCTCTCAGCGGTGTCCGGCGGCCCGACGGACGAGCACACGCTCGTCCGACTCTTCTGGATCTTGCCCATCGTTCTCCTCGCCGGGAAGTTCTCGGGCGAGTTATTCGAGCGGATCGGCCAGCCGGCGGTTCTCGGGGAGCTGATCGCGGGTGCGCTGCTCGGGCCGAGCCTGCTTGGCGTGATCCCTATCGGGGCCGGCGATCAGGCCGGTGAGTTCATCCGGATCTTCGCCGAGATCGGGGTCGTGGTCCTGCTGTTCGAGATCGGCCTAGAGACGGACCTGAAACAGCTGTTGCGGGTGGGGCGGGGGGCGGCCACGGTCGCCTTGGTCGGAGTGGTCGCCCCGTTCTTCTTGGGTTACTTCTACTGGACCTCGCCGCTGGTCAGCGGCGACTTCAATATCGTCTCGCGCACGACCACGGCGATCTTTGTGGGCGCCACCCTTACCGCCACATCCGTAGGCATCACCGCGCGGGTGCTCACCGACCTCAAGACGATTCGCTCGATCGAGGGACAGATCATCATCGGCGCAGCCGTGATCGACGACGTCATCGGGTTGGTGATTCTCGGCGTCGTAGCCGCCCTCGTCTCCGGTACGAGCCTGGGAGTGCTCGATGTCGGCCGGGCGTTCGGGATAGCCATAGGGTTCCTTGCGCTGGCCCTCGCCGGCGGGCTGGCGCTGGCGCCGTGGATCTTCGGCGTCATCGATCGCATGCGGGTGCGCGGCGTGCTCCTCGTCTCGGCGTTCGCGTTCGCCATGCTCATGGCTTGGCTCGCCCAGCTGGCGGGCTCGGCAATGATCATCGGCGCGTTCGCGGCCGGCCTGATCCTGTCCGGCACGAACCAGTTCGACCTCATCAAAGACCGCATCAAGCCGGTCGCCGACATATTCACGCCGATCTTCTTCCTGAGCATCGGCGCGCAAATGGATCTGCGACTGTTGAACCCATTCAACCCTGACAATCATGCGGTTCTGATCGTAGGATTCGCCCTGTTCACGATCGCGGCGCTCGGGAAGGTGGTAGCGGGGTTCCCGGTGTGGTGGCGCCGATTCAACCGCATGGCCGTGGGCATCGGGATGATCCCGCGTGGTGAGGTCGGGCTCATCTTCGCCAACCTGGGACTCGCCGCTGGCGTGCTGTCGAGCGAACTGTTCAGTGCCATTATCCTCATGGTGATCGGGACGACGTTCATCGCGCCGCCGTTGCTCAGGTGGAGCTTCGCTCGCGGTGGGGCGACGGATCCCACGGAGTCATGACAACCGACAAGATGCGTGAAGGTGCGGAGGCGCGTCGGTGGCGCGAAACCATCGCCGGCAAGGTGGTGTTCACCAACGGCGTATTCGATCTGCTCCATCCCGGCCACGTGGCGTTGCTGGAACAGGCGCGCGGTCAGGGAGACGCGTTGATCGTCGGCGTGAACTCCGATCGCTCGGCTCGACACCTCAGCAAGGGCACGGGCCGACCCATCGTGCCCGCCGCCGATCGCGCGCGTCTGGTGGCGGCGCTCGAGGCGGTGGACTGCGTCGTGGTGTTCGACGAGGACACCCCAGAAACGCTGATCGGCACGCTCGAGCCGGACCTGTTGATCAAGGGAGGCGACTACCCCCTCGACACCATTCCCGGCCGGGAACAGGTGCTCGCGCGCGGCGGTGAGGTATCGGTCATTCCGGTCCTCGAGGGATACTCGACGACCCGGTTGGTGGAACGGATCAATGCCGCGTCCTGACGGTCGCGCCCCCGACCAACTGCGCAGCATCGTGCTCGAGCGCGCCGCCAATCCGTATGCCGAAGGCTCGTGCCTCACCCGGTTCGGCGAGACGCTCGTGCTGTGTACGGCGAGCGTCAGCGAGACCGTCCCCGGCTGGAGGCGCGGCCGCGGGATGGGATGGCTCACAGCGGAGTACGCCATGCTCCCGCGAGCGACCAGCCAGCGTACACCACGCGAGCGCCGTGGGCCCGGCGGCCGGACATCCGAGATCCAACGCCTCATCGGGCGGAGCCTGCGCGGCGCGCTCGCGTCGTTCGCGTTCGGCGAGCGCACCATCCACATCGATTGCGACGTGCTACAGGCGGACGGCGGGACGCGTACAGCCGCCATCACCGGAGCGGCCGTCGCGCTGGCCGATGCCTGCGCCTGGATCGAGCGGACGCACGGCGTGCCCAACCCGTTCGGCAGGCTCGTAGCGGCCGTGTCGGTCGGGATCGTCGGCGGCGAGCCGCTGCTCGATCTCTGCTACGAGGAAGACCGCGACGCCGACGTAGACGCGAATATCGTAGTGCTCGAGCCCGACCGGTACGTGGAGGTACAGGGAACCGGCGAGGGCGGCACCTTCGGACGGGACGAACTCGACCGCCTCCTCGCGCTCGCGGACCGAGGCATTCGAGAACTCTTCACGGCACAGAAGAAGACGTTACTGGGGGAAGCGGTAAGCGGAAAGCAGGACGGGTCGCCATGAAGCCGAAGCTCCTGATCGCCACACGCAACCCCGGCAAGCAGCGCGAGATCCGCGCCCTGCTCACCGACATTCCGTATCAGATCGTCTTTCCCGACGAGCACGGTCTGTGGGAACAGCCGGAAGAAGCGGCAATCGAGGACGCCGGGTCGTTCGAGGGAAACGCCCGCAAGAAGGCGGAGTATTTCGCCAAACTGTCGCGCTTACCCACGGTAGCCGAGGATTCCGGGATCGAGGTGCTCGCGTTGGGTGGCGAGCCGGGCGTCCACTCGCGCCGCTTCGCTTTGCCAACGGACGACGCCAGCGAGCAGGACGAGGCCAACAACCGGGAACTGCTCCGTCGGCTCGCTGGGGCACCCGAGGCCCGGCGGCACGCCCGATACCGCTGCTTTGCCGTCTTCCTCGAACGCCACGACGCCGTCCCGCGGTCGTTCGACGGGCAGTGCACCGGCCGTATCCTCGAGCGGCCGGCCGGAAGCGGCGGGTTCGGGTACGATCCCTTGTTCTTCTCGGACGAGCTGGGCAAGAGCTTCGGCGAGGCGACACCCGAAGAGAAAGCGCGCGTCAGCCACCGCGCCCACACCTTCAAGGCGCTAGCCGCTTGGCTGCGCGGCGCGTCGGGATGAGCGGCGCATAGAAGCACGTCGCTAGTGGCCGGGACACACAAAGCCTAGATTAGATCCCAGCAGCGACTCGAGTCACGGGGCGTGGCGCAGTCCGGTAGCGCACCTGCTTTGGGAGCAGGGGGTCGCCGGTTCGAATCCGGCCGCCCCGACTCGATAACACCAAGCGCCGCAACGGATCTCCGCTGCGGCGCTTTCACATCTTCTGGAGACTGTGCCCTTTTTGTGCCCTTTTAGGCACCTTCCGCGACCCGCTGCATCGTGGCCGCGTCGCTCTGTTGATACGAGCGGTGCATCGTCCGCACATCCGTCCAGCCGCCCACGGCCGCCACATCGACGTCGCTGAGCCCTTTCCGTTCCGTGGCCCATGCGCGGCGGTACGGGTGCCACAGCCCGCCCTCGAGCTTCGGGAGCCCTGCAATATGCTCCGCCTTCAACAGCCACCGTGAGGCAAGCCGGCGCCCGAGCGGCACGGCGTCGTTTCGCGGGGCGGGGAACAACGGCACATCGCCGACACGCGCGGCCTGCCGGAGATAGAGGTCCAGTTCGTCGCGGGCGGCGCGGCTAAGCGGCGTCACGTGGGTGACGCCCTGTTTGTCGTTCTCCGCGCGCCAGAGGACGGCGCCGTGCGGCATGTGCTCCGCGTCGGCCTCTGCGCGTCCGACCGTGGCCAGGGCACTCGCGATCCGCTCCGGAGAGAGCAGGATGTCGGACGCCCACAGATTGAGGATGGCGCTCTCGCGGTGACCGGTGAAGCGTGCGAGGGCAAGCGCGCAGCGCAGCCGCCCCGCGGGATCAATCGCGTCCGTGTGCACCTGCGTGGCCGCGTAGCGGGCGGCGGACGCCCGCGGCCGCCGCTCGTTCTCGCGTTTCTCGCGCGGCCACGACACGCCTGCTCAAGGATTTGCAAATCAGACTGCGCAAGATGAAGATCCGCGGTGAATCCATCAACGGCTACCTGCATACGTCGTTCGTGGATGCATGGGACCGCTATCTCTCTGCATTTCAACCTCCCCAACTGGAACCTTCCAGCAATGACGGGGGAAAGTGGGGGTTTACAACTGGAACCCCTCGACCCCCCGGTTCCAGTTGCAAACCTGGCGAAACCCCAGGTTCTATGCGGGGAGTTCCGGTTGTACCAGTTGAAATGCAGGGAGGGCCGGGGGCTGGACACGGATATCCCACTCCCGGACCCGGACGAGGCCGCCCGGACACCCATGCGGGAGGGCGCGTGACCCGCGCCGGGTGCGACGGGACGGCGTTGCGGGTGCAGCGGGCACGGTTTGGGGGCAGGCCGAGCCGCAGGCGTTGCGCGGCAAGCGGTGAGTCGAGCGGTGATCTCGGTCATGGCGAGTAAGATGGGACAGATGGGATGGAGGGGATAGAGGGGACGATCGGAAACCGCTGATATCAGGGTGTTTCTTTTGCAAGAATATCCTTAACGATCGCGAGATGATGTCGAGTGTGGAGGTGAATCAGCTTGATGGCCGCATTCCGACGCATCACACCGAACACAAAGTGCTCGTACCACGCCGCAGGGTCGGCCGCTTCTGCCGACGCCAACGATTCACGCGCATGGACCAACAACTGCTCCAGTTCCTCACGTGACACACTCGCAGAGGGCCGCACACGCTTCGGAGCCTGAGCGCGCCCGCGCGGAATCTTTCCGGTCGTGAGGACGATCCACTTGATCGGGGACAGCGAAGGCCGACGCGCACCGGCCGTGGATTCCACGACTGAACGCGCGATCCCGTCCGCGCTCAGCAGCGTGTGATGTAGTTGTTCGCGTACGCACCAGGCGGAAACATTGGAGTTTCGCTGATCAAGGTGCGGGAAGTATTGCTCGATTTCATCCAATGCGGACGACTCGGTTCCAGTCAATTGCTTCCTCTCACTTTCACTTCCTAGAAGAATCGTTGCGCCAGTGTTTGAGATCTTCGGCCAAATACACCGTACCATGCCGCCTTCGCCGAGACGGCGTTCGATCCGGCAGCGATCGGGGTTGGACCATGAGCGCCCAGGTCGTTGTATAGTC
>JADFNB010000079.1 GCA_022563595.1 Gemmatimonadota bacterium
AAGAACCCCAGCGCCCGCAATGTTCCGTACATTCCTCCGAGACCACCGGACCCCTCCGGAACGATGATCCTGTCACCCGCTTGGATCCCGAGTTGATCGAGCGTATGGCCGGCTGCCAGCGCATCCTGGACGGCCCTGCCCCGCAGGATGGGTCGCCCGGCTCGCTCGATCCGGATCTCGTCGAGCTTGGCGTTGAGCGCCGGCCCGCCCGCTGACATGAGCGCGTCGGTGAGCAGCACGTCCGACGCGACCGTGTAGAAGCCCGGGGCACCGACCGCTCCCAGAACCAAAATACGCACCAGCGTCTGTACCTGCACGACCGGATCGCGCACGTAACGGGCGATGTGCGAGGTAACATGATCGTGCAGCTCAGACCGAAGTATCCCGGCGAGCGGCACCAAGCCGATATCGGGCAGCGTGATCGCTGGCCCGGTGACCACGGTGAAGGTGTCGCTGAGCGCTTCCTCTCGCTCGACGAGCAGCCAGATTCGATCTCCGATCTGGAAGTCACCCCGGTCGAGCCGGGCACGGACCCGCTCCGCCTCCTGCTGCGCGACGGCCCGCAGCACCTCGCTGTAGCCGGGAGATTCGGCCGAGAGTTCATAGTTATTGAGCAGCTCGTCGAGAGCCTGCCGGCTCGCATACCCCCGCTCGGGGTCCCGATTCGGCTGCTGGGCGTGCGCGGCTACAGGCAAGCCCAGAGCCGCCGCCAGGAACACGGCATGAAAGACGGTCATAGAGTTCCTTAGGAAACGCGATCCGGCGCACATCACCGTCATTCTACGGTGACACTCTTGGCGAGGTTCCGCGGCCGATCGACGTCGCAGCCCCGCAACACCGCGATATGGTACGCCAGCAGCTGGAGCGGGATCGACGTGACGATTGGCGAGAGCAGCGGCACCGTGCGAGGAACGCTCAGCTGATAGTCGGCCAGGTGCCGCAGGTCGGGCGAGCCGTCTGACGTGATCACGATGACCTTGCCGCCACGGGCCTTCACTTCCTGGAGATTGGTGAGCACCTTCCGGTAGACGTTGCCGTCGGGCGCGAGGCACACCACCGGCATGTTCTCGTCGATCAGCGCGATGGGCCCGTGCTTCATCTCGGCCGCAGGGTACCCTTCCGCATGAATATAGCTGATCTCCTTCAGCTTCAGCGCCCCCTCCAGGGCGACGGGGAAATTGATCCCCCTGCCCAGGTACAGGAAGTTACGCGTGTCATGGAAGTCTCGCGCCATGGCCTCGAGCACGGGACCCAGCTCGAGGGCCTGGTCGACCAGCTCCGGGAGGCACGCGAGCTGGTAGACGAGTTCCTGGCCGCGCGAGAGGGAGAGCCCGCGACGCCGTCCCAGGTAGAGCCCCAGCAACAGGAGCGCGATGATCTGGGAAGTGAACGCCTTGGTGGACGCCACCCCGATCTCGGGCCCGGCGTGCAGGTAGATTCCACCGTCCGCTTCGCGGGCGATCGTGCTGCCGACCACATTCACGATACCGACGACCCGCGAGCCGTTGGCCCGCGCGGCGCGCATCGCCTCGAGCGTGTCGGCCGTCTCGCCCGACTGTGAGATCGCGATGGTCAGTGTGCCGGGGACCACGATTTGGGACCCGTAGCGATACTCGGAAGCGTATTCGACGTCGACGGGGATTCCGGCCAGTTCCTCGATCACATGGCGGCCGACCAACCCGGCATGCCACGATGTGCCGCACGCCACGATGGTGATGCGCGAGATCTCTTCGCACTCCGCGCCGGGGAGGTTGAGGCCGTTCAATCGTGCCCCACCCTCCTCGAACAGCAGGCGACCGCGCAACGTGCTCTGGATGCTGGTCGGCTGTTCGCAGATCTCCTTCAACATGAAGTGCTGATATCCGCCGAGTTCGATCGCTGCCAGATCCCACTCGATATCGTGGACCGGACGCACCAGGGTCCGCTCGTTCGAATCGATGACGCGATAACCGTCCGGGGTGAGCACGGCGATATCGCCGTCGTTCAAGTAGACTACAGAACGGGTGTGCTCCAGCACGGCCGACGCGTCGGACGCCACGAGGAACTCCTTGTCGCCCACACCCAGCAGCACGGGGGACCCCTTGCGGGCGACGACCACTTTTCCGGGCTCTTCCGAGAACATCACCGCCAGCCCGTATGTGCCCTCGAGACGGGCGACCGCGGCAATCACGCGCTCTTCCAGCGTCTCGCCCGGGGCATCCTCCACGAGGTGGGCGATCGTCTCACTGTCCGTCTGGGTCGCGAAGCGATGTCCGGCCTGCTCGAGCGCCACCCTGAGCACGTCGGCGTTTTCTATGATTCCGTTGTGGACCAGCGCAATCCGGCCGGTGCAGTCGACGTGGGGATGCGCATTGGTCTGACTGGGCGCACCATGTGTTGCCCAGCGCGTGTGGGCGATTCCGCTCGTGCCATCGACGCCCTTGGAGGCCAGGTCTTGGCGCAGCAGGTCTACGCGCCCGGCCAGCTTCCGGACCTCGATGCCAGACCCGTTCTGCACGGCGACACCGGCGGAATCGTAGCCGCGGTACTCGAGACGCGTGAGGCCGTCGATCAGGATCGGGACGGCCCGCCGCGCCCCCGTATACCCTACGATCCCGCACATGGCTAGTCTGTCTCTCGCTGGGAGTCGAGAATAGGCCGGTCGCGTCCCGCCAGTCCGAAACGCGCCAGCTGCGAGAGCTTGGCGAGCAGCGACGACGCTGCGTCGATCTCGCGCTCTTTCCCGGCCGGTCCTGGAACGGGCCCGGCATCGCCCGCCGGGGGCGGGCCGTCCAGTGGCTGAACGGGTTCAGTGCTCTGGTGTTTCGTAGGATCGCCCAAGTCCCGCGCCCTCCTGTGCCAACACATGTTCTCTTGGATCCCAACACCGTGGCTTCATAGCGTCTACCGTGCCACTCGATGTCGCCTCCCAAGCAGGGCTCGAGTCTGAGACCGGGTCCGGCATCCGGAAGCTGGGATCTTACGGTAATGCTTTGTGGTATAACCGCTTACGCCAGGCTAGCCCGACAACGCCTGACAGCCGACCGCTGTCAGACTGGTGCAGGCTCGTGGCAGGAGGGTGCCAAGTGTTGGCTGGGCGCACCAGCCGGGCTGGCGGTTGGGCGGTGGTAACTTCAAGTGGAAGCGAGATTTGGAGATAGCTTGCCCTCAGGCATGTGTCGTGCATATTGGCAACCAGCAACTACCACTTTCCAGCCAGTGGGGAACATTTGGCACTGAGTGAAGCGACCGCCACCTCGAGCCATCACCGGCCGCCACTGGTATTGGTCATCAACGACCAAGAGTGGTCGATGCGGTCGTATCAGAGCATTCTGGGCCCGAGCGGCTTCGCGGTTCTCCAGGCGTACACCGGCCGGAAAGGACTGGAGCGAGCAAGACTTGCCCGTCCGGACATCATTCTGGTCGATCTCGACCTGCCCGATATCGATGGGGTGGCGGTTTGCCGGCAACTCCGTTCCGATCCTGCAATCACGGCGAGCACGCCAATTATCATGACGACGGCGGGACACCCGTCCCGTGGCCAACGGCTGGAGGCACTCCGCGCCGGCGCTTGGGACTTCGTCGGTCATCCGATCGATGCCGAGGAACTGCTGCTACGGTTCCATGCATATGTGGAGGCGAAGTTCGACGCCGACCACGCCCGGGAAGAAGGGCTGCTCGACGAACTCACCGGCCTGTACAACCTAAGAGGCCTGGCGCGGCGGGCCCGGGAAATCGCCTCGCACGCCTCCCGTCGCAGTGGAGCGCTCGCGTGCGTCATCGTCAGCCCCGAGGTATTGGAGGGAGACGGACAAGAGGCGGGCGCGCAGGACGACGCGGTACAGGAGGCGGTAGCTCGCCTGGCAGATCTTCTCAAGAAATCCGGTCGTGCCTCCGACGTGATCGGTAAGATCGGCAACACCGAGTTCGCCGTGTTCGCCCCGGACACCGACGAGGGTGGGGCTGCCAGCCTCGCCAAGCGGCTGGCCGAGGCCATCGAGCGGTCCGATGTCGCCATGCCCGCCCGGGTGAAGCTGCGCGCGGGGTACCATGCGGTCGGCGATTTCCGCGAGTCGAGCCTGGAGCCGGTCGACCTGCTCAAGCGCGCCTCCTCGGCGCTCTATCAGACGCGCCGCAACAGGACCAACGGGGCGGAATCGTGGATTCAGGGATTCAGCTTGGAGCTGAGCCAGTCCTAGGCTTCCCCGTCCGGCGGCGCCTCGCCTGCCGCTAGCGGCTTCACCGACTGTTCTTCCCGCGCTTCGTACGACGGCATGTAGTACTGGTAAGCGTAGTAGCGATACTGCCCGGTGGGCCGCACGTCGTTGAGCACTGCTCCGAGAACCCGAATCGGAAACCGCTGAATCATGTCGAGCTTCGCCTCGGCTAGCCCTCTGTCGGTCACTCCCGTGCGCAGCACCATCAGCAGATTCCCCGTCGCCGTCCCCAGGATGATCGGGTCGACCCCCGCGCCCAGCGGCGGACTGTCGATCAGAATGACCTGGTATGTACTGCGCATGCGCACGAGCAGGCCGGCCATCGCCTGCGACCCTAGTAGCTCGGGAGCTTCGGGGAGCCGGGTCCCCGCGCCGATGAAGTCCAGCCCGCTGTAACCCGTTGCCTGGTAGATCTCTCGCTCGTCCACCCGCCCGCTCAGGTAGTCGGCGAGGCCGGGCTTCCTCGAGGCCTCCAGGGGTCGGTGCAACTCACCCTGGCGCAGGTCGCCATCGATGAGAAGGGTGCGATGGCCGGCGTCTGCGAACGCGAGCGCGAGGTTGGAGGCGAGGAAAGACTTCCCGTCGCCGGAGCCCGGGCTCGTAATGGTTACCACCAGGGGACCGGCGGAGCCGTAGGCGTGCAACAACCCCAGTCGAACGCCGCGCAGAGCCTCGATGGTCTCGACCGTGTTGAGGCCCTGCCGTCCGCGCCCGTTCCCCGCCTTCACATGCGGCAATGCACCCAGTATGGCGAGTCCGAGGTCCTCGCTCACCTGTTCCGGGTAGCGCAGCCGGCGGTCGAAGCGGTCGAGCAAGACCGCGCCCAGCAGGGCCAGGCCGAGACTCCCGGCGAAGGCCACCAACATGATGCGGATCGCCAGGTCGCCCACCGGCTGGCGCGAGGGGATGGCCCGGTCCAGGATCCGGATATCGGGGATGCTGCTCGCCTCGGCGAGCCGGGCCTCCTCGAAGCGGTTCTCGAGGTTGGTATAGAGGTTCACGGCGATCGTGACGGTACGCCGGAGGCGGGCCTCCTCGATCGCCCGCACGGGAATCTCCTCGAGGTCCCGCGACGCCGACTCGATGCGCCGGGTCATCTCCGATTCGCGAGCCAGCAGCTCTCGCACGAGCGAGCGGGCAAACCGTGGAATCGTCTGCGTCTCCATCTGCCGCACTTCGCTAAGGACCCGCTGGACCTCGGGCATCTCGTCCGTATAACGGTAGCGCAACGCGCGCAAGTCCACTTGACGGTCGGCCAACTCCGAGAGCGCCTGACTGAGGTCCGGACTACGCCTGTCCGCCGCACTGGAGGGGTACGCTTCCTCCACCACTCCCGGCCCAAGGGGACAGAGGTCGACGGCGTCTACGCCAAAGGGAAACCGTTTATCTTTGTCTACAAGGGAGTGCCAGGTGGGCTAACGCCGGCGCAGACTCGTCAGCTTGAAACCAACGTTCGCGCGATTCGGTATCCCCGCCAAGTGCTCTTCGGCGGCCCGAATCGCGTTGAGATCGACTACGGCCAGACGCCGGGCTCGGCGAGCTTCGATCGCGTGACCGAGCAGCGCTGGGGCCTGGTACCCGACGTGGTCGCCTCGGGTGCGGGCGGTCGACTGACCTACACCTACACGGGGAACGTGACCAGCGTCAACGATCGAAACGGCAACGACACCAACTACACCTTCACCACCAAGGGCAGCGGCGCGAGCGCCACGCGCCTTGCGACACGCGTCGAGGTCTTCACCAATCGCGACGTGCGCGGGTCGGGCGTGGACCCCGTCTCCTACGTCACCACGTGCTCGTACAACGCCGACGAGCGGATCTGTTCGCGTACCGCGCCTCTGGGCGATAGGGTTTCACTCCTCTACGACGAGTTGAATCCCGACCGATACGCGCAGGGAAACCTCGTTGAGTTGCGGCGCTCCCCCAACAGCCGCGAGGACGGCTCGGTCGCGCGTGCGGGGATCCGGGACCTTGTGAATTCGATCACGTACGAGCCGGTGTATCAGCGCGTTCGAACGCTCACGAGTCCGCGAGGGAACGATCCCATCTTCGTCCCACCGTCCCCCGCGGGGAGCGTCCTGAGCGTGGATTTCGACCTCGACGGCACGGACAACAACGAACCCGGGACCACGATCCGTAAGCGCCGCTACACCACCCTTTGCACCTACGACTACCAGGAGGCGGACGCAGCGACCATTGAGGCCCTCTTCGTCCAAGAGGACGTTCTCCTCGCTGACCCGCCAAAAGCCGCCCGGGCCTTGGCACTCAACACCGACCTCAATGGTGACGGGCTGTCTGGTGACGGGTCGCTCGGTTCTCCGGCCCAGCTTGTGGGCCGCAAGATCGAGCAGCGCACCCCCAACGTGCTGCGCCCAGTGCAGGTCGGCGGCG
>JADFNB010000008.1 GCA_022563595.1 Gemmatimonadota bacterium
CACCTGCTCGAGTACGTCATTTGCCAACTGTGCCGCAGCCGGATCCGAAACGTGCTGGGGGGGCAGCACCCCGTCGCCGTTGGGAGGGGTCATCCCGTACGTATTCCGAAAGATGCGCACCTGTTCCAGGCTGAGCTCGTCCAGGTTCTTCACCTTCAGTTGTCCCAGGATATGGATCGCGGCTTCCTCGAGCTTCCGGCCCTCCCCGTGGCTGGTATCCAGGTCCGCGAGGCGCAGGACGTCTGAGGAAGCGGCCATTCGGTCGCGGTTCGCCATCATACGGAAGATCCATCTCACTGCCGCCCGCAAATGCTCGGCACGGATGGTCCCGCTGCCGTCCTGATTCAAGTACTCGAGGAACGCCGGATCGCACTGTAGGCTTTCGACCTGCACGCTGGTGGCGGCCCAGCGAGCTGGGTGGAGCTGGTGGATGAAGGCAAGATCCTCCGCGCTCTCGATGCGCAGTTGGTGGATCCCGCCGTAATTTTGGAAGACAATGGGCTTCATAACGATAAGGATTGTATCCCGAGTGCTCACGAGCCGGAAGCCTGAGCTTCACCGTTGACGAGATGATCTGGTGTACCGGTCCCGGTTTCTTGGACAAGTGGGCGGCATAATCAGGCCGCCTACTTCGTGAGCGCTTGACGGACGTCGGCCGCCCACGCCGGCAGGTGCCGGGGGCCCCACGGCCTTGGGGGGCGACCGATGCCTCACAATCCCCGTCCTCTTGGCTCCCCGCTTCGCGCGCCCGACGAAGGCCCCCCCGGGGAACCGGTGAACCAGAACGAGCGTTTAGATATCCGTGACAGGGAGGTACCCGATGCCGCGCAAGAAAAAGTTCGACCCCGAACGCGCGCTGGACGAGGCGATGGATGTCTTCTGGGAGAAGGGCTACAAAGCCACCTCAGTTCAAGATCTGGTGGACCGGATGGGCATCAACCGGTTCAGCATGTACGACACCTTCGGTGGGAAACGCGAGCTGTTCCTGGCGGCGCTCGACCGGTATCGGGAAACCCAGATCGATGAGCTGTTCGCCAGGCTCGAAGCGGGATCCCGAGAACCGGCGGGGCTCGACGCGATCCGGGAGTTCTTCCGGCGGCTGATCGAGGTGTGCAGCGGCTCCGACGGATGGCGGGGGTGCCTCATCACCAACTCGGCTGTTGAGCTGGCTCCCCACGACCGCACCGTCGCAAAGCGCGTGTCCGATCACCTGCAACGGATGGAAGACGCGTTCCGCCGGGCACTGTCCCACGCCCGCAAGGCGGGCGAACTCAAGAAAGGAAGCCCCATGCGGGACCTGGCGCGGTTTCTCACAGGCGCGGTCGTCGGACTCACTGTCCTGGCCAAGACCTCGCCGGGACGCCGTGCCCTGGAGCGGTATGCGGCCACGGTCCTCGGCACAGTGACGGCCTACGGACCCTGATCCCGTTTTTGTTGGCGTATTTCGCAATGAACATTCAGTTATCTCAATCAGGAGACGCACCATGACCGATTTTCGGATTCACACGATCGATAGCGCGCCCGAGGGCGCCAAGCCCGTGCTGGCCGCAGCGAAGGGCAAGTTCGGCTTCATCCCGAATCTCGTAGCCGAGCTGGCCGAAGCCCCCGTTGCCGCACAGGCATACCTCGCCGTCGCCGACGCTTTCGCGTCGAGCTCGCTGAGCCTGAAAGAGCAGCAGGTGGTGCTGATCACGACGAGCATCTTCCACCACTGCCACTACTGCGTCGCCGCCCACTCGATGGTCGGCAAGCACGCCGGCCTCTCGGACGAGGCACTCGCCGCCCTGCGCGACGGTCGGTCGGTCGATGATCCCAGGCTCGAGGCGGTGCGTGCCTTCACCCACGCGCTGGTCGAGAAGCGAGGCTCGGTCGGCCAAGATACCGTGGACGCCTTCCTCGGCGCCGGCTTCACCAAGGCGCAGATCCTCGAGGTGCTCGTGGGCATCACCCAGAAGACGCTCAGCAACTACACGAACCACCTCGCCAATACGCCGCTGGACGAGGCGTTTGAGGCGTTCGCCTGGGAGCCGACGAGCGTCGGCTGAGCAGCCTCAGATGTGGAGATCGGCCGCCCATCCGGCGGCCTCTCCACGCGCTGTTGGCACGCCGAGTAGCGCGCGGAGACCCCTGCCTGGCGGGCCCGGGTCCGCCGGGTAGATTTCTGGGTACCGAAGATACGGCAGCACTGTCACGACGTGGAGTCGAAGATCCAGCACCAAGGAGGGAACATGCATCGCACCGCCCGACCCTTTCTTACGCTCGCGCTCTTCCTCGCCCTGCCCCTCGCGGCGTACGCCCAGCACGGGGAACATCACCCCGATCAGGACAGCAAGATCGAGAACGCCCTGAGCGCGGCACCGGCAGGGCTGGCCGAGCACGCCGCCGTGATGGACTGGGACCAGTCCGTTCTGAAGGAAGGCACTAACGGCTACACCTGCCTCCCGACACCGCCCGACCTGCCCGGAAACGCCCCCATGTGTCTCGACGCCCAGTGGATGAAGTGGGCGGAGGCGTGGATGAACCGAACCGAACCCGAGTTTACCGCGGTCGGGATCGCGTACATGCTCAGAGGGGATGCCGGCGCCAGCAATACGGACCCTTACGCCACCGATCGGGCCGGCGTCGCCGACTGGATCGAGGCGGGACCGCATCTCATGGTGGTCGTTCCCGATCCCGCCATGCTCGACAACCTGCCGACCGACTACGAGAGCGGAACGCCTTGGGTCATGTGGCAGGGCACGCCGTACGTGCACATCATGATCCCGCTTGGTCACGGGCAGACCCGGGAGCACTGAACGGAAGAATAGGCGCACTTGTAGAAACGCCGGCCAAACGGTCGGCGTTTTTCTTCGCGGGGCAGCGCGATTCGACCGGTGCCGTCCACCGGTCGATATCGGCCGGCCGGTCCACGAACCGGCCCGCCTGTCGATCGTGCCCTACCTCGTTGCGGCAGATAGTCCAAGTTTCTACTCATGGTGAACCAGACAAGGCTCACGCACAGCAGTTGGTCGTCGCACATGGATAAGGTCGCAGCCAGGCGGACGTCATGAAGGCGGCCCATGGGCGATGGCCCGGCCCGGACACCGGATCGTATGTATTGTTCGACGGGCACGGGCGGCGCATTGGGACCATTCGCGCGGCGCGCGGCGAGCCGGATTTCGGTCGCGCCGCACCGGCACTGCTGCTGCGCCGCGATCCAGCATACGTGAGCGCTCTGGGGACAGCACCACCTGCACTGCGAACAATGGTGATTGAACAGCAGGAAATGGAGGCTGGCGATACATGAACACCAGAACCACTTGGACCTTGCTCCTCGTGCTGCTGCTGCTGGCGCCGGCGGAATCGCTTCACGCTCAGTGGCGCGGCACCGTTCGGGACAGCGCGGGCGTGCAGGTCATCTCGAACACGCGCGACGGACTGTGGGCATCAGGAGCCGCATGGACGGTAGTCCAGGAACTGCGGATCGGCACCATCGACGAAGATCCCGACTACATGTTCGGGCAGATCGGATTCATCGCGGTGGGCTCGGACGGACGGATCTTCGTGCTCGACGCCCAGGCACAGCACGTGAAGGTCTATTCGCCCGACGGCGAATACCTACAGACGATCGGCGGGCCCGGCGGCGGGCCTGGCGAGCTGGGGCTGGGCGCGGTGTTTCTGACGATGGTCGCGGGCGACACGCTGTTCGTGCCCGATCTCGCGAACCGACGCGTCAACCGCTATGGCCCCGACGGATCGGAGGTGGGCAGCTTCCCGCTGGCGATCGAACAGGGCATTCCCATGCAGTGGCGCTCTACGGGGACGGGTCTGGTAGCCGAGCAAGTCCGCCCGTTGACCCTGCCGGACAACACGGCTCCCGACTCGATGGACGTGATCGTGCTGCTGGGAACCGATGGAGCGGTCACCGACACCCTCATGCGCTTCCCGTCCGGGAAGACGTTCGATTTCAGCGGCGGCAGTCCCGAGTTCCACATCTACTCGCCGGAACCGGTATGGACGCTCACCGACGACGGGCGCGTCATCTTCGGTGTCAACGACGAGTACCGTATCGGCGTGTACGGTCCCGGGGCGAAGCTCGAGCGGATCGTGTCGCTGCCGTTCGAGCGAGGCCCAGTCGGCGACCGCGACAAGAAGGCAGTGATCGACTTCTTCGAGAAGGCCTGGCGGGACGCCGGCGTCCCGCCTAACGCGATCTCGCGGCTCCGCTCGGGGATCCATTTTAGCGACTACTTCCCGGCATTCGCGAGTATTCAGGTCGGACCGGGCGGCTCCTTGTGGATCCAGCACATCCAGCCGGCGTCCGAGCTGAGTGAGGAAGAGCTGGAATCATACAACCTGCTGGAGGACGCCGGCGCCCCGGAGTGGGACGTGTTCGACCGGGAAGGCCGCTACCTCGGCATCGTGCGGATGCCTTCGCGGTTCGCGCCCCGGCTGTTCGTGGAGGACAAGATCTACGGTGTGTGGCGCGATGAATGGGACGTGCAGTACATGGTGCGCCTGCGGATCGAGGGGGCCAACTAGTCGGTCCTCGTGACAAGAAGCGAAGCGCTTGGGGCGGTGCGGCTACTGCCGATCGCCCGGCAAGGCTTCGTGCTGCTGCTTCGTCAAGAGCCGTTCAGCGAAATCGAGACGGTCGTGGAGTTCGGCATGCTCTTCCCGCAGGGCGAGCATCTGCTCGTGCAGCGTCTCGACGACTTCCTGCAACCGTTTGACATCCTCACCGCCACCAGATCCGAGACGGGCGGTCTTGTACGACAACCACATCTTGAACCCGATGAGGGTGAACGTCCCGAACGCCAGCATCCCGAGCAGCGGCCCCACGAACTCGAGGATTTCAGGTGGCACGGGCCTGCTCCACGAGCCAGTCCTTGGCTGCGTCCGATGTGGTGAACGCGGTCAGTTTCCGCCGCGACATGTCCCGAACCAGAAGAAACACCTTCTCTCCCTCACCGCTCGCTCCCACGACAGCGCTCGCGCGCACCCACGGTTTGTTGTGCCGCGCCAACTCGTAGAGCACCTTCGCAATCGCCGGCGATGATTCCGCCCCGGTGACGTCCGTGAGGGTCAACAGCGAGCCCTCCGGCTGCGCCGTCACGATCTCCTTGGCCTCTTCGACCGCGTCCTGCGCGCTCGCCGGGTCGCGTATCCCGGTGAAATCCAGATACAGGATCTGCACGCCACCGTGGTCGATGAACCGTACGCGTCCGGGCATGTTCTAAAGGTGAAGTCCGGCGCCCCTGCCGCGCCAGTGGGCCGCCGCAAGGACGGTATACTCAACCGGAGCGAAGCAGCTTGCCCTTGCCATCTTCCCATCTTCCAACCTGTCAAAACCCCAGGTCCAACCCCAGCTTGGCAATAGTCACCTGGATCGGCACCTTGACCGTCTCAACTTCCCGATCGATCCGCTGGAACTCATATTCGACCCGCACCCGAAACCGGCCATTCGCGGTCCCGAGCGCCACACCGAGTCCCAGCTCCAATGCCAGTCCGGCCTCACCCCCACCGTTGAACCGGGAACTGACCAGGTACGCACCGCGGCCCCACACGCTTCCGATGCTGGAGAGGCGAACCTCGGAGAGCAGTCCCGCCCGCACGACGCTCACGTCCTGGGCGGTGAACTCGGGATCGATCTTGCGCCGTCCGGCACCGACCTCGATCGCAAGCGAGCGGGCGACCGCGTAGCTCAGGCGTGCGTCGCCTTGCAACACGTCGAACGGTTCGGCCGGCACGTCGACGAGCTCGATCGAGGCGGCGTGCCCCGAGAGATCGAGCCCAAAGCGCCCGACGCGCACGCTCAGGTACCCGCCGATCCCGCCGCCCTCGGCCCGCCGCTCCTGGCGTACCTCCACATGGGAGATCCCCACCCCGTGGATCCCGATCCGCACGGTCTGCGCCCCAGCCGCGGAAGTCACGGCCAGGAGCAGCGCTCCGCCCGCGACGCCGGCGCGCCTCACGGACTCCCCCGCACCGGTGTTACCGTGAGCATGACCTGCCGGCGCCGCAAGTCATTCCGGGCGGCGATCTCCGTGTTGCGGGCAGCGACTTGTTCCCGCAGCAGCTTGTTGTAGCGGATATTAGCCTGAACGGGTTGCAGATCGGGCTGCTTGAGACTGAGGATGAGCCCGACCGCCAAAGTCAGGACGGCAACGCCGCCGATTTCCCGGCGCTCGCCGCCGCCAAGTATAGTGTTCTCGAGGGCCAGCGACGCACCTGCGGTGACACCGGCGAACAGGACGCTCAGGCCGAGCGGTCGCCAGTTGCGCGGCGGTGAGACGAACTCGGGCTGTTCGGCGTAGCCCGGCAGGCTCGTGAGGTGCGCAATGGTGTCTACAGACCCATGGACGACCTCTACCTCCACCGGCGCCGCGAACTCGTTCCCACCTTCCACCGCAGTGACGATGATCTGATACCGGCCGGGCGGTACCGCATCGCCTTCCGGAGTCAAGCCGCGCCATTCGACGCGGGTGGCGCCGCTGACGAGCTGTGAGTCGACGACGAGATTCAGTCCCTGGCCCACTACGCGGGTGACCGCGCGCGCCGAGCGGGAGAGCTGAAAGCGAATCGGCACCCCGCCCTGCCCGGCGACGAACGATGCGGTATCGACCGTGAGCCGCCGGACGACGAGCACCTGTCCGAGCGCCGAGGCGTAGAGCGAGGTGATGCGCGGCGAGACCTGTTCGACGTCGGGCTCGCGGTTGGGATCGAGGAAGATCAATTGCTTGAACGCGTCCACGGCCTGCCGGGTCGAGTCGAGCGCGCCGTACGCGAACCCGAGCAGCTCGTAGATGGCGATCCGGTCGTCGCGGCTCAACCGCTGGCGGAGTGCGCGTTGCGCCGTGGCGATCGCAGTCCGGAAGTCGAGTTGGTCGTACGCCTGCTTGGCACGGCGCGCTTCCCCATGCTCCTGGGCTGCCAGCGCCGCCGGCAGGGCCAGCGCCGCCATGATGGCGGCAGTGCGCGTCATGTTCATCCTCGCGTCAGCGTCTTGGTGCGCCGTACCTCGTTACCGTCGGTGATGGTGACGGTGTCGACCACGGTCAACCACCCTTCGCGCCTTATCTCCAAGACGTACGTCCCGGGTGCAAGCTCGAGACGGATCCGCGGCGTGTCACCGTATTCCCGTCCGTCGATGTACAGGGTGCCGTAGACGGGGACCGCCCTGACGCTCAGGTAGCCTACGCGTGGTGCGGTAGGTCGTGTGATGACGGGCTGGGCCCGTGGAGGCGTGCGGCGAGCCGGAGCCAGAGGTGATTCCTCTTGCTCGGCGGGTGGCTGTAGCGGCGGTTGGGTCTGCGCCGTGGCCACCGCGGCGGTGTCCGGAGGCGCCGTCCGCTCGGGCTGGGCGGCGCTGTCACGCAGCGCCATGATGGGACGCGAGGCGGGCTGAGGAGCGGGCGCCGCTTCACGCAACCCGATCTGCCCGAGCAGGCGGTTGCCGGCGGGGGTGAACATCGCGAACGCGGCGCCGAGGCCGAGCACCACGACCAGCAGGGCCGGCACCCAGCGCAACGCCCGGCGCCGCTTCGTCTCGACCGTAATCACGGTCGGTTCGGACATCTCGGTGGGCGCTTCCGTGGACGTCAGTGGCTGGCGCGCCGCGAGCTGGGCGCTGTCACGCGTTTCCGGCTGCACCGGATGCTCCGGCCAGACGGCCGTCGCGAAGTCTTCCATCGTGGGGTAGCGGTGCGTCGGTTCTTTCGCCATCGCGCGCCGGATCGCCTGTGCCAGGAACCTGGGAACGCGCGGCTGCACCTGTTCGACTGGCTCCGGGTCCTCGAAGACATGCTTGTAGATGATGGTGTGGACCGAATCATCCTCGAACGGCAGGCGTCCCGTGACCATGCGATATCCGACGATCCCCAGCGAGTACTGATCGCTGGCTCCCGTCACTTCCGTACCCTTGGCCTGCTCGGGGCTCATGTAATGCGGCGTCCCGATCACCTGGCCGGTGGCGGTGAACTGGGATGCCGACTTGAGCGCCTTCGAGATCCCGAAATCAGCGAGCAGCACCCGTCCGGTTTCCTCGATCATGATGTTCGCCGGTTTGATGTCCCGGTGCACCACGCCCCGCGCATGGGCGTGACCGAGCGCGCAAGCGGCTTCCCACAGGATGCGCTGCGTGAGATCTGTCGGCACCGGCCCGGCCGAGATGACGCTGTCGAGGCCGCGTCCGGCCACGAACTTCATCACGAAGTAGTGGAGGTCCTCATCGCTCTCGACGGCGTAGATCGGGATGATACCGGGATGGTCGAGCTTGGCCGCCGTCTTGGCCTCGTGCTGGAACCGCCCGACGAAGTTCTCGTCGTGGGCCAGGTCAGTTGGCAGCACCTTGATCGCGACTTCGCGCTCGAGTTTCCGATCCAACGCGAGATAGACGGCGCCCATCCCGCCCTGGCCGAGCAATTCCCGAATCTCGTACTGATCCCCCACCGCGTAGCGCAGCCGTTCGAGCAGCTCGTCCTGGCGCCTGCTGCCGCGCCGCCCGGTCGCGCCCGGCGGGGCGTCTATCCCGCAGGCCGGGCAAGACTGTGCGCCGTCAGGCAACGGTGTGTGGCAGTGGACGCAGGTCACCCTATTGCCTCGGCCGGGGTTTGAGCGCCGCCGGCCGCGACGGACCGAACGCCGCGCGTTTCGCCCGCAACCGCGCGAGCCGCTCATCTACGCCCGCCCGGGCGCCGACCGCGGCGTCGGAAAGCAGCGCTCCCGCCCCCGCCCCCACCCCAACGGTGGTCGTCATCGTGTACTCCGCCGGTACGCCCGGAAAGTCGACCACGATCACGAAGTAGTCACCAGGCGGCAGCATGCCGGTGATCGTTTCCGTCTTGCCTGCGTCGGCGGCGACGTCGAGGATGACCAGCGAGTCGGGCCGGAAATCCGCCACGAGATAGAGATCCAGGTCGGCGTCCTCGGTGGACGTGGAGACGGATACCGTAAACGGCCGCGCCACACCGCCCGGGTTGGAGATGCTGAACCAATCGATGTCGTGGGGATTGTCGATTGTCAGGTTAGCCGTGGCACCGGCGGTGAGTGGTTTCGCGAGGTCGCAGTAATCGTTCTCCTCGGCGGCGTCCGGCGGGAGCAGCGAAAGATAGGCGGACGCGATGAGCAGCTCGTACGAGGCGGGCTGACCGGAAGCGAAGTAGGGCGCCAGAATGTGATACGTCCCCGCCGGGAGGTCTTTGAGAGCCAGAATAGAGAACGGGAACAGCACCTCCTTGATTCCGGCCGGCTCCCCATTCCGAGTCAGACCCAGCCCACCGCAAAGGTAGGTCTCGAGACCGATCGTCCAGGAATCGGGACCGACGTCGTACGTATTGAGCAACGGACGCCACCGCAGCGAGTCGGTCAGGAAGACGCCGAACGACTGCGCGCCCACGTTCTCGGAGAAGAAGATGATGGTACGGTCCTGGGTGGTGGTATTCTCGAAGGTGTACCAGTCGGCGGGCTGGCGATCCGCCACCGCCACGCCTTCCTCGCGGACCTTCCGCTCAAAGGCGAGCGCCGGATTGCGAAACCCGAACGGAATCGGCCCGAGATGTGCCGGCGCCGTATCGTTGGGCTCGTAGAGATCCCGTTGCTGCACGATGAGCGTCTCGGGATGGAGAACCACGCCGGCGAACCCGATCACATTGACCGTGGACCGCCGTGCCGCGGGTGGCGGAACCCAGACGCGAAGTACGCCTTCGCCCTGCGGTTTCAAGGTGTCGGCCGGCACGAACGACGACGCGACGGCGTCCACGCCACCCACCTGGATCGCGATGATCGACGCGGAATCGAGCCCGACGCCGTAGATCGCGATCAGCTCACCGAAGCGCACCTCCCGCGGCAGCACGCTGTCGACCTCCAGGCGGCCCCGCACGCGAATCGCCTGGATGAACGGGTCAGCATCCTCGAACTCGATCGCCGTCACCGTGAGTGTCGCGCTACCCGGTGTCAGGGCCCGCAGCAGGCCGGTCGAGTCGACACTGAAGACGGTCGGATCGCTCGACGTGTACGCGACAACCGCGTGCCGCACGGCGGTGCCCTCGCCGTCGACCACTTCGGCGCTGAGCCGTAGGCTATCGCTGAGGAGTAGATCGGGAATGGCGGCGAGGATTACCTGGAGGTCGTTCTCGCCGTCGGTCGGAACGACGCAGGACACGGCGGCCCATGCGACCAGCACGGGAACGAGGCGTCGGGAAGGTCGTGCCATCATGACTACCAATATGGCGACTTTTGCGTGAGTCAAGCACGAGTTTCTATGACGCTGTACCCGTGTTCCAGGTCACCCGCGTAATGTGACCAGTTTTTCCGCGACCGCCGCCGCCGTGCCCGCGAGGACGGCCGGGAACGCCAGCGTCACCCCAATCAGAACCCAGCCCGGGATCCCCATGACGCCACCGACGGCAGTCGCGAAGTCGCCGACGGGTCCCTGGAGAGACGTCACAGCGAGCAGAAGCACCCAGGCGAGGCTGGCGGACACGGCGACCGTGAGGGCCGGATATCCCTCACCGCGACGCGCGACGCCCCACGCGGCGCCCACGAGCGGCACGGTCCACCAGCCGAGCCAGACCGTCGCCACACCGATCGCCAGCGCCAAGACACCGATCTCGAGGAACTGCCGCCTCATCACTGCCCTCCCCGGACGGTAAAGGTCGCGACAATCCGCTCGACGGGGAGATCCTCCGGCGTTCGCGGGAACAGCAGCGGGTCGAGCGCGCCGTCGATCCACCGGTCCAACCGGTCGGTGTACCACGGGCTGGCCGGGTTCCCGGACTGCCCGCCCGGGTAGGTCCCCCAAGCTCTCACCTCCGGACCCAGCTCGACGACCATCCGCCAGCTCGCTCCTTCCGTGCCGGCGCCCTCAAGCGGACTGATCGTTCCCGGACCGCCCGGCACCGGCAGGTTCAGCGCCGAGAGCGACCGGTACCCCAGCAGATGGTAGATGTTGGCCTGCCGTACGCGGTCCCAGCGCCATCCGCCCTCGCCCGGGGCGCCGTACTTCTCGAGCGCCCGATCGTACCCCGCCACCAGGCTGGCGGCCAGCACGGCGTCACGGGATTCCACCGTCTCGGTGCGGCGGTCGTCCCACCACACGCTGGTCGCATGGCGCAGCAGCGAGGCGAGCACGGAGCCGGGAGGCGTGAAGATGCGTCGCTGCCCGGTCGAATCATCAGGATCGAGCAGCTCGTCCCAGGTGGCGTCGGCGAGCGCATCCATCGCCAACTCGAATAGGATCGCCCGCTCGTTGTCCCTGGTGTAGCGCCGGTCCCACTCCTCGAGCAACCGGGCGGCCAACGCCAACGTCGGCCCTCGGTCCCCAGCCGCCCTCTGGCGTTTCGCGGCGTCCAGGAACGCAGGCATGAACAGATCCGCACGCGCGCTGCCCGGATCGGTCTGGTAGCGCTGCATCGCCTCCCGCGTCACCGCCGAATCGGCCCGGAGCAGCTGGTTGATGCGCATCGCCCGCCACGGCGAGGGCCACCACGCGCCGAGGTAGAAGGGTGCGGTGGCGGGATCGAGCGGTTGCTGATTGGCGGACGCCAGGAACCCCTGCGCCGGGTTGCGCGCGAACGGGAACCGGGCCGGCGGCAGAAACCCGAGCCAGTCGCTGTCGCTGCTCGTGCCGTCCCACACCTCGAGACCCGGCTTGCCCGCCGGCCGGATCGGATACCGCCCCGCCGATATGACGGCGATCTCGCCGGCCCGGTCGGCCACGACTCCGTTCTGGATCGGCGCTCGGAACGCCTGCATCAGCCGCAGCCACTCGTCCACGGAGCGCGCAGTGGCGAGCCCCAGAAAGGCAGTCACCGCGCTCTCTTCCTCGAGCACGGTCCACCGCATCGACCTGGCCCGGCCGCCGTGAAACAGGAGCGGGCCGCGATGCGTGTGGTAGAGCGTGTCGATCGCCAGCACTCTGCCCTTCCGGTCGCGATACACCTCCACGCGCCGCTCGAGTGGCCGCCATGCACCGTCGAGGCGATAGTTGCGCGGGTGCTCGAGATCGTCGAGCGTCTCCTCATAGTAGTCCAGCACGTCGGCGCCGGTGTTCGTGAAGCTCCACGCGACGTCCCGGTTGAACCCGATCACCACCGGCGGCGCGCCCGGGAAGGTGACGCCGTACACGTCGAGTTGGCCGGGAACGACGAGGTGCGCCTCGAACCAGATGGCGGGCAGCGTGAGATCCAGGTGGGGGTCACCCGAGAGCAGCGCGTGCCCGTTAGCCGTGCGCCAGGGCGCGACGACCCAGTTGTTGCTGGCCTGCGTCGCGGCCATCCCGCCGGGCGGCGGCCCCGCGAACGTCTGCACGCCAACCGCAGAGGACCCGGTCGCGACATGGTCTGCTGCCAACAGCCGTGGGGGCGGCAATGGGGCAGCGTCGAAGCGCGGCGCGTTGCGTCCGGTCGGGACGATCGGTTCCTGGATTGGGCTGTTGAGAGGTAGCAGCGCCGCCGCGGCCTCGGCCCCGACGCGTTCCGTGAGCCGCTCGAACAACCGGTCGGGATGACCGTACGCGAGCGTGTAGCTCATCCGCTTCATGAAATGGAATGTGTTGACCGGCTCCCAGCGTTGCGGGGTCGCGTCCAGGAGACGGTACTCCAACGGGAGATCGCGGGACGTCAGCTCGTCGATCCGCGCGTTGACACCGTCCGCGTAAGCCAGCACGAAGCGCCCGTTGGTGGAGGCGGAGTCGAGCGCCGCCGCATCGCGCTCGGCGCTCCACGCGAGGCCCAGGGCGCGTTGGCTGCGATCGGACTCGAGCGCCTGCTCTCCGAACCATTCGGAGAGCGTTCCTTTGGTGGCACGTGTCTGGATCTCGAGCTGAAACAGCCGAAACCGAGCGTGCAGATAGCCAAGGGCGCGGTACGCGTCCTCGACGCGGGTTGCGAAGATGTGCGGCACGGCACGGTCGTCGAACAGGATACGGACGCTGTCGCGCGTTCCGGGAATCCGCAGCGCCACGCGCGCGGGAAGCTCATCCTGGGCCGCGACTGCCCACACGCCGGTGGTGGGGTGCAGGAACGGTCCGAGCGGCGGAACCGGCACCGGCCGATCACCCGCGTAACCCACGTAACCCACGTAGAGGGTACCGGCGAGCACGACTGCCGGAACGCCGAGGCGGACAACCGCGCGCAACTCGAGCTTCACGGACCTCGGTCGCTATCGCCGGCGGGCAGGAAACTCCGTCCTCTACGGCACGGCATTAGTGGCTCCTGATGGCATGCTGCTTGAGCTAAGCGACGTAATCCACATACGTCGGGCGATGCAGCTTGGTGTCAGCCCCGCGGCCGGACCGATGCGACCTGGACCCCGCCGCCCTCGCCCGGCTGGGTCCATGCCACGACGATGTGGTCGCGCACGCGCGTCAGCCGGGGGAACCCGGCCGCGCGCGCCGTCGTGGTGCTCGCAACGACCTGAACCGGGCCGGCGCGGCCGTCGAACGCTATGCGACGGATCATGATCTTGCCCGCGTCGTCGGCCTCCTCGATCCAGCTCACCACCGCACCGCCACCCGGCAGCATGGCGACGTCGGTTCTGCCCGTGGGTTTCCCCCCGTCGACGCGGATACGTGGACCGAAGGTTGCCCCCCCGTCGCTCGAGATCGCCGCATAGACACGTGGGCCGTCGGCGGCGGTGTACCACGCGACGACCACCGTGTCACCAGCCGCCGCCACCGCGGGCCCGTTGACCGGGCAACCAGGGTAGTACCATCCGTCGTCCGCGACCTTGCTAGGCCGGGTCCACTCCCCGTCCGAGTACCGCGCGAGCGCGATGTCCCTTATCTCCTCGGGCGAGCGGTCCCGGAAGACCAGCACCAACCCGCGCGACGTCAGCGCCATATCGTTCTGGCAGCAATCGCACGCCCGATCGTCCACCTCGATGTCGGGAGCCGGTAGCCCGTCGGTCCCGAGCGTCGTGAACCGTACCGTCATCGCGCCGCGGTCCGCATTGCCCGCATCCGATTCGGCTCCGCTCCCGGTTCGCCGCCCGTCCAACCACGCCAGCGCCGCACCACCTTCCCACGGTACCATCGCCACGAACCCGTGCTCCGTGGACGACCGGTCACCGTGCGGCACGAACGGTTCCCCCCATGTTGCGCCCCGATCGTTCGAGATCGCCAGCTTGACGTGGTACGCGTAGGTCAACGGCGCCGTCTTCTGTAGCCAGTGCGCCACCCACCGGCCGTCCGACAACCCGAGGACCGACGGGAAATCGGCCCAGTTCACGAACAACGAGTCGTTCTCGACCACCGTCCCGGCCGGCCGCCACGTCGTCCCGTCACGCACCGCCAGCCGCAACGCATGCCGGCCGTCGCGGCTCGGTTCCAGCCAACTGAGCACTACCTGGTCACCCACGGTGGTCAGGTTGGGTGCCATGCCCGCCGGCGCCTGGAACTCGACTGCACCGACCTCGAAGTCGGCCGGCCGGCACGCGGCCAGCAGGATCACGAAGATCGCTCCACCCGCGGCCCGGCACCACGCACTGTTCCGACGATGCGGTTGCCTCATCGTCCTTCTCCCGCTTCCTGCAGGCTCGCGTGCACCGATTCGATGAACCGTTCGGGATTTATGAACCCACCGCCCCACGTCGCATCCCACTCGCTCGTCAGCCCGGCGCCCTTGATGTCGTCGAGCGAGCGGCCGGCCGCCATCGCTGCCGCCACACGATCGCGGACGGTCGCGAGCACGTCGCGATACCGCCGGAGATCGGCCTTCGTGGAGAGCGCCCCGTGTCCCGGAATGACCTTCGTCTCGTCGTCCATCAACTCGAGTGCGACGTCGGCCGCGGCGATCACCCCGTCGATCGAGCCGCCGCTCCCGATGTCGATGAACGGGTAGCGCCCGGCGAAGTACGTATCGCCCATGTGCACCACGTTCGCGTTCCGGAAATGGACGATCACGTCTCCGTCGGTGTGCGCGTGGGGGACATGGAACACGTGGATCTCGTCACCGTTCAGGTGAAAGGTCACCGTCTCACCGAACGTGACGACCGGCAACGCGTCTTGGGGCGACGCCGGAACTCGCCTGTCGAACGCCTCCATGAACTGCTCCACACTCATCCGCTCGCGTACGTTGTCGTGCGCCACGATGAGCGCGCCCGCCTTGCCGAGGTTCTCGTTCCCGCCGGTATGGTCACCGTGCCAATGCGTGTTGAGGACGAACCGGATCGGGCCGTCAGTGAACTCGCGTATCGCTCCGACGATGCGTTCGGTCAGCGGCGCGTACTGGTCGTCGATGAGAAAAACGCCGTCGGGCCCGGACGAGACCCCAATGTTCCCTCCACGACCGATGAGCATGTGAATCCCGGGAGCGAGATCGATCGACTCGATCTCGACGGCTTCTTGGGCGGCGAGCGGTGCGGCGGCAGCGAGTACGGCGAGGCCAACGAAGAGACGCATCCAACCTCCTCAAGCACGATGGAACGGTGGAATGACGGAACAATGATGGCACCGGGACCTAAAGTTACCCTCATCCCCGTTTGCCGCCATCCCGACCATCCCACCGTTCCGCCCTTCTATCCTCCCGTCCTTCAGTCGTTCCATCCCGCGCCCCGTCCGCCTTATCTTGCCCTAACCATCACATCCAACGAGACACTGCCATGGACTGGCTCATCGCGCTCGTGACGCTGACGGTGCTCGAAATCGTGCTCGGCATCTCACTGGTCGCCGAAGGGCTCGGTCAACACATTGATGATGAACCTCCGGCTCCGGGCGCGCGGAAAGATGCCGGTGAGTTTGCGCGCTCCGTACACCGCCGAAGCGCCGGTAGAGGGATGATCCGCCCCTCTCGCCATTACGGCGCCGACGGTCCCAACACGACCGCGTTCAGGAACAGTCGGTTCAAGCCGCGATGGTATCCGCGGAAGTTGACGTCTTCCGCGAAGATGATGACGCGGCCGCCACCCACACGCTCTTCGTAGGCGAACACGGCGCCCGCGAGACGGTCGAGGGATTCCGGCCACGCGTGACCGGCGATTCTGGGATCCGTCGCGGCGTAGGTGGCGATAACCCGCCGTCGTCGGTTGGGTGCCCCGTCGGGAGCGAGATAGATCCGCGACGACCCGACCAGCACCAGTAGATCGCCGTCGTATCCCGCCGTCGCCCAGTGCCGCTCGTTCAACTCGGCCCGGAAGATGGCGCCCGGCACGTTGAAGCGCTGTGCGTCTTTCCCGTCATCGGTGTCGTACCAGGACCGGAGCGCCAGCTCGAACTGCGTGCGCGCGAAGTCGGTCGAGCCGCCGATCGTCACCAGGGTACCACCGTCCTGTACCCAACGCTTGAGGCGTTCGAGGCCCTCGTCACCCAGCGCCGTTGCGAGCTGGGTCGGCGATCCGCTGGGAACGACAATAACGTCATATCGCTCCAACTCGGTCCCGGCCACCGAGCGGGTCTTGAGCACGGTGACGGGGATCTCGTACTGCCGGTCGAGAGTGTACCAGGCCCAGCCGAAGGAGTACCCCTGCACACCATCCTCGGCGAGGATGGCGATCGTCGACGGTTTCAGGTTGAAAGTGTGGTCGCCCGAGCCTAGGGCCGGGAACCCCGAATCGGCGAGCCCGGTGGCGACCGCGCGCACCGCGATGCCGTAGCGCCGCGCGACGTCACGCACCGCTGCATGCATCGTGGAATCGTTCTGGCCGACCCGCACGATCCCTGTCCCGCTCGCCACCGCCTGCCCGTCGATCCGGGACGGTGCGGTCAACACAGCGGCGCGATACCCGCGGGCCTTCAGGTGGTACAGTGCCGCGGCAGTAGCGGCGTTGGAGCCGTCCAACAGATAGGCATAGCTCGCCCGTTCCGGCCCACTGTTCGTCGCACCTTCCGGATCCGGATGGGCCGCGGAAGCGGTGGTGAGCGCCCGGCCGTCAGTAGTCCCGTACACTCCCAGGTTGAAAAGCAACGGCAGCGACCAGGCCGTGATGTCGTAGAATCGCGGATTCTCCGCCCGCTCCACCCGCGTTCGCGCCAGCCGCAGGAAATCTTCCGGAATCGGTGTTTCGGGCTCGAGCAAGGTACGGATCAGCCGACCAGTCGGCTGGGCGGTTTCCACCACGAACGTCCCGGTGGGGAAGGTGCGCTGCCCGAGCGCACGACCGGTGCGATCGCGCACTCCCGAGAGCCGGGTTTCCCCGCCCAAGACACCGATCTCCACACCGTTCCGCGCCAGCAGGTGCACCAACTCCCTGACCAGACCGGGATCGCCCTCGCGCGGGTCGACGAGGTAGCGCCGGATTCCACGCCGCCCGTCGGAGATCGCGGCCCGTTTGGAGTCGAGGTACTCGCGCAGCAGTCGCTCCCGGTTCCCCGCCGCAACACGGGTGGCGGTCCATGCGGCCAGGTACTGCTGCTCCAGCGCGTCCGCCAACGTACGTACCGTGCCGTCCCCGCGGGTGAGAGTGAGACCGCGGGTGGAGGCCTGCTCGTACAGCATCGCCACGGCCCCACCCTGATACGCGCGGCTGGACGTATAACCCGGATAGAAATAGTTGTACCGTTCGCGGGTCATATACTCAAAGCCCGCCGAATCGAATGCTGCGGCGTATGCGTCGCCGAAGGTCTCGAACCAGCGCAGGCTGAACGCTGGGAAGTATGGATTGGCGGGATCGCCGGGCGGGTCGAAGTAGAACTCCACGTCTGGACTCATCTCGTGCATGTCGACCGCGACCTGCGGCGGCCAGCGCATGAAGAACGCGACCCGGTCACGAGCCACCGGCTGGGTATGGGCGAACCAGTCGCGATTGTTGTCGAAGAAGTAGTGACCCGTCCGGAACTTCAGGGCCTGCCAGCCGCTGAAATCGTTAGACCAATCATCCCTATTGGGACTCGGTTCCCGCCCAATGTACTCGTGGTTGATGTGCGCGAAGGCGTCCCGGCCGTCCGGATTGAGCATCGGATCTATCAGGACGACGGTGTTCCGGAGCACCTCCATCGTGGCGGGATCGTTCCTGGTAGTGAGATGCTCCAGCAACTTGAGCGCTCCCTCAGCCCCCGACAGCTCGAACCCGTGAATCGACCCGCCGAACCAGACTACGGCCGGCTGATCGGCGATCAGTGTTGCCGCCTCATCGGATTCCAGGCCACGCGGGTCGGCGAGCCGCCCGTTGGCCGTGCGGATCGCCTCAAGCCGGGCATGGTTCTCCTGAGCCGTCACGATCGCCACCAGGAACACCCGTCCCTCCCAGCTCTCCCCCAAACGCTCGACCGTAACACGGGGCGAGGTCTCGGCGAGCCGCTCGAGGTAGCGCACCATCTCGTAGTGCTGGGTGATACGCGCACCAAAAGCATGCCCGACCGCTTGCTCGAATGTCGGTACCTGTGCCCCGGCCCGACCAACGAGTAGCACCGTGCCCGCGGCAACCAAGAAGATCGCCCTTCCAACGACCATGCCCATACCAGCCTCCGCTGTGTACATTTCTTAAGGTCTAAGCGACGAGATCCTGCCCTGGCCCTCCAGGAGGACCGTGTCCGCAATTCTAGCACTTGAGGCCAAGATGGCGAAAGAGACCTTGGTGCCTGCGGATGACCGTAGCGATACCTTCACTACCGAACCCGCAACACCGGCACCCGAGGCGAGAGTGGCGAAAGACACGCTAACTATCACGGATAACCGCACCGGCCGGACCTTCGACTTCAAGATCGAGCACGGTACGGTTCGAGCGCTCGACTTCCGCCAAATCAAGACCCACGACGACGACTTCGGGTTGATGCTCTACGACCCGGGGTTCGGTAACACCGCTCACTGCAAGAGCGCGATCACGTTCATCGACGGCGAGAAGGGCATCCTTCGCTACCGCGGATACCCCATCGACCAACTAGCGGAGAACTGTTCGTTCCTCGAGACATCCTACCTGATCATCTATGGTGAGTTGCCCACCAAAGAACAGCTCGATCAGTGGGTGTTCGACATCACACACCACACGTTCGTCCATGAAAACGTCAAGAAGTTCATGGATGGATTCCGCTACAACGCCCACCCGATGGGGGTGTTCATCAGCACGCTGGCGGCCCTATCGACGTTCTATCCGGAGGCGAAGCAGATCGGTGATGCGTCCTGCCGCAAGCACCAGGTCCACCGGCTGATCGCGAAGACGCCCACTATTGCCGCATTCGCGTTCCGTCACATGCGGGGGATGCCGTATGTCTATCCCGACAACGACCTCTCGTACGCCGGCAACTTCCTGAACATGCTGTTCCGGGTCACGGAGCCCAAGTACGAGCCCAATCCGGTGCTGGAGCGCGCGCTCGACGTGCTGTTCATTCTGCACGCCGATCACGAGCAGAACTGCTCCGCCGCGGCCATGCGGGGCATCGGATCGAGTCACGCCGACCCATACTGCGCCATGGCCGGCGCCGCGGCCGCTCTGTACGGCCCGCTCCACGGTGGCGCCAACGAGAAGGTGCTCAGTATGCTGAGAGAGATCGGCGACGTGAAGGCCATCCCCGAGTACATCAAGCGGGTGAAGAACAAAGAGGTCCGCCTGATGGGGTTCGGCCACCGGGTCTACAAGAACTACGACCCGCGCGCGCGCATCATCAAGAAGATCGCCGACGACGTCTTCGAGGTGACCGGTCGCAACCCGCTCCTGGACGTCGCGTTGGAACTCGAGCGAATCGCCTTGGAGGACGACTACTTCGTCTCCCACAAGCTGTACCCGAACGTAGATTTCTACTCGGGTATCATCTACCAGGCGATGGGTTTCCCGGTCGAGCTGTTCCCCGTGCTGTTCGCGATCGGCCGGAGCCCCGGTTGGTTGGCGCAGTGGGAGGAGATGCTCGACGATCCCGATCAGCGCATTGCCCGTCCGCGGCAGATCTTCCTCGGAGTGAACGAGCGGGACTTCGTGCCAATGGAGCAGAGGAAGTAGGAAGGGCAAGAAGGATGGAAGGGTGGAAGGGCGGGTTCATTCCATCTTTCCATCATCCCATCTTTCCATCATTCCATCCTATCCATCCCTCTCCCAAACGACCGAATGCGCCGCTCGAGATCGGCCCTCACCCGCCCGATCTCCTGTCGCTGCGCCGCGAGCCGATCAGCGACCTCGCGTTCCAGCGACGCTACGGCACCACGCGCCATGCCCACCCGATCCTCCACCAGGGCGTCGACGCGCGCGCGGACCTGACGCTCGGCACGCCGGATCTCCTGGCCCAGTCGCGCGCGCAGACCCGTAGCCAGCACCCGCGCCACATTCGACCCGACGCCGAGGCGCGGGGCTGCGATCGGTCCGGAAAGGTGCGCTTCGATCGTGACATCTTGCAGCCCCGACACGAGGCGCCAGAGCACGTCGGCCACCCGGCTAGAGGTGCGGGACTGACTTTCCCCGAGCCGTTCCCACTGCGCGCGAGCCGCGCGCCAGCTCCAGCGGGCGTCGAGGCTATCGCCCTGCCGCACCAAGGTCAGCTCGGTTGTCCCCTCCCCCAGTAGCAGGCGCGCACCGATCGCGGTGAGATCGACTGTCGGCAGCCGCACACCGTCAACCAGGACAGCGAGCGAGTCACGAATGGGCCGGCCGACGTGATCGAATGTCCCGCCTACACGGATGGTGCGCGCCCCCACAGAACCGTCCGCACGTCCGAACATGAAGGTGGTCGGTCGCCCGATGAGCGCCGGCGCGGAAGCCAGATCGGTGATCCGCAGCACGTAGTTGCCCGCGCCCGCACCGGAATCACCGATCGTCACGTCCGCCTCGGCAAACTCCAGGAGGAAACCCGGCAGGCGCTCGCGTCTGGGAAAGGCAACCGTGGTCCCGGACATCCTGGTGCGCTCAGGTCCCTGTCGCAGGCGCGACTCGATACCGGGGGGCAGATACCGTTCAGCTAGCCGCAGCCAGGTGAGAAATGGCACGACCCGTTCCAGCGCCAGTTCCCCGAACAGCGCCGGTGCCAAGGCGGGCGCGTCGATGGATGGCAATCGCAGCAATCCGCGCGCGTAAGCGTAGTCCTCAGTCCGCGCCCCCTCCATCCGGGCGACAACCTGCCGCGCCGCCGCGAGGCCGCCGCGCACCTCGGCCTGCAAGGCCGAGAGCTTCTCATCGGTGCGCTCCAAGGCGCGCACCAAGCCGCGGGCCGACCCCACCGCGTTCCGCGCACCCACCAGGCCGAGGCTGCGTATCGATGCACGCGCAAGCCGATCGACGAGAGCCCGAGCGGAGTCCACGGCAGCGCGCGGGTCGATCGCGCGGAGCTGGGATACCCATCTCGCGCGGGCGGAATCGGCGAGCCGGCGCACGGCGTCCGCCTCCCGTAGGGTCCGCAGGCTCTCGGCATCGATCGCCGCGACATCAACGATTTCACCCAAGCCGTCGAATGAGAGCGTGGGCAGGCGCAGTCGGTCACGCCACGCCATCACGTCACGACGGATCGCGCCCGACACTGCGCTCGACCGCTCGATCGCGCCCGACGTCGTCCGATCCGTGCCGAACCGCACACCGCGGAACGCGACCGTATCGATGATCAGTTTCTTTTCCAGCAGCGGCGCCACCCGGAGATTGAGCACGATCTCGTCGGCTTCGACCAGGTTGGTCATAGGCCGGTCGGGATTCGTGACCTGGAGACCACGCAGCGTTACCACACCGTCCCAGAGCCGGACTTCAGCCCGCTCCACGTCCACCTTGGCGCCCACGATACGCGCACCGATCTTCTCGACCGAGCGCTCCACTACTAGATCGACCAGGAGATACCACGCCACTCCCGCGAGCAGCAGGAAGACGATCAGCGGTACGACCGCCTTCCACCGGAACAGCTTCACGGCCGCAACATCGTGTAGAAGTTGTAGATCTTCGAGGCGCGTACCGCTCGCATCAACCGAGTCTTCCGCAGCCGTTCGTAGACCGTGGCACGATAGCGTGAGACTGCCCAGCGCAACAGGAAGAACAGCGGGACGGTACCGACGATCCACGAGATGAGGCTGCCGAGAACGACCGTGTTGTTGAGGTTTGCGAGCGCCAGGACCGGCGTGTTGTAGAACGCCGTCCAGAGCGGGAGCAGCACGGTGGCATCGACCAGCAGTAACCGTCCGACCGCATCAAACAGCGGGTCGAGCGCGAAGCCGACCGGCGCGAACGCCAGCCATCCGAGCATCACGCCGGGGAAGGAGACGTTCAGGATCACGCCGAGTGAGAAGATCAACAGGTTGTGCAGGTTCAACAGTGGGGTCAGCCCGAGGGCCGCACCCAAGGTGATGCCGGCGGCAACCTGCCCGGGCGTACCGTCGGAGTTGAGGGCTTTGAGAAGCGACTGGATGAGCTTGAGGATGAGCACGGCAGTATAGTCTCGCCGGCTGACAGGATTGTCTAGGGGCCGGCTGCCGCCGCCGTAGCCTCTCAGTACATTCCTCCCATGTCATCGCTCGACCCGATTCTCCGCCCCAAGTCGATCACCGTCATCGAGCTACAGAAAGCCGGTGTGCCGGCATATATATTCCCACGAGTCGGCTGCCAGCGCCCTCGGTGTGATGTGGCGGTACCGGCAAAGCACCGGGCGGCGGGAGCAGATGGCGCCGAACGGGAGGGAAGCGATCGTCGGGCTGAACCGCACCGAGCGCGTCGGCGCACTGGTCATGTTCGGTCTCGGCGGCGTGTACGTGGAAGTGCTGCGTGACGTCGTGTTGCGGCTGAGCCCTCTGCGCGACACCGACGCTGAATCCATGATCCGGGAGGTACGGATGTATCGGCTCTTGGAGGGCGTGCGTGGCGAGCCGAAACGCGATCACGCCGCCCTGGTGGACGTCATCCTGCGCGTCTCTCAACTCGCCGAGCGCCATCCACGCATCGTCGAGGTGGACATCAACCCGCTGCTCGCACTCGAGCGCGGTGCAGTGGCGGTCGACGCCCGCTTCCAGTTGGTAGGGGCATGATGCACGTCCTGCTCACGGGCGGCACCGGGTACATCGGTCGTCACCTGGTGCGCGTCCTGCTCGAGCGTGGTGACTCCTGCACCGTTGTCTCGCGCAACCCCCGTTCCCCAGGGAGCGACGATCGTGTACGGCTGGTCCAGGCGGATCCGACCGGCCCGGGACCGTGGCAGACCGAAGTGGAGCACGCGACGGCCATCGTGAACCTGGCCGGGGCGCGTCTCGTCGACCCGCCACATCGCTGGACGGCCGCGCGCAAGCGCGTCATCCGGGACAGCAGGATCGAGACGACGCGGCGCCTCTCCGAGGCGATCCAACAGGCGAACGACCCACCGCGGGTGTTCGTCAGCGGGTCCGCGGTGGGGTACTACGGATCGCGCGGCGATGAACCTCTCACCGAGACAGCGCCGCCGGGCAACGATTTCCTCGCGACGCTCTGCATCGATTGGGAACGAGCCGCACGCGCGGCCGAGCAACGGACCCGCATCGTGGCGATCCGTACCGGCCTGGTGCTCGGCAAGAACAGCCCGTTGCTGCACTCCATGCTGCCGGCGTTCAAGCTCGGGCTGGGTGGCCCGTGGGGTGACGGTACACAGTGGTGGCCCTGGGTCCACATAGACGACGTGACCGGCCTGATCTGCCACGCCCTGGACGGGGAGGCCCCCGGGCCGCTCAACGTAACCGCACCACAACCGGTCCGCGTAGCCGCATTCGCCGCTGCACTTGGCAAAGCCATCGGACGTCCCGCCGTGGCGCGCGTGCCGGGGTTCGTCCTCAGAATGGCATTGGGGGAGGTGGCAGACGCGCTCCTGGTATCACAACGCGTGGTACCGCAGCGAGCACTCGCGATCGGATATGCGTTCCGGTACCCGGACCTCACGAGCGCGCTGGGGAATGTTTTCGGGAACTAGCGGACTGTGACCGAAGTCTCGTCGGCACGCGAAGCGACGACTCGCTTACCAGCGCGCACTCGGATGCTCCAGTAGACAGTCACATGCTGATTTGGGACGCGCGGCGCCGGTCGAAACCGCTCCGCCGCTGACCCATCCGCCGCTGGCTGATACGCCGCTCTGCGCCGCTGCGCCGCTCGAGCTTCAGCTCGACCGAATTGCGCCGCCGATCTTGAGGAGCCCGTCGCGTCCCCGACCGGCGCTCGGAAGGGCTACGTCGATTGTTTCCGCGTTGCTTCTGCATTCCCGACATGCCGCGCTCCTCCCAGGTCCGGACCCCGAGGCGTCAAACCCTTTATAAGGCACGCACAACTCATGCCGCAAGTGTCGGGCCGCACGCCGTTGCAGCAGTCAACGGCATCGACGCCACGTATCAGTCCGGGGCGCGTGTTTTCCCAGCCTTGATGGTGTGCTCTACAGCCAACAGATGGCCGTCAGGTGTTGCCGCGGCGCCACGCCTCGATCGACTCGTGCTGCGAGGCACGCAGCCGGTCGGATACCGCGACCGGATACGGCGGATCGGCTGGCTCGAGACGCCGCATCGCCGCCGGCAGCGTAGCGATCTGCTCGCGGGCATACGTCCTGGCGGTCGCGAGATCTACGTCTCCGGCCGCGAGGCGGGTCCCTCGTTCCATGACCTTCACGAGCAGCGGCCGACCGGGGTGCTCTTCGTTGGCGAGGCCGATGATATCGCGCGCCGCCATGCCGTTCTCGTCAATTCGGAACACCTGCTTGCGATGCGGAAGCACCGGCTTGCCGCGCGAGAGCTTGACGCGTCCTTTCCCCGCGTAGGCCGTAAGCTTGTAGGCAATGTCGAGCGACGGCGCATCGCTCGATACACCCATCCGGGTTCCCACACCGAAGCCTGCAATGGGCGCGTCCCGGGACACGAACTCTTCAATCTGGTATTCGTCCAGCCCGCCGCTCGCGAAGATGGCGACGTCACGCAAACCAGCAGCATCGAGGATCTCCCGGGCCTCGCGCGCCAGCGACGGCAGGTCGCCGGAGTCGAGGCGCACCCCTCGCAGCACGCACGCGCCGGCCAGTTCCCGTCCCAGCCGGGCCACGTTCCGCACACCGGCCAGCGTGTCGTACGTATCGACCAGGAGAATCGTCTCCGGGTACAGCGCCGTGAACCGGCGGAAGGCCTCCAGCTCGTCGTCGTGGGCCTGTATATAGCTGTGCGCCATCGTGCCGGTCACCGGAATGCCATACAGTTTCCCGGCGAGCACGTTGCTGGTCGCCTGCACCCCGGCCAGGTACAACGCGCGCGCCGCCTTGATCCCGGCATCGGCGCCGTGAATGCGACGCAGCCCGAAATCAACGACGGCACGCCCGGCCGCCGCCTCGACAACGCGGGCGGCCTTCGACGCAACCAGCGTCTGAAAGTGAACCTGATTCATCAGGAACGTCTCGACGAGCTGCGCTTCCGGCAGCGGCGCCACCACCTCCAGTAGCGGCTCCTCGGCGAACAGGGGCGTCCCCTCCGGGACGGCGTAGACATCCCCCGTGAACCGCAGCCCCCCCAGCCAACCCAGGAACTCGTCGGAGAAGGTGCCCGACGACGCGAGATATTCGAGCGCCTCCGACGTGAACCGCAGGTTCTCCAGGTAGTGCAGCACGTCGTCCAGGCCGCAGGCCACCAGGTAGTTGCGACACTCCGGCAACCGCCGCACGTACAGGCTGAACACGGCCTCCGCGTGCATCTCCTCGCGCCAGTAAGCCTGCAACATCGTCAGCTCGTACCAGTCGGTTAGGAGCGCGACGTTGTCGTCGGTCACCCATCGGGCCACCAGATCATCCTCCTTGCCGGCTTCTCCCGCATAGGAAACACCCCAAACGCCCCGGCCGCAACGGACCGACCTCCCTGCCCGGCCAAAGAGATACTGCACCGTACCTCGCCCGGGAGCCAGCACAGCCGCCCGATGCCGGTCTCGCGGTCCCCTTCACAACGGCATCCCAGTTCGTTACCTACAGGTGGAACGCCGATTGCGCCTTTTTGGGGACAGCGCGTCGCGTGCATTGGCCATCCATGACTTCGGCTCCGACCAAATCATCCACAGAGCGCCGCACACGTTCCGGCGCCGGCCAGCCGTCCTGGCCGTTCGTCATCGTGGCGAACCGTCTGCCGGTAAGCCTGACGCGGCGCAAGGGAGAGAAACACTGGACGACGAGTCCGGGCGGGCTCGTATCGGCGCTGACCCCGATCGCGCAGCGCGCGCATGGTGCCTGGGTGGGATGGTCGGGCAGTGTCGACGATCGGCTCGAGCCCTTCGAGCACGACGCGATTGCACAGGTACCCGTCACCATAAGTCGTCAAGATCATCACGACTTCTATCAGGGGTTCTGTAACCGCACACTCTGGCCGCTCTACCACGACGCCGTCCAGAACCCGGAATACCACCGCCACTGGTGGCGGTCCTATGTCGCGGTGAACGAACGGTTCGCGCGAATGGTGGCCGAAACCGTGCAGGCCGACGGTGCGGTCTGGGTGCAGGACTACCAACTTCAATTGGTACCTGCGTTGCTTCGCGCGCTCCGCCCCGACCTCCGGATCGGGTTCTTTCTCCATATCCCCTTCCCGCCTGCCGAACTGTTCGCGCGGCTGCCGTGGCGTCGCCAGGTTCTCGAGGGTCTGCTCGGCGCCGACGTGATCGGCTTTCAGACCGAGCGCAACAGGGGAAACTTCCTGCGCGTCGTCGGACAGTATACGCGGGCGCAGGCATCCGATGCCGGCCCAATAAGGCACGACGGTCGGCGGCTGCAGGCCGCGGCCTATCCCATCTCGATCGACTTCGAGCTGTACGAGTCCGTCGCGTTGGCGCCGGATACCGAGCCCCGGGTCGAGCGACTTCGGCAACGGCTCGGCAGCAGCCGAAAAGTCATTCTCGGCATCGATCGGCTCGACTACACCAAGGGGATCGATCACCGGCTGCGCGCCTTCCACGAGCTGCTCCTGTCGGGTCTGGTGAAACCCTCCGACGCCGTCATGGTCCAGGTAGCGGTACCGAGTCGCGAGCGGGTAGCCGAGTACGCGGAGTTGCGGCGGCGCGTGGAGGAACTGGTGGGTCAGATCAACGGCGAGTTCGGGGAGGTGGGCGTGGCGGTCGTGCATTACGTGCGCCGCAACCTGACGCCCGAGAACCTCGTCGCGATGTACCGGACGGGCGACGTCATGATGGTGACGCCGTTGTGCGACGGGATGAACCTGGTAGCCAAGGAATATGTGGCCACGCGGTTCGACAATAGCGGAACGCTGGTATTGAGCGAGTTCGCCGGTGCCGCCGAGGAACTCACCGACGCACTGCTCGTCAACCCGCACGACGTGGACGGGATCGGCGCGGCCATCCTCAGTGCACTCACCATGGATCCGGTGGAAGCTGCCGGGCGGATGGCCAAGATGCGCGCGATCGTGCGCGGGCACACCGTGCACGACTGGGCCCGCAGCTTCGTCGCCGACCTGGTTCCGGCGCGGCAACGCCGCAGCATTCTGGGCGGCTAGCGCCGGCGACTCATCTCCTGATCTCGTCCAGGACCTCGACCAGCCCGCGGAGAAACGTCAGCACTTCTTGGGTGTGGCGCAGGGCATAGGTTGCGGCGGTGACTTGCGGTTGCTCGGCCACAAGAATGCCGATCCCCTCATCGGTGAGAGCCCGAAAAGCGTCTTCATCGGTGACGTCGTCCCCGACATAGATCGGCACCACACCTTCCGCCTCGAGGGCGAGCGCCCGGAGCAGCCACCTCACCGCATGCCCTTTGTCCCAGTCGATCCGGGGGCGCAGCTCCAAGATCTTCTTCCCGCCGCTCTTCACGAGATCGGTGTGCGCAGCGGTCGCCTCGTCGACGGCGCGCTCGATCTCAGGCACGCGCTCCTCAGCCGCATTGCGGTAGTGGACGGCGAGCGCAAACCGCTTGCGCTCCACGCGCACGCCCGGCACCGGGGCCAGCACAGCCGCCAGCGTCGTGTGCGCGGCCTCGAGGCTCGGGAGACTCGCCCGCCCTCCATCGTATTCCATCCGCAGGCCGTCCGGTCCCGCAATATCGAACCCGTGGCTTCCGGCGTAGACCAGCTCGTCCAGCGCCACCAGCCGCTTCAGGTCCCCCAGGTCACGGCCGCTGACGATGGCTACGAAGCAGCGTGCGGCCAGCTTGCGCAGAACCCCGCGCATCTCGTCGGCGAGCACCGCGTCCTCCGGTTGCGATACGATCGGCGTCAGCGTGCCGTCGTAGTCGAGGAACAGCGCCAGGCGTGCGACGGAGAGCCGCGGCGCGAGCGCCTCAGGCAGGTCCAGCGCCGAAGGCAGTGTGCCCCGGCCACCGTACCTATTGGCAAGCACCGAGAACTCAGTAGAGCCAAGCAGTCGCTCGTCGGCGGTCACCAGGGTCAGGTCGTAGACCTTCGCGGTCGCGGCAAGCAACCGGTCGGCGGGATCGCGATGCGGCAGGCCGACGGCCTGGCTCTCGAGCGCCACCTCGTGCGTGATCGGCGCCTCGCGGAACGGCACTGTCCGCAGCACCTCACGAACCCAGCGCTCCGGATCACCGCTCACCAATACGCGGCCCACGTCAATCAGGACCAGCAATTCCCACGTGCTGATTGGCGAGAGCCACAATTCATTGTCCGGAGATTCCAGCTCGGCTGCAACCTGCGGTGTGAGGTTCTTCGGTTCGAGCAGACTCCAGAGCCAGATGTGGGTATCGAGCAGCAGCCTCACGACCGAAGCGCTTCCCAGTCCTCCTCGCCCAGCGGCGCCACCACGTCGCCCACGATGCGGCCGCGCCTGGCGAAAGCGCCGAGCCAGCTCTTGGGACGCTGCGGAGGCGGGGGAGGCACGACCTCGGCAACGGGCTCGCCGAAGCGCGTGACCAACACCGGCCGTCCGGTGCGCCGCACGCGCTCCAAGACGGCGAGACAAGTGGCCTTAAACTTAGAAATGGCAATGGATTCGCGGTCATCTAACATGCCAAAAATCTACTATGGTCAATGATTATAGTCAATTAGTAGCCGATCGCGGAGACACGCTTCCGCAACACAAACCCTTGGAAGGCCGGCATGTCTGGGCGGAAGTGCACCCTGGACATGGGACAAGCAAAAGAGGAAGCGCGCCTCGGCCTCTCCGACGATGACCTCACCGCGCTACGCGGTGCCGGCGCAGTGCACGACATCGGCAAGGTAGCCGTGCCTGACGCCACTTGCTGAGGCGCGGGCGGCTGACCCCGGACGAGTGGGTCATCATGCGGCAGCATCCGGTGACCGCGAGCGTATCTGTCAGGGTCTCAAGTCATTCCGGCTCGTGACTCCGATCATCCGCCATCACCACAAACGACTCGACGGATCCAGCTATCCCGATGGACTCGTCGGAGACGCTATCCCACTGACCGCTCGGGTGCTGCAAGTCGTCGATGTCTACGATGCCCTGATCACCGAGCGGCCGTATAAGCCGGCGTTCTCGACCGCCCAGGCCCTCGAGACGTTGCGTGCGGAATGCGCCAAAGGCTGGCGAGACCCTGACGTCGTCGCCCGGTTTGAGCAGCTGGTGCTGGAAGGCCAGCTGGCGTGGGAAATCGCCAGTGACGCGGTGCGGCTGACGGTATACGGGTCATGTCGACGTTGCCTCGATTCGCTCCAGGCGGGGCGTCCGCCGCCGGGCGAGCAGTGACCGGTAGGCTCTCCCTAACCGGGATGTAGGATTCCTGCTTACAGGCTGGCGTCCCTCAACGGACATCCTGACAGCCCAAGTCCTACTGTTTCCGGCGCCTGCCGCCGATAGAAAAAGAGTGTTCGGATCCGATATTGTGCCCTGAGTTAGAGGCTGCTCTCCGCGGCAGTCACACACACTGTGGGAGTCGGAAGCATGACGCAGGCGGTACCGCACGCGCGGAACGGCTTGAGAGTTATTGTCGGAGTTACAGTTGTAGAGCCACCGCGCGGATTCGAACCGCGGACCACTCGATTACGAATCGAGAGCTCTACCACTGAGCTACGGTGGCGCATGCCCTGGCCCGGATTCGAACCGGGACGGCTCTCGCCACTGCCCCCTCAAGACAGCGTGTCTACCGATTCCACCACCAGGGCAGGCAGAGGGTAACCCTCCGAGACCGCCCAACCTAGCCGGCATCCATAACAGAATCAAGCGGCGTAGGCTGGCGACACGGAGGGTTGAACCTAGTGTTTCCTCCTCGATGACGAAGCAGCGAATCCGCTCGCTTTCCACACTGGTGTACGTGTTCGGCAATGTCATACAGTGTGTTAGCCGGCCCCTGCCCCCGCCCCATATCAACCGCCGTCGTTCTCGTCCCGGCGCAGGACGATAGCCGGGAGGTCGAGCGCGCCTACGCGTTGGTTGAACTCGGGCACCCGGTTATCCATCACGTCGGCCAACCTATCGAGCTGGATCTGGAGCTGGCCGGACAGTTCCTCGAAGACAGCGTACGCCTGTTCGGTAGGCGCGAAATCGCCGTTCTGCACGACGCCCGTCAGCGCCGCGAGCTTGTTGTTCAACCGGATCGGGAAGTTGAGCGGGTCCTGGTTGCTACGATTCTTGGTCTGGTAGATCTCCCGCTCGATCTCGCCCAGTGCCTCCTTGATGGTCTTGGCCAGTGCCTCGACCGAATCCGCCTCGGTGGCATCGACGGCGTCGCCCGCGGCATCGATCCGGTCCACCACGCCGTCGATCTGCTCGCGGACCTGTCGGATTCGTGTTACTGCGTCGTTGGCCTCGGTCACCCGGTCACGAATCCGGATCAGCAACTCGAATTGCTCGCGGAGATCGGCCGCGGTGGCGTTCACCCGCGGGTCGGCACGGATCTCGAACTGTTGGGTCTGCGACCATGCGCCGACGGTAAGCCGGGCCTGGTAGCTTCCCGCCACCGCGCGCGGCCCGCGTGTCGTGCCCCCCCACATGATCATCCCGTCGAATCGGCTGGCGTCCGCATACCGCAGGTCCCAGACGAACCTGTTCATCCCCGCCTCGAGCTCGAGCTGCCGGTTCCGTTCCTCGGATTTGGTCGAGTATGTCTTGATCACGTCCCCGTCCGCCTCGAGGAACTCGAGCGTGATCTCGGCGTCCTCATCTGCCTCCCGCAGATGGAAGAACGTCATGACACCGCCCGGCGGGTTCTGGCCCACACCGCTCACGGCGAAGCGGAATCCGCCACCGCCCATCCGATAGGTTGGGCGCGGTACAAAGAGGTGCGCTTCCGCCGACGCTATTTCCTCCGACAGCGCCCGCAGCGGCGTGATATCGTCGAGGATCCAGAACGAGCGCCCGTGTGTCGCCACGATCACGTCACTGTCCTTCAGGATCAGGCCGTGGATCGGCACGATCGGCAGGTTGAGCTGGAGCGACTGCCAGTGCTCGCCCGCGTCGAACGACACGTAGACGCCGAACTCCCCGGCTGCGTATAACAGCCCGGGCCTGCCGAGGTCCTCGCGGACGGAGCGGATGAAGTGGTTGTCCGGAATCCCGCGCACGATCTTCCGCCAGGAACGCCCGTAATCGGTCGTCATGTAGATATAGGGAGCGAAGTCGTCCTGCTTGTAGCGCGTGGCCGCGACATACGCCGTGCCGGGATTGTGCGGTGAAACGTCGATGATGCTGATCAACGCCCACTCCGGCAGGCTGCGCGGTGTCACGTCGGTCCAACTCTCGCCACCGTCGCGCGTCACGTGGATCAGGCCGTCGTCCGAGCCCGCCCAGATTACTTCTGAGTCGTTGGGCGACGGTGCCAGCGTGAACACCGTCCCATAGTACTCGACACTCGTGTTGTCCTTCGTGATCGGTCCGCCCGACGGGCCCATCTTGGTGGTGTCATTGCGCGTGAGGTCAGGGCTGATGCGCTCCCAGCTCTGCCCCTCGTCGGTGGAACGATGGACGTGCTGCGACGTCACGTAGAGCACATTCGGATCGTGCGGTGGGATGATGATCGGGAACGTCCACTGGAACCGCTCCCGCAGCCGGGCGGCACCCCAGCCCATCGGGTTGTCCGGCCAGACGGAGATCGAGCGCTCTTGTCCCGTGGCACGATCGTGCCGCTCGAGCTGTCCCCCATAACAGCCGGCGAAGAAGATGTCCGTGTCGTCGGGCCGCTGTGCCACGTACCCGCTCTCGCATCCGCCGACGCCGAAATCGTAGGTCCGCGTCTGAATGCCGAAACCACTGGTGCGGCTCGGTACGCAAATGGTGCTGTTGTCCTGTTGGCCGCCGCACACCTTGTACGGGAAATCGGCGGTCGCGAACGCGTGATACATCTGGGCCGTCGGCTGGTTGTCCTGCCGGGTCCAGGTCGCGCCGCCGTTGAACGAGACGTTGGCACCGCCGTCGTTACCGTTGATCATGCGCGCCGGGTCGTTGGGCGCTATCCACAGGGCGTGGTTGTCACCGTGGGGAACGCGGATCGAGTTGTAAGTCTTGCCGCCGTCCACGGACCGATAGAATGCGGTGTTCAGCACGTAGACGGTCTCGACGTCCTCGGGATCGGCGAAGATGTGCGTGTAGTACCACGCGCGCTGCCGCAGCCGGCGCTCGCTGTTCACCCGGGTCCAGGTCTCCCCACCGTCGTCCGACCGGAAGACACCGCCTTCATCGGCCTCGACGATGGCCCACACGCGGTCGGGGTTCGCCGGCGAGACGGTCACGCCGATCTTCCCGATCGTGCCCTCCGGTAGCCCGTCGTTGCGCGTGATCTCGGTCCAGGTGTCGCCGCCGTCGGTGGACTTGAAGAGTCCGCTCCCCGGCCCACCGCTCTCCAGCGCCCACGGATAACGCCGCACCTGCCAGAGGGCGGCGTAGAGGATGCGCGGATTGGTGGGATCCATCGCCAGATCGATCGCCCCGGCGTTCTCATCACGGTAGAGCACCCGCTCCCAGGTCCGGCCGCCGTCCTGCGAGCGGAAGACACCCCGCTGCTCGTTGGGACCGAAGATGTGGCCCAGCACCGCCACATACACCAGATCGTGGTCATTGGGATGGACCACGATGTGGCCCACCTGACCGGCATCTGCGAGCCCGATCGGCGTCCACGTCTTGCCGGCGTCGGTCGAGCGGTAGACGCCGTTGCCCGGCGAGACGTTGCCGCGCGGCGGCGACTCACCCGTCCCGACGTAGACGACGTTCGGGTCCGATGGTGCCACCGCGATCGCACCGATGGAGCCGGCCATGCGGGTGGAGTCGGTGGTCGGGAACCATGTCATCCCACCGTCGTTGGTCTTCCACACGCCGCCGCCGGTGCCGCCGAAGTAGTAGATATAGGGCTGGTCGGCGTGTCCGGCTACCGCGGTCGAGCGCCCGCCGCGATACGGGCCGATCATGCGCCACTCGAGCGCATTGTACAGGGTCGAGTCGTAGCCCTGCCCCTCCGCGGACCGGGGATGGAGAAGCGGAAACAGCGACACGAGAACAGAGATGAGCACCAGTCGGCGCATTCGTTACCTCTCCTTAGTCAAGCAGCTGAGGTTGGGACGGCGAAGACTATCTCCGCGATCGCGACGGCGCCAGGGCAAGCGATACAGAGGTGACCCTCTATTTCAGCACCTCCCGCACCTCCCCCAGCGCCCACTCCAACGCCTCCTTCGCAACCGTCAGGGGCGGCGCAAACCGGATCACCTGTTCGTGGGTCTCCTTGCACAGGATGCCGCGGTGGGCGAGTGCCTCGCAGAACGGCCGTGCCGTGCCGCTCGACTGCTTGATCACCACGCCGATCATCAGGCCCTGGCCGCGTACCTCTTCCACGTGCGGGGACCCAAGGGCGCGCAACTCGTCCATGAACCAGCTGCCGAGTTCCTGCGCACGCTTCTCAAGCCGCTCGTCCACGAGCACCTTGAGGGCGGCGCGCCCCACCGCGGCGCCCAAGGGGTTGCCCCCGAACGTCGATCCGTGATCACCGGGCGCGAACATGTCCATGACCGGCGCGTCCGCGAGCATCACGGAGACGGGATACACCCCTCCGCCGAGCGCCTTGCCCAGCACGAGCACATCGGGATGTACGCCCTCCCACTCACAGGCGAACATCTTCCCCGTCCGCCCCAAGCCCGTCTGTATCTCATCGGCGACGAGCAGCACATTGTGCTCGCGGCATAGCTCGGCGGCCCCGGCCAGGTAGCCTTTGGGCGCGACGATGACACCGCCCTCGCCCTGGAGCGGCTCCACCATGAAGGCGGCTGTGTTGGGCGTGATCGCGCCGGCCAAGGCGTCGATGTCCCCGAACGGAACCACCACGAAGCCGGGCGTCAGCGGTCCGAAGTCCTCCCGATAGGACTCCTCGGTCGAGAAGGAGACAATAGTCGTCGTGCGGCCGTGAAAGTTGTTGGCGCACACGATGATCTCCGCCCGGTCCGCAGGGATGCCCTTCACCCGGTAGCCCCAACGGCGCACGGCCTTTATGGCGGTCTCAACCGCCTCGGCACCCGTGTTCATCGGCAGGGCGCGCTCGTAGCCGGCCAACTCGCACACCTCGCGCAGGAACGGTCCCATCTGATCGTTGTGAAACGCCCGGGAGGTGAGTGTCAGGCGGTCGAGCTGCTTGCGCGCCGCCGCGATGATTGCGGGGTGGCGGTGCCCCTGGTTGAGGGCAGAATAGGCGGCGAGACAGTCGAGGTAGCGCTTGCCGTCGACGTCCCAGACCCACTCCCCTTCCCCCCGCTCGAGCACAATCGGCAGGGGCAGATAGTTCCGCGCGCTGTACTGGTCGACCTCGCTCAACAAATCGACCGTCGTGGTTGGTGTGGTCATCAACGCTCCACCTACGTCACAGGTTAGAGAATCGGTGTAATAAATGATTATACATACGGCTGCATGTTTTTCCAGTCCGCGGCGGGCTGCGCTCCGCTACATCCCGGCTATCTTTGTAGCTCAAGAACCCGCTGGGAGCAATCTATCATGCGCAGTCGCTCATCCGCACCCTACGTCAGCCACATTCTCGCAGCGTTTCTCTTGCTCGTCTCGAGCGCCACAGTCGCCGTAGGACAGGTCGATTCCGCCTTCCTGGCCGGCATGCAGGCCCGCAGCGTCGGTCCAGCCGGCATGAGCGGACGCATCAGCGCGATCGATGCCGTTGCGAGCAACCCCAACGTCATCTATGTCGGTGCTGCCACGGGCGGGCTGTGGAAGAGCACCAACGGCGGGGTGCGCTGGCGCCCGGTGCTGGATGATTATCCCGCTCCGTCGATCGGCGCGGTGGCGATCTTCCAGGCCAGCCCCGACATAGTGTGGGTCGGCACGGGTGAGAAGGGACGTCGCAACAGCTCGGGCGTCGGCACCGGAGTCTACCGGACGTTGGACGGCGGCGAGACCTGGTCGCACGTCGGGCTCGAGGAAACGGGTGCCATCTCCGAGATCATCCTCCACCCCAGCGACCCGAACGTCGCGTACGTGGCGGCGCTGGGAAACACCTGGGGCGAGAACCCGCAGCGCGGCGTCTTCAGGACGAGCGACGGCGGCAAGACCTGGACGAACGTGCTCTACGTCGACGAACGGACGGGCGCGGCCGACCTGGTGATGGACCCCACGAACCCCAACAAGCTCTTCGCCGCCATGTGGGAGCACCGGCGCTGGCCGTGGTTCTTCCGGTCCGGCGGCCCCGGGAGCGGCCTCTATCTCACCTGGGACGGCGGCGACAGCTGGCAGCGGCTTGGGGAAGACGAGGGGCTCCCGACCGGCGAGCTGGGACGCATCGGTCTGGCCATCGCGCACAATCGTCCCGAGATCGTCTACGCATTGGTCGAGGCAAAACGCTCCGTGCTGCTGCGCTCGGACGACGGCGGCCGTTCGTGGACCACTGTAAACCGTGAGCGCGGCATTGCGTCGCGTCCGTTCTACTACGCTCAGATAGCGGTGGACCCCGAGAACGAGAACCGCGTCTACAACCTCCACGGCCGTGTCACCTTCAGCGAGGACGGTGGCAAGTCGTTCGAACGGCTCGTTCCCTTCCGCGTGCACCCGGACCACCACGCCTTCTGGATCAATCCGCAGGACGGGAACACGATCTACGATGGCAACGACGGCGGTGTGTACATATCGCGCGATCGCGGTCGAACCTGGCGGTTCATGGAGAATCTCCCACTCGCGCAGTTCTACCACATCGACGTCGACATGGAGACGCCGTTCAACATCCTGGGAGGGCTTCAGGACAACGGCTCCTGGCGCGGTCCCAGCGCCGTTTGGGAAAACGCCGGAATCCGCAACTACCACTGGCAGGAGGTCGGGTTCGGCGACGGCTTTGCGACCTTGGCCGATCCCACCGATGACCGGATCGGCTACGCGATGTCGCAGGGTGGCAACCTGATGCGGTGGAATCGGGAGACCGGCGAGCGCAAGTCCATTAGGCCCGCCCACCCCGACGGGATCTTCCTGCGGTTCAACTGGAACGCCGCGATCGCGATCGACCCGTTCGACCATGCCATCTATTACGGCAGCCAGTTCGTGCACCGGAGCACGAACCGGGGCGAGGGCTGGACGATAATCAGCCCCGATCTGACGACCAACGATCCCGAGAAGCAAGACCAGCGGGAGAGCGGCGGGCTCACCTACGACGTTACGAACGCCGAGAACCACACGACGATCATCACCATCGCGCCGAGTCCGATCGAGCGCGGCGTCATCTGGGTGGGTACCGACGATGGCAACGTGCAGGTCACGCGTGACGGCGGGCAGACCTGGACCAACGTGGCCGACCGTATCCGCGGGGTCCCGCGCGCCACGTGGGTGCCGCATATCGAGCCGTCGAAGTTCGACAGCGGAACCGCGTTCGTCATATTCGATGACCACAGGCGCGCGAACAACGCGCCCTACGCGTTCAAGACAACCAATTACGGGCGATCGTGGCAGAGCCTGGTTACGCCGCAGATCGAGGGGTTCGTCCACGTGATCGAGCAGGATCCCGTGGAACCCGATCTCCTGTACCTCGGCACGGAGTTCGGCATGTACGTCTCTCTCGACGGCGGGGACTCGTGGCGGCTGTGGCGTGCCGGTCTGCCGCGCGTGCCGGTGCGCGCGCTGGTCGTACACCCGCGCGACCACGACCTCGTGATCGGAACGCACGGGCGGGCGGCATACGTACTGGACGACGTGCGGCCGCTGCGCGTGCTGGCGCGTGACCCGTCCGTGGCCGAGCGCTCCCTTCATCTGTTTGAAATCCCGGCCGCCATCCAGTACCGGGTCAAGCAGGTCGACGGTTACCGGTTCGTGGGCGACGCCATGTTCAACGGCGAGAACCGGCGCTATGGCGCCCTGCTTACGTACATCGTGGACACGGACGGTGAGGACGACAGTGCGCGAGTGACGATCCAGGTGCTCGACGACACCGGTGGGACGATTCGGACGTTCCGCGGGCCGGCTCAGCCGGGGGTCAATCGGACCGCCTGGAACCTGCGGCGGGAGGGGGTGAGCGGACCGCGCGGTGAGAGCAGCCCACCACGCGGCTTCGGCGCGCCGTCCGGCCCGGACGTGCTGCCGGGCAGCTACACCATCCGTATCATCCACGACGCCGACACGGTTGCTCAGTCGGTGGAAGTATTAGCCGACCCGCGCTACACCCTGTCGATGACCGAGCGGCGCGCCAAACTGGATGCCTTGACGCGCGTCAACGACCGGCGGCGTGTCGCCGCCGAGGCGGTGAATCGGATACGGGATACGCGGCGTGGTGTGGAGCGGGTATTGGCCGCAGTGCGCGGCGAGCAGGACAGCACGCATGCCCCTATCAGGCACGCCGGCAAGCGGCTCAACGATTCGCTCGACACGCTCGAGGAAGTATTCTGGGGACCGCAGGACCGACAGGGGATCTATCGTCCGCCCGAAGTAGTGTGGCGTATGCTCGGCTCCGTCTCCAGATCGATGGGCTCCTCATGGGACGCGCCCACCGAGGCCCAGATGCTCTATTTCCGGCAGGCGGAGCAACGTCTCGAGGAGGCACTGAGCACAATGCGACGCATCTTCGAGGAACAGGTCACCGCGTTCCGGCGCCAGGTGGCAGAGGCCGAACTCGAAATTCTCCCGGAGATCGAGCCGGTGGAACTGAGTTGGAAGCCGGAGGGGAACTAGGCGATACGGATGGAAAGGTGGGAAGATGGTAGTCGTTCCATCTCTCCACGCTACCAACACTCTCCATCCCCCTTACGGAATAGCATCAGCGCGAACCAGCGGCGGTCGTCGGTCAGCGTGCGGATCAGCTCGAGTCCGAAGCAGGCCAAATACGCCTCGAGTTCGTCTATGGTGAACTTCCGGCTGATTTCGGTCATGATCCGTTCGCCCGCCTCGATCCGGAAGGTGCGGCCGAGCGGGGCAACGTGGAGATCCTGGGCCGTCTCGAAACGGGCCCCGATTTCGATGCGCCGCCATTCGGCGTTCCACCGTGCGACGTGCTCGATCCGGTCGATGTCGAGGGCTGCACCGAGTTCCCGGTTCATGCGGACGAAGAGGTTCTTCGTGAAGCGCGCCGTGACGCCCGCCGCGTCATTGTACGCCGCCTCCAGCAAGTCGACATCTTTCATGAGATCTACACCGAGGAGCACGAAGCTCCCCAACGGCATCGCTGCGCATACCCTGCGCCAGAACGCCACGGACTCCGAGTGATCCATGTTGCCGATGGTGCTGCCCAGGAAGAGCAGCATCGTCGGCGCGAACTCCGCCAGCAGCGGGAATGCCTGCTCGTACTCACCGTGCACGCCCGCCACATTCACCGACGGGAAGGTTTCCTCGATACGATCTGCGGCGACGCGCAAGATCGATGCGCTGACGTCGACCGGTACGTAGCGCACCGGACGTCCCGCCTCGGCGTAGGCGGCGAGTAGGTGATCCGTTTTCACGGCGCTGCCGGAACCGAGCTCGATCATGGTCACCGGACCGGTGATCTCTCGGATGGTCGCGGCGGAACGCGAGAGAATCGCCGCCTCGGTGCGCGTGAGGTAATACTCAGGAAGGTCGCAGATCTGCTCGAAGAGCTCGCTTCCCTTGGCATCGTAGAGAAACCGTGCCGGGAGCCAGCGTGGCGTGTCACTGAGGCCCAGCGCGACCGCATTGGCGAAATCGCGAATGGACGCGTTCGTGGTGGTCGGCGCCATGCAAAAAGCTATCCGCAGCCCAAACGTGCGGCAAGCACAAGGGTTCGTACTCCGGACTGCTCGAAGGTCGTCCGAGCGGGCGCCGGTGGTTCGGTCTAGCGTACGATTCGAGTATCCGGCACGAATACCGCCCAGGCGAACCAGAAATGGTTGCCGTGCTGCACCACGTCGAGCTGCGTGCCGGCGAGCGGGCCGGCTACGGCGCGACCCAGTATGTCCCAGGTGCTCCCCGTCTCGGAGTCGCGGAACCTGCCGTCCCCGGCGGGCTGGAAGCTGAGACGGCGGCCGTTCACGTCGCGCCGAAATACGCCGGACGATCCGACGTCGCGGCCCTCGGCGATGCGGCGATCGTCGAGGGCGCTCGCCGTCCCCGGCGCCCAGAACACCACTATCGCCACACCCCCGACCTCGTCCTGTACCACACGCTTCTCTGCGAGCAGCGAGAACGGGAAGGCGACCGTCTCGCCGCCGAGTTCAACCGCTGCGACGCGCTCCTTGGCCGGCAACCGCTCGTCCGTGCGTCCTGAGAAGAAGCCGCGAATGGGGCTGGACTGTGGCCGATCGTACCACACGTACGGGTTGTTGCCGTACGGTTTGGAGTGGCCGGTCTCGCGCGATAGGACCCGGCCGTCGGGATACGTCTCCTTGAAGGTCTTCCAGCTGATCAGCGGGGCGCTGATGAAGGTGAGTCGATGCCCCGCGAACTCTCCGACGATGCCCCGACCCGTGGCCTGCTGCCACCAGCTCTCCGTCTGGCGGTCGTACATGACCAGATCGGAGTGCCGCAGACGTCCCGTCGTACCGAAATCGAGTACACGTCCTGCGTGGCGACGGTCGAAGGCGAGCGCCGTGTTACAGAGAGGGCAGAACGTGACGGTGACCGGTACCCCGCCCAGCTCGTCGTTCACGATCTCGTGCCAGATCAGTATCTGGATGGGGTACGCCTTCGCCTCGCCGTTCAGGACGACCAAAACCACGGGCTCCCGATCCGCCAACCATCGGTCGGCTTGCCGTACGTTGACGAACCGCGGGCGATCGACGGCCGGGATGCCGTCTTTCGGGGGGCCGCCCGACACGATCTCGTCGAGCGGAACGGTGTGACGGGAAAAATCCGTCTTCCATTCCCGGCCGAACTGCGCCGCGACGGGGACGGGAACGAGAACGAGCGCGAGCAGTGTGAGGGCGGTATGTGTCATACCCGATAAACGGCACCGCTCCTCCACCGGTTCCCGTCTGGATTCGCGGCATGGAGCCGCCACTCTCAGCTGCCGATCACCGCGCTAGTCGACCACCCCCATAGCCACGGGTGCCGTCGGCCGGCGCAGGATCTTCCAGATGCCGACGCTCAGTATGGGTACGACGAACACGGCCAAGAAGAGCCAGGTGAGCGTCCCGTATCCCTTGGCGATCAAGTCGATCAGCCCGAACCGCGAGAGCCCCGCCGCTACCAGCAGCAACGCCACACCCACCACCGGCCGCAGGAGCCGGGGCATGGCGTGGCCGCCCTCTTCGTAGACGCTCGCGATGCGTTCGTTCACCGCGTGAATCAACCCGGTCCCCGTTTCAATGAGCGTTCCAAGGAGCACGATCTGGAAAATCACGTGAAAGGCCCGTGAACCGAGCAGCTCGAGGAGCGTATTTGCCGGCACGGGGCGGTCGAGTATCGCCGGGTATTGCGCCACCATGATCAGATAGAACAGCAGGCCCGGGATGATGGCGATCGGGCCGGCGAGCAGACCGGCGGTAACGGCGTCGCGACGCGACCGGGCGTGGCGCACCGTGAACAGCACGGCGGGGATCACCGCCAGGTTGTAACCGGCATAACGCACCCCGCCGAGAATCCAGTCGAGTCCCGGACGGTCGCCCGCGAGCGCCGTACCGATCTCACCGCCGAACCGCACGAAGGACCAGACGAAGAAGACGAGATACGTACCGTAGAGCACCACCGACCAGCCGGTCAACGCATTCTCGATTGTGCTGCTCCCCCGAAAGACGAGGAACCCCACCGCCGCGGTCACGCCTATGACGCCCACCGCGTATGGAAGATCGAACGTCTCGCGCAACATCGTTCCGGCGGCGGCGGCGATGACGGCCAGGACGATCGCGAGGAACGCGATGTAGCAGATCTCGAAAAGCACCCATCCCGGCCCGAGGAGCGTCTTGAAGAACCGGCGGTAGTCGTAGCTAGAGAAGACGCGCGCGAACTCGAAGCTGGCCGCGTTGACCACACTCCAGATCACCGTCGAGACGAGCAGCATCGCCAGCAGGCCGCCGAGCGGGCCGTGCGTGAGGAAGAATTCCGCGATCTCGCGGCCGGTCCCGTAGCCGCCAGCGATGACTACCGACTGGAACACCAGCCCGGGCAGGAGTATCCGCTTGAACCACTGCGCGTGCTTCACGCGCTAGGTGTCGGCCGGTTCAGGCACGCTTGCCGAGGGCGCGATCAAGGTCGAACGCGGAACTGATCAACGACAGGTGGGTGAAAGCCTGCGGGAAGTTGCCCAGCGCCTCGCCGCTCGGTCCGGTCTCTTCCGCGTAGAGCCGCAGGTGGTTGGCGTACCCCAGCATCTCCTCGAACATCAACCGGGCGTCGTCGAGCCGGCCGGCACGCGTGAGCGCCTGTACCAGCCAGAAGGTGCACATGTTGAACGTGCCCTCGCTCCCATCGAGGCCGTCCGCCGTGTTGTAGCGATAGACGAGGCTGTTCGAGACCAGGCCGCCGGCCTTGGGTGGCTTGCAGGTCGCGTCGATCGTCGAGATGATCCGCGGATCGGTTGCGGCCAGATAGTCCACCAAAGGCATCATGAGGTTCGCGGCGTCGAGTGCGTCCGATCCGTAGTGCTGCACGAACGCCTGGCGCTTCTCATTCCATCCCTTGTTGATGATGTCCTCGAAGATCGTGTCGCGCACCTCGATCCATCGCGAGCGATCGGCTGGGAACGACCGGTCATCCGCCAGCCGCAGGCCCCGGTCGAGCGCCACCCAACACATCAGTTTCGAGTGGACGAAGTGCTTGCGTCCGCTCCGCATCTCCCAGATCCCCTCGTCCTCACGATGCCAGTTGTCGCACACCCAGTTCACCAGCTCCCGCAGCCTGGCCCAAAGATCGTACGAGATCGCATTGCCGTATTTATTGAAGTGAAAAACGGATTCCATCAGCTCGCCATAGATGTCGAGCTGAAGCTGGCCGTAGGCGGCGTTGCCTATGCGCACCGGACGCGAGCCGCGATATCCATCGAGATGATCCAGCGTCTCTTCCGGCAGCTCGTGCCGGCCGTCGATCCCGTAGACGAGCTGGATGAAGCGATCGGGATCGGGTTCCCGGCAGCGGTCTTCGAGAAAGTGCATGAACTGCACCGCTTCCTCCGTAAACCCGATTCGGAGCAGGCCGTAGAGCGTGAGCGCCGCGTCGCGGATCCAGGTGTAGCGGTAGTCCCAGTTCCGTCCGCCGCCGACGTGTTCGGGCAGACTCGCCGTCGGCGCCGCGATGATAGCGCCCGAAGGCTCGTAGGTGAGCAGCTTGAGGACCAGCGCCGAACGGTGCACCGCCTCCCGCCAACGTCCCTGATAGGTGCACCGCGACAGCCAGTGACGCCAAAACTCGACTGTGCGCCAGAACAAGGCAAAGACGTCCTCGTCGCTCGGGCACACGCCCCAAGAGCCGTCAGGCAGCAGCTCGCGCAGGATGAACGTCGCCGTCTGGTTCTCTTCCAGCACAAACTGCGCGCGCACCCCCGTTCCCTCGCGCCGGAGCGGGACCTTGGAGAGCAGTCCGAGTCCAAGGTGCTGCGAGCGAAAACACGCGCCATCACCATTGAGCGTCACATCATGCGCCGCTCGCGCGTAGTCGAATGCGGGGCAGCACTCCATCTCGAACGCCATGGTGCCCCGGACCACCTCGACCTGCCGAATGAGCCAATGATGTCCCGGCTCGCCACGCCGCACACCCACCGGCATGTAGTCCATGACCTGGCCCACCCCGTCCGGCGTGAGGAAACGCGTCGTCAGAACGTTGGAATCCGGCCAGTAGAATTGCCTGGTTGTGACGTTCCCGACGGCTGGGCAGATCGCGAAGCGGCCACCCTTCTTATCGTCCAGGATCGCCGCAAACACGCTCGGTGAATCGAAACGCGGGTAACAGAGCCAGTCGATCGTACCGTCCAGCCCGACCAACGCGGCCGTATGCATGTTGCCCACAATGCCGTGGTCCTGGATGGGGAGATACGCCATCTGCGTCGCTAGAGCCTGGCGAGTTCGTCTTGGACCCGTTGCCGTGACTCGAGGCCCATCTCAGCAGGCCGGGCCACGCCCGTGCCGGCGGCAGTCCGCATCCTACCCAACCGACGCCGTATCTCATCCTTCAGCTCGGCGGCCTGGGACGAGGGACAGGTGGTCAGCGTCCGCCCCGGGCAAAACGGACTCATGGTCGTGTGGAAGATCTTGGACGCGGCCGTCTCGACCTCCGCCGAATACTGGCCGGCGAGCGCGGCCGGTACCGCGAGTGCCAAGACGACGGTAACGAATAGCGAGCGCATCGTAAAACTCATGATGGGACCGTTTCCGAAAGCGATCGGGTATCTTACACCCCAAATCAACACAGCTATCCGGTAATGCGTAAGAGAGCATGATGCGCCGCTGTTTGTTTCTTCTTCTCGTTCTCGCGGTCGGTCCGTCCGCCGCCGCCGCCCAGACGACCGTGCCCAACCCGGAGCCTGCGGCCGCGGCCGCACGGCGCGACGGTGACATCCGGCTCGATGGTCGTGTGGACGAGCCGGCGTGGCGCCACGCTACCCCTATCACGCGATTCGTCCAGGGCGAACCTGTGGAGGGTGCCGCCGCAGAACAACGCACGGAGGTCCGGGTGCTCTACGACGCCGACGCCCTCTACGTCGGCGTGATCATGTATGACACCGAGCCGGAGCGGATTGCCAGCCAGCTCGTGCGCCGGGACTCGCGCGGCCAGTACGACTGGTTCGAGCTGTCTCTCGACCCCAACAACGACCGCCGGACCGGCTACCGGTTCCGGGTCGGGGCGTCCGGTGTGCGCCGGGATGTCTATCTCTACGATGACAACCGCGAGGACGACGCATGGGACGCAGTCTGGGCGTCGGCGGTTCATCGCGGTGACTTCGGCTGGAGCATCGAGATGCGGATTCCGCTCTCTCAGCTCCGCTACGAGACGTCCGACGCCGCGCAGACCTGGGGTGTCAACTTCTCGCGACGCCGCATCGCGACCAACGAGCTGACCTATTTCGCCCTCGAGTCGAAGCTGCGGCACGGCAAGGTGAGTCTGTTCGGCCAGCTGGCGGGCCTGGTGCTGCCGCGGCGCGCGCGCCGAATCGAGCTACGCCCGTACGCGCTGGCCACCGCCCGCGCCGCGCCAAGCGAGGCGGCCGATCCGTTCTTCGACGGGTCGGAGATGGGGAGCAGCGTAGGCCTCGACCTCCGCTACGGCCTCGGCGCGTCTTACACGCTCGACGTCACCGTGAATCCCGATTTCGGCCAGGTCGAGGTCGATCCTGCCGTCATCAACCTCACCGCCTTCGAAACCTTTTTCCCCGAGAAGCGCCCCTTCTTCGTCGAGGACGCGCAGATCTTCGATTTTTCGCTCTCGGGACGCCGCAACCAGCTATTCTACTCGCGCAGGATCGGCCGGGAGCCTCGGGGCGACGCCCCCGACGGCTCCGATTTCATCGATATACCGACCCAGACAACCATACTCGGAGCCGCCAAGCTCACGGGCAGGAGCGCAGGCGGCCTCTCGCTCGGCGTCTTGACGGCCGTGACGGCCCGCGAATCCGGTCGCGCGTTCCTGGCGGCAGACGGCCGGACGGTCGCGTTCGAGGCCGAGCCGCGAACCGAGTACGGTGTCATACGCGTCCTGCAAGATTTTCGGGACGGCGCCTCACAGCTAGGCGTCATCGCCACGGCGATGCGGCGCGAACTCCCGAACGACGGCGGATTCGATTTCCTGCCGTCGAACGCCTACGCGATCGGGATCGACTTCGAGCACAACTGGGGTGGTCCGCGCTCGCGTGACTGGGCGTTCCACGGGTTCGCGGCGGGAACCCTGGTGCGGGGAGTTCCTGAAGCATTGATCGGGATCCAGCAAGCCTCGAATCACTACTTCCAGCGGCCCGACGCGACCCGGTTCTCGGTCGACACGACGGCCAACTCACTGAGCGGGATCAACTGGAGGGTCCAGTTCGAGCGACGCAGCGCGCAACACTGGACCGGTGCCGTCTGGCTGGCCGAAGTAACCCCAGGATTCGAGGTGAACGACGTCGGGTTCTCGACATCGGGGGAACGCCTGGACGGTGGAGCCCGGATCTCGTACCAGGAGATCACGCCGGGACGGCTGCTCCGCAGCTACCGGATCTCGGCATTCACGTTCCACAACTTCCGGCACGAGGCATTGGACGATGTCTTCTCCTGGTCCTCCTGGCGCCGGGCGCACAAGCGCGGCGGGCTCTTTCTCAGCGCGGACCTACAGCTGCTGAACTACTGGCAAGTCGAGTTGAATGCGCGCCTCGTTCCGAGCCTCATGAGCGACGTCGCCACACGTGGCGGGCCGCTCATGGTCGAGCCGGCCAGTATCCAGTTCAGATTCGAGGTCAACAGCGACCGCAGGCGATCGGTCCGCGTCGATCTACGCTCCGAGTATGTCGACCGCGGGAGGGGCGGATGGCGCTGGCACAACGAGCTGGAGATGGGTGTGCGGCCCATTCCCAGCGTCGAACTCCAGGTCAAGCCCCAGTTCACCCGTGAGACCAACGCCGCGCAGTACGTTACCACAACCGGCGACATGGGGTTCACTCCGACCTTCGGCCGGCGCTATCTGTTTGCCGACCTCGAGCGCCGGTCCGCCTCTCTGGAAACACGCATCGGAGTCGCCCTCTCGCCCGACCTCACGTTCCAGCTGTACGCGCAGCCGCTGCTCTCTTCCGGAGCGTACCCGGCGTACAAACAGCTCGCCCGCTCCGAGAGTTTCGACTTCGACATCTTCGATCGCGGACAGGCGGTGGCGGCGCCAAACGGCGACGTATCATGCGTTGGCGGCCGCATCTGCCGCCGGGACGAGACCGAGTTCGTAGACCTCGACGGCGACGGAACCGTCGACTTCTCGTTCTCGGATCAACGGTTCAACATCCGGTCCCTGCGTCTGAGCGCCGTGCTCCGCTGGGAGTATCGGCCGGGCTCGCAGCTCTTTCTGGTCTGGCAACAGAGCCGCCGTGACCGCGCCACGATCGGATCTTTCGACCTCGCGCGGGACTTCGACGCGCTGTTCGACGCGCCGTCGGAGAACGTGTTCACGGTGAAGCTCAGCTACTGGTTCGGTCTGTAGCCCACCCGTTATCGGGCCGCGTCCCCGAGTTGGTCGAACGGGAGATTCAGGACCGGGTAGCGCCGCCAGTCGCGGTAGTCGAAGTGCCACCACTCGAACCGGTACACCGCAAACCCTTCCGCCTCCATCGCCGACCGCAGCAGCTCCCTGTGCCAGCGCTGAAGCGAGGTACCACCCGCATACGCGGCAAACGAGCGGTCGGAGAACTCGTCATAGCCGCCGACCATCTCGACCGGACGCCCGTCACGCACGCGGTACAGGGTCAGATCGACCGCGGCACCACGATTGTGCCGCGAGCCGACGGTCGGGTCGGCCACGAAGATCCTCTGGTCGGCGGGCGTCGCATCCCAGAACATCTTGGTGACGTACCAGGGACGATACGCATCGTGGATCAGCAGACCGTAACCCCGGCGGCGCACGCGACGGTGCACGCGAACCAGCGCCTCCGCGGCCGGCCGCTGGAGCAACGCGCGCGGCTCATCATAGAAAACCGCACCCATGAAGTTGTTTGTGGTCGCATATCGGATGTCGTAGCGGATCGTCGCGTCGAGTGACCTCAGCTCGACCAGATCCGCATCCCGCAATCCGGAGTCGGGCCGCGGTGGCGACGCCGCGAGCGCCGCCTCGCGCAACTCAACCACGGGCCGAACGGGCACGATGCGGAACGTCTCGCCCGCATCGGTTCCCACGTCGCGTCGCACGAAGCGCACACCGGCGGCCTCTACAGCACGCGCCCGCCCGGATGGATCCCTATCGAACACCAAGCGCTCACCGTGGTAGAGTCCCCAGTCGGGAAACGCGAACGCCTCGCGGGAGATCTCGCGCAGCGGATAGAGAAAGAACCACTCGATCAGCGCGTGAAGCTGTCCGTCCCGCTCCAGGACGTACAACGTGTTGTGGTCCCACCCGTACTCCCCGATGAGACCACGCCAGCGGGCGGGTGCAGGACCCGGCCGGCGGCGCGGCAGGCGACGCAACGTGTCCGCGTCCACCACGATCGCCCCTGCAATCGGCACGATGCGCCCGCCGTACCACAGGCGGTCGTCGACGACGAGCGTGTCGCCGCGGCTGCGGAGGCGCACCCGCAGGCCCGGCCGCCGGAACCATGCGTGAAGCTCGGCGTCGCGGCGCACGATGTCGATTGCCTGGCCGGCGCCGGCGTAACGACCGGCTAGCGCCCGCATTACGGAATCGGGAACGGGACCGGTGATCTCCGCGTGCGGGAGCGCGCGCCCGGCGCGCAAGGCCAGCATCAGCCGTAACGCGTAGTCGGCGATCCTCCCGACCACCGCGTTGGATACGTCCATGGACGCGGCGACGACCGCGCCGAGCTTCTCATCGGGCAGCGCCGTGAGTTGGGTGGCAAACCCGTAGACGGCTCCGCCGTGTCCCACCGCCCGACGGCCGTCCAGCTCACTTACCGCGAACCCGATCCCGAATCCGGTGCGCGCACCTTCGGGTTCGAACTGGGGCGTGAACATCAGCTCGAGCGTGCTGTCGGCCAGGATCCGGCCCCGCTCGCCGACCCCTCCGGCAAACAGCGCCGCCAGGAACCACGCGAGGTCGGTCACCGGGGCGTACATGCTTCCCGCCGGCGCCATCCCCAGCTCGAAGGTGGACCCTTCCTCCGGTTCGCCGTGGTAGGACCACATGAAGCCCGTCGCCAGGTCACGCAGCATCTGGCGGGTCGGGGTGAACGAGCTGTGATCCATGCGGAGCGGCTCCAGGACAGCCCGCTGGAGGTAGCTTGCGAACGGCTCGGCTTGGGTCCGTTCGAGAACGTATCCGACGGTGGCGATCGCGGCGTTCGAGTACTTGATGCGCGATTGGGGCGCGTACACGAGGGCCGTTGCATCCAGGCTGGCTACGGTGGCGGCGAGACTCGGGCTCGTGTCATCGAAGTAGTGTCCGACCGGGGGCTCCCGGACGAGCCCCGACCGATGCGACATCAGCTCCCGTAGCGTGATCGGATCGTCGTAGGGGTTCTCGGGAGAGAATTCGGGCAGATAGACCTGGACAGCCGTATCGAGCACGATCTCCCCGCGCTCGACGAGCTGCATGACGGCGATATCGGTGAAGAGCTTCGATACCGACCCTACGCGGTATACGGTCCGGGCCGTCGCGGGCGTGCCCGCCACCGGGTCGGCATATCCGAACCCCTGAGCCCAGACGATCTCCTGGTCGTCCACCAGCGCGATCGAGAGCGCGGGTAGCCCCTTGTCCTCGATCTCGTGCTCGATGAACCCGGTGAGTAGTTCGACCACCATGCGGTAGTCGTCGCGGGGCGCGCGATTCCCGCCACCGGCCACGCAACCGCACAGCGCCGCGACGGCGAGTGCCGCCGCCGGGGCGTTCCAAGGCCTGCCGCGTCCCAGCCACATCCGTCCGAGGCTCATCGGCTTCACTCGGCGGCTCGCCCGGTCAGACTCGCTTACTAACGCGAACTCAGCTACGCTCCACTAGTTGATGTCGGCCGTCATGATAAAGTCGTTGTCGCGCCGCGCCCCGTGACAGTTCTCACATCCCGCGCCTCGACCGCCGACCTGGACGGTGCCATCGGTGAGCCGTTTGATGAAGAACCAGTTGTTGTTGTCCGGATTGAAGCTCTCGGTCTTGTACATGACCGTCACCGCTGCGAGCGTGCTGTCCGGCATGTAGTTCTCTTTCACGATGATCGCGCCCGCCGGGAACACGGTTGCGTCCCCATTCAGGGCTTCGAGCGCGGCATCGTTGAGGTAGGTGGTCAGCAACATCCCGTGTGGCTCGCCACCAGCGTAAAGACGGCCTTTTTCCGGCCAGAGCGCCCACGTCTCGTAGTTCGCCTGCTCGAGGTGTGCCCACACCGCTTCGGCCGTCGTGTCGGGCATGGCGGCAACCTGCTCCACGACCGGGGCCTCCTCGCCTTCCGCGGCCTCCTCGCCTTCTTCACCGGCACAACCGACGGCGACGATGACCGCCGCGGCGATGCCGAACCGGCCCATCGAATGCAACCGCATCAGTGCCTCCTGAGCTGTGAGTGCCTGTGCCTGAGCAGGGTAGCTTGCAGCATTCCCACCCACAACGCAAGAGCGTTCGGGGCGGTTCCCCTCACGGCTGGGCGTTGGAGTCGTAGCCCAGCATGAAGGCCAGGAACCGCGAGATCTCGATGATGTCGGCGCCCACATAGCGGATGCTGTGGGCATCGGTCCGCTCCACGATCGGCAGGTACGCCAGCACCTGTGACGGCCGGTAGCTCTTGAACCGAACGTCGAGGGTGATCGGCGCGTCGAGCCGAAACGGCTCGAATTCGTCCAGGCGTTCCAGGGCCTCCCGCGCGCGCCGTTCGATCAGGGCGTACGCGGCTTCGGGAACGAGCGTTCTGGCGGCATGGAAGCTCACGTTCCACTTCACGACCGCCCCCTCGATGTCTCCAATCACCTCCTGAACCTCCCGGACCGCCGCGTCGTCACCGGTCACGAGCACGACCGGGACGCCGAAGTGGCCGGCGATGGCAGCGTTGATCCCACCTTCCGGCATCGAGCGGCCGTTCAGCCGCACGTCCGCCAGCCGGGCGCTGGACATAGTGTGCGCTCGCACCCCGTCCGGGTTGGTCGTACCGGCGTGGTAGCCCACGAAAATCACCGCATCGAAGCTCGAGTCGATTCCCTCCATCATGGCCAGCGGGCGGGGCCAGGAGCGCACCACGGTGACGTCGGCGGGCAGCCGATCGATCAGGAGGTTCTGCCCGTTCCCGTGGGAATCGCTGATGAGGATCTCGGTAACGCCGGCCGCGCGCGCGCCCCGAATGGCGGCCAGCACCTCGTTGGTCATGAACTCCCGGAACCGCTCATACTCGAAGCCACCGGGGCCGAGTTGTTCCCCGGTGACCGCCCCGACGACGCCTTCCATGTCGGCGGAGATGTAGAGCTTGAGGCCGTCGTCGCGGTGCTGAGCCGCAGCGCCGACCCACGGGATCGAGATGAGCAGCGCAATCGCGGCGGCCGTGGTCGAAGCGCGCATGGGGCTCCTCCGGATAGAGAGACTGATGGAAAGATGGAAAGGGAGAAAGATAGGGTCGGCGAGGCCGGCGGCCAGGCCGCCGTTGACTGTTGACGCGGCTAGGCGTATTCCAATGGTGCCCATTGGGATACGGCCAACCCGACCGAAAGGATCCGTAATGCGCCGCGACCGGCGTGGAGCGTGCCGCGGGGATCGTCGTGGCCATGCGTAACGACAAGGACATCGTGCTCGCCGTCCTCACGGCCCGCCGGCTCGCGCCACGCGCCCGGTCATCGCCTCCACCGAACAACCCGAGAGCGAGCCCAAACTCAAGACCGCCGGCGCCGGCCGTACCACCGGCTGGCTTAACGTCGACGAGGTCGCCGGGGCGGTGCTCCTCGCCGTCCGCCGGCCCGGTGGCGCGTTCCAGTTCAAGCCGGGTGCGGACACCGCACTCGAGCCCGGGCTGACACTGATCGTCATGGCCGACGCGGAGGGGCGCTCGCGCCTCGAACAACGACTGGAAGGACGATGGCGTCTCACTCGGTAGTCATCACCGTAGTAGGGATCGTAACATTGCTGTTGGTGGCCGCCGGCACGGCCATCGGCCTCAAGCGCACGAGCCTGCCGTATACAGTCGGCCTGGTGCTGGTCGGCCTCCTGTTGGGCGTCGTTACGGAGCGGACCGAAGCGCTGGAAGCGATCCGCGGGATCACGCTCTCACCCGAGATCATCCTGTTCGTCTTCCTGCCGACCCTGATCTTCGAGTCGGCGTTCGCCCTCGACAGCCGCCTCCTGTCCAAGAACCTGGCCCCGGTGCTGACGCTCGCCGCGCCCGGGCTGCTGATCTCCACCGCGATCATCGGCGGCATCGTGGCGGTGTTCACCTCGTTGCCGCTGGGAGCGGCGTTGCTGTTCGGCGCCCTGATCTCGGCGACGGATCCGGTGGCCGTGATCGCGCTGTTCAAGGAAGTCGGCGCGCCCAAGCGCCTCGCCATCCTGGTCGAGGGCGAGAGCCTCTTCAACGATGCCACGGCGATCGTGCTGTTCAAGATCATCCTCCTCGTGGTGCTGGCGGGCGGGGCCCTTGGCGCGGCGACCGTCGGAGAGGGTGTCGTCGAGTTCCTGATCGTCTTCATCGGCGGCCTCGTGGTGGGCGGGCTGGTCGGATACCTCATGATTCGCTCAATCGCGTTGTCCGGGGACGATCCCCTGGTCGAGGTCGCGCTCTCGACGGTTGTCGCCTACGCCGCCTTCATCGCGGCGGAACACTACCTCGAGGTCTCCGGCGTGATGGCGACCGTAGGGGCCGGCATCGTCGTCGGGACGATGGGCTCGACCCGGTTCACACCCGAGGTACGCGCCTACCTGCACCAGTTCTGGGAGTACGCCGCGTTCGTCGCGAACAGCCTCATCTTCCTCCTGGTCGGGATGGCGGTCGAGCCGGCCGCGCTCTGGGAGTTCAAGATCCCCATCATGTTCGCCATCGGTGCCGCGCTCGTGGCCCGCGTGGTCACGGTCTTCGGTCTCACGCCGCTGGTGAGCCGGGTAGCCGAGCCCATGGATTGGCGCTATCGGGTCGTGCTGTTCTGGGGCGGCCTGCGCGGAGCCGTCGCGCTCGCGCTCGTCCTGAGTCTCGCGCCGGACTTCCCGCAGCGTGATCTGTTGGTGGCACTCACCGTCGGCGTCGTGTTGTTCACGCTGCTCACCGGCGGCCCGACAATCGGTCCCCTCATCCGTTGGCTCGGCCTCAACCGGCCCGATCTCGTGCAGCAGGTGGCACGTGCCCAGGCCGCACTGGCCGCGAAACAGGGAGCGCTCCAGCGGGTCGAGCGGCTCAAGTCGGCAGGACATTTCTCGAACCGGCTGCTGGCGGACCTCGAGGAGGAGTACGGCAAAGGCGCCGACGAGGTGGCGCATGAGCTGGAGCAGCTGCGTGCGGTCTGTCGGGCCGATGACATGCGCCGCGTGCTCTGGTCCGAGGCGTTGGCGGCGGAACAGGCTGCGTACCGCGATCTCTTCGAGCACGGCGCCATCTCGGAGCCCGTCGTGCGCGAGCTGGAACTGGCCACCGAGCTGAGGCGCGACCGGCTGAATCGCGGAGAGATCCCCGCCGACCCCGAGACGGCGATCCCGCTGGAACTCAAGGTCAGCAACGCGGTTGTATGGATAGCGGAACGGGTCGCACCGCGGAGCCGGTTGGTACAGCGCCATCGCGTCCGCGCGCTGGCCGCCAAGTACGAGCACGATACGGCGCTCTACGAGGCGAGCGAGCGGGTTGTCTCCGAGATCGAGCGTCTGAGCGCGTTGAGCGGAATAGACGCCGGGCTCGTGCGGGAATGTCTCGACGCCTACGCCCGTGTGGGCAAAGATGCGATGGCCCGGGTAGACGAGATCGCGGAGCATTTCCCGGAGTACGCCCGCGAGGTCCAACGCCGTACGGCTTACCGTATCGCGCTCGACGGCGAGCACGATGCGATCACCGCACTGGCCAAGACGGGCGGGATTCCCGCCTCCGTCGCGCGCGACGCCCATCAGCGGCTACAACAGGCGCAGCGGAACCTCGCGCGCCAGCCGGTCGCGGCGCTGGAACCCGATCCCGCCGACCTGCTCGCGCGGGTGCCGTTCTTCGAGAAACTCGATCCGGCCGACCTGGACCGCGTGGTGAGCCGACTGGTCCCGCGCACGGTGCTCCAGCACGCGACCGTGATCCGGCAAGGCGACCGCGGGACGTCGCTGTTTCTCGTAGCCCGTGGCGTCGTCGCGGTGCTGGTGTCACGGGACGGCGCCGAACGACGGATGGCTTCGCTTTACGCGGGGGATTTCTTCGGAGAGATGGCCCTGCTTACCGCCGGACCGCGCACTGCGACGGTGCGCGCCGTTACCGACTGCCAGCTCTACGAGCTGGCGAAGCGGGACGTGGATGCGCTGTGCGACGTCTGTCCCGGCGTCAAGGAGGCGCTGGTCGAGGCCTACGAGGCACGGCGCCGCGCGTTGGAGCGCCCGGAGCGCCTCTCGCGCGTGTCGATGTCACGCATCGATCTCCAGAGCATCCCGGAAGCGGGCGCCACACCAGGAACATTGGGGTCGGTGGAACCTCCATTGAGACCCGGAGGTGGTTGAGTTCCCCCGCCCGTACGGTCACCTACCGCTCGGATAAGGCAACCGGTCCCACCGCGGGCGGTGAGACGCTGGACGCCGAGCCGCGAGGCTACTCAGAGGCTACTCAGTGGAACAGAGAAGACCGGCTACGCCGCGAGCCGCTCGACGATCATGACGCCCAGCAGGACGGGAAGATAGGCGAGCGACGCCAGGAACAGGCGCCGAGCCCTGCCGGAAGTCGCTTCCCGGGCGAAACTATACGCCGTGCCGACGAGCAGGGCCCCCAGCGCGCTTCCGGCTATCAGTGAGGCCGCTCCCGTGAGTCCCCAGATCCCGGGCATGAGGCTCGCCGGTAGCAGCGCCAAAGCGTACAGGAGCGCCTGCCGCCCGGACGATCCTCCGGTGGGATCGACGACGGAGAGCATCTTGAGCCCGCCCCGCCTGTAGTCCTCCCGGTACATCCAGCCGAGTGCGAGGAAATGGGGGACCTGCCAGAGAAACATGATGTTGAACAGGACCCAGCCTTCGAGCGAGAGCGCGTCGCGTGCCGCCGTCCAGCCGCCCAGAATCGGAAGCGCCCCGGGGAACGACCCGACGATGGTGGCGAGCGGGCTCTTGCGTTTGAGGGGCGTGTACACCAGCACGTAGCTCACGACCGTCAAGAACGCCAGCAACGCCGTCAGGGGATTGACCAACAGGAACAACTCGGCGCATCCGACGGCGGCCAGGCCAGCGCCAAAAACGAGGGCAGGCCCCTGGCCGATACGGCCCGACGGAAGCGGGCGGTGGCGGGTCCGCCGCATCAGCGCGTCGACATCCCGTTCCCACCACTGGTTGAGCGCGTTGGTACCGCTGGCTACCAGGCCGGTGCCGACGAGCAACGAGACGAGCAGCCCCAGGTCGATCTCACCCGTGGTACCCAGCACGAACCCGGCCGTGGCGGTGAGCACAACCAAGCGGGTGATGCCCGGCTTCGTGAGTTCCAGGAACGTCTTCATCAGAGCCGCTCGACGAGCTGGACGACGGCGTCCGCCCCGGCGTTCACCGCTCAGGAGGTGCTCTCCTGAGCCAAGCCCCCACCTGTCAGCAATGTGCGGCAGCCGCGCCGGGACATCGCGCCACGGATCGAGCGTAACGATGAAGACAGGGAGAATGAGCGGGCAGATCGTCTGGCAGTGGGCATACGCAAAGGTAACCAACGAGGGGCGCTTCAGCGTCACCAGCGTGCCCGACTGGTCACTTCACCGACCCCGGCACGATCGCCACCGTCGTGGAGTCGTACCCGTTCTGGCGAATCGAAGAGGGTGCGCCCGGGCTCCCCGCCATCGCGACCCCGTGGAACTCGGCCATGCCGTCGTGGAAGGACCAACTCACATCGGACGAGATCTGGCGCATCATCCTCGCCGAGTACCGGATCAGCGGCAGGGAGCCACGGACGCCGGAAGGGGGTGAGCGGTGACCCGGCGCCTCGACGTCATCGTCTGGGTCGCGATTGCCATCGCCCCCCGCGCTGCTTCAGCGCAATGGATGGACTTGTCCGTCCCCGAGCGGCCAGTTGCAGACGCTGCGAGCATCGCAGCGGGTCGGCGTCTCTACGAGGAACGATGTTGGTTCTGTCACGGTGAAGACGGCGACGGAACCGGCCCGGTGGCCGAGTACCTCTGGCCCCGACCGCGTGACTTCACGCTTGGCAGCTACAAGTTGCGCACCACCTCGAGCGGCGAACTTCCCACAGATGAGGACTTGTTCCGCACGGTCTCACTGGGGATTCCAGGCACCGCGATGCCGGAATGGCAGTCGGTACTGTCCGAACAAGAACGGTGGCAGGTCATCTCATACATCAAGACGTTCGCCGAAGGACTGTTCGAGGATGAGGATTTTGATCCCTACGCGTTCATCGTCGAGATCGGTTCGCCGCCCGAAGGCTCGACGGAGGCATTGGTCGCCGAGGGGCAGCCCGTGTTCGACGAGGCCGACTGCTGGGAATGCCACGGCAGCTTGGGACGCGGTGACGGAGAACGGGCCTCCGAACTCACCGACGACTGGGACTTTCCGATCCTGCCGACTGACCTGCACACCGGATGGAAGATCAAGGGGGGCAGCACGCCTCGCGAGATCTACCTGCGCCTCAGCACGGGGCTCGATGGCACGCCGATGCCGTCGTACTCGGAGACGCTGAGTGAAGACGACCGCTGGCGTCTCGCGTACTATGTCTCCTCGCTCGCCGCACCGCTCGCCGGCGCGCCAGCCACCGGCGTGGTGATCACGGCAAGGCGTGTGGACGATTCGCTGCCGACCACGCCTGATGATGCAGCGTGGGCGGACGTCCCCGCGACGTGGCTCACCCTCTCCGGTCAGGCCACGTTCCCGCCGCGCTGGCAGATCCCCGCCGTGTCCGATCTCGCGGTGCAAGTTCTCTATAACGCCACTGATGTCGCGCTTCGTCTCCGGTGGGACGACCGTTTCATGGACACGGTGTCTGTCGACTCTGCGCTCGCGCGTCGTGAGGGATGGGAAGCCAATGATATGTTCCCGCGACTTTTTCCCGATGGCGCTCGGATGCGTGCCACGCACCCCGATGGTGTGGAGGTGATGTTCCCACTGCGCTACGCCGGAAGACCGGAGCTTCCGCACTTCGTGTACGGAAGCGCAGGGCAGCCAGTCGACCTCTGGCGCTGGCGGGCGGACCGCGCCGGCGGTCCGACGGCGGTCGAACTCCGCGGGCGAGGTGCGTCCCAGCCACCCGAGCCACATGAGCCCGAGAGCCAGCGTGCGTCCGCGCGGGCCACGTGGGCAGACGGCCAGTGGACCGTCGTTCTCCGCAGGCCGCTCACGACAGACGACGGTGCACGAGAGGTTCAGTTGGAGCCGGGTCGAATCATCCCGATTGCCTTCCACGTGTGGGAAGGTGCCAACGGCGAGACAGGCCTGAAGATGGCGCTCTCCTCGTGGTACTTCCTCCATCTGCGGGAATCGGCTCGCGCGTCGAGTTACCTGGTCGTGCTGCTCCTCGTCCTCGGGACCGTGGGCGCGGAGTACGGACTGATCGTGTGGCTCCGCCGGCAGCGGGACTCCGGGTGGCTGAGTCGCTTCGGAATCACCCCGGGTCCCGACGACGCGCGGCGCCCCTCATAGATTCAAACAATGCGCATGGTCGCCTTCCTCACGGAGCCCAAGGTGATCGACCGCATCCTCGGTCACTTACATCGTACTGCGATGATGCGCGTCGCACACCTGATGCGATCACCCAACGTTCCATAGGGCGCCGGATTCCATGTCCTCGAATGCCGGTCGATACAGCTGAAGGCACGCTGCGCGCCAGTCCTCATCGATCTGCACCACCTTATCCGCCCATGCGTGACAGTAGCGGCAGTCGTCACAATCACGTTCCCGGCATCCTTCCGTCACGAACCGCTGCATGAACCCGTCGAGCGCGCGGTTGTCGATGTATACCGGTGATCCACCTGCGGAGCCGAGCAACCCGCGTTGCCGCGCGAGCTCGTATAGTCGCGGCAGGGCGCGCCAGCGGACGCCCCCGAGCTGCAGGAAATGGCGGGCCGCCCACCCGGGTCCGCGCCGCGGCGGTTTGCGCCCACTCGACTGAAAGCCGTACGGTTGTACCAGGTCAAGGAGGTTCCCGTCGTATCGGCGCTGGTGATACGCGCGGGCCCGGAGCACGAGTACGTCGGTGGGGGCGTTGCGCTCGGTGAGTTTGAACTCCTCGTAGCCTAGCTGCTCGTAGTGTACGACATCTTCCGGTCGAATCCAGTCGGCGCGGATGTAGTTGACAGGATCCAGGATCTTCTTGTGGGAACACCACAGGAGACACCAGTCGATGACACCGCGACGGGCGGGGCGCCCTCGCTGTGAGGCGTGGCTCAACACATTGCAGTGATACCGTTCCAGCGGACAGCTCTGGAGACAACTGTTGCTCGCGAGGAGTTCCAGCCGACAGTTGACGGCGAGCCGAATCTCCCGCAACAGGGCGAATTCTCGGTTGCACTGTATCGAGTCCAGCGTGATACGATCGGCACCAAGTTCCTCCCAGTAGCGAACTCGTCTGGTATCGTTCACCGCAGCGAAGACGCCCACGCGAACCTCGAAACCGGGATAGGCCGCCTTGATCAGGCGAAGCAGAAACGGACTTGCCACCGTAAGGGCCGTGACGCCAATGTCATCCAGCCACGCCAACAGGCGGCGGATCCGGCGCTGACCGGTTCGGGTGTATTCCCGATTGTCGAGACAGGAGGCATTCAGCAGATAGTTGAACCCGAGGCCCGCTTGCCGGCAGGCCACGACGTGGCGCTTGAGCGCGCGGCGTGACGTCGGGGCCAACATGAAGCTGGCGCGCCCACCACCGATGATATCTGCGGGGAGCTTGCCGTAGAGTTCGAAGACGTCGAAGTGCCGGACGAGATCCGGGAGCGCGTCATCGAAGTTGGTGGCCAGCGAAATCCTCATGGACACCTCACATCTGGGACTCGTGTTCGAGGAAGCGTTTCTACACGCGCCTCGGTCAGAACGCCAGGTGGAGTGAGATCCGGGAGAAATCCTCGAACAGCGGCAGCGCCGGGGCCGAATCGTCGGACCACGTGGTGCCGAGCATCAGCATGATGTTGGAACCAAGGAGCACCAGCAGATCCGCCGAGTAGCGCTCGAAGCTCGACGGAAATCCCGCCGGGAACCCACGGACGTCCACCCGTTCGTAGCGAAAGCCCGGCACCAGCCAGGGATGCAAATACGCTTGCACCTCTCCCATCGTGACGATCGCGGACGGATCGCTGAGCTGCGGGCGCTCGAGGTGGTCGTTGAAGAACTGCACCGACCCCAAGAGACTGAGATACCCGTTCTCCTGCTCCCATCGGAGGTCCACGCCCCAGCGGTTGAACTGGTTTCCGGCGCGCAGGAAGGTGTCAGGGTCGTCGGGATCCTGTAGGAAACCTGATGTGCCCCGGTAGTAGAACCCTCCTACTGAAACCGCCCCTCGGAGCCACGTTCCGTAGTTCAGACGGGCGTAGTAGTCCTTCTGATTGTTGAAATCGAACTCGCCCCCTGACTCCGCGTACGCCTCTTCGAGTCCCTCCACCAACTCGCCCGCGGGGCCTTCGCTCCCCTCAAGAGCCTCGAACGCACCACCCGGCTCGCCATTGATCAACCCGATGGCATAGGCGAATTCTCCGAGACCCCCGGGGCCGGGAACGCGACCGAATGCCTCGATCCCCTTTTGATTGGGGGAGAAGCCGAAGAAGTTCTGCGACGGCAGGATCGGGAAAACACCGTTCAAGTACGGGGTGATCCGCAACATGCGACGGTGGTTTGAGAACGCGATGGCGCGCGGCTCGAACTGGCCCACACGGACGTTGAGTGCCAGTGACCGGTTGTACTGTACGAACAGGCGGTCGATCCCCTCGAACTCTCCGTCTTCCAACAGGGCCACATTGCCAAAGAAGGAGAAGTACTGGCCCATGCCACCACCGAATATCAGTCCCACGGAGCTGATACCGGTGAACTCCACCTGGACATCCTCATTCGGGCTATAGCGGAAATCGCTCAACACCTGGAACGACGCGACTGACGTCGCGGGGATGTCAATGAACGGAATCTGGCTTCCACGCCTCCCCTCCGGCGTTTCCGCCGGCGAGCCGAGCGGTAGTGGGCGCTCTCCGCGCTCCATGTCGGCACCCGGAAGGCGATACCCCTTTGCCCGAAACAATCTCCCGTACTCGGTCAGCGCGGGGAACACCGTGTGGCATGTGCTGCAACTCAGCCCGTAGCGCCGCGCGAAGCTGGGAACCCGTTTTTCGGCACGGGAAACCAGCCCCATGGGCAAAACGACGGCGGCAAACCCGACGGTGGCGACGTACCCTCTCCAGGTCCCGGTCATAGCTGCCTGTCTCCCCGTTGTTTTGACCCTACGGTTAGGCGGCCGACAACGTCGAGCGCCTGTCGCCGGGCTGGTGCGCTACTGCTGAATGATCGAGAGCAGGTAGTTCGTCATATCCCAGATCTGGTCCGAGGTCAGCGCGTCGGCCCAGCTGGGCATGGGCGTCCCGCCGATACCGACAGCGATGCTCCGGTAGATGTCCACCGGCCGGTTGCCACCTCGCCAGTTCCGCGAGATCCTGAGGTCAGCCGGGACGATGGGATACCCCCAGTCATCCTCCAGGGTCGGTGCCGACGGCCCGTCCCCCTTCCCGAGCATTCCGTGACATTTCCAACACTCGGCTTCGATGTAGAGCCGCCGTCCGGCAAGGACACTCTCTGGAAGCGGAGGCTTGGGCGTCCCGATGGCAATCGGGACCAGGCGCCCGTCCGTCCGAAACGCGGCGGCGAACGTTTCGATATAGGCCACTAACGCCCACCGTTGCTGCTCGGACAGGTTCGACCACGCCGGCATCGTCGTTCCCGGCAGTCCGCGGGACAGTGTGTTGAACAGGTCCTGATCCGTCGGAAGTCCACCCGTGGGCGTCGAATGGATCTTGAAAACGCCCAGGGTGAGGTCGCGTGGACGGGGAAAGACATACCGCGCTACCGGGCCGTCGCCCCGGCCGCTCGAGCCATGGCAGAACACGCATCGGCGCAAGTAGAGCCGCCGGCCGGCTCGCACCAGGTCCGCCCGTGAGGTCAGGTTACCGTCCGGGGCATACTGCGCCGCCGCCTCAGCCACTACGCACAATGCAACTGCGGCGACGAGCACGGAGATCCTGGGTGTGCCCATGAATCCTCCATAGACAACTGCGCGCGTGATCATGACGCCGTCGCTGCACACTCACGGGGCCGCGGATCTAACGGGACGCAAACCGCGCCTGAACCTGCGCTTCCCCCCCAGCGGTGACCGTAACCTGCTGCGTCTCGGTCCCAAGCCGCTCGTGCCAGAACTGCAGCGTGTACGTACCAGGCGGGACATCGTCGAGCCGGTAGTTCCCATCCTGATCCGTGATCACATAGTAAGGGTGAGCTGCCACCGCAATCCAACCACTCATCCAGTTGTGCGCATCACATTCGACATGCACGATCTCCGCATGAGCTAGGCGTATCCTGACGGACCGCAGAAACCCCGGTTGTGCCTTGTTGACCGGCCGATTCTCCGTACCGCGGGTGTGCACATTGTGTAGGATCCCGTCGTTGTTCCAGACTTCGAATTGCTCCCCGACCGGTACGATCAGAACGTGCGGTACAAAGCGGCATCCGTTCTGCGCGAGGGCGGCAGGAGAGTGTCGCGGTTCCCACGCTTTTCCTTCCCGGATATCACTGATCCATACGACAACGTTCTGTAACCCACCGCCGCCGCCGACCAGCAGATCCTCGGCGAACTGCGGCTCCCGCGCGCAGACCACCGTGTCTATCGTGATCGCGAGCCGGCGCGGAGTCGATGCCGTGCCTGTGAAGGTGACTTGGCCGACGATCGCACCGCCGTCCGAAACATCACCGGTAACGTAGTCACCCTGCTGAGCCGAGATCGGTGCAGTGATGCCTGATAGCAGACTGACGACGAAAAGCCCAATCCGACGACTGGTAGCAGCGACACATTGAACTGCTGTTTGGGACGCCACGGTCGATGCGCTCCCGCATAGGATGTGAACCCGTTGAGAGCCTCCCCGGGCGCTGTCACTATGAAGTACGCTGTATGAAGGTTACCTGAGTTTTCAGTGAAACCTGCCTTAGCCCCGACACCCGGGACACCAACGGATTGTCACGCGACGACCCTACTTGTCGCATGCGAAGAGGAGCCGCCTACACCAGGAACAAATACAACAGTTCCACTCGTGATTATTGGAGCGAAGACCTTGACGATGTGATCGGCGGGAGACCTATTAGCGATGTGGAACTTCGAGGAGAATGACCGGTGACCACTACACTCGATCATCGACAGCTCTACCGGCTTCCGTGGACCCTGCCGGACAACGCGATCGCGTGGCTGGAACCCACAATGAAGTGCAACTTGGCGTGCGAAGGCTGTTATCGGGCAAATGTAAGCCAACACAAGTCCCTCGAGGAGGTGGCGGCGGACCTGGACGTCTTCGACCGTTACCGCAACGCCGACGGTGTTTCGATCGCCGGCGGGGATCCACTCACCCATCCCCAGATCGTCGACATCGTGCGGATGGTCGCCGACCGCGGCTGGAAGCCCATCCTCAACACCAACGGCCTCGCTCTCACTGAGGACCTTCTCCGAGAGATGAAACGTGGAGGCCTCTTCGGCCTCACGTTACACATCGACAGCAAACAGCATCGTCCAAAATGGAAGAACAAGACCGAACAGGAACACAATGCCTTGCGGCTTCACTATGCGGAGATGGTCGCACGCGTCGGCGGACTCACCTGCTCATTTAACGCCACGGTGTATGGGGATACGCTCGACGCCGTTCCGGACCTCGTGGCCTGGGCGCAGGAACACATCGATATCGTGCACGTCATGGTCTTCATCTGCTACCGCGAGCCCGCACAACCCACTCAGTTCGACTACTACGCGGGCGGGCAGAAGGTGGACATGGGGCCGCTGACGTACGAGGACACGGGACAGCGAATCGACATCTCCGCCCCGGAGGTCGTGGCCAAGATCCGCCAGCGGTTTCCTGACTTCGAGCCCTGCGCGTATCTCAACGGCACGGAGAAGCCGGATTCCTTCAAGTGGCTTCTGGCCAGTCGCCTGGGCACGCGCAAGCGGATATACGGTTACACGGGGCGCAAGATGATGGAGCTGGCGCAGGTGTCGCACCATCTCAGGACCGGACGGTATATGGCCTACGCGCCCCCCGCGGTACTTCGGCGGGGCAGATGGCTGCTCTGGCTCTGGCCGTTCGATCGCGGCGTCCGGCGCGCCTTTCTGCGTGCGCTGCGCTCTCCCAGCCTCCTATTTCGCCGCCTGCACCTGCAATCGATCATGATCATCTCACCGGTCGAGGTACTGGCCGACGGACGGCAGAACATGTGCGACGGCTGTCCGGACATGACCGTTTGGGACGGCGAGTTGGCCTGGTCGTGTCGGCTGGAAGAATGTATCCATTTCGGTCAGTTCGTACGGACGGTGCCGAAGGAGCACGCGATGCCGAAACCGGCCAAGCCCGACCTCGTCACGCTCCGGCTCGGCGGGTAACTTCCGGTGGCGTACGCCGAAGTGCTGGACGGTCTCGCCTATGTCGCCGATTGCCGGGGGCTGTTGCCGCACGCCGCTCTCACGCGTTGGATTCGCCGGCAGGCGGAACGGACTCTGGCACAAGCTGATTGGTGACACCCATCCTGAGCAGGACAGATGGCTGATTCGTACGACGTCGCGATCATCGGTGGCGGCATCATGGGCTGCTGCACCGCGTACGAGCTGGCGCGGCGCGGGCTGAAGGTGATCCTGCTGGAAAAGGACAGCATCGGCGGAGCGAGCACGGGCAGGTCGTCCGCCATAGTGCGGCAACACTATTCCAATGAGTTGACCGCGCGCATGGCGCTCTACAGCGTGCGCGTCTTCCAACATTTCCGCGACCTGATCGGCGACGACTGCGGGTTCCACCGAACGGGGTTCGTGGCCCTGGCCACCGCCTCGGACCGCGAGGGACTCGAGGCGAACGTGGCGCTCCAGCGAGCGGTCGGCATCGAGACGTCGGTTCTATCGATCGCAGATCTTCGCGAGCTGGTACCGACCATCGATCCGGCCGGCATCGTGGCCGCCGCCTACGAGCCGGAGAGCGGGTACGCCGATCCGCATCTCACGGTCAGCGCCTACGCGGCGGCCGCGCGACGCCACGGAGCCCAACTGGTTCCGGACACAGAGGTTACTGGGATCACGTTCGCCGGTGACCGGGTCACCGGTGTGGCAGCCCGCACCGGCCGTTACCCAGCGGCACGCGTGATCAATTGTGCCGGTCCGTGGGGAGCGCGCGTTGCGGCCATGGCGGGTATCGAGGCGCCCATTCATTCATGTCGCGCGCAGGTGGCCGTGTTCCGCCGGCCGGATGAGTATGCGGCAGACCATCCCGTGGTGCTGGACTTCCCGAACGCCGCCTACTACCGCGCCGAGACGGGTAATCTGACTATCGCCGGCCTGATCGACCCCGCCGAAGCCAAAGCGGTCGTCGACCCGGACGACTACGATGAGACGATCGACGCCGATTTCATCGAGTTGGTGGGAGCGCGGTTCCTCAGTCGTTTTCCCATGATGGCGTCCACGGAGAGCCGCGGCGGCTTCGCCGGCCTCTACGCCATCACACCCGACTGGCATCCGATCATCGACGAAGTTCCTGAGGGAAGCGGGCACTACCTCTGCACCGGATTCAGCGGTCACGGGTTCAAGCTAGGGCCCGCCGTGGGCAGGATGGTGGCGGACATGGTAACGGAGGCAGCGTCCTGTGAGTTCGATCCGCGCCCCTTCCGTCTGAGTCGTTACGCCGAGAACGATCCGGTTCGCGGACGTTACGAGTACGGTATCGCGGGGTAACCCGCGACCGCCCACCCGCGCCGCACCCGGCCTCGGGGTGCGAGCTTCCCCAATAGTCGGTACTTTTAGGAACTCTCGCCGGGGCTCCCGGCGACCCCCGCTTACCCTGCCCGAAGTCGGCACGCCGCGCGTGGAGGACACCACATGGCCGTCGGACCTGCAACGACCTCTTTGGGAGAGGTCGAACACAAGAAGGGTATCTGCGGCATCTGCCCCGCCGGCTGCTGGGTGGAGGTCGGCGTGCAAGACGGCCGTCTTGTCACCATCGTGCCCGACACGGGGCATCCACTGGCAATGATCTGCAGGCGAGGGGAACACGCTCCGGAGATCGTGCACTCCGAGAACCGGCTACAGTATCCGATGAGGCGCGTCGGTCGGAAGGGCACCTACGAGTTCGCCAGAATAACGTGGGATGAAGCCTACGACCTGATCGTCCGGAACCTGAACTCCATCAAACAGGAATCTGGTCCCGAAGCCGTCGCCATCTATACCGGTCGCGGCGCTTTCGAGTTGTCGCTCTGCGACATGTACCAGCCGCGTGACGTGGCCGTGTCATCAGCGTCGAACGTACTGTTCCCGTTCGGATCGCCCAACACGATGGGAGTCGGAGCGCTGTGTTACGTCTCGTTCGCCGTGATCGCACCCCATGTGACGATGGGGCGGATGCTGATCAACATGTTCGCCGACATCGAGAGCGCCGGGATGCTCCTCGTATGGGGCACCAACCCGGCGACCGATTCGCCTCCTCTGGACATGCATCGTCTGGAAGCGGCGGCGGCACGTGGGGCGGACATCGTGGTCATCGATCCGCGGCGTACAGAGACCGTACAACGCACCGACGCGGAATGGGTTCCGATTCGGCCCGGGACCGACGGCGCCTTGGCGCTCGGGATGATTCAGGTGATGATCGAGGAGGACCTCTACGATGAGAGGTTCGCCGAGAACTGGTGCCACGGATTCGACGAACTCGAGACGTACGTACAGCATTTCCGACCGGAGGTGGTAGCGGACATCACCGGCGTTCCGGCGGACACCGTCCGTTCGCTGGCGCGCCGGATCTGCAACGCCACCGGGGCGTGCCCGGTCATGTACACCGGGCTCGAGTATTCCAACAGCGGAATCCAAGCGATCCGGGCGGTCTACACACTCTTTGCCCTCGCCGGCCAGCTCGACGTGCCGGGCGGTATCGGCCTGGCGATGCTGAACAGTCAGTTCCCGATCAATCGCTCGTGCAACATCCCCAACCCCGACGTCGACCGCGCCATCGCGCGGGACAAGTTCCCAATCTACAGCCTCTATCGCGGGGAATCGCACGCCAGCGGGCTCGTGCAGTCGGTATTAGAGGGAAATCCGTACCGGATCCGGGGCCTGATCATCCACGGGGCGTCCATACTCACGTCGTGGCCGCAGACGCCTATCTGGCGCGAGACGCTCTCGAAGCTCGACTTCCTCGTGTGCATAGACCGACAGCTCACCGCCGATGCGGCCTACGCCGACATCGTGCTCCCGGCAACGACGATGTTCGAAATCAACTCCTACATGGTCTACGGACCGATCTTTCGACTCCGTGAGGCGTTGATCGAGCCGGTAGGGGAGGCGAGGAACGACTACCTGATCATGGCCGAGCTGGCACGGCGTCTCGGCTACGGCGATCGGTTTCCGCAGACCGAAGAGGAGATGATCCGCGCGGCACTGGACGGCTCTGGTTATACGCTCGAAGACGTCCGCGCGGCCGGAGGGTGGGTGAAGATGCCGACGCCCATGATGGAATACCGCAAGTGGGAAAAAGGCGGACTTCGTCCCGACGGCGAGCCGGGCTTCGACACGCCCACCGGCAAGTTCGAGATCCACTCGACGCTTCTCGCCGACTACGGTTACGAGCCGCTCCCCAAGTACGTCGAACCCACCGAAGGGCCGCTGGCGAGCCCGGAACTACTGGAGCAGTACCCGCTGATCTTCAACTCGGGCGCCCGCCCGCAGACGGATTTCCGCTCCCAGCATCACGGGATCCGGGGACTCAGCAAGGACAACCCGGAACCCACTGTGGATATCAATGCGCGCGACGCCAAGGCGCGTGACATCGAGACCGGTGATCTCGTCGAGGTGCGTACGCCGCGCGGCGCGGTGAAGTTCCGCGCCCGTGTGACCGACGACATCGCCCCGGGCGCGATCGAGTGCAACATGGGGGGCGGCGCCCGCGTGGGCCCGAAGCCATGGCAGGAATGGAACGTCAACGAGCTGACCGATCTCTCGAACTGCGACGAGATCTCGGGCTTCCCGGTCTACAAAGCGCTGCTCTGCGAGGTCGAGAAGGTCGAGCAGGGTACGGAGGCCACCCGTCGCTCCGCCTCGAAGCAGCGATTCCACGTCCGGGCTCCGGTCGAGGTCCGCACCCGGCCGGCGCCCCGCCAGCGGATCTACCTGGACAACAGCGCAACCACCCGCGTGGCCGACGCCGTGCGCGAGGCGATGCAGCCGGCACTCGACGGGCAACACGGGAATCCGTCGAGCATCCACACGACCGGACGTGATGCCCGGGAGGAAGTGGAGCGGGCCCGGCGCCGCGTCGCGAAGTTGATCAACTCACGCCCGCGCCGGCTCTACTTCACGGGAGGCGGCTCTGAGGCGAACAACCTGGCACTGAAAGGCGTGGCGTTCGCCCACCGGGGCAACCGCGCCCATCTCATCACCAGCACGATCGAGCATCCGGCCGTCCTCAAGACGTGCCAGTTTCTCGAGCGCATGGGCTACGACGTCACCTATCTCGCTGTCGATGGGGATGGCCTGCTGGACCCGGCTGCGCTTCATGCGGCCATCCGCGACGAGACGATCCTAGTCTCCATCATGATGGCCAACAACGAGGTGGGCACCATCCAACCGATCGAACAGCTGTGCGCCGTCGCGCACGAGGCGGGCGTGCTGTTCCACACCGACGCCGTCCAGGCCGTGGGGAAGATACGGGTCGACATCGAGGAGCTGGGCATCGATCTGCTGACGCTTTCGGGCCACAAGTTCCACGGTCCCAAAGGCGTGGGCGGCCTGTTCGTGCGGAAAGGCGTGCGGCTCGAGCCGTTGGTGCACGGTGGGATGCAGGAGGGCGGACTGCGCGCCGGAACCGAAAACGTGCCGGCGATCGTGGGACTCGGCAAGGCTGCGGAACTGGCCCTTCAGACCGTACGCGATTCGGAACCCGTGCGACGATTGCGTGACCGGTTGGAGGCGAGCATCCGTGAGCTGCTGCCCGCAGTCCGGCTCAACGGCCACCCGGAACGGCGGCTGCCGACCACGCTCAACCTCACACTCCCGGGATTGCGTGGTGAGTCACTCGTGATCGCGCTCGACCACTTCGGGATCTCCATCTCCTCGGGGTCGGCGTGCAAGTCCGGTTCGCCGGAGCCCACCCACGTGCTCATCGCGATGGGTCGGAGTGAGGCCGACGCACACTGCGCGGTCCGCTTCTCGCTCTCCCGCTACACAACGGAGACGGATATCGACGCGACCGTCGCCGCCCTCGACAAGGTACTTCAGGAACTCGAGACGACGGTCCGGTTCCTGCCGTGCAAGTAGCGATCGCCGCGAGAACTGATTAGGGAAGTCAGTTACCGAGGTAACGGATCCGGCAGATCCGCCACGACGTAGGCCATCACCGCCATCGTGGCGACGCACAACGCCATCTCCCGCGGATCCAGCTTGTCGATCGTGTCCGCCGCGGTGTGATGGTACCAGAAGTAACGGGTGCCATCGACACGCAGGCCCATGCCCGGTACACCCTCGCGCATGATCGGCCCGATGTCGGCACCGCCACCACCGCGGCGGATCTCACCCGACTCGATCCGATCCAGGAGCGACCCGATCGCTGTTACGATCTCGAAGGCCGCGTCCGAACCCCTGAACCCGAACCCCGATGGCTTGAACACCCCAGCATCCGATTCGATCGCCAGGACATGGCGCTCCAACTCGTCGCGATGCCGGTCGCGATAGGCCAGGCCGCCGCGGAGCCCGTTCTCTTCGTTCGTCCAGCCGACCACCCGGATCGTGCGGCGCGGCCGGAGCCCGAGATCGTGGAGCAGTCGGATCACCTCCCACGCGGCTACCACGCCGCCCCCGTCGTCCATGGCCCCCTGCCCCACATCCCAGGAATCGATATGACCACCGATGACGACGATCTCGTCCGGCTGCTCGGTTCCGCGCAGCTCCCCGATCACGTTGCGGGAGACGGCGTCGGGGAGCGTGTCGGCCGCCATCGTGAGGTGCACGACGATCCGTTCACCGCGCCGCTGCATGCGGTGAAGCATCTCCGCATCCTCGACGGTGATGGCGGCGTGCGGGATTCTGCGGACCGTGTCGGCGTATCGCATCGCTCCCGTATGAGGGGTTAGCTGCGAGTAGGGGGTTACGGAGCGAATCAGGCTGGCGACCGCGCCGGCGCGGGCTGCCGCAACCGCCCCGCCTGACCGGTACCGGACCGTCCGCCCGTAGCTCGTGAACGGCACGTTGAACAGCACGATCTTGCCGCGGGCTTCCGTCGCCCGAGCCTCCAGCTCGTCGAAACTCGAGACGACCAGCACCTCCGCCGTAACGCCGCCGGGCGGCGTGCCCACGCTCCGACCCAGACCGAGCATCGGCAGATCGACACGCCGCGGCTCGAGCAGCTCGGCCGATTCCTCACCGCGCACCCATACCGGCACGAGCACGTCCTCGCCCCGCACGTTGTCCAAACCGTCCCGCCGCATCTCACCAAGGATCCAATCGATCGCGCGCTCCAGGCTCTCCGAGCCGGTGAACCGATGACCAAACCGGTCGACCAGTTCTGTGAGGCGCTCGTATGAAGCACTATCCGCCAGCGCCGCGTCGATTATCCGGTCGGCCACCGGCCTATAGTCCTCGAGATCAAGAGCTTGCGCGTGTGCTACTGCCGGCACCCCGAGCCCCAGCATGGATGCGACGGCGAGCAGTGGCGCGTTCGTACGGCGGAACATGGTCATGTACGGCAACCTCCTTCAGGCAGTCTTCAAGAAAAACTCACGGTTTTTTAACAGTCAACTGGAAAAATTTGAATAACAGTTCAAATATTCTGATCGAGGACTCATGGGTTCGCAGGATCTTCAGACCAGGCGTTCAGAGCACGTGCTGCAGAAGCGGCGCCGGCGTCGCGCCGAGATCTTGCACGCTGCCCTGCGGGCGTTCCGGGAGAAAGGATACCATGCCACGACCCTGGACGATATCGCCGACCGCGTCGGGATAGGCAACACGGCATTGTATCACTACTTCCCGGACAAGGAATCCATCCTGTACGACTGTCATCGCGAGTCGCTCGCCGAAGTTCACCGGCTATTGGCCGAGGCCACCAGCCAGTACGAATCGGCGGCCGCTCAGCTGGCCTACGTAATACGCGAGCACGTGCGCGTGATGACCGAGACGCTGGAGGGCTCGCCGCTCGCCTTCGAGGTCTCGGCACTCGATCCCGACCATCAGGCCGAGGTCATCGCCGAGCGCGATCGTTACGAGCGCGGCCTCCGGACAATCATCGTGCGAGGTCAGCGGGCCGGCGAGTTCCGCTCCGTGGATCCGAAGATCGCAACGTTCGCCATTCTCGGCGCCATCAACTGGATCGCGCGCTGGTTTCGGCCCGATGGCGCCATCCATACCCAAGAACTCGGCCGGGAGTTCGCCAGCCAGCTCGTGGGCGGGCTGATAGGCCGCTAGTGATCATGACAAGCCGGTGCGGGCAGCGCGGCGTGGCCTACCTTCCCACCCATCAAGGGTTCTGCGGCACATGCGGCCAACCGCTCTCGTAACGGGTGCCGGCCGTGGGATCGGCCGCGCCGTCGCCGACGCCCTCGCGCGCGACGCGTGGGTGGCTGCCTTGGACATCCGATTCCCACCGGGCGACGCCCCGTCGCACCACACGATCGAGGCCGATGTCACACACCCCGACCAGATCGCCACGGCTGTCGACTCGGTGGTGCGCGAGCGCGGCGGTCTGGATTGGGTGGTGAGCGCCGCCGGCATCGTCCGCGATCGCGTCAGCTGGAAGATGACGGACGACGAGTGGGCCGACGTAATCTCGGTGAACCTCACCGGTGCCTTCAACGTGGCCCGGGTCGCCATCCCACACCTCCGCCGCTCGGCGCAGGGACGATTGGTGTTCATCGGCTCGATCAACGGCATCCGCGGCCGATTCGGACAGGCGAACTACGCCGCATCGAAGGCCGGACTCCAGGGTCTCGCCCGGACGCTGGCGCTCGAGTTGGCACGCGACGGCGTCACCGTCAACGTCGTCGCGCCCGGGTTCATCGACACGCCGATGACACGCGCCCTCCCGGAAACGGTGCGGCGGCGTGCGGTCGAGCGCACGCCCCTCGGACGGACCGGCTGCCCGGCCGATATCGCGGCGGCGGTGCGGTTTCTCTGCGGCGACGGCGCAGGGTTCATTACCGGGGCCATGCTCCCGGTCGACGGCGGACAGCTTCTGGGAGAGGTCGCGTCATGAGTAGTGTCCACGTGACAGTTGACGACGGGCTGGGTAGGCTGGTGCTCGATCGTCCCCCGCTCAACATCCTCACGCGCGCCATGCTGGCCGATATCAGCGCGGCCCTCGAGCAGCTCGCGGCGGAAACGGCGTTGCGGACGCTCCTGCTCACGGCCAAGGGCAAGCATTTCTCGGCCGGTGCTGACGTGGGCGAGCACATGCCACCATACTTTCGCGACCTCATTCCCGAATTCCTCGACACCGTTACCCGCTTCGCCGCGTTCCCGCTGCCCACCATCGCCGCTGTCCAGGGCCGCTGCATGGGCGGCGGTTTCGAACTCGTGCTGGGCGCGGACATCGTGTTCGCGGCCGAGGACGCCGTCTTCGGCCAACCGGAGATCGCGCTCGGCGTGATCCCGCCGGCAGCCTGCGCGTTGCTGCCGCGCCGCTGTTCAACGAGCATCGCGGCAGAACTCGTCTACACCGGCGATCCGATCGGGGGGCACGATGCCGCGCGGGCCGGGATCGTGCACCGCGTGGTTCGCGCCACCGAACTCGAGACGGTCGCGGTGGAGTACGCCCACCGGATCACGCGACACAGCGCGGCGGCCCTCCGCGCGGCCAAGCGCTCGCTCCGGGCCGCCGTCGAACAGATCGATGGCGCGGCCATGACCGCGGCGGGCCGCATATACGTGGAAGAATTGATGGCGAGCGAGGATGCGGTGCAAGGCCTGAACGCGTTTCTGGAGAAGCGGCAACCGACATGGAGACATCGATGACGGAGGCGGTGTTCCCCGAGTGGCGCGACAAGCCGCTCGACGAGGTGCTGTATGAGTGTCGGGAACTGTTGGAGGATACGAGTTTCCCGACCGTCCGACGGTGGCGGGAAGCCGGTGGGAAGGTCGTGGGGCATTTCCAGGTCTACTTCCCCGAGGAGATCGCCCACGCGGCCGGAATGCTGCCGTTCAAGGTCCGCGGTGCGCCGGTGGAAGCAACGGAGGCGGACTCGCGATTCGGTTCCTACCTGTGCTCCATTCTCAAGACATCGCTGGAACTGGCCCTCAGCAACCGCGTCACACTCGACATGTTCGTGACGCATCCGATCTGCGACGCGGCGCGCAATCTCGCGGCGGTATGGGGGCGCAACTTCGAGTATCCGTGTCAGATCCTCTACCTGCCGCAGAACGCCAATTCGCAACACGCCGCCACCTATCTGCGCGGTGAGTACGATCGTGTCAGGCGTGGTATCGAGGCAATCGCCGGTTGTGCCGTCACCGACGAGGCGCTCCGGAGATCGATCGGCGTCTTCAACGAGAACCGGGCGCTCCTGAGAACGCTGTACCGGATCAAGCGCGAGACACCGTGGCTGGTCTCAGCCGAGGACGCATACGTGCTCCTGGCGCTGGGCGGGATCATACCTCGGGAAGAGCACAACGAGCTGCTGCGTTTCACCCTACCGCTCATCGAGCAGCGCACCGCGAAGCGGCAGGACCGCGTGCGGGTGGTATTGGAAGGCGCCTTCTGCGAGCAGCCGCCGCTGGACCTCATCCGCGCCATCGGCCGGTCCTGCTACATCGTGGACGACGATCTCCTTATCGGCCTCCGCTGGATCCTGGATGACGTGCCGCCCGCGGGCGATCCGCTGAAGAGCCTCGCGGAGGCCTATCTCGAGTGTTCGACGCATAGCCCGGTGCAGCACGACCTGCGCAAGCCCAAGCACGAGATGCTGCTCGCGCGCCTGGCCAACGCGAACGCCGATGCCGCCGTCGTCATGGCTGCGAAGATGTGCGAGCCCGGACTGGAGGAGCAGGTGGCGTACACCCAAGCCCTCGACCAGGAGAGCATCCCGTACTTCGTCAGCGAGTTCGAGGAGAACATGACGAGCTTCGATCACCTCGAGATCCAGCTCGAGACCTTCATCGAGAACCTCCTTTTCGACTGAGGCGGCGGACCGGCCGCGAATCGTGGACGCGGACGGATGCAGGATGCGATCACTGCAACGGAGTTCAACCGGAGAAGGACGCCAGGAATGACTGGAACCGAACAAACCATCATCGGGCGCGGCAACAAGGACGGTGCGCGGCTGTTTCGCGAGTGGTTCGACGAGCTGAACGCGGCGGCCGAAGCAAACCGACCGGCGGCCTATGTATTCGTGATGGGTAGCTTCGCGGAACTGCTGCGGGCCTTCGACTTCCCACTGGTCTTTCCGGAAATCAACTCGCTTCAGACCGCGGTGCGGCGCGTGGCGCACGAGTATCTGAACGAGGCGGAAGACTACGGCTACTCACCCGACATCTGCGGTTACGTCAAGGCCGACGTCGCGGTGCAGCTACGGGGTGGCAAGCATCCGATGGGACGCATTCCCAAGCCGGCGATCGCCGTATACACCAACGCCTGCAACACCTACATCAAGTGGGCGGAGATCTGGGAGCGGATGTACAAGATCCCGACGTTCGTGCTGGACATTCCCGGCACCCGGTTGGCCGGCGGCCAGACCTGGCCGGGCGACACCGATTTCGAGAACGACCGGCGCTACGTGATCGGTCAGCTCAAAGAGTTGATCGCGCTGTGCGAAGAGGTGAGCGGTGCGCGCTTCGACATCGACAGGCTGCGCGAGAACATGGAGCATGCCAACGCCATGTCCGTAGCCTGGAAGCAGCTGCTCGATCTGAACCAGGCCCGGCCTTCGGTGTTCAACGCGCTCTCCGACGGCACGATCTTCCTCGGCGTGGCCAACGGTTTCCGCGGCTTGCGGGAGGGTGCGGCCTATTTCGAGGATCTCGTCGAGGAGATGCAATTCAAGGCCCAGCGAGGAATCGGCACGCTCACCGAAGAGCGGTATCGGCTGATCTTCGTCGGCGTGCCGTGCTACCCGATCTTCCGGCGGTTCAACGAGCTGTTCACCGAATCGGGCGGTACGTTTGTGAACTCCACGTATCTCTGGTTCGCGTCCGGCGGCTCCAATGTCGGCTTCGAGTACGATCTCGCCCACCCCATCGAGAGCCTCGCCGAAGGGGTGCTGATCGGCGTGCGTGACGCCATGGACAGCATGTTCTTCCAGACGAAGATCCTGATAGACATGATCGACGACTACCACGCCGACGGTGTGGTCTACCACCCGATCAAGAGCTGTCGCACGGTGTCGACCGGATTGGCCGACAGCCGGCGTGACCTCATGCGCAGGCGGGACACCGCAACCCTGTTCATAGAGTCGGACATGATGGACCGCCGTGTGGTTTCCGAGGCACAGCTCAAGAATCGCGTGGACGCCTTTTTCGAGGGGCTGGCGACACGGCGGCGCCAGGCCGCGCTGGGCTCGGCTCGGCTGTCGACGTAGACAAAGGAGCGGCATGTCATACGCAGCCGGAGTGGATGTCGGATCCACGCAGACGAAAACGATCATCATCGACGAGCACCGGCGGATCGTCGGTCGTTCCCTGACCGACACCGGCGCGAACGTAATGCGCGCCGCGGAAAGCGCGTTTCAGCAGGCGCTGGGCGACGGCGGCATCCGTGAGGAGGAAGTCGAGTACGTGGTCGGCACGGGCTACGGGCGGTACAAGGTGACCTTCGGCAACACTCAGGTCACCGAGATCAGCTGCCACGGGCGGGGCGCCGTACACATGTTTCCCCGGACGCGCACGGTCCTGGACATGGGCGGGCAGGACACCAAGGCGATCAGTGTGTCCCAGTCGGGCGAGATCCAGGATTTCTGCATGAACGACAAGTGCGCGGCCGGTACCGGACGGTTCCTAGATGCGGCGTCGAGCGCGCTCGATATCCCGCTGGGAGATCTCGGTCCGACGGCTCTGCGCGGTGAGCGGCCGGTCAAGATAAGCACCACCTGCACGGTCTTCGCCGAGTCGGAGGTGCTATCGTGGCTCGGCAAGGGCAAGAAGATCGAGGATATCCTGCTCGGCGTGCACGAGTCGATCGCAACCCGCTCGGTCGGCCTGCTGCGGCGTGTCGGAATCCATGAGGAGGTCACGTTCACGGGCGGCGTCGCACGAAACGTCGCAATGGTGGAAACCATCAATCGGCGCATCGATGGCCAGGTCAACGTAAGCGAGGAATCGCATTTCATCGGTGCGCTTGGCGCCGCCCTGTTCGCGCTCGACCGCATTCTGGTCAGCAGAACGCCGGCCAAGGCGGCGGAGGATACGGCATGACACTCACCGCGGGCATCGATATCGGTTCCACCTATACCAAGGCCGTGATTCTTGAGCCCGATCTCGAGATCGCCGGCCGGGCCATGGAACCAACGGGATTCAAGCTCACGGAGATTGCGGAACGTACGCTCCAGCGCGCCGTACATGACGCCGGCATGAGCCGGGACGCCGTCGAGTACATCGTGGCTACCGGGTTCGGACGGCATCAGGCGGCGATCAGTGACGTCCAGGTCACCGACCTCACCGCGAGCGCCAGAGGCGCCACGCACTTCTTCCCCGGCACGCGCACGATCCTCGACGTCGGCGGGCAGACGATGAAAGCGAGCCGGCTCGATGACAGCGCCAAGGTGAAATCGTTCCGGCTCAACGACAAGTGCGCTGCCGGTACCGGTGCGTTCCTGGAGAAGACCGCGCGATACATGGGATATGCGACCGAGGAAATCGGCCCGTTGGTCGCGACCTCCAAGCAAGCCGTGTCGATCTCAGGCGTGTGTGCCGTGTTCGCCGAGTCGGAGGTGATCAACCACCTGTCCGAGGGCATGGCTCCGGCGGACATCATGCACGGCGCGATCGTATCGTTGGTGGGCCGTTCAGTGCAGCTCATGAAGCGCGTGCGCATGGAACCCGAGTTCACGCTGATCGGAGGTATTCTTCGGTTCGAGCGCATGGCCAATGTTGTACGCGGGCAGCTGGGAACCGAGGTCAACGTCCCGCCGGGTGACCTCGTGCAGTTCACTACCGCTGTCGGTGCTGCGATACTCGGGCAACGGCGGTTGCGGAAGCTGCGGGCCGTGACAGCGGCAGGCACCTAGCCACGAGCCGACGTTGCCATCCGGAAAGCAGGACAGGCCGATCGACCCGCTGCGCTTCGTGGTGCAAGGCGAGGCGAGGCGTGTCCTGTCAGAGGCGCAACTCCGTCCCGATCCGGCGCGCGTGGCCGACGGCTGGGAGCGACGCTTCATCGCGGATGCACTGCGGGTGGAGGAGGCGATCGAGTTGTACGAGCAGCTCGGCTTCGAGGTCGTGGCCGATCCCATCCGTGGGGAAGAATTCGGTGACGAGTGCGACGATTGCCAGCTCGTCGCGCTGCTCGGGTTCCGGACGATCTATACGCGCAAGAAAAGGGACGAATAGACATGACGATGAAGGCGGCGGTATATAACGGTGTGGACCGTCCGCTCGAGGTTGCGGACGTCCCGATCCCGACACCCGCTTCAGGCGAGGCGCTGGTCCGCGTCGCCGCATGCGGGATGTGTCACACGGATCTCCATTATCTCGATCACGGCGTCAAGCCGTTCAAGGACCCGCCCCTGATTCTCGGGCACGAGGTGGCCGGAACGGTCGAGCGCCTCGGCCCGGACAGTGACGGCCACGCCGAGGGCGAGCGCGTGCTGATCCCCGCCGTGCTCTCGTGCGGGAGATGTCGTTACTGCCGGCAGGGTCGGGAGAACCTGTGCGACAATCTCGTGATGCTCGGCAACAACATCGACGGCGGCTATGCCGAGTTCGTCGTGGTTCCCGCCCGGGAGCTGGTGAGCGTTCCGGCCGGCATGTCCCTCGAGCACGCGTCCGTCATCGCCGACGCCCTGTCCACGCCGTACCATGCCGTGAAACACCGGGGGCGCGTGCGACCGGGGGACGTCGTCGCCGTCATGGGATGCGGCGGAGTCGGCTTGAACGTGGTGCAGTGCGCCGTCGCGGCCGGCGGCCGCGTGATCGCCATCGACCTGAGCGATGAGCGCCTGGCGCTCGCGCGGCAGCTGGGCGCCGGCGAGACGATCAACCCCGGCACGGTCGAGCGGCTGGACAAACACGTCAAGAAACTCACTGGCGGCGGGGTCGACGTCGCATTCGAGGCCGTCGGCAATCCCGCCACGATACGCGGCGCCTACGGTCTGCTGCGCAAGGGCGGCAGGTTGTGCGTGATCGGGTATACGCCCGAGGACGTCACGTTATCGGCGGCGCGGCTCATGTACTACGAGCTGGAGGTCGTCGGCAGCCTGGGCTGCGGCGGAGGCGAGTATCCCGAGATCATCGCGCTCGTCGAGGCGGGTCGCCTGACGCTCGAGCCCATCGTGAGCGGCTGCCTGCCGCTCGCCGACATCGAGGAGGGATTCGACCGGCTGCGCCGGGGAGAAGGTGTCCGATGGGTGATCACACCGTGAGTCGGGATCCGCTGCGACCGGCCGATGAGCCCGTCTCTGATGAACGGGCTGGCCACGGCCAGCGGCAGCCGCTACGTTCCAACACCCCGTGCCAGGAGCCCGCATGCGCGCCTTGTTGCCGATGCTCATCTTGATGTCGATCGCGGCCCCGCTCGCCGCACAGGACCCCGAGCTGGCACGGGCGGATACCTGGCAGGTACGGTTCGACCACCCGGGTACGCCCGACAGCGCGGTGCACTTCGTGGAGATGCCGCCCGGATGGCACATCCGCACCGGACCGGCCGCGATCCTGTACGATCCCGCGCGAACAGCCGAGGGCTCCTTCGCCATAGAGAGCGAGACCTACCTCTTCTCAGCCAGCGGCCGGCGTGAGGCGTTCGGCGTGCTGTTTGGCGGCCGCGATCTCGCCGGCCCCAACCAGACGTATCTCTACTTCCTGATCCGCGGGGACGGATCGTTCCTGGTCAAGAGTCGCCACGGTGGCCAGACCGAGACCATCGTGCCTTGGACGCGTCACGCAGCGATCCTGCCGAAGCCGACCGACGGGTCGGCGAAGAACGTGCTCAAGATCGTGGTCGGGGAGGAGAACGTCGAGTTCTTCGTCAATGACGCATCTGTCGCCAGCGTGCCGCGCGCGGGTCTCGAGTGCGACGGGATCGTGGGGCTGCGCGTGAACCACCGTATCGACCTGCACGTGACCACCCTCGAGGTGACGCCCGGCTGATGGTCGGCGGAGCGGTCTAGGCGGACTGCGAGAATACCGCGCTCGCCCACGCGACTGGTGCGATCGCAGTCGCCGTAGTCGGCGCATCGGCCTCGATACGGAACTCGGCCATCCGGGCGCCGCACCTGAACCCATGATCGGTCAACCTCGACGCCAGGTCCATGAGGTGTCGTACCGCGCGCTGCTCGCGCACGTGGTCGTACCAGACCAGCGGGAGCGGTTCGCGCAGCGCGGCGGGACCGGGCTGCAGACCCTCGAGTGACACGGTGAACAGAAGCGGCGCCAACATCATGGACAAAGATACTCGATCCTATGCGAACCCGGGCGGATGCCGCCGGTGGAAGTCGGTGGCGTCCTGGTACGCCTTCGCGACGGCAAGAACTTGCCCGTCCCCGAACATCTTTCCGATGAACGAGATGCTGGTCGGCGTTCCGTTCTCATCGCGATATCCGTTGGGCAACACGACCGCGGGATGGCCCGTGAGGTTCGTTACCTGTAGCAGCCGCGGCGCGAACGACGGCGCGATGAACACGTCGACCTCGCGGAAGACCGCATTCATCGCTTCCATGAGCAAGGTGCGCAGCCGGTTCGCCTGAATGTACTCGACCGCAGGCACGAGCCGGGACTGCCGGAAGACGTTGGGCCACGCGCGCTGCTGCTGGCGGACCAGGAGATCGTCCCGGCCGCTCCGCGTCAGCTCGTCGAACGCAGCCGCCGCCTCGGCACTGAGTATGAACCCCATCGCCTGGGTCGGATACCGCTCGTTGTCCGGCAGCTCGACGGGCTTAAGGGGCGCAACGATCCGGCGCATCATGGCGAGAGAACGTTGATCGAATTCCTTCCACTCCGCGCCCCGTTCTCCACGATCGCGCTCGAAAGCGCTCGCGAGGTAGCCGATCCGGATCCCGTCGATACCTCGTGTACCATCCCAATTGAACGGCACATCACGCACGGTCGGATCTCTGCCGTCGGGTCCATGAATCGCATGCATGACCAGGGCACAATCCTCGACGCTGCGGCAGATCGGGCCGAGTTTGTCCATGCTCCACGACAACGCCATGGCGCCGTGCCGGCTCACCCAACCGAACGTGGGGCGCAGGCCCGTCGCACCGCACCGGGTCGCTGGGGAGATGATCGAACCCAGGGTCTCGCTCCCGATAGCGAAACCGACCAGCCCCGCGACCGTGGCCGCTGCCGGCCCGGCCGAGGAGCCGCTCGAACCCTGTTCCGGATTCCACGGATTGCGCGTGCGTCCGTCGTACCAGACATCACCCCAGGCCAGCGCGCCGAGCGTGAGCTTCGCCACGAGTACCGCGCCCGCCCCGTCGAGCCGCTGGACGACCGTGGCATCCTCGTCGAGCCGTTGCTCCTCGAACGGCTTGGCGCCCCAGGTGGTGCGGGATCCGCGGGTGGCAAGCAGATCTTTCGCACCCCAAGGGATGCCGTGGAGCGGACCGCGGTAGTTGCCGCGGGCCAGCTCCCGATCGGCGCGTCGCGCCTGCTCCATCGCCCGGTCCTTGGTGAGTTCGATGACACACTCGAGCCGCGGTCCGTACCGCTCGAGCCGGTCGAGGTACAGCTCCGTCAACTCCACCGAGGTCACCCGCCGCGTGCGCACCAGCTGCGCCAGCTCGGCTACCGAACGGAACGCCAGCTCTTCCATGGTCGACGGCCGGCGCACACGCCCCAACCGGCTCGGTATGAGCGGACGGCGCTCCTGCGGCAAGGCGTCGGCGGGCACCGCCGGATCGAACGAGAGCGCGGGACGCACCTGATTCGGGATCGAGACCGAGCGGAGCAGCTCGTACGCCTCGAGATTGTCGTTCAGACCCTCGAGCATCAGCTCACGCTCTTCGTCCGAGAACTCCAGGCCGGCGACCGCCTCGGCGTCGGCCAGCATCTCCTTGGTGACCTGCTCCTCATCCTGCACACGCGACCAGAGGACACCGGGATAGAGCGTCTCCGAAAGTCCGAGGCCGGAGAAGAAGGACATGAATACGCGGCGGTCGATCGTTGTTGGTGTGGGCATGGGCTTGAGGGGTGAGAGTCAAGGCTAAGAATAAAAAGTGAAGGGCGAAAGTGAAAGGTTAGGGTAAGGTCTCCGTCTGGCGCCGCGCCGCGTTTGCCATAACGTTCAACCCATGCGTATCACGCTCTCGGCGTCCACAATCGTCGTCGTCTGGGGACTCCTCTATTTCCGTGTGGGTCCCGTACCGACGTGGTTCTACGTGTTCGCGTGGTATCCCACACTCATCCTGCTCGACGCGATCGCCAGTAGGCCGGAGGGTCGTCCATCGCTGTTCGCCGATCGCCGGCTCGCCGTCTCACTGTTCGCCTGGTCTCCCGTGATCTGGCTCGTCTTCGAGGCCGCCAACCTCCGGCTCCACAACTGGTACTATGTCTCACTTCCCGCCCTCCAATGGGAGCGATGGAGCGGGATCCTGCTCTCATTCGCCACGGTCGTTCCGGCACTTCTGCTGGCAGAGCGCGTGTTCGACTCCGCCGGCGCGTGCAAGCGCTGGCGCACACGCCCCATAGCTATTCGTCCGTGGGAACTCCGGACGGCAGTGGGATTGGGCCTCGGGATCGGTGCGCTCGCGCTCCTGCGCCCGGTAGTGTTCTTCCCGCTGATCTGGGGATCCGTCTTCCTGATAGCGGACCCGTTCGTGTACCGTCGCATCCCGCAGCTCTCGCTCATTCGCGATGTCGAGCGCGGTGAGTGGGGCCGGATCGGCCGGTTGATGCTCGGCGGGATCGGTATCGGTCTCATATGGGAGACCTACAATTACTGGGCCGACGGGCACTGGATCTACACGGTGCCGTGGCTGGAGCAGACGAAGTTGTTCGAGATGCCGCCCCTGGGATTCGTCGGCTTTCCGTTCCTCGCTCTCGAGGCGTGGTCGATGTACGCCGCGCTCTGCGCGCTGGGCGTCGCGATTCCCGTCTCGGGGATGGCGCGAGTCGCCCCCAAGCGGCTGGCCGTGGCCGGCACGGCGGCACTGGCGTTCGTGGTCGTCACCCTCTCGACCATGGAACGGTACACGATCAGCTCCACGGTCCCGCGCCTCGCTGAGTTGCCCGGTATCACACCGCGGCAGGTCGAAATCATGAGGGGAGCCGAGATCCGTTCACTCAACCATCTCGCGCGGATCGATTGGCGCCGTCTCGTAGCGGCGACCGAGCTGGATAGCACCACCGCAACACGCATGGTCGAGACGGCCCGACTCGTGACCCTCCGCGGCATCGGAAACGAACACGCCCGCAAGCTCCTCCAGCTGGGCGTTGACGATGTCTGTATCCTGGCGACGCGCGACGGGGCCCAACTCGCGCACGCTCTGAGAGACGAGCTGTCCCCGGTGCGTCCGACGACCGCGGAGACCCGTGTCTGGGTCAGATCCGCCAAGCGAGCATGCGGACAGGAGGGCCCTACCTGAAGCGCGCAGCGATTCATCCCGCAGGCTGTACGGCCGTGGATCTTTTGGGACCTCGAGGGGTCTGTTGCAATTGTAGGTATGAACCGATAGATCCTGTTGGGCCTCTGAGAGGGAGGCATGACCATGCGAACGTCCGTCCGGAACCTCGGTACAAGAGCGATCATCGTCGCCAGCGTAGGGATCTTCGCCTCCTGCGAAGGCACCACAGCACCCGAGACCATTCCCGACCTGACGGGTAAGTACAGCTACGTGCTGTTCAACCCCTGCGCATTCTTCCGTTCGTCAGGCAACGGCGCCATAGGCTGTCAGAGGCAACAGGTTTTCGTGGGCGGGATTTCCATCAGCCGCCAAGTCGGTGACAGCATCTATGGCGACTATACCGATCATCGGGGGGTCTTTCCCCTCAGCGGCCAGATCGACGGTACTGTAGTCAACTTCAAGATCGCGGGACTGATACTGCGGCTCGACCATGAAGGGACCGTACGGGACGGACACATCACAGGACGGAGCGACGTCTTCTTCTCGGCGCAGAACGCTTTCTCCGGCAGCTTCACAATGACGCGTGTGATAGACTAGCGCCGCTGAGGGAGACGGCACACTCGCGCGACGCGCTACCGCGCCTGAGTCAGCGCCACAGTGTCGGAACGGCGTCGGGCTTCGTAGCAGTGATAGGCGTCCCGTCCCGAGCAGCCAGCCTCTGGCGAATCGGTCCCAGGTCACGGAACCCCACGAGCCGCCGCTCGTCTTCATCCCATAGCGTCATGCGTAGCGTCTTCACGCTCTCGACGAGCGTGAGGCGCGTGACATTCTGGAGGGCGCGGTTCTCATCCAAACACCGCTGCAACCTGTAGTTCGGAATCTGACTGGAGAGGTGGTGGACATGGTGCAGCCCGATGTTGCCGGTGAACCACTGTAGCACCTTCGGAAGCACGAAGTGCGAGCTGCCCTCCAAACCCGCCTCGTAGTAATTCCACGCCTCACGGAACCGCCAGTAGGTATCCTCGTACTGGTGCTGGACGTAGAACAGAAAGACCCCTATCGAGCCGGAGATGAGCGTGATCGGTAGTTGGACCAGCAGGAAGCTCTCGAGTCCCACCGTAGACCACATCAGCACGAGCACCGCCAGCAGTGCGAGGTTCGTCTTATGGACGCTCGCCCACTCGCGCCGCCACGTACGCGGCAGGTCGGCCGGGTAGCGATGCTTGAAGATGAATTGGTACGCCGGCCCGATCACCAGCAGGACCAGCGGATGTCTATACAGGCGATAGAGCAGCTGCTTGGATCGCGGCAAGCCGAGGTACTCCCGTACCGTCAAGGTGTCGATATCGCCGAAGCTCCGGTGATCGAGATTACCCGACGTCGCGTGGTGGATGGCGTGTGTCCTGCGCCAATAGTCATACGGCACGAGCGTCATCACCCCGATAACCGAGCCTACGATGTTGTTGAGTCTGCGCGACCGGAAGAAGGCGCCGTGACCGCAATCGTGCTGGAATATAAACATCCGCATGAACAGCAGAGCCGCAGGCACCGCGAGCAGCAGCGTGAGCCAATAGCCGTACTGAAGGCTCCAGAGCATGGCTAACCAGATCAAGCCGAGCGGCACGGCGGTATTGATCAGTTGGAACGTGCCTCTCAATGCGCTCGGCCGCTTATACGGTCGCAACAACGCGTTCCAATCGACGTCCGCCAACGATTGGCTCGTCTGAGCCATTTCACTTCCCGTCACAGGATCACACCTCCACAGTGCACGTACTGCTGCAAACGTTCTTCAACGGCGGCGCGAGCGCTTGGTGTGCGGCACATCCCAGCGAGGGCGGATGCGGGCCTCACCTACCAGCGGACGCCAACACGCTCGCGGCGCACGCGTCGCAGCGGATCTCGTGCACGGGCGCAATGCTGCCGCCACCGGCAACCGGGCCCCCTGCTTTCATCGCTCCGCCACAGCGCGGGCAGATGAGGTGCTCGCTGTGCTTCGCAAACGCCTCACGGATCCGGGACGCCTCTTCCTTCGAGAACGTGATCGGCGTGCCGGACTCGTCCTTCTCGGACATGCCAAACCCCAATGAGCATGTTAGCTGAAAGATAGGGGTCGCGCCGACACCTCACCAGCCGGGCGGCATTGGGGAGGCCGAATGGTTCACGCCACCAGCTCTTCCAGAACCTGGATCGCTTCGCGCACACCGTCCAACCGGTCCAGGCGAGCGGCGAGGTCGCGGGCGTGAGCCATGTAGGACGGCGTCCCGACGAGGTCGGCGAGGAGTCGCGTAACCTGCCGCTCCCGTCGCACCCGGTGCACCGGGATCGCCCGGGGCCCGAGGTGAAGCGCACGTACGCGGTGCGCCCAGTAGAACTGATCGAGCAGGTGTGGCAGGATCTGCTGCGGGATGCCCGCACGCGCTACCGCCGTCGTCGTCCCCGCTCCCCCATGGTGCACCGCGGCCCGCACCCGTGGGAAGAGCACGCCGTGGGGTGCGGGGCCGATCAGTTTGCAGCCTTGCCCCAGACGGATTTCAGCCTCACTGATCCCTGTCCACCCCGCCTGTACCACGAGACGATACCCGAGCCGTTCCGCGGCGTTGGCAAACAATTGTACCAGCTCGCGCGCCCGGTCACTCACCATGCTGCCGAACCCCAGGAACACGGGAGCGGGCCCGGCTTCCAGAAACCGCATCAGCTCGGCGTCGAGCGGTCCGTCGTCTGGAAGCAGCAATGGGCCGGTGACGCGCGCGCCCGGCGGCAGATCGGGCGGTGGGTCGGCGAGTTCCGGCTCGACGGCGAGGATCAGCGGCACGTCGGAAAGGTGAGCCATCAGATCGTCTATCGGCGGCAGTCCCAGGCGTTCCCTGCCCCGGCGCACGGCGTTGCCGAGCATTCCGCCGGCCATGACGCCGAAGATCCGCCACAACACCCGGTTCATCCCGTGTGGCAGACGCTGGTTGCGTATGAACGGAGGCGGATGGTGCGCGCTGGGGACGGCCACCGGGGCGTAGGCCACGTACGCGTACGGCCGGTCCATCCGGTCGGCGACCGAGCGTGCGGCGAACTGGATGCCCGCGCCGACGATGAGGTCGGCGCTCTCGCAGAGGTCGGGCAGCATATTGAACTGCCGCGGGACGAGTTCCCGGATGAGATACCGGACTTGATAGGCAAAACTCCCCGCCGCATCGCCGGCGCTCCGCAGCTGCCGCTCGATATCCGGTCCCGCGGCCGCAAAGGGCAGCCCGAGCGCCTCGGCCCACGGACCAAAGTTCTCCGGCCCGGTCAGCAGCACCTCATGTCCGCGCCGCTGCAGCCCACGGCCGAGGGCGATCATGGGTTGCACATCCCCGCGGGTACCGAATGGTGCCAGGACGACCTTCATGGGACGTCAGCTACGGGCCCTGCGATACAAAACGCAAGGGGTCACCGACAGATAACAGCCCGAGCTCCACCACCGTCAGGTTCGCACGCCCTCCACGCCGCCCCTCGACCCTCAGCGCCGCTAGGCTGCGAGGGGCAAGAGCACGGCCTGGAAGCCGAGTTTGTGACCCGCGCTATCTGGCCCGGCCGAGATAGCGGAGCAAATCGCCGTCGGTGCTCAGCACCAGCACGGTAGTCGAGTCCATGGTCGCCCTGAGTACTTCCATGGTCTTGAGGAAGCGGTAGAACTCCGCATCCCGGTTGTAGGCTGCGGCGTAGATGTCCGCCGCCTCGGCGTCGGCCCGGCCCTTGATCTCCTGAGCCTGGCGATATGCCTCCGAGGTGATCTCCTTGAGTTCCCGCTCCCTCTCGCCGTTGATCCGCGCCGATTCGCCGGCCCCCTCCGAACGAAACTGCTCGGCGATCTGCTGCCGCTCGGAGATCATCCGCGCATAGACCTCCCGACGCACCTCCTCAACGTAGTTGAGCCGCTTGAACTGGAAATCGAGGATCTCGATTCCCAGATCTTCGGTGCGGGTCTGCGCCGCCAGCAACACTTCACGAGCGAGCTGCGCCCTGCCGAACTCGATTGCCACTTCGTCCGCGCGCGCGGAAACTCCGCCGGCGCCGGCCTCCTCGGAGACGGCGAACTCGCGGTTGCTGCTGCGCACCACCTCGATCAGCGCATGCTTGGCGATCACGTTGCGGGTCTCGCCATCGAGGATGGCGTCGAGCCGGGACTGCGCCCGCTGCTCAGTACGCAATCGCTGGAAGTACAGCAGTGGATCGCTGATCCGCCAGCGGGCGTAGCTATCGACGTAGATGAACCGCTTGTCCCGGGTCGGCACCTCGTTCGGGTCGCCATCCCATTCCAAGAAGCGCTTGTCGAAGTAGTTGGCCCGCTGAATGAAGGGGATCTTGAAGTGCAATCCCGGTGTGGTGACCGGATCGCCTCTCGGGTCACCGAACTGGGTGATCACCACCTGCTCCGTCTCGCCGACCCTGTAGAGCCCTCCGGCGGCGGCCAGCACGCCAAGCAGCACCAGGATGCCGATAACGATCATCCGAGCATTCATCGTCATGGCGTCACCTCCCACCAGTCAGCGGCAGCAGCGGCAGGATCCCTTGAAGCGCCTGGTCCAGGATGATCTTCTGCCGCACGTTGGGATATATCGCCTGCATCGTCTCGAGGTAGATGCGTCTGCGGGTCACCTCCGGCGACCTGCGATAGGCAGCCAACAGCGACTTGAACAGCTCGGCGTCACCCCGCGCGCGGTTGACACGATCGGTGGCATAGCCTTCGGCCTGCTGGATCGTCTGCTGCGCCTCACCGCCGGCCCGGGGAATGACGGTGTTGTACTGGGCCCTTGCCTCGTTGATCATCCGCTCCTTTTCCTGCTGGGCCTGGTTGACCTCGTTGAACGCCGGCCGGACCTGATCGGGCGGGTTGACGTCCTGCAGCACGATCTGCTCCACCGTGATGCCGGTCTCGTACTGGTCGCACAGCTCCTGCAGGCGCCGCTCCACCTCCGAAGCGATCTCCTGCCGGCCGACGGTGAGAACCTCGCTGACACTCCGATCGCCGATCACGGCCCGCATGACCGCCTCGTTCATGTCACGGAAGGTGTCCCCGCGGCCTGCCTCTGCGGGGTCGTACAGGTTTCTGACGTTGAACAGGTACTTTTTGGCATCGTCGATCCGGAACTGCGTCGTCCATTCGATCACCGCGACGTTCAGATCGCCCGTGAGCATCAGCGACTCATCGATGTAGCTGCGCTGGGCATACTGCGAGCGCACGCCGGGGGTGGCGGTGCGGAAACCGAACTCCACGTTGAGCTGGCGTTGCACCGGCACCTTCACCACCGTCTGAAGCGGCCAGGGCATTTTGATACGGAGCCCCGGGTCGGCCTCATGGCTGTACTTGCCGAAGGTCAGCACCACGCCGACCTCCTCTGTCTGCACCATGAAGACAGAACTCCAGACCAGCAGCAGCCCCAGCAGAACCAGCAACCCGATGCCGATGGTTCGGGGAGGCGGGATATTCTCCGGCCGCAAGCCTTTGAGGCCATCCAGGGGAGATCCTTGCGACGTCATAAAGGCTTCCTCTCAGTTGGGATTGGCTGGGTGACGGCCACGGGCAACCTGTAATTTAGCCGGTACGCCCTCTACCGCAAAGAGACACGCATTGCCGGGACCCGACAAAACGCCACATGCCGCTGGCACCGTGGTTTCTCTCGGTGGCACAGTACTCACTGTGTCTTGACGGCACTCACGCCCCTCACGCGGGAATGGATCCACAAAAGCCACCGTCAACGTACCGGCGCCAGGAACCATCCCGAAGGAAGCGACGGGAGAGGATCGAAGTAGCACGTTTCGACTCCATTTCCTACTCCATCCGATCATTCGAACTGTGGCGCGAGCCCGCCGGGCAGATGCCGCGATGAAGGCGACTATGCACATTGTTTGACCGCAGCGGGGACACGCGAGGGGCTCGATCTCGAAGATACGGCGCAGCAACTCGGCCACGTCCATTGTCTCGCTGCCAGCGGTGGGACCCGTAGGCTTACCCGAGGCGGTCGAGCGCCGCATCTTAGTAGACGCTGCCAGCCCGGAGCCCCACGGGTCGGACGTGCTGAACTGCCTCACCACTGCTCTAGCCGACCGCTACCGCGTCGAGCGCAAAATCGGCGGCCGCGGCATGGCGACGGTGTACCTGGCGGAGGACCTCAAGCACCATCGGGAGGTTAGGGCATGAACGCGCAGCCGACCAGATGTCCCTCCTGCAACTCGCCGGTGCCCGAAGGGGCCACATTCTGTACAAGGTGCGGTGCGGCGACACCGGCACAAATCAGTGACACGTTCGAGGTAACGGACGTTGAGCAACGACTCCGAGCTGCGCTCAGAGACCGATATCGGATTGAGCGGGAACTCGGGCGGGGCGGAATGGCCGTTGTGTATCTGGCCACGGATCTGCGGCACGATCGAATAGTCGCAATCAAGGTCTTCAAGCCCGAGCTGGCCGCCGCCCTTGGAGGTGAGCGGTTCCTGCGCGAAATCAAGATCACGGCCAAGCTGAATCATCCCCACATCGTGCCACTGCTCGACTCGGGCGAGGCGGACGGGTTGCTGTACTACGTGATGCCGTTCATCGAGGGAGAATCGCTGCGACAGCGCCTGGACCGCGAGGGGAAATTGTCGGTGGACCAGGGCATTCGTATCACCGACCAGATTGCCTCGGCGCTGAGCTATGCCCACGAGCGCGGCGTGGTGCATCGCGACGTCAAGCCGGAGAACATCCTCTTGGCGGGCGACCAAGCGATCGTGGCGGATTTCGGGATTGCGCGCGCGATCCAAGCCGCCGGGGGTGAGCGGCTCACGGCGACGGGGTTGGCTATCGGCACACCGGCCTACATGAGCCCGGAGCAGGCACTGGGGCAAGAGAAGGTGGATGGGCGGAGCGACGTGTACGCCCTGGGCTGCGTGGTTTTCGAGATGGTCGACGGCCGCACTCCCTTCGAAGGAAATACTCCGCAGGCGCTCTTGGCGCAGCATGCCGCCGACACGGTGCCGGCGCTCCGGACCCGCGATCTGAAGATCCCTGCGTGCGTCGAGCGGGCGCTACAGAAGGCGCTGGCGAAGAGTCCCGAGGATCGATTCCCCACGCCGAGCGCGTTTGCAGAGGCGTTGACGACGCAGACGGTGGTGTCGCGGGCGCCGGCCACGCGTCGGCTGGTCGCATGGCAGCGGGTAGGCATCGGGCTTGGAGTGATCCTCGGCTTACTCGCGGTGGTGGCGGGCGGCTGGTACCTGACGGGAGCCGGCGGCGGGACGGAAATCGACGACCGCTCCATTGCGGTCCTTCCATTCGAGACCCTGGGGCAAGAGAAGGCCACCGCCTTCACCGACGGGGTCCACGCGGACGTGCTGACCCGGCTGTCCAGCGTCTCCGACCTCAGTGTCATCTCCCGGACCTCCGTGATGCGCTACCGCACTTCCGAGAAGACGCTTCCAACGATCGCCCGGGAATTGGGCGTGACCTGGGTTCTCCGCGGAGAAGTCCAGGAGATAGGCAATGAGGTCCAGGTGAGTGCCCGGCTGGTGAACGCCCGGACGGACCGGCAAGTGTGGGCGAAGAGCTACCGGCGGGAGCTGACGGCCGAGAATCTTTTCCAGATTCAGAGCGAGGTCACGAAGCAGATCGTGCTGTCCCTGGAGATGCAGCTCAGCCCGGAGGAGGAGCGACGGGTCGAGCGGACACCGACGGTGGACCTGGACGCCTACCGGCTCTACATCCAGGGCCGCGCGCAGTTGGACCAGCGGACCGAAGATAGGATGCGCCGGGCAGTGGACTATTTTGAGCGGGCGATCGCTCGGGACTCGAGCTACGCGCTCGCCTGGGTGGGTTTGGCGGACGCCCTCTGGTTACTCGAGGATTACGGGTACGCGGAGCCCGGAAGCCTACTTCCCCGAGCCGGTGACGCCGCCCGCCGGGCCCTGGCGCTGGACCCGGATCTGGCGGAAGCCCACGCCTCGCTCGGAATGCTCCATTACAAGAGCCGCGAGGGTCCGGATGCGATCCGCGAACTCGAGCTGGCCGTGGATCTCAGGGCGAGCTACGCCGAGGCTCACAGCTGGCTGAGCTGGGTGCTACCTCTGGTCGGTAATCCGAATGATGCGCTCGAAAGAGCGAAGCGTGCGGTCGAGCTGGACCCCCTCTCGCCAGAGGCGGTGAACCATTTGTCGTTGAGCTATCTGTTCAACGGCGAAGAAGAACGAGCTGTCCAGGAGGCACGGCGTACGCAAGAGATTTCGCCCGATTTCGGAACGGGCCATTTCTATGAGGCACTGGCACTGTACCATGTGGGCCGGCTGGCGGAAGCGAAATCGATTCTGCGAGATCTGTCGGTTCCGTGGGCGGGTTCGGGGCCGTTGGCTACACTGGCGCTTGCCCATGTGGCCACAGGGGACACCACCCGTGCCCGCGAGTTGCTAGACCACCTCAGGGAGGTTGACCAGCCGTTTAACGTGGGGCTGGTTCTCGCGGCCCTCGGGGAAGAAGAGCTTGCCTTCGAAGCGTTCCAGGAGGTCGATCGCTGGGGGTATTGGCCCACTCTCGCCGCACGCTACCTCTTCCCCGGTGTCCTCGGGCCGCTTCGGGAAGATCCCCGCTATGACCGGCTCCTGCGCGAGGTGGACCGAAGCTGGGGACTGAACCCGGACGGGAGCTTCCCCGGGGGCGGGGGCAGCGCGCCGTGATCGTGGCGCGAATTACGGGGACTCGCTCCAGAGATCAGGACCTGAGCACGTGCGTGCAGGCGACCGATTCCCACTCCCTAGCCGTAGGTGAAGTCCCATGATTCCCACATCGTCTTCATCCGGTCAAGGAGCCTTCATGATCGATCGACGCTTTTTCCCGACTTTCGGGATCGTGCTCGCCGCCGTGACCCTCGTGGCCTGTCAGCCGTCCGACGCCCACGTGGTACAGGTGACCGCCCGGGACTACGCCTTCCAGGTGCCCGATTCCATTCCCTCCGGCTGGAGCACCTTCCGGATGGAGAACCGGGGAGAGGAGCACCATTTCCTCCTGCTGAACCGCCTGCCCGACGGCAAGACGTTCCAGGACTACCGCCGCGAGGTCGTGGCGCCCTTCGATAGCGTGTGGCACGTGCTGAAGACGGGTGCCGCGGACAAGGCGGAGGCAGGCGAGCTGCTGGGCCGTCTTCTCCCCGACTGGTACGGGTCGGTCAGGCCGATGGGCGGTCCCGGTCTCGTGGCGCCGGGCGGGGTGGCTTGGGCCACCATGGAGCTGGATCCCGGTACCTACGTCATGGAGTGTTACGTCAAGACGACGGACGGGACCTTCCATACGTCGCTGGGGATGCAGCGGCCGATCACCGTGACGAGTGAGTCCTCAGGCGCGTCGGCTCCCGACGCCGACATCGAGATAACGCTCTCCAACTTCCAGATCGCAGTCGAGGGAGAGGTGACACCGGGGGAGCACACCGTCGCGGTCCACTTCGAGGAGCATCCGGAGTTCGGTCTTGGGAACGACGTGCACGTGGTCCGCCTGGAGGCGGGGACGGACTTGGACGAGGTCGTGAGATGGATGGACTGGATGAACGTCGACGGCCTCCGGGCGCCCGCCCCGGCCGTGTTCGTGGGAGGCACCCAGGAGATGCCGGTGGGGTACACGGCGTACTTCACCATAGAGCTGCTACCGGGTCGCTACGCCTGGATTTCCGAAGTGACTGCCGGCGATGGGATGGTGAAGGAGTTCACCGTGCGGTGACCTCCACGTCGACGTCCGACTTTGATGGTAGGCATGTAACCTGATTATTACCATGCGGGATGCAAGATTCCGGAGCCGCGGCGTCCCGGAGAAACCAAGGGCCTTTTGTCACCCGACGCGCCGCGTAGGAATCGAACCTACAGCCTACTCATTAAGAGTTCACGAACACGAGTTAAGGTGAGTACCTCGCAGAGACGCCGACACACGTCGAGAGAGGCGAGCTCATAGGCTTTCAGGAGCTAGGTCCCGGCTTGGCAGATCGAGACTGGCTTGCTGGGATCTCCGTGCGACGGGAACACCAACGCAGTGCCAATCGCCTGCTGTGCGGCGCGACGTTGGCGCAAGGGAGCCGCACTATCCCCAGGTCTCACTGTTCTCTATCCTCACGCCCCTCCGCTCGCTCCAAGGCGACCGGATAGAAGAAGCCCGTGTAGAAGCCGAAGCCGATCAATCGCTGTGCACCCGCGCGCGCGACGAAGTCGATCGAATCGCGCGGTGTCACCCAAGTGAACCGTACTTCGTCACCCTGTACTACGACATCGCGCAGTGTTGCACGCTCGACCTCGAGCGCCGGGATGGAGAGGACGCCGGACCAGCCCGCCGACGTTTCGGTGATCTCGACGGCGATGTCGAAATTGCGACCGCGAATCCCAAGCACACCGCTCCACCGCCCGGCCGCTTGACCCGGACGGGGACGGAAGCTGAGTACCGCATCGAGTACTGGATCATTCTGCGTTGCGTAGTCGGCGGACCTCACGGGAACGGGGATCATAGGAGCGACCGCGTCCCGCCGATCCGTCGGACGACTGAGCTGCCAGTAGCGCGTGGAAGCGCGGATCGTGAGGCCGGTGTTGGGAAGTCGGAGCCGTCGGGAATCGCCGTAGTGGTTGGGTTTCGCTCCCATCGTCTCCCCCACGAAGATCACCGGCGTGTGCCGTTCGAGGTCCATCGCGAACATCAGCGCTGCTGAGAACGTACCGCGATCGATGATGGCGAACAGCGATCCCGGCCGCCGCAGCTTGTCGCTTCGTATCGCCCCGTGCAGCAGCGGACGATTCTGCTCGCCGTTGCCGCCCACGTTCCCACGAATGTCGAATACGACGCGCTCGACGGGGTTCTGGTCGATGAACCTATAGAGGCGCGCGGCGAACTCTTCGATCGTTTCACGACCTTCCTGCACTCGCACCTCGGCGTAGCGCACGTACACCAGCCGCTCGCCGGCTAGATACTCGAACCAGTAGTTGACGCCCGGATGTCGCTGCGACAACAGATCACCGCTGCCCGAGCGGGCGTCGGTCCATTGAACCGTTTCGCCCGCCGGTACCGGGCCGAGCACGAGGTCGCGGCGCCGGCCGTTGCCGTCCTCGAGGACATACCGCACGCGTTCCATATCCTGGATGACACCGCGCGCGTGCAGGATCTCCGGGATCACGAGCCACTGCGGCATGAGGTAACGCACCTGCTGCGCGTTGTCATGCCGGATGGTGGGTGCGACCATCGCCATCGCGTCGTCGATCGGATGGTCGCCGATCGCGACCACTCGCATGCCCGCCGCCTCTGCGTGCTCCGTGCTCACGCGGCGCACGAACACGCCGTCGTCGTAGAGAAACACACGGAGCGGGTACTGTCGGAATGCGAGTCCCGGCACGTGGGGTGGTGGAGTGTTCGCGTGCCCGGTGAAGAACTCCACACCGTCGGCTAGAGGCAGCGTGAGTCGCGTATGACCGTCCGCGATCAGCACCATGATCCGGGCCAGCTCGACCACGATCTCATGATGCGCCAGCCGCGGCACGGCCTGTTTCAGCGAGTCGATGGCGACGCGGAACCGGTCACGCGAGACCGTGTGGTACAGATCGATGTGAAACCGCTCGAGCTGCGACGCCGCAGTGTCGAGATCCGCACGCCATTTACCAACCCACTCGGCCGAAACGGGCACCGGGTCCTGGGCGCGCGCGGCGTCGGGGAACACGCCCAGCGCCGTAACGATGAGCAATACGGCATGTCGCATTGGGAAACGCCCTCCTTCGCGCCGCGGTGACTATATCACAATAAGAATTTGCTGTCCCCCAAGTATCGCCCTTGGTACTGGAGGCATCCAGTCAGTGGGATGAGTGTACCCGGGCAGTCTCCGGTAGCTCGCATGCCGGGTACGGGACGATTCGTACCACTGCTCGGCTGTTTGCCAGCCTGCGGGTCGGTCATTGGCACCCCCGGGCACCCCGAATAGCCCCGAACGGGCGTATAAGCATATCCCTCGCGCTCGACGCGATAGCGCTCCGCTAGAGCAGCTTTGAGGCGGTCCAGCACATCTGACACGTGGGGCTCCGGCTGGCCACGTCTGTAAAATGGCGCTCTTTGGTGCCAGTGACCAGTTTGACGGTCGATCAGCGAGGCACATATTTGTCTGCAGTCTGGCGGGCGCGCTCGTGTAGTAAGGAAGTCGTTGGATTGTGCGCCTGAGGAGGGATTGTGCACATTCGGCTAGCGAAGTCAGCCTGCAGCTGCCCGCCAGCCAAAAAGTTGCCCGGGGCTGAAGCGCAGGAACCATAGGCGGCCGGGCGAGTTCGGCAAGGAGTACGGATGTCAGACGCTGCCATCAAGCTCGCGAGACAAGCGGGTCGCGCACGACGAGAGAATCGACTGGCCGACGCGCATCGGGATTTGGTCGAGGCGGTCGCGCTCTGTCGCCAGGCCGGCGTGCAGCGCGAATTGGTGCAGGCGCTCAAGGGGCTCGGCCAGATCGAGCGAGACCTAGGGCGTGGCGATGCAGCGCAGCCGTTGTACGAAGAAGCCGTCGCCATTTGCCGCAGAGAGGGTGACCCTCTCACACTGGCACATACGGTTCGCCATTTAGGTGACATCTATCAGGATATGGGTCGCGTGGAACTGGCCGAGCCGTGCTATGACGAGGCGCTTGCGCTCTATCGTAGCCACGAGCGAACTCCCCCGCTTGATCTCGCGAACGCGATTCGGCCGCTGGCCATACTCAAAGACGACGCGGGTGAGGTGGAAGAGGCGAGACGGCTGTGGGAAGAAGCGAGAGACCTTTATGCAGTCGCAAACGTGCGAGAGGGTGTCGTCGAAAGCACGGCTCGGCTCGCTCGACTGAGCCGCTAGGCTGCGCGAGAGGAGTTGCAAGCCATGACCTTTCGCCAAGCAATTGCCTTTGTCCGGGCACACGGTGTCGTCTTGGAGTCGGCGAAGGGTCCGGTACCCTCACTCGTCGAGAAAATAACGGGTGCACCAATTCGAGGAAGTTGGTGGGGGCATCCCAAAGGTGAGGAGATCTGGAAAGTGACTCGCCGCGTTAGGGACTCAGAGGACGTTCTGGTTTGTCGCCTTATTGACGGAAAGATTACCTACGTTCACCGCCGTATGTGGCCAGCCTTGGTGCGAGTAGCAAAACGGTTTCCGCGTAAGCGTCTTGCCAAGATTCAGGAGATTCACACCACGTCCGGTCGCCATGTCGTGAAAGAGGTCTCATTCCCGCGTTGGGTTCCGGCGGAGATTAAGAGGAAGGCCTCACAACTTTTGGAGGGACGCGCGCTTGCAGACTTGGGGCCGTGGTGTTCATAGGCAATGGCGCGTCTCCACCATTGACCCGAAGGTAATTCCGGGAACGGGGGGGGGGGGGGGTGGTGCGGATTTCGGGGACTATTGCCCGAATGTGGGTTGGTTTCGGGGTGAATTTCCCGGGATTTGTAGGGAATTGGGGCTGGGGACGGGCTTGGGGGG